>CAIXFN010000014.1 GCA_903918755.1 uncultured Pedosphaera sp.
CCCAAACTCCCGCCCCCCACCATCAAGCGAAAAGTCGCCAAAACCACCGCCCAGGCACGGAATCGCAACTGCGATAGCTCTCCTGCGAAGGTCGACCCGTGCCTGCCCCGCGGAGCTTCCAGCGAAGCGCGGGCCGCCGATCCGCCCAAACTCCAAAATAATCCCGAAACCCTTGGCCCCCAAACCTTTGCAGCGAAGGAATCCGCCCCCGCTGCCAAGGACGAAGTATTCACGGCAGCAGGAGCCTCCTTCCATGCCCCTTACCCCGACATCGACCGCTTACCCTCCGTGTACAACTGCGATCCGTACGTGCCGCTACCCCCCACCTTCACGATCCGCCGATGCGATGTCGGCAATCTGGTTCGCCTGGAACCGCCAGACACCAATCCCGAAAGCACCCCGTCTGGCTGAGCTCCGCGACCCGATCGGCCAGCTAAGGCGGGTTCCCAAAGTCCCGGCCTCACCAACTTGCTGCAGTCTCCCGTGCCATCACGCGCGTTCGCCATTTCACTGTCCCACCTATTGCGACCAGCGCAATCGGGTTACACCATTGCCGAGCGGTGGAGCGCGGCGTTCACGCCGCTTCAACTCACCAAGACCAAGCGGGCCCGGCTTTTTCAGCGCCCTCGCCAGGCGGACGCTGAAGCGAGTTGAAGCCCGCGCTCCGTCACCCTATGGCCCGAGCCGGAATAAATGACTCGTGGCCTCCGCGTACCCGGCAGGTTTTCCGCCTGTAGCATGCAGTTGGGTAGCGCCGCGCCGCCCCCACCAAAATACCAGTATGGATCCCGCTTCCTTGCGCAATCCGAGCCCCGCTGCCTCCGCTTGGAACGCTCGCGATCTCACGTCCCGTCGCCTTCACCTTGCTTTCCCAAATGTCGAAGTCCACCTTTCGGACACTTAATACCAAATAAATCCTCCAGCTCTGCTGGAGGACTCACGAAGTTCGACAGTTACGGGATTGTGGGAAAGGGGGAAGACTGCCGTATCCTTGGGCCAAAGGGCTCGATCCTGCGGGTAGGGGTGCTGATGGCAGTATTCAGCGTCGAAATGTCGTTGGTGTGGCATTTCGGGCGACAAATCGTTGACGAATCCAAGGCATTAGCTTGAAACCACGGGTTGGAAGAATTGCCCGAAGGGCTCAGCGGCTTTGAGCCGCCCCACCTTCGCCAAGCCTCCGGCTTTGCCGGAGGTTTCTGACTCCAACTTCAGCCCGGCCGCCCGGCATGGAGCCCCGGCTTCCAGCCGGTCGGCGCATTCGCAAACACCCGGCCATCGCCCCCCACAAACTTAATCCAGTTTCCCGCGTGCCCCCCTCCCGTCCCCAATCCCCCGCCAATTCCACCGAATCCGTTTGGCGTCCGGTCACGGTTGGTTTATGGTGGCGGGTAGTTGGCCGGGAGTCCCTCCGGGGGCCGGTCGCTGACCCGCCAACCGGGCCGCGGATGATCGACAATGACCAACGACCAACAACCAAACTTCGAACTCTTGATCACTGATCCTTGATTCCGATTACCCATTATTTATGAATCCATTCTTGCGGACCGTTGGTGGCATGACGGGGTTGTGGTTGGCCATGTCGGCGACGGCGGTTCTATTTCTGCCTGGCGCCGCCCATGGCGCCGCCACGAATTCGGCGCCCCTCTCCGGATTTACCTCGGAAGGCGTCACCAAGGAGCGGACCCTGGAGGGCCAATTTGATGCCGGCCTCAAACGCGAGAATTTGCGCGAATGGATGAAGAAGCTCACCGCGCATCCGCATCACATTGGATCGCCGTATGGGGTCGAAATGTCGGAATTCATCGCCGGCTTGTTCAAATCCTGGGGTTACGACACCCAGATCGAGCAGTTTGAAGTGCTGTTTCCCACCCCCAAAACACGTTTGCTGGAAATGGGCGGGGCGTCGCCATTCACCGCCACCCTCGCGGAGCCGGTGCTGGCCGAGGACGCGACTTCCGGACTCACCGCCGAACAGTTGCCCACCTACAACGCCTATTCCATCGACGGCGATGTGACGGGTCGGCTCGTTTACGTGAACTACGGGGTGCCGAAGGATTATGAATTGCTGGCGGAGCGGGGGATTGATGTCAAAGGCCGGATCGTGATCGCCCGTTATGGCGGGGCCTGGCGCGGCATCAAGCCCAAGGTGGCCGCGGAGCATGGTGCGATCGGCTGCCTCATCTACTCGGATCCCCGCGACGACGGCTTTTTTCAGGGCGACGCTTATCCCCAGGGTGCTTGGCGCAACGAAAACGGCGCGCAACGCGGTTCCGTGGTCGACATGCCTCTGTTCCCGGGCGATCCGCTGACCCCCGGGGTCGGCGCCACGAAAGATGCCCAGCGGGTGCCGCTCGCCGAAGCCGCGACTCTCACCAAGATTCCCGTGCTCCCGATTTCCCAGGCCGATGCGCTGCCTCTCCTGCGCGCTCTCGAAGGCCCCGTCGCTCCGGAGGCATGGCGCGGTTCGCTCCCCATGACCTACCATCTGGGGCCGGGGACCAACCCCGTGCATCTCAAACTGGAATTTGACTGGAAGATGGTCACCGCCCGGGACGTCGTCGCCAAATTGCGCGGCGCGGAACGGCCCGATGAATGGATCATCCGCGGCAATCATTATGACGCCTGGGTTTGCGGGGCGGACGACCCGGTGAGCGGCACCGTGGCGATGATAGAGGAAGCGCGCGGGTTGGGCGAACTGGTCAAACAAGGCTGGAAACCCAAACGCACCATTGTTTTCGCGACCTGGGATGGCGAAGAACCCGGCTTGCTGGGCTCCACCGAATGGGCCGAGACCCACGCTGAACTGCTCAAAGAAGTCGGCGCCGTCTATGTGAACAGCGACAGCAACGAACGCGGCTTCCTGCATGCCGGTGGTTCGCACACTTTGGAGAAATTCATGAATGAAGTCGCCCGGGACGTCACCGATCCCGAACGCCAGATCTCGGTCCGGGAGCGTCTGCGGTCGCATGAACTGGCGCACGCCGGCACCGCCGAACGGCGCGAATTGCGCAATCATTCGGAAATGCACTTGGAGGCCCTTGGTTCCGGTTCCGATTTCAGTCCCTTCCTCCAACATCTGGGAATCGCCAGCCTCAATCTGGGTTATGGCGGCGAAGGCGGCGGCGGTTCTTATCATTCCATTTTCGATTCCTACGACCACTTTGTCCGGTTTTGCGATCCTGAGTTTGATTACGGCATCACGCTCGCCCAAACCGCGGGTCGGGTGGTGTTGCGCCTGGCCAACGCCGATGTATTGCCCTTGGACTTCGGTGCCTTTTCCGAAGCGGTGACCCGTTACGCGGGGGAGGTGGCGAAGTTGGCGGATGAACTCCGGGAGGAGACCCGGGAAACGAATCGTTTGTTGCAGGACAAGACCTTCGAGCAGGCGGCCGATCCCCGGGAAGTTTACGTGGCCCCCGCTCCGAAGGCAGCGGTGCCGTTCCTGAATTTTGCCCCGCTGCAAAACGCGGTTTCCAAATTGCAGGAAAGTGCCCGCCTGTTTGCCACCGCCACCAAAGATCTGACCGGTCGGGAAGCGGAATTCCCGGTGCTGAAAGTCCGCACCCAACTGGATTCCATCCTCATGAAAATGGAGCAACTGCTGCTCCGTTCGGAAGGCTTGCCCCGCCGTCCGTGGTACCAACACTCCATTTACGCCCCCGGCTTCTACACGGGTTATGGGGTCAAAACCCTGCCGGGCGTGCGGGAGGCGATCGAAGAAAGGAATTGGCCGGAGGCCATGGACCAGATCGAAGTGACGGCCAGGATCCTGGAAAAATACGCGGAGGAAATCGACCGCGCCCGTGGTATTCTGGAAGCCCCGCTGGGTGAATAACCCTCGACCGCCAAGCGGTGCCCCTCGGGGCACCGCCCCACCGCGGAATTGTCCGGACTATTGTCCGTAAACCAGGACCTTGAAGGCCGCCGTCGCCCCACCCGCGCGGGGGCGATTGGCCAGGTAAAGCTTGTGGGTCTTGGTATCCAGCGTCATCGTGCGCGCTCCCTTTTCAGTTTTCAGGGTTTGCACCACCGTCAGCTTTTCCGGGCTGTCCTCGTGCGCCACCGTCACTGTCCCCTCGTCGCCATTGGAGCTGAAGGCCAGTTGGGTCCCGGGATCGAAGGCGTTGGCATCCACGCCGCCACCAATGGGCACGCTCGCCACGATCTTGCCATTGGTCGAGTCGATCATCGGCATCAATTTGTTATGGCAGCCGATGAAGATGCGATGGTGCGCCACATCCAAGGCCAGTCCGGATGCTTCCTCTCCCGGGGCAATGGGCCAATGCCCAACCACGGTGTGGGTTTTGGTGTCCAGAGCCAGGATTTCGTTTTTGTCCTCAATATTGCAGTACACCCGTCCCGCAGCGGGGTCGGCGGCGGCAAACTCGGGTTTGCCGGAGAGGGGGATGGTCGCCACCACTTCGCCGGTCTGGGCGTTGAACACCGTGGCGGAATTGCCGCGACCATTAAATGTGTAAACTTCTTGGTGGCCCGGTTCATATAAAATGGCGTCGGGGTTCTGGCCCGTCGCCACCTTGGATTTGGTCTGCAGGGTCTTCAGATCCACGATGCTGGCCTTGTTTTCCCGCCCATTGCTCGTGAAGGCCAGGCCCAGTTCCGGGGCGATGGCGATGCCGTGCACTCCCGGTGTGTCGGTGATTTCCCCCACCACGGTGTCCTGATCCACATCGATCACCACCACTTTGGAACCATGGCTGACGTACAGCCGCCGCCCGGCGGGATCGACTGAAAGATAATCCCAATTGCCTTCGCCACCCACGGCGATTTCCTTGAGCAAATGGTAGCTACCCGCCGGTGCATCAGCGGCGGTGGCGGTGGCAGTGAGGAGAGTGCCGTCATGGCCGAGCAGGGTGCCGGCCAATAGGCCCAGAATGGTTCCCGGGAAGGGTTTCATAGGTGATGGGATAATTGTCGATTGCCCCGGCCATGGCAATCGCGGTCTGATGACATTTTTGTCATCCCGGCGTGACTGATCCCGTCATCCCCGGGGCGGGATTTGAAAAAATTTCACCCGTTTTGCTGATTTTTGAAAGATGATACCCGGAATCTACGTATATATCCGTGGATGGGCGTGATCGGATGGGTGTTTTTGGGCGGGACAGCGTTCTGGGATAGGCGAGGCTGACGCGGGTTGGGTTGGATCACTGGTTATCATCATTCCACCAATCCGGAACTCAATTATTCTTGCCACAAATGGGCCGCTTGCGGCGTCTGTCCATCACGTTCCTCCGCTTGGGCAGTGGGGCAAAAAGAACTTGCGGCAGCGTGCGGCTTGGCGTCAATATCTGGCATTTACATACGGTAAAACCATTTGAATATTGCTCTTTATGATTAAAGCCATCGGAAAAATGACGCTCGCCGGCCTTTTGGCGGCGATCGTTCTGGGCGTGCCCGTGGGGGCCTCGGCTCAGGATGCCACCCTCCTCGCTGCCAGCACCAACGCTCCGGCCACCGGCACGAACAGTATCGCCAAGCCGAAAGCCAAAAGCCACGCCAAGACCAAGAAAGCCGCCGCCACCGACCCGACCGCCAAGGCGGCCAAACCTGCCAAGGCGGGCAAGGCCACGAATTTCAGCGGCAAACTGGCCGCCATTGACAAACAGGCCAAGACCATCACGCTGGATGATAAGGACAAACGCGTTTTTCAGATGACCTCGGAGACCAGGATCTTGAAAGGGGTCAAGGGGGATGAAAAACCTGCCACGCTCGAAGACGGCACCGTCGGGGAACACGTCACTGGCTCTTGGCTCAAGTCCGAAGACGGCAAGATGAATTTGAAGAGCCTTTATTTTCGCGGTGAGGCCGCTCCGAAAAAAGCCGGGAAAAAAGCTGCCGCCAAAACCACTGAGGCCAAGCCCGCTGGCGACAAGTAGCCGCTCGGCTCCGGATCAGCGCCGCCACCAACTGGCTTTGCCAGTTTTGGCGGCGGGCAGGGCGACCTGCTCATCCAGTGCTTCGCCCTCCGTCCCTGCCCCCGCCTCCGTGGACTGGCGGATGAGCAGTGCGCTCCGTGCGAGCGTCAGTGCCATGATGAATTCGTCGTAGGTCTGAAAGCGCTCCGCCGGCTCCTTCGCCATCGCCCTCACCAGGGCGTCACTGCACGCTTGGCTGATTTCCGGAACCACCTCATTGGGTGGCGTCAGGGGAGTGTGCACATGGGCATAGACCACTTCCTCCGCCGTGTCTGCCTCAAACGGCACGTGGCCGGTCAGGGCGTGGTACAACGTTCCCCCCAGGCTGTATAGGTCGGACAGGAAGGTCTCTGCTTCCCGTTTGATCTTTTCCGGAGCCACGTAGTACGGCGTGCCCCAGATCCCTTCCTCCGGGTTATGTTCTGCCTCCGCTTTGCGGGCCAGCCCAAAATCAATCAATTTGGGCTCATTATCCGCATTGAAGAGAATGTTGCCCGGTTTGATATCCCGGTGCAGGAAGCCATGCTTGAGCGCCAGGTTGAGTGCGGACGCCACCTTCTCCCCCACATCCAGCACATCCAGTTCCGGTAACCGCTTCTGGGTATCAATCCGGCTGTCCAGACTGCCCCGGTCGGCCAGTTCCATGACGAGGTACTTCTGCCCATCCTGCTCGTCAAAAGTATATATATGGATGATGTTGGTATGGTTCAACGAAGCGCACGCGCGCGCTTCCCGGTAAAAGCTTTCCAACGCCATCGGTTCCGCTGCCATTTCCGCCTTCATGACCTTCAGGGCCACTTCTCGCTCCAGGGCCAGATCGTAGGATCGATAAACTGTTCCCATTCCCCCGGAGGCTATGACGGCGCGCAACTCAAATTGACGCAACCGCATGGGAATCATGATCGGCTGGTTGCATTTGGAACACAGGACCGTGCTCAGGGGGGGGAGGTCACCGGAAACAAAGGCCCGGGCATTACAGCTTGCGCAGGGAATCATGCGCAGCTGCTTTCGTTCGTCGCTGGTAACGCTACTCACGTTTGATAACATAGCATTTTGCGTTCCTTCCACAAGTCCGGAAGCAAGTTTGCGTTGGTCGTTGAATGATTCCTCACTTTCGCCCTTGCGCGTTCGCGTCCCAGCGCCCTCCGGTGGTCTTCCGCTGCGCCCTGCGCACGCGAAAAGGAAACATTTGACGCCTCCACCCTCCGCGTGCTATTGTCCGGCGTCGTGAAAAACCTGATTTCGAATTGCCAATCGCAAAGTCTGTCGGCCGTTACGGTCGCCGGATCAATGCTTTGCTTCTGGCATCGTTGTTCCGGTTCCGGCAGGCGCGGGGGAGGGGGATTCTAAACAATTCACCCAGGAATTTTCCAAAAACCCGCGATTGCCAGTCAATCGCGGGTTTTTTGTTTAACTGGCGTCCTCGTTGGGGGGCGCTGAAATCAAACCAGAAGATGAAAGCAAGCAAGCAGATATGAAAACCACTAGTAAAGCAGTGCCGGCCCGGTTCGCACCCGAGATCGGATTTGAAGTGCCCACCCTGAATTTTCGGGCGGTGCAGGCGACCCGGTTCGACCGGCTCCAGGAGCGGTTGCTCCAGGAAGCCATTGCCACCCTGGCGGACCCGGTCCTCAACAGCGGATTGCGGCAGGCCGCCAATGACGCGGCGGCACTCGCCTGGGGGACGGAGTTGCCAATCCTGTTCTTCCCTGAACTGTTCGCCGAGAAAATCCGGGCTGCCCGGCGCCAGGGACGGCGGCAGCAGGAAGTTCACCGGCGCAGCACCCCACTGATGCGGGAGGCCGCATGACCCGGGTTGTGGTAATGGCGGAAATGCCGGGCCGGAGGGCCAATTCCACTGGCGGAATCCGCCGTTGGACCTGGCTCCCCGGTGCCGGCCGGGTGGCGGAAAACTCGTTGGCGCGCAAATTAGGCATTGCTTAGCCGCTCGAATCGGCGATGATGAAGCGGAACTGATCGGAGCGTAGCTCAGCCTGGTAGAGCACTTGGTTTGGGACCAAGACGTCGCAGGTTCAAATCCTGTCGCTCCGACCATTTTCTCTCTTGCACCCAAAGGCAGCTCTTCCGCGATCCGGGTCAACTCGGCCCGCGCGCACTTTCGCGAGGGATTTTGCTGGTTGCCCATACGAAGGTTGACGAATCCGCTCGATTGCCGTCTAATTCGCGCCCGGTTTGAAAAATAAAAGATTCTTTCCAGGAATGCGGAATCGGTTGCCCGCGCCAAGCCTCTCAATGTTCATTGCCCGCCTGCCTGCCCTATGAGCCAACTTGAGGGCCATCGGCCGCGCAATGTCGGATGGGGACGGGCTGCCGCACTCCTGTACGGTGATTGGGGGACGAGCAAAGCCTATGTCATCGGGTTCGCCTTCGTCGCGGCCCAATTCTCTTCTTTCCCCATCATCCTCGCAGTGTGCGCTTTCACTGGTTTGGTCGGTTACAATTACGTGATCGTTTGCAAACACTTCCCGGACGGCGGCGGCGTTTATTCCGCGGCCCGGGATATGAGCCGGGTGCTGGCCGTCCTTGGTTCCCTCTTGTTGATGGCCGATTTCATTGTGACCGCGGCCCTGAGCGGTTGGGATGGCATGCTTTATTTGCAGGTACCTCACGAATACGTAAAAATAGCCACCTTGGCGCTTTTGATCCTGATGGGTGCCATCAATTATTTCGGTCCGAAGCACAGCGGCAGCCTGGCCGTGACTCTCGCTGTTCCCATGGTGTTCGTCGTTTTTCTGATCATTGGCCTGAGCCTGCCTCATTTGACGCTCGCAAATCTGTCTCACGAACGGCAGTTCTTTTCCAAAACCAACTGGGTGGCGTTCGTTGGCGTCATCCTCGCCTTGAGCGGCGTGGAAGCCGTGGCCAATCTGACCGGGGTCTTGAAGCTGGATCCTGGCTGCGAACTGTCGAAACCCAGCGTGGCCAAGACCGCTCGGAAGGCGATCCTTCCGGTCGCTTTCGAAGTCGTGGTTGGCACCGCGCTGCTCGGGTGGGCGATGCTTTCTCTCCCTCGCAAATTGGGGGCTACCATCGATAAGCGGCATGAGACTATCCTAAACTATTTGGGCGAATATTACGGCCAACTGACCTGGGACAGTCATCACCTGCATTTGTTTGGCTGGACCGGCGCGCAATTTGGCGACCATCTCGGTAAATTTATCGGCATCGTGGTGGGCTTGCTTCTGTTGAGCGCGGTGAACACCGCCATGGGCGCCATGATCGGTCTCGGTTACATGCTTGCCCGGGACGGCGAGATGCCCAAATCCTTCACGCGCCTCAATAAGCACGGCGTGCCTTGGGCTCCCCTGGTCATCGCCGTGGGGCTGCCCTTTTTGCTGACCTTGGTGACCGATGACCTGGATTCCCTGGCGGATATGTACGCCATTGGGGTGGTCGGGGCGATCGCCGTCAATCTCGGCTCTTGTTGGTATAACAAAAAGCTTGGCTTGAATTGGTACGAACGGAGCGTGATGGGAGTCACCTTCCTCATGTTGTGCGCGGTGGAGGTCACCATTGCCAAGACGAAGCCGGCGGCGTTGTTTTTCGCGGTGTTTGTGGTCGGGATTGGCTTTGCCCTCCGCGCGTATTCCATGAAGCGGGCCGGCTTGCAAACCATCACCTTGAAACGTGAATTGGCGGAAGCCGTCGTGCCGGAACGCTGGGAAAGCTTGCGGATCAATCTCAAGAGCGAGCAGTCCATCATGGTTGCCGCCCGCGGGATTACCCGCGTGTTGCGCTTTGCCCTGGAGGAAGCGCGGCTGCGCAAGGGGCCGTTGTATGTCTTGTATGTCAAGGAAGTGGCGGTGGCGGTGCCGGGGGGCGCGACATCAGGAACCGAACGGCCGCGCTGGCAGGAGGATCGGAAAGCGGCCGAAATCATGTACGGCATGCTGGAGTTGGCCCGGGATTTGGATGTCCAGGTCATCCCTGTCTATTCCGTGAGCGATAATCCCGCCGTGTCCATTCTCGATCTTTCCGCCACGTTGGGCATCGATATTTTGATTCTGGGAGCATCGCAACGCCAGACGCTGGCTTCTTTGTTGAAGGGCAATATTGTCACGGAAGTGGCCAAGGATCTGCCGGATAATATCGAGTTGCTCATTCACGGCTAGGGGATTGTGGGAAATCTGGCGGGCTGTATAAAACAAAACAGCACCGCAGCGCTGTTGGGCGTAATCTGATTCGGCCATTGCAGGCTAAATCATTGGACTTCAATCGTTAAGGCGGTCTTCTTCAATCTTGGCACTACCCCTGCTACGGGTCTCCCCAGCCACATTCAGATTGGTGCGTTAGGTTGAAATAAGCGCAATGAAACTTGGCGGGCGGGAGTCCGCGAGGGCTTCAACGTGGCACCAATCGAATGGCCGGGCGGCGGCGCCAGTAACGACCATATGAAGCGAATCGAAGCAATCATCAAGCCCTTCAAACTCGAAGAGGTGAAGGATGCCCTGGGTGAAATCGGCATTGAAGGGATGACAGTCACCGAGGTCAAAGGTTTTGGCCGGCAGAAAGGGCATACGGAAATCTACCGGGGCAGTGAATACACGGTGGATTTCCTGCCGAAAATCAGAATCGACATCATCGTCGCCGACGACCAGGCCGCTCCCGCGGTCGACGCCATTGTCAAATCCGCGCGGACCGGAAAAATCGGGGACGGCAAGGTCTTTGTTTCCCCGGTCGAAGGTGCCGTGCGAATTCGTACCGAGGAACGCGGGGATTTGGCCTTGTAGTAACCGGCTAACAACCAGCACACAAACCAACAGCTAAGACGATCCAACAAAAAATATGACTAAACAAGAATCATCGGTGCCAAGCGGGGGAAAACCCGCGACCACGGGCACGCTCGGGCTGACGGGCTTGACCATTAATGCCATGGCGCTGATCGCGCCCGGGGCGTTCCTATGGTTGACCTTCCAAATCCAGTCGCTCTACGGCGCACCCATGGCCGGCGCGGCGATGTGGGGCGGTATCTTACTCGCGCTCCTGCTCTGTTTTGCCACCGCGGTGAGTTATGCGGAACTCTCCAAGATTTATCCCGGGGCCGGTTCCTCGTACTTGTATGCCGAGCAGGCCTTTCTGGCGAAGACCCATGCCTACAAATTTGCGCGCGTCGCGAAGTTTTTCACTGGATGGGCGAGTCATTTGTACTATTGGGTCTATCCGGGTTGCATGGTTGGCGTAACGGCGATTCTCTCCGGTTACCTGCTCAACCAGTTCTTTCCCGATACTTTTAGCGGTACTTACAATAGCCCGCTGTTCATGTTTCTGTTCTGTATTGTGTTCGCCCTGGGCGTGGCTTACATCGCCTACCGTGGCGTGACCGGCACGACCGGCGTGAACATGGCCATCAACGCCATTCAAATCCTGGCGCTCGTGGTCTTCTCTTGCATCGCCATCGCCTATCGCCTCCAGCATCCGCAGGATTCCGTGGGTTGGCATCTTTCCGGCGGCACCGCTATTACCTATCAGGTCGATAGCACCGTGGTGAATGACGACAAGGGCAAGCCCGTTCAGGACACCTTTGCGGATGGTTCGCCCAAAGTGGACGACAAGGGCAAGCCTGTTTTCAAGACGCAGGATCGCACGGTCGCCAAGGAAGATTTGACCAACAAGGACATTCCCCTTCCCACGAGCTTTGCGGAAGGTGATCCGTATCCTGTGCTGAAGAAGGACGCCGCCGGCAAATTGACGCTCGACAAGGATGGCAAGGCGATTCCTGAACCGTTCACGGTGAGCTACAAGGCCGACGAAGCCGTTACCGGCAAGGCGGGCGATGCCAAGGACCCCCAAACGTTTAACTTCCATGCGGATGGCCCCTCGGTCATCAAGCCGCACGGCATCAGCTACCTTTTCATTCAGGCTTGCATTGCGATTCTGATCCTCGTGGGTTTTGAATCGGTAACCGCGATGGGTGAGGAAGCCCGGAATGCCAAACGCGACGTTCCCCGCGCTGTGCTGCTCTCCCTCGGTATTCAAGGGTTGGTTTGCTATCTATTCGAATATTTCGCCGCCAACTACCTCCTGCACAACGGTTACACCCTGCCAAATGCCGCTGCCTCCGGCGCACCTTTGGGTGACATGATGGTGCTGACGGGTTCCTGGTTGTTTGGCAGTTACGCGGCTGGCAAGGCCTTCATGCTGGTGCAGGCCTTCACGGTCTTCCTCGCGTTGATCGGCACGACCCTCTCCTGCCTCAGCACGGGTGCCCGGGTGACTTACGCCATGGGCCGCGACGAGGAAGTTCCTTCGCACTTTGGTTTGGTCCACGGCAAAACCCTCTCCCCCCACCGGGCGATTTGGACGCTGGCCATCATCTCTGCTGTGCTCGGTATTGCGACCGTGGTGATCTACCTCGGCGGTACCTCCCCGGCGGCGTTGGAAGCCAAATATGCACACAGCATTTGGTACAGTTTCGGCATCTTCGCGCCGGAAACCTACGCCAAGCTGCCGAACACCCTGGTCATCATTACGCTGATCAGCAATTTCGGCACTTTCCTGCTGTATATGATCACCTGTATCATCGCGATTGTTGCCTTCCGTGAACATCACACCTTCCACGGTTTCAAACACGTGGTGGTTCCCGTATTCGGTTTGATCGCCAATCTGGCCTGCATGTTGTTCTACCTGGTTGGTCCGTTCACGGTCAGCGGCATGAGCTGGAAGGAACCTTATATCGCCCTCGGTGTGGCGGCGGCCTGGGGTATTTATGGTCTTATCTACTTCAAGTCCCGCAGTTCGAAACTGGGCAAGGAGATGATCCTCACCCAGAAACCCGCGGTCAGCTGAGTTAACTGTTTCTCGCAACCCGGCCGTCCGTTGTTTCAGCGGGCGGCCGGGTTTTCTTTCCTCCCTCCAGTGGCCGGGCTGCGGCCATTCAGGACTTCCGTTCATCAGCTTCTTTACCTATCGTGCGCGCATGAAAGTGAAATGTTTTCAACTCTCCAGCGTGGGAGTCGTCCGTGACCACAACGAGGACTACATTGAGTTCTGGGGTCCGGATGATTTTCAGTTGCTCCAGTCGCTGGGCAGTATCGCCATTCTGGCGGATGGCGTCGGGGGAGAGGGCAATGGCGAAGTGGCGAGCCGGATGGCGGCCGAAACGGCACTGAGCATCTTTAAACAAACCAAGCCCGAAACCACCCTCACGGATGTCGTCCGTCAGATCTTCGACGATGCCTCCGCAAAGATTTTTCAGGCGGCCCAACATGGAAAAACACGGATGTCCACCACCCTGCTTACCGCCATTTTTCGCCACGATAAGGTGACCGTGGCCCATGTCGGTGACTCCCGTGCCTATCTGATCCGGGCCGGTAAGATCAAACGGCTGACCACGGATCATTCCTACACCGCCCTGCAGGTGAAGTTGGGCCTGCTGCTGGAACGTAATGCCATGACGAGTCCGCATCGCTCGATTCTGACCCGCAGTGTCGGTTCCGAACCCATGTGCCACTACGACATCATCACCGAGAGTCTCCAGCAGGGCGACATTGTCTTGCAATGCTCTGACGGCTTGTACGGTTGGGTATTGGATGATGAAATTTGCGAAATCGTGGTCAAATTCCATCCCGGGGAGGCCTGCAAGCGGCTGATCGCCTTGGCGGAAAAACGGCAGGCGGGTGACAACGTCACGGTCCAGATTGTGCAAGTTTGGGATGTCGATCATCGGACGACGCCGGCCGGTGCCGGTGCCACCCCCGGGCGGACGGCGGGGAAGGACATCGCGGTGGGAAGTTTGCTGGATGAGCGGTTCGAAATCACAGATGTCATCGCGAAGAGCGGGATGGCCTCGCTTTATAAGGCCAATGATCGGCAGAGCGCCGGGTCGGTGGCCATCAAGATTCCACTGCTGCAAATTGAAAGTGATGCGGCCGGCTTTGAGCGGTTCAAGCGGGAGGAGGAAATCGGTCTTCGCCTCGACCACCCTTATATCCTGAAAATGGTAGCGGTTGAAAAGAAGAGCCGACCCTACCTCGTTATGGAGTATTTGGACGGGCAGACGCTCAGCGAGTTGTTGAAAAGCGTCAGCCCGTTGCCGGAACCCGATGTGGTGAAAATCTCCAGTCGCATTTGCACGGCGCTCGGCTACCTGCATGACAACGGCGTGGTGCATCGGGATTTAAAGCCCCAAAACATCATGCTGTGCAATGATGGCACGATTCGGATCATGGATTTCGGCATTGCCCGGGCTACCAACGCCCGCCGATTGACCTTTGTGGGGTTCAGTCCGGCTATGGGTACCCCGGATTACATGGCGCCCGAGCAAGTCAAGGGCAGTCGCGGGGATGAACGAACCGACATCTACAGTCTTGGCGCGATTTTGTACGAGATGACCACGGGGGAACCGCCCTTCGGTGGGGACAGTCCTTACGTCATTATGAACGCCCGCGTCACTGGCGATCCGGTGGCCCCTCGCAAACACAATCCCAAGCTGACGCCGGTAATGGAGGAAATCATCTTGCACAGCATGGAGCGGGACCCCAAACGGCGTTATCAATCCGCGATCGCCATGCGCAATGAGTTGGAAAATTACGAGACGGTGGAAATGACGAATCGCGCCGGCCATCTCCAGGCGCCGCAAATTTGGAAATCACGTTTCCGCATGCTGCCGATCATCATCGGCTTCATTGTGCTTCAAATTGCCATTTTCCTGTTTTTCATGCTCCACTTTAAGCACAAGTGAAGTAAGAAGTTGCGTCAGTGGTAATTCCTCACCCTGATCAACCACGCACTTCAAATGGCTAATTCTTTGCAGTGCGATCATTTCAACGCAGTGTGAATCATTTTCACAATGTGAATGAACTTGTTTAACATTTTACAACATGTTGATACTAAGGGTAATGTGTTGATTGCCGCCACCCTGGACGGGAAGCTGGCACCACGGTTGCTTTGCAGTCAATCGATCAATCCTTATGAAAAAAATTGAAGCTATTATTAAACCTTTCAAATTGGAAGAAGTGAAGGATGCGCTCGGGGAAATCGGCATCGAAGGCATGACGGTGAGTGAGGTCAAGGGCTTTGGCCGGCAGAAGGGGCATACCGAGATCTATCGCGGCAGTGAATACACCGTGGATTTCCTCCCCAAGATCAAATTGGAATTGGTCGTCACGGATGCCCAGGCGGAAACGGCTGTCGCGGCAATCATGAAGTCAGCCAAAACGGGCAAGATCGGCGATGGAAAAATCTTTGTGTCCAATGTGGAGGAAGCCATCCGCATTCGGACCGAGGAAAAAGGCGACAAAGCAGTGTGATTTGAAAGTTTATCCTTCAACCAAGCAACTCAACCTACAGTCCGGATCAATGAATAGATTATTGCAAATTTCCTGCCTGACAGCGGCCCTCTTGTTCGGAGCCGCCCTCCCGCGAGCGTTCAGCCAAACCGCCACCAACATCGCCGCCGCCGCGCCCGCCGCGGTAACCACCAAGGCCGACCCAAATGTGGAACAAAGGCTGGCGGATTTGGAAGCCTACCTCAACAATGTGGGCCGCGGTTCTGATGCGGCTGATGCTAAGGTCAAATCGAAACTGGACGGAGTTCCCGGCCCCGGTCATAACGCCTTCCAGATGATCTGCACCGCGCTGGTGCTGTTCATGACGCTTCCCGGTCTGGCGCTGTTTTACGGCGGTTTGGTTCGCAAGAAGAATGTGCTCTCGGTGTTGGCGCAGTGCCTGGGCATCGCCGGTCTGGTCTCGATTCTTTGGTGGCTGTGCGGTTATAGCCTGGCGTTTCATCGGGGGACCAACGGTATCCTGGGTTCGTTGGATTGGAAGTTCCTTGCGGGCGTGGATTCAACTCCCAATACCGATTACAGCTATTGGGTTTCCCACAATATTTACTCAATGTATCAGTTGATGTTCGCCATCATCACCCCGGCACTCATCATCGGCGCGATCGCGGAACGGATGAAATTTTCGGCGATTTTGCTGTTCGTGACGCTCTGGATGTTCGTGGTTTACTTTCCGTTGGCCCACATGGTTTGGGGGATTGATGGTCTGATGAACGGGGTGTGGAATCCCAAGGCCTCCATCAAGGCGATTGATTTCGCTGGTGGGACGGTGGTGCACATGTCTTCCGGTTGGTCCGCGCTGATTCTGTGCCTGATCCTCGGCAAGCGGCTGGGCTTCGGGAAGGAACCCATGACGCCGCACAGCATGGTGTTGTGCATGGTCGGTACTGGCATGCTCTGGGTGGGTTGGTACGGATTCAACGCCGGCAGTGCCGTTGCCGCGGATGTGATTGCCGCCAACGCATTCACGACCACCACGCTGGCAACCGCGGTGGCCTGTTTTGTCTGGGGAGTCGCGGAATGGCTGCTGCGGGGCAAGCCGAGCGTGCTTGGTTTCTGTTCCGGTGCGGTGGCCGGTCTCGTGGTCATTACGCCCGCTTGCGGTTTTGTGACCGCCAATGGCGCGGTCTTGATCGGTATCGCTGCCGGTTTGGTGCCGTTCTTCGCGGTCTGGAAATTGAAAGCCATGCTGGGTTACGACGACGCGTTGGATACTTTCGGCGTGCATGCAGTCGGTGGCACCATGGGGGCATTCCTGACCGGGATTCTGGCCACGGGCGATGCCAATGGCAATTTGAAGAACAATCTCGCTGACGTTGGCGGCAAACTCGATCTGGCCAATGCGGCCACGCAAAACGGCCTCGCCAAGATCGTCACCGATCACATGCTCTGGCTCGAGCAATTGAAAGCCATGGCCTTGACGCTCGCTTTGTCGATCGCGGGCACCATTGTAATCGCGTTCATCGTGAAGGCGGTCGTGGGACTGCGGCCGAGCGAAGAAGTTGAAACTGCGGGACTCGACCTGGCGGAACACGGCGAAGAAGGTTACACGCCTTAAGTCATTTAGATCATCCGGATCCCTCCAGGACGACTTGTTAAGCAGAAGCGGCGCGAATTAATTCGCGCCGCTTTTTTTGGATAAAGTGACGGACGTTTGCAGCCGTAATCGCGCCCGGTGAAACTAGATCGAGATGTCCGTGTCCTCATCCCGGACATGGAGATAATCCATGATGCGGGCCACCGCCTCCGTTGGGGTTAGTTGATCGGTGGGCAAGATGAGTTCGGGATTTTCCGGCACTTCATAGGGGGCGCTGATTCCCGTGAATTCCTGGATTTGATTCGCCCGGGCTTTGGCATACAGGCCCTTGGGATCACGTTGTTCACAAACGGCCAGCGGCGCATTGACGTAAACTTCGATGAACTTGCCGCCGGCCTGATCAAAGAGGCGACGCACCAGTTCCCGATCCGCGCGGTAGGGGGAGATGAAGGCGGTGATGCAAATGACGCCCGCCTCGGCGAATAGTTTGGCGACTTCACCCACCCGGCGGATGTTTTCCTTGCGGTCCTCGGGGGAGAAAGCCAGATCCGCGCACAACCCGTGGCGGATGTTATCACCATCAAGCGTGTATGCTTGCCGGCCGGCGTTGAAGAGCTCCCGCTCCAATTCAGTGGCGAGCGTGGACTTGCCGGAGCCCGAAAGGCCGGTCAGCCAGATAACGCAGCCCGGATGACCATTGCGCGCCGAACGCTGTTTGGCGGTGACTTTGCCGAAGCTCCAATAAAGATTGTCGCTCTTCGGATGCCCTTCGGAGGAGCGGCGGGGGTATTTTCCCGGGGCGACGATGCCGCCACCGGCCACTTCAAATCCGTCGACAATGACAAAGCGTCCCGTGGCGGCGACTTCAGCGTGGGTATCAAAGGCGACTGGTCGGCGGGTCCGGAGGGTGATTTCCGCGACTTCATGGCGGGCCACGCTGGTGGGATTTGGCCGGGCGACCGTTTCGAGTGTGGCGGCGTCGATGACGCGGTGGATGGCGGCCAATTCGACTTCGATTTCCTGGGTGGCCAGTTTGAGCTTGTAGAGGCGACCTTGGGCGAATGGGGCATGGCCCAGCCAGAACAAACGGGCTTGGAACTGTTTCAGTTCATACGGGGCCGCGGATTCCAAGGCCGCCACGGCACCCCGCTCCACAAAGACCTGTTCGGTGAGGGTAATGCCGATGGACTCCCCAGCTCCCGCGCGATCGGTGGCCGGGGCGTGCCAGCGTTCAATGGTCTTTACCGTGCTGGACTTGTTGCCCGGGCAGAACACGAGACGGTCACCCACCCGCAGAACGCCGGCTTCCACCCGGCCGGCCAGGATTCGGCGATCGTCAAAGCGGTAAACGTCCTGAATGGGGAAGCGCAGGGGTTGGTGTTCGGGCGGTTGTCCGACGTGAAACTGGTCAAGGGCGGCCAACACCGTTGGTCCCGTCCACCAAGGCATATTCGGACTGAGGGAGGCAATGTTGTCACCGTGTTTGGCGGCAATCGGTATGAAGAGTTTGGGCTCGACGTCGATCGTTTTCAGGAAGGCCCGGTAGTCCCGTTCGATCGCCGCAAAGCGCTCCTGACTGTAGCCTTGCAAATCCATTTTGTTCACCAGCACCGCAATCTGGCGGATCCCGAGCATATTCAACAAATAGCCGTGCCGGCGGGACTGTTCTTGGATCCCTTCGTTCGCATCGATCAACAGCAGGGCGGCTTCCGCGCTGGCCGCCCCGGTGATCATGTTCTTGAGGAATTCCTTGTGGCCCGGCGCGTCGATGATGACGTATTGGCGCTTCGCGGTCTGGAACCAGATTTGCGTGGTGTCAATCGTGATATTCTGGTCGCGCTCGGATTGGAGGGCGTCCATGAGATTGGCCCATTCAAAGGGCACTCCGCGGCGCTCGGCAACTTGCTGTAACTGTTCCAGCTTGCCTTCGGGCAGCGAGCCGGTGTCATGGATCAGGCGGCCCACGAAAGTGGACTTGCCGTGGTCCACATGGCCGACAATCACGATTTTGAGTTGTTCGGTGGGTGTGGCGGTCAGGGTCATAAGAAAATTTGGTGCAGCGGTTGGCGTTGGGCTTACATGTAACCGTCGCGGCGGAGCTTCTCGAAGGCGTCTTCGCTCTCCTTATCCTGGGCGCGGCCGGAGCGCTCGGAGGTTTTGGTGCCACGCAATTCCGTGATAATTTCCGGCACCGTCCTGGCTTGGGATTTAATGGGAAAGGTGCAGGGAGCACAACCAAGGCTGCGATAGCGCTCGCCTTTTTCATTCGCAAAATACAGCGGAATCACGGGGATGTTTTCGCGGTGGATGTATTCCCAAATATTGAGTTCCGTCCAGTGCAGGAGGGGATGGATGCGGATGTGGGTACCCTTTTCATAGTCTGTCTTGAATTGGTCCCACAACTCCGGCGGTTGGTCCGCCACATTCCACTCCATGTTCTTGTCCCGCGGGCTGAAATAACGTTCCTTGGCCCGCGTCGGTTCCTCGTCCCGACGCACTCCGACGATGACCCCGGTGAAGTGATGTTCATCCAGCACCTGCTTCAGGCCGTCTTTTTTAAGGGTTCCACAGCATTCCACGCGCGTGGCCTTGCCATTGGGATAAGTGACACCACTCGCGAGTACCGGCGCATTTTTGCCCACAACCAGTTGCAAATTCCACTCTTTGACCAAACGGTCGCGATACTCAATCATGGAGGCGATCTTGTAAGTGGTATCCACATGCACCAGCGGGAAAGGCACATGACCGAGAAAAGCTTTGCGTGCCAGCCACAGTAGGACGGTGGAATCCTTGCCGATGCTCCAGAGCATCGCGAGGTTTTCAAATTTGTTAAAGGCTTCCCGCAGGATGTAGATGCTCTGGTTTTCCAGTTTTGATAGGTAGTCCATGCTGCTATTTAAGTTGCTTCAAATCGGTTTTCGGCCGGTTCAAATTTCGAAATTGGTCTTTTTGGACATGAAGGTATGAATGCCGCATTCCACCTTGCTGAAGCCGGTCCAACGCCCCGCCCGCTCGTTATCGCCGACGGCGGTACGGTGGGTGCAGGGTTGGCAGCCGATGGAGCGATAACCCTGGTCATGCAGGGGATTATAAGGAATTCCATGCTGGCGGATATAATCCCAGATGGCGGTGCGGGTCCAATTGGCCATCGGGTTCAATTTGACAATATCCCGGGAAACGGGGTGTCCCTCCAGAGTGTAAAGTTCAATGATCCCGACATTTGCCCGGGTGCTGGATTGTTCACGTCGGAGGCCGGTGATCCAGGCGTCCAAATCCGCCAGGCGGCGTTGGAGCGGCATGACCTTGCGTACCGTGCAACAAAGATCCGGGTCCCTCAACCAAAGATCCGGGCCCATGGCTTCGGTCTGTTCCGCGACGGTGAGGTCAGGCAGCAAGGCTTCGATCTTTATGCATAGAAACTCCTCCAACCGCTGCTTCACTGCCAGGGTTTCCGGAAACAACAAGCCGGTATCCAGAGTGAAGGTGGGAAAAGGCAGCCCCGCCTCGCGGGCGAGATGCAGCATCACGAGTCCGGCGCCTTGAAAGCTTGTGCCAATGGCTGCCCGGTTGCCGAAATAGTTCCATGCCCAAGTCAGGATTTCGGTCGTGGATTGGCTTTGAAAACGCTGGTCCAATTCTGCGACCTCGGCCGGGGTCAGGGGCGGTAGTCCGATGCCGGATAGTTCCGGCGCGTTGATGGATTCGGTGCTCAATGAGGTCAGGCGGGATTTGCGGCAGGGGCGACGGAATGCGATGCCTCCAATTCCGGCAAAACGACTCGATTGCAAAAATCCCCGAAGCGTTCAGCGCTGGTGCGTTCTTTGGCAAAGCGTGTGAACAAGGTGCGCAACTCGGCGTCGATGTCCTCCAGTTTGACACTCTCTTTGTAGAGGCGGTTCAGCCGGGTGCTGGATTGATTGCCACCCAGATACAACTGATATTTGTTGGGGGCGCGACCGACAAAGCCGATTTCGGACATCATGGATCGGGCGCAGCCATTGGGGCAGCCCGTGATGCGGACGATGATTTCCTCATCCGGGATCCCGGCTGCGGCCAATTCCTGCTCGACCCGGTTCAAAATATCCGGCAGTGCCCGCTCCGATTCCGCGAGCCCCAAGCCGCAGGTCGGCATCGAAGGGCAGGCCATGGAGGTTTGGCGAATGAGGGAGGCTTGATGGTTCAGGGTGATCCCATTTTCCGCCAGGATCGCGTTAATACCTTCGCGGGCACTGGAGGGGACATTGATCAGCAGAAGATTCTGCGAGGGGGTGAGCCGGATTTCCAGGCGATATTCGGTGGTGATCTGCCGTAATGCAGATTTGAGCCGGATGGTTTCCGTGTCTTTGACGCGGCCGGCTTCCACGTACAAGCCAAGGAAGTGGCGGCCATCGGCCTGCTGATGCCAGCCAAAGAGGTCGCCTTGGCGCGTGAACTCAAAAGGCCGGGCTGGTTCCAAGTCAAAACCAAGCCGTTCGCGCAATTCCCCACGGAACCAGGCGACTCCTTTTTCCTCCAAAACGTATTTGAGCCGGGCGTGTTTGCGGTTCGTTCGATCACCAAAATCCCGGTGGACGGTCAGCACCGCCTGCGCAACCTTGATCAGATGTTTGGGCGGCAGGAAGCCGATAACGTCAGCAAGCCGAGGGTAGGTTTGGATGTTCCCGTGGCTCATCCCCAAGCCGCCACCGACGAGCAAATTGTAGCCAAGCAATTCTCCCCTCTCGATAATCGCGACAAATCCCAAGCAGTTGGTAAAAACATCGACATCATTCAGGGGAGGGATGGCAAAAGCCGCCTTAAATTTGCGCGGAAGATAAACTTTTCCGTAAAGCGGGTCGACGAAGTCTTTGGCAGCCGCATCGTCCAGATTGAGAGTTTGACCTTCCACCCAAATTTGATGGTAAGCCGGCGTCTGCGGAAGCAGCGCGTCCGAAACCCGTCGGGCATCAGCTTGAACGTGTTCGACAACTGAGTCCATCGCCGGAGTGGGCGGGGCCATGACATTGCGGTTGACATCGCCACAAGCCGCGAGGGTCGTGGCCAAAGCTTCGTTGATGCCCTTCATCAGCGGGCCGAGGCCGGATTTGACCACGCCGTGAAATTGAAAGCCTTGCCGGGAGGTGATCCGTAGCGTGTTGTTGCCGTAGGTGGAGGCCAGTTGGTCAAATACCAGATAATGGTCGGGAGACACCACTCCGCCGGGTAAACGTCCCCGGACCATGAAGATGTATTCCTTGGCGACTTTGCGTTTGTCGCGGTCATCCTGCTGGTAAATCCCGTGAAATTTCAGAAATTCGTAGTCGTCATCCGAAAATCGGTCAAGCGCCGGGTTGGTCAGTGTCTGGGCAATAGTACCCGCTAGCGTGGGTGACGCTTGCTTCAGACCCTCGTTGCGGGTCAATTTGGCCGGAGCAGCAGATTCAATCATAAGCGTTTAACTAATATTAGTAGAGATTAACGCGTTTTAGCGACTTGTCAAAACGAATTTGTGCGGTAGTCGGGCGACAAAACGCCCCGGACCGCCGCGTGGCGGGCAATTCCGCTTGCGCTTTAAGCCCTCCTGCCTAAACTAGAAGTACAGAACAGTCCACGTCAAATCAAACGTTAGCATGGATCAGCGGAAGCTCTATTATTTCGACAATAACGCCACAACGCGGGTTGCCCCGGAAGTGGTCGAGGCGATGTTGCCATTTTTGACCGAATCCTGGGGGAATCCGTCGAGCGCGTATGGTTTCGGCCGCGGGGTGGGGCGCCACCTCGATCGGGCACGGGCTCAAGTCGCAGCTTTGCTCAATGCCGAACCGCGGGAGATCACCTTTACGAGTTGTGGCACCGAGAGCAACAACACGGCCATCCACTCCGCCCTGGTGACGCAGCCAGGAAAGCGGCACATCCTGACGACGGCGGTGGAGCATTCCGCGACGCTGAAATTCTCCCAACATCTGCAAAAGCGCGGGTATGACGTGACGTTCCTGCCGGTGGAATCCGACGGAACGCTGGATATACACCTGCTTGAAAAGTCGATCCGACCGGATACCGCCATCGTTTCGCTCATGTGGGCGAACAACGAAACCGGGGTACTTTTTCCCCTGGAAGAAGTGGCGGCCATCTGCCGGAGCCGCGGTGTGCTGGTCCATACGGACGCGGTGCAAACACCCGGAAAACTCAAACTGGATGTGCGGGAACTTGGGGTGGATTTTCTTTCGCTTTCCGCGCATAAGCTGCATGCCCCCAAGGGGATTGGAGTGCTCTTTGTGAAGCGACGAACGAAATTCCAGCCTTACGTGGTGGGAGGGGGGCAGGAATTGGGGCGCCGTGGGGGCACGGAAAACGTCCCGTATATTGTGGGATTCGGTTGCGCCGCGGAGATGGCCCAAGGGCATTGGGAGGAGGAAAACACCCGGGTGCGGGCGTTGCGGGATCGGCTCGAAAAGGCCATCCTCAAAACCATCCCAGGCACCGTGCGCAACGGCAGCCGGGACACACGCCTTCCCAATACGAGCAATCTCGCTTTTGAAGGGGTGGAAGCGGAGGGGGTTTTGATGTTGCTAGACCAGTTGGGGATTTGCGTTTCCAGTGGTTCCGCCTGCACGACCGGGTCTCTGGATCCTTCGCATGTCCTCACGGCAATGGGGCTCACGCCGGCGCGCGCCCGGAGTTCAATTCGATTGAGCCTCGGCCGGTACACGACCACGGAAGAGGTTGATTACGTGCTCAAGCATTTGCCCGGAGTGATCGCCAAGCTACGCGCGGCCTCACCGCTTAAATTGGAGGTTCCTGCCCGGGCCGTGCAGCCTGCCGTTCCGTCCCTCCGCTGACCGATTGTCAGGTGGCGGGAACGAAGCGCTGGCCAAGGAGGGCGCCGAGGAAAAGGAGAATGAACAACGCCGCAAAATCGCGGCGGCAGTCGGCCACCGCCAGCAAATCCACCCAGGCAATGCCAGCGAGCAGGCCGGAAACCGTGCGGCCAATATTCCGGTCGGTATGCCCGAAGGTATAGCGCAGGCAACGAATGATCCAAAGGGCGAGGACCCCGGAAAGCAACCAGGCGGTTTCGCGGAAACGATCGGCATTCGCCAGCAAGGCCAGGGCGATGGGGGCGCCCAGGAACAGGCAAGGCCAGTAACGGAGCGCGCCCCGATTACTTTCCTTACGGGCGATATAGCTCAGGCCCACAATGTAGGCGGCGAGGGCGAAGGCACTCCAAACCGCCAGGCCAGTCAAACCGCTGGCTCCAGCGGACGCGGCCACCAAATAAAGAAAAAAACGGCAACTCGCCATCAAAACCGGGGACAGGGTGATTGCCTTGTGAACGGCATCGTAAACCAGAATGGCCGCAACCAGAAGCAATCCCAACAAGGCGGTGGTTCGACCCGCCGGAATAAGGGCTAATTCCCCCAAAGCCAGCAAGCCCAACCCAATCAGCCAAACCATCTTCAGGTCAATCGCGCCGGATGGCACCGGGCGCTCCCGGCGGAATTGGGAGTCAAAATCCGCATCAAAAGCATCGTTCAGGTACATTCCGCCCAAGTAAAGCAGGGTGGTGCCAAACAAAACCCCGAACAACCGGCCCACATTCTGACCTCCGCCCAGCCACCAAGCGGCCAGACAGTTCGACCAAACCGTGGGCAGGTTGGAGGTGCGACCCAAAACCAATAATGTGCGTAGCGACGGCATGTCCCGCCAATCCTAACAGCGGGTTGGCCTGCGCGTCGAGCCTTTGACCGTGCGCAAGCGGAGACCCTCAAGCCTCCGGCGGTCAAAAAAACCCGCGCTTGAAATAGGGCGAGTTCAAACTAAAATGAAAGCGTGTCGGTTCGTGCCGGCAAGAATTTCGCAGCGAGAACCAGAACCATGGCGACAAACCACTTATCCGCGCAGTCGTTTGAGGCAATGCGCAGTCAGGCTGAAGCAGGCGACGCGGCGTCGCAATGCTACCTGGGAATTTGCTATCAGACCGGAAACGGAGTGCAACAGGATTACACCGAGGCGGTCAAATGGCTGCGGCGGGCGGCGGAACAAAATGATAGCTCGGCGCAATGCTACCTGGGTGTTTGTTACCAAGCGGGTCTCGGCGTGCCCCAGGAGATGGGGGAAGGGGCGCGTTGGTTTCGTGAGGCGGCGGAACAGGGCGATCCCGCAGCCCAATTCAATCTGGGGGTTTGCTATGAAATGGGCCAGGGAGTGCCGCAAGATCTTGCCGAAGCGGTCAAGTGGTACCATCAGGCTGCCGAACGCGGGGAACCTCAGGCCCAATTTAACCTCGGGGTGTTTTACGAGACCGGGCAGGCGGTGCCGCAGGATTATTTCGAGGCGGCGCGATGGTATAAACTCGCCGCCGAGCAGGAAGTGGCGCCTGCCCAGTGTAATTTGGGTCTTTGTTACCAAACTGGCCACGGCGTTATCCGGAGCGATTCCGAGGCCGTGAAGTGGTTTTGCCGCGCGGCCAAGCAAGGGGACAAGACCGCCCAGCACAATTTGGGGCTGTATTATGCCAGTCTCGAAAATGCCACATCGGAATCCGAGACGGAGGCTGAAGGAGAGGGAACCGAGACCGCGGGCTGAAGCTTTTCACTCGGGGGAATTCGCGCGCGATTCAAGGCTCCGGAGTCTTGCCTTTGGAAGCTTTCAAACGGGCCAAACCAACGCCAACACGGCGGCGCAATTGACCCCGGAGTTTGGTCAGTTTTCCGGGAGGGATGGGGCGTTCAAGGATGTAACGTCGATGGGGGAGGCTTGAGCGGGCCAAATCCTCCGGGGTGGTGTTCTTTCCGTGGACACCGGGATTTAGATCCAGACCGATTTTTTGGTACAAATGCTGCACAAATGCCGAGCAATAAAGTGCCCGGTCTTGGGCCAGCAAATTAGGGCGACCCCGCAAGCGTGGCTCACGGAGGGCTAGCAAAGTGCCCGCCAGTTCCCGAACCGAATAGCCGGTCCGGTCCGCGACCAAATTCAGCCCCTCGCGCAACAGAAGGTTTAATTGCTCTGCAGTAAGGCCGAAGTCCAGTATGGCAAGAGTCTGATAAAATCCCTCGTCGTAGTACTTTTCGAGGCGATTTTCCTGCACACCTAAGTGGACGTGCTTGCGATGGAATTGCAGGTCCGATTCCAGCACCCATTGAAAGCCGTCCACACGGTAGCCTTGAACGATAAAGGCATGAGACCAAGAGCCCCATCGTCCGGCCGGATCAAGATGGCGTTCGGCGCGCTTAATGGCGCGGTCAATCAGCGTTTCCCCAGCCGACAAGCCGATGCAGCCGGGAAGCGAGTATTTTTCAAGAAACTCGCGATTGGATATTCCGGTGATAATTGCAGTGGTCCCGGAGCGGAGGTCAGGGACGGGTTCCGATGATCCTACGACGCGAGGTTGCGGCGGTTTATCGGCTGGCATAGTTTGGGGCTAAGCCTACCGTGGCCGCCAAGAAATGCTAGTTTTTTGCGTGTCTCCTCGAAGCGGGCAGCCCTGATCCGGGGCGGTGGAAGGGGAAAGGAAATAACCAAGGAGGCAAAATCAGATGGGCTGATGGGCAGCAAAACAGAAGATCACAGGTGAGCAAATGTTGTGTGCCGCGAAACGCACAGTTGACCCGCACAGTGGGGTGCGATAATCTGCACCAATCAGACCGGTCCAACAAACGCACAACATGTGTAGTATTATGCAAATGAAATTGAAGAACCAGACCCCGGCGGGGCGGCGAGGGTTCACGCTCATCGAATTGCTCGTGGTCATTGCCATCATCGCGATTTTGGCTGCGATGCTGCTTCCCGTGCTGGCCAAGGCCAAGGAAAAGGCCAACCAAACGTATTGCATGAACAATACGAAACAGTTGATGCTTGCCATGCGCCTCTACGCCGATGACAACACCGATCTCCTGCCTCCAAATGTTGATAACGGCGGCATCCGCGGGCAGTGGGTCAGCGGTGACATGACCAACCCCAACGATGCGACGAACACGACGTTGTTGGCGGATCCGAAGCAAGCCCTGCTGGCGCCATATTACGGCAAGAATGTCGGGATCTACAAATGCCCGTCGGACAAAAGTTCGGTCACGATCGCAGGGATCAAGGTTCCGCGGGTGCGCAGCATTTCGATGAGCCAGGCGGTGGGGACGAAGAACGATTCGCAGCAGGCGGTGGATGGCCCTTGGTTGGATGGCGCACACGGCCATTATTTGAATGAAACCTGGTACACCTATGGCAAGATGAGCCAGATCAAGTTTCCCTCCCCTTCCGGCCTCTGGGTGCTGACCGATGAAGATGAATTGAGCATCAACGATGCCGGGCTTGCGGTGCAAATGGTTTCCCGGGCTTGGATTGATTATTTTGCCACCCACCACAATTTTGGCGTGGGTATTGCCTTTGCCGATGGTCACTCGGAGATTCACAAATGGCTCGACGGCTCGACCAAGTGCCCCAGTAATGTCGGTCAGACAACGGCGAAAACCCGCATTGATATCAACTGGGCTCAATTCCGGACTTCAGCCAATATCAAAAATCCTTTCGCGGCACTGCCGCCGTGAGTCGGTTCATTGGGTGCCTGATGGTTTTTGGCGGGGCGCTCGATTTAGTATTTCGCAATAAAGGAGAGGCTACCCGCCTCTCCTTTTTTTTCGGGCCGTCAAAATCTTGCCAGAAAGGCGGGTGGCGACTAGTGTGCCGAAGATGAAGAGAATTATCTGCAACTGGAACACGCTCGTGCTTTGGGTGGTTCTGGGGGTACTGACAGGGGAAGGCGTGGCGCGGGGCGACACGCCTTTGACGGCGGATGAAATCATTCGTCGCACGGTGGAACGGTCGGAAACCGCGGAGGAACGGGAGGCTGCCAGCAATTACCAATTTCGCAAGCGAACCGTGACGGAGGAATTGGACAGCAAAGGCCGCATCACCACGCGCAAAGAAAAGTTGTACGATGTGCTGGTCCAGGCGGGGCAGTCCAAGGAAAAGTTGGTGGAGGTGAATGGCAAGGCGCTTCCCCCACGCGAGTTGAAGAAGCAGGCGGATCATGATGCGGCGGAGCGGGCCAAGTATTCCAAAGAGAAACCGGCGAGGAAGCACAAGGGACAGCCAAAAGAAAAGCTGGCGACGGAGGAATTGACCGCGCGCTACCATTTCACTCGGCTGGCGGATGAGACCGTGAATGGCCGGGTGACCTTGGTGCTGGCATTTGAACCGAAGAGCGGCAAGCTTCCCGAGCATGAACTGACGGACCGTTTTCTCAACCAGATGGAGGGGAAAGTCTGGATTGATGCCGAAGAGTTTGAGTTGGCGCGTGCGGACATTCATTTGCGCGCGGAGATCACGCTTTGGGGCGGAGTTTTGGGCAAGTTGCGGCGCTGCGAGTTCTCCTTTTCCCAAGTTCGGGAAGCGGATGGGATCTGGGTGGAAGCGGCGTCCAAGGGCATTTTCGAGGGGCGAAAATTGCTGGATAGTATGACCATCAAGTCAACGACCGAGGTTTCCGATTTTCGGCCGCTCAGTGCCACTCCGGAGCCTTGAATCATTGACACCCCCCGGCAATGGGGGTCATCTTTGCCCCGCAATGGCCAAAAAGCAAAAGCTGGATCTGACGCCGAGTGGGGTCGCCCTCCACAACCCGTTTGCCGCGCTGGAAGCCGCCGGTTTGCCGCCGGGTAGCGAGCCCGAGGCCGTCCGCGCACCCGTGGCGACAAGCGCCTCCGGCGTGCCCAAGCCGGGCAAGTTGGGGCGGGTGGTTTTGCGGAAAGAGAGGGCCCATCGCGGCGGCAAGACGGTGATTGTGATTCATGATTTTGCCCCACACATTGGCGGACGTTATATTGATGACCTTGGTTCCCGCCTGAAAGCGGCCTGCGGTTGTGGTGGTACGACCCGGGATCGGACCATCGAAATTCAAGGCGACCAGCCCGCCCGCATCCGGACGATGCTCGAACAGGAAGGCTTCCGCGTAGCCGGAGTTTCCTGAATTCCCGAGCGACACAACTTTGCAAAATTCATGAATACTGTTCCCCTGACCAATGCCGAAATCCGGGCGCTCAAAGCCCGGGCGCAACGATTGCCCGCCGCCTTCAAACTCGGCAAAGCCGGCCTGAGTGAGGGCTTTGTGAAAAGCATCGACACCGCTTTTGCTTTCACGGATCTCATCAAGGTCAAGTTTGTCGAGTTCAAGGAGGAGAAGAAATCCCTGGCACCGGATCTGGCCGAGAAAACCGGCAGCCGGTTGATTATGCGCGTGGGCAACGTGGCGGTCCTGCACCGACGGATGCCGACGGCCGAACCCGCAGGGCAGCCCGCCGAATGAGCGCGGTGGTCAAGATTTGTGGTATTACCGGACCTGCTGACGGCATCGCCGCTGCGGAGGCCGGGGCGGATGCTCTGGGATTAATGTTTTACGACCAGAGTCCGCGCCGGGTGTCCATGACCGCGGCCGCGGAAATCGCTCGCGAGGTGCCGCCGTATATCATCAAGGTCGGGGTATTTGTGGATGCGTCCGAAGAGCTCGTGATGCGGGCAATTCAGGAATGCGGATTAAACGTGGTGCAGTTTCACGGCGCGGAAACCCCGGAGTACTGTGCGTCTTTCCCGGTAATGACCATCAAGGCATTCCGGGTGCGGGGACAGGAAACTCTCGCGGAGCTGCCGGAATACGCTACGGATGCTTGGTTGCTCGACGCTTATGCGGCGGATAAGCTGGGCGGGACCGGGGCCAAGTTCAATTGGGAATTGGCGCGGGACGCAGCGCGATTGGGCCGACCGATTTTTCTCGCCGGTGGTTTGACGCCGGAGAATGTCGGTGACGCGATCCGCCAGGTGCGTCCCTATGCGGTGGATGTTTCCAGCGGCGTGGAATCAGCACCCGGGCGGAAGGATGCGGCCAAGGTCCGGGCTTTTGTGATCGCGGCGAAACAGGCCTCGCAAGCAGCGGGTTGATGCCGCTTGCGGGGTGGGGCCGCGCCCTTTAACATGCGGTTGCATATGGCCAAAGCTCCTCCCACACGCTTGTTTGTCGTCCTCCTGCGCGAGGTTTGCGCCTCGATGGGGATCAAGCTGCGGGCGCACCACGGTGACTGGCTGCTGACACTCCGCCAGGGGACCCGGACCGAGCACGTGTTTGGTTACGATTTCAGCCTCAATTCCGCGGCGGCGCAGCAAATCGCGCGGGACAAGTCCGCCACCTATTCCGTGCTGGCGGATGCCCGGGTTCCGGCGGTGGAGCACCACTTGATCATGTCGCCCACCCTGCCGGATTACATGCCGGCGGGGGGGAACTGGGCGCGATTGTTGGAACTCTTTGAGCAGTGGGGGCGGGACCTGGTGGCCAAGCCGAATGAAGGCACGGCCGGGCGTGAAGTCCTCCGATTACGGAATCAGGTGGAGCTGGAGCGGGGGATCCATCAATTGCTGGGCAAAGCGCGGGCGTGCGCGGTGTCGCCGTTTCTTGCGATCCGGGACGAGTACCGGGTCCTTATGCTGGACGGAGAAGCGCTGCTGGTTTACCGCAAATTGCGAGCGGCGGTGACAGGTGATGGGCGGCGCCGGGTGACGGAATTGCTGGCGGAGTGGCTGGAATCTGGCGGAGCGGGTGGCGCGGTGGCGGAGGCGAAATTGAAAGCGTTGGGCAAGATGGAGCTGACAGCGGCGGAATTGGACCGGGTGCCGGTCCCGGGGGAGTTGGTGGCGATCAATTGGCGGCACAATCTGGGGCAGGGCGCGGTGGCGGAAGCATTGACCGGGGAGGCGCCGGAGCGCGTTCAACTGGTCAAGCTGGCCACCAAGGCCATGGCAGCCCTCCGCCTACGGGTGGCGTCGGTGGACATTGTGGTGACGGCCAATGGCGGGGGGCGGATTCTGGAGGTGAATTCCGGCATCATGATGGAACATTTCGGGTTGGTCGAACGGGCGCGGGCGACGGCAATTTACCGGCGCATCATCGAGGCCGTGTTTGCCAAGAATTAGGAGCGTATGTCGCGCAAAGCCTTCATGCCCGCGATCCTGCGACGCATCGCCCCCCGACTGGGCGCGCGAGTTGTGCTGGAACCAGAACATGGTTTTGTGGGAGCGATCTATTTTCGCAATGGCCGGAAATCCCTCTTCTGGGATAACAAGTTCAATCTCAACCCGGTGAGTTCGGTGAAAATTGCGCAGGATAAGGGTTACACCCACTTCTTTTTGGAAGAGGGGGGATTCCGGGTGCCGCGCGAGTTGACCGTGTTTGCCCCGGCCTTTCAGCGACATGTGCCGCGGCGACGCGGATTGGCCGCCGCGGCGCAATTTGCCAAGTCCCTCGGCTATCCCGTTTTTGTGAAGGCATTGCGCCGCAGCCAGGGGGAGATGGTGTACCGGGCAACGGATCGGGCGGAACTTTGGTCCCGATTGCGGGATGTGTTTCAGCAGGACCGGATGGCGATTGTCCAGGAGACCTGCCGTGGTCGTGATTACCGGTTGGTGGTATTGGATGGCGAAGTCATCTCCGCTTACGAGCGCGTGCCGCTGACCATCACTGGGGACGGAAAGCAGACCGTCCGCCAATTGCTCGCAGCAAAGCAGGATCGGTTTATCAAAACGGGTCGCGACACGATCATTCCCTGGAAGGATGAACGCTTGCTGCGGTCGCTGGTGGAACAGGGGCTGACCTGGCGGTCGGTCATTCCCGCGGGGAAGTTGGTGCCGCTACTGGAGGTGGCGAATTTGTCCTTGGGCGGCGATACCGTTGATGTGACCGCGGAGTTGCACCCGACGGTGGCGCAACTGGCGGCGGCCGTCGCCCGGCATATGGGGCTGCGCTTTGCCGGGGTGGATGTGATGATGGCGGATGCCACCCGGCCGCTCGGGGATTACCGCATATTGGAAGTCAATTCCGCCCCGGGACTGGATCATTATGCCTACGCTGGTCGGCGGCAGCGCGAGCTGGTGGATGGCCTTTATCGCAAGGTGCTGGAGGCGGTGGAACGCGGGCCGGGGGACGGCAGGTGACGGGCGGACCGCAGCAGTGGAGCAACCACTAGGGATGGGAGCGCCGGATGCGCAGGAGCAAATCATGCAACCCGGCGCGCGATGATTCTGTCGGCAGTTCCGGCAAGCGGCTCTGGTCGTGGGCGGTTTGCAATTCCGCCCGGAGCCGTTCGTACTCGCGTCGGTGGAAATCCAGATCCGCATCGTTCAGGATGGATTGCTCCGGGCCGCTGAGCTTCCGCGCAATCAAGTCGGGGATCTGCGGGAGTCCAAATGACTGGTTCAAGGTAACCAGGTTCGCCTCAATCTTGCCCGTCTGCATCAGCCAAATGCCGGTGAGTAAGACACGGTAAACATAAAGCAGTGGTTTGACCCGGTGCGGCTCCTCCTTGAGGAAGAGATGCCACTGGGTTTCGGCAAAGCCGAAATAATGGTGGGCGTGATGCCGGGTGATGCAACCAATGGCGAGTTGCTTCAATTCCTCGTGCTCAGGTGTCGCGAGAACCACGAGCGGGGAATAGAGTTGCTCCAAAACGTAACCGTTCTTCTTGAGCAAGAGGCCGAAGAATTTGCGGACATCGTGGCTGACGATGTCCATTTCGAGGCCGTCAATGATCCGGGAATCCTGGACCGTCTCTTCACCTTCTTCCAATCCGATGATACGGTCGAGCGGGAGGATGTGCGACCCACGCAAATCGAAGTCCGAATCCGGCGAGGGAAAGCCATAAAGATGCGCGCCACTGATAGTGGCAAACAGCAGCGGGTAAGGCTGGGCGGCGACAATGCGGTGCAGGCGGGGATCGATGATCATACGGTAATCGGCGATGATTGGTCCGGGGCAGTTCGCGCAAGCTTTTGCGGCACAGGTTCAGGTGGCTGGCAGTCGGGCGGCCGTCTGCCGGGCGCGAATCAGAAAACGGTTGGCGGCTTCATAATCCGGGCGTTCGGGAAGCCGGGTTTCGGCAAAAGCCAAAGCGAAATCCTGGTGGAGTTCCTGGCGCCAAGCCTCCACTTCGGCCCATGGAATCGCGCCGCTTTTGATGGCCAACAGGCGGTCGCGATGGGCTTCCTGTCGGAGGGGGATGGTGGCGGTGCGGAGCGCCGCCGCCCCCGCCAAAAGGAGGCGGATCAAGTGCATGGCATGTTTCCACCGCACCTCACCGTGGTTGCGCCGATCCTGCTCAATCTTTTTAAATTGGGAGAGCGCATACCCGTTGAAGGTCTGAAAGATCATCTGCGAAAGAAAGCCCGTCCGGATTGCCACCAGTTCCGCTCCCAACGGGGTGGACATTTCGACAAGCGGCGAATAAAGGCACTCCAAGATGTTGGGATTGGCTTTGAGGGCGAGTAGGAGGAATTTTTGCAACTCCCAGTAACAGCTTTGGCTGGCGTGATCCTCAAACTGTTCGGGCGCTCCATAAAGTGACCATTGCAGATGCGCCGGGGCCAGGTAGATGCCGCGGCGATCGGTGTCCGAGTCGTCATGGTCCAGGCCATAGGCCCGCGAGCCGACAATGCAACGCAGGATAATGTGGTCCTCCAGTTGAAAGTGCGACTCAGATTCGGAGTTTCCGAGCCGATCCTTGAAATGCTGCAGGACTTCAAATTGACCGGCAGCCAGGGCGGTTTCGAATCCATCCGGGAAACGGATAAGAAAACGTTCTCCGGGATTGGTCGGACTGCGGGTGATGACGCCCACCGCTCCGCGGGGATGAACCAGCGAATTATTGGTGCCGCGGACTTCCGCCAAGGACACCACCTGGGTGCCCGCGGAAAAATTCTGGGGCTGGTGGGACATGCTATTTCTTAAAAATGGCGCGGGCGTCGGCGGAGGGATCGAATTCGGTGCGCGGATAAAGGGTGAAGGTGGTGCGGAGGCTTTTTTTGTCGCCAATGGCCATTTTACTGAGGGGGCCAAGCAGCTCGAGTTCCACGTAGGGAGCCTCGTCCGGGTTGGTATAAACCTGTGAGCTGGTGTTCTGATCGGGATAAACCGCACCGGCCACCCGCTGGATTTCGATGAGCAGGCTGTTCGTCTTCCCCACCCAGAGCAACTTTTCCCCGGCCACGCCAATCTTGTAGGATTTTTCCTGGTCCCGCTGGAGGAAAATCCGGTCCTCATCGAGCCACAGATTCGGGGGGCGGTTGCCGGAGATGCCCGCGACACCGTTGGTGGGGGCCGGGAGATACACGCCGACGGGGTCCTGCAATTGGGTGATGGTCCAGACCGCGACATTGACGTTGGTGCCGCTCACTTTTTCGAAGGTCGTATCGATGGTGAGCCGGGGGAGTTGGGGATCCAAAGCGATTTGGCGGCTGACCCGGATGCCGTAATGCGAATCGACGGGTGAGACGATGGTCACGCCGGCCGGGGAGATGGTGGCCGTGTACGTGGTAGCGTCGAATGCGGTGGGGGGCGGCCACCCGATGCCGGTCATCCTGGGCCACTCATCCTGCGGTGCCGGCCAGCTTTTGTCGCCGCCGAAATTAGACCATTTCGAGGGATCGGCCAGACGACCACGGCCGCTGAGCTTGGGGTTTTCCCAAAATGGCCCGGCGTTGGTCTTGAATTGAAATTGCATGACGCGGCCGATGCCGGGGACGATGACCGCTTCGACGAGCGGGTTGGCAAGGATGATGGAGTTCGTCCAGCCGTGGTAGGGGGTATTTGTTATAGTGGCCAGCGGAACCGGGGGAACGGTTTGGGCTGCGGCGGTGGAGATAAACGTCAGGCAAAATGTCGTGATGAGCACGGTGGCGATGGCGAGGCGGGACGGGAGTGAGCCATGGGTTAACGGAACAGCCACTCTGGGCAAAGCGGGAGGGACGGGAGCGCGCAGGGTTGCAGTTGCATTAGCCATTCGTAAAGCATTGGGGAGACCCGGGAAACGGGGCAATAGCAAATTTGTGAGGATGCCGTCCAGGGGTTGGCGGCCGTCGCCCGGGTCGAACTCGAAAAGGAAGTTGGATTAAGTGTCCGAAAGGGCGACGGACGGCTTTCCGGGGAGATTTTGACAGGGGCAGGATATCATGAAACTGGATTAAGTTGGATTCGCCTGGACTTGGTGGGCAGGCGGCGGACTTTGGCGTTGGAGCTGGTGACTGATGTTATCGATAAAGTAAAAACTTCCTCACTTCAGCTGCTACAAGGGGAGGGGAGTGGCCGTTTCGGAATCCTCAAGCTGGTGGGATTACCTGAAACTGGATTAAGTTTGTTTAACCTGGACTCGGGGTTAATCGGCGGGTTTTGGGGTGAAGGCAAACCGGCAGGTGGGAGGACGTGATGGCGCCCTGCGCGCACCTGCCGGTGCCTTGGTTGCACCGGTCCAGCGCGGGATCCTGGATTAAGTTGTCAAAGAACGGCTCCTGGTGCCGATTTGTCGGCCGGCGAAAGTCAAAATTCGGGCAGCGGTCGATGCCGGAATTCCTCCCATGGACGGCAACGACATTTCCAAGCCGACGCGTCCAGCGGATAAAAGGTAGCCCGGAATTTGGCGGAACGTATTCCTACGATAGGAATTTAGGGCTGATTTTTCCGCAGCCAGCGATGGGTCGGGATACTGGATTGGTGAACCGACGCAAAGTGCGGTGGGTGGGCAGTCCGATTGGCGCTCGCGTTACGAGGGGAAGAAGCGTATGCTAAAATTATGAATTTACAAATCGCGGTGTTGTGTGACGCGGCGACGGACTCGGCCGGGAAATTGAGCTTATTGGGCGCGTTCGACACGATTCAGACGGCCCAGTTGCCGGCGCTTTATCCCCAATGTTCCGTGGCGCTGCGGATGATGTTCAACAACGGCGAGGAGGGGATGCACACTCTGCGGCTCAGTTTTGTGGATGAGGACGGGCAATTGGTGATGCCCAGCATGGAATTACCCATGCCGGTGGAGGTGCCGGCGGATACTCATTTTGTGACCCGCAATCTGATTGTGAACATCCAGCAGCTCAAATTTGCCAAGCCGGGACTTTATTCTATCGATATCGCCTATGACGGGCGTCAAGAGGCGGGGATTCCGCTCATGGTTCGGCACACTCCGGGGGGCGCCAATGTGATGACAGGGCAAATCAGTCCCGGGTTCCCCTTTTCCGGGCAGATGTAAGCACCTGCCCGGAGTCGGGAAAAGGGAACCGGGCGATCACAAAAGGCTGGCAGAGTCGGTGTCGAGCAGCAGGGTGGCGTGAGGGGAGGTGCGGAGGACGGAGGCCGGACACGCGGGGCTGATGGGACCCAAGAGTGCATTTTTGACGGCGACGGCTTTGCGCTTTTCGGGGCAAAGGCACAGGAGTTTGCGCGCGGAGAGCAGCGTGGGAATGGTGAGGGTCAGCGCGTACTGGGGGACGGCGTCGAGGCCGGGGAAATGGCCTTCGCCGACTTGCTGCAGACGGCAGGCGTCATCGAGTTTCGCAATGGTGACGGCGCGGCGGTCCGAGAAATTGGCAATGGGGGGATCATTAAAGGCCAGGTGACCGTTTTCACCGACGCCGAGGCAGCAGAGATCGATGGGTTGGGCTTGGAGGAGGGCGGAATAACGATCGCATTCATCCATGGGCAAAAGGGCATCACCTTCAAGATAGTGGAATGCGCGCGGATGGAGTCGGGCCGTGACGCGTTCGCGCATGTAGCGGCGGAAGCTGGCCGGGTGGTCGCCAGAGATGCCGAGGTACTCATCCATGTGGAACAGGGTGATGCGGGACCAATCGACCCCGCCGAGGCGGTTCAATTCTTCCAGAAATTTGATTTGGGAATTTCCCGTGGCCAGGATCACCGCGGCGGAGCCTTGGGCGGCGAGGACAGCCTGCAGATGGGCCTGGGTAATCCGGGCAACGGATTGCGAGAGATCCGAGCGGTTAGCGTAAACCTGGACGGTGAGGGCGTCGGTGGTAAAGGATTTGACCGGTTGGATGGCCGGCGTGGTGGTGGCGGTGGTCATGTTGGCTAGATTATATGGCTAACAAAGTTGCGGTACACTAAACAGGAGGGAGGGGGCGTGGCAAGAAGGGTGTCAGGCTGGGCAGCGCCGCTAGCCGAGCCATTTCGGCGGCCACATCAGCAAGTCGAATAACGCGTGCTCAGGCCGTGAAAGGTTGGAAAGGTAGCGTTACGACTTGGGCGGGGGATTCGCCGGCGGCGCTTTGGAGGGTGAGGATCGTGCCGATGGCGTTGGCTTCTTTGCGGACGTAGGCGAAGGCGAAGTTAGCGTGGAGCGTGGGGGAGGCGAGGGCGCTGGTGATGACGCCCACTTCGTGGCCGGCGTGGAATAGGCGGTCGCCTTTGAGCGGGAGGGTGGTCAGGTGGTCCGCGAGGCGCAGGCCGCGAAGGGCCTTGGCGACCTGGCCGTAAGTGCGGATGCGGGCGATGACTTCCTGGCCGATATAGCAGCCCTTGGAATAGCTGATGGCACGGGATTCCAAACCGGTTTCGGGGGCCAGATTGGTGGCATCCATGTCGAGTCCAAAGCGGGGGATACCGGCTTCGAAGCGGGCAGTTTCCCAAGCCTGCCAGCCGCAGGGGCGACCACCGACGGCGCGGACGGCCGCGACCAATTGGTCCCAAACCGCGGACAGGGCAGCGGTGGGGATGAACAGGTCGAAACCAGATGTTGAGAAGCGTGGTTGTTTGACGAGATAAAGGTCGCCCCAGACGGGGTGGGAGAGGGAGGCAAGCGTTAGCGGGCGGGCGGGCAACTCTACCCCCAAGTTAAGGCGCTTGATGACCTCGGCGGCGAGGGGGCCCTGGACAGATAACGAGCCATAGTGGGGGGCGGCATCCAGGATCTGGACATCGTCAGCGATGATGAATTTTTCCAGGCGCTGGCTGACCTCCGGGGTCAGGCCGGGTTCGAAATCGAGGAGTAATTCATCCGCGAGGGCGAAGATTTGGAGATCGGATTCCAGGCGGCCCTTGGCGGTGACGAGGGCGGCGTAGCAGCCGGTGCCGGGGCGCAGATCCTTGACGTTATTGGTGACCTGGCCGTGGAGGAAACGCGCGCGATCCGCGCCGGTGAGGCAGAGGCGGGAACGGTAGCCGAGGTCGGCCAGGCCGGCGGTGGCCCGCAGGGCGGCGTGTTCGGCGGCGGGGTCGCCGTAATGCTCCACGACTTCGCAGCCATTGACGGCGAGAAACCGAGCCGCCAAATCCTGATGGAGTTCGTGCAGTGGTAGAGCGTCCATGGGTTGATTATAACGGGGAAGAGGGGGGGCGGAAGCGGAATTTTGGGCTGGCTCGCGGCCGGTTAGCAGAGGGCCTGACCGGAAGTGGCGTCGAAAAAGCTGGCCATGGACCACGGAAAAGAAAGGTTCACGGTGGCGCCAGTTGGCGTGGGTGCCGTTCCGGCCGACCGGAGCGTAAAGGAGTGGCCGGCCGAGCGGAGTTGCCAGTGGGTTTCGGCCCCGAGGTGATCGACGGCTTCCACTCGGGCGTAAAGGAGGGCGCTTTCCGGGGCGGCCCGCGAGTCCATTGGAGCGGGGGAAAGATGTTCGGGTCGCACCCCGAGGAGGAGTGGTCGGTCGGCGTGGGCAGCCAGGGCGACGGAGCGGGAGGCGGGAAGGGCCAGAGTGAAGGGTTCGCCAGCGGCGGCGGCGGGAGCATCCAAGGTTTCGACAAACACGGAGGTGTCGTTCCTGGCGATAAGAGTGCCTCGGAAGAAACTCATGGGGGGAGAGCCGAGGAAGCCTGCGACAAATCGGTTGGCTGGCGAATGGTAAAGATCGAGGGGCGGAGCGACCTGGTGGATGGTGCCGGCCTGCATCACGGCGAGTCGATCGCCGAGGGTGAGGGCTTCCACCTGATCGTGCGTCACATAGATCATGGTGGTGCCGAGTTGGTGATGCAGGGCGCGGATCTCGCGGCGCAATTGGATGCGAAGGGTGGCGTCCAGGTGCGACAGGGGCTCGTCGAACAGGAAAATGGCGGGCTGGCGGACAATGGCCCGACCGAGCGCGACGCGCTGACGCTGGCCGCCGGAGAGTTCACGGGGGAGGCGCCCGAGGCAGTCGGTGAGCTGCAAAAGGGTGGCGGCCTCGTGGATGCGTCGGGTGATCTCCGGGCGGGGCAGGCCGCGCACGCGGAGGCCGAAGGCCAGATTTTCAAACGCGGTCAAGTGCGGGTAAAGGGCATGGCTTTGAAAGACCAAGGCGAGATTGCGGTCACGCGCAGCGACGCCGTTGAGCGAGCGGCCGTCCAGGGAGATGTCTCCCGAGGTGGGTGCTTCCAGACCGGCGAGGAGGCGGAGCAGCGTGGACTTGCCGCAGCCGGAGGGGCCGGTCAGCACGAGGAATTCGCCGTTCGCCACTGTCAGGTTGGCGCGATCCAAAGCGAGCACGGGCGCGCCGCGGGGCACGGAAAATACCTTGGTCAAATTGTCGATGACCACCTGAGCCATGGGGCAGTCTTCCAGCGACGCGCGGGGGATGTCGAGAGTGGTTTTTGGGGGCTTGCAGATGGTCTAATCTTACGGCATGCTAATACACACAAATTAAGAAAATGAATACTACTCCCATCCGGGTCGCGGTTACCGGAGCCGCCGGCCAAATTGGCTACTCACTTTTGTTTCGCATCGCGTCCGGCGCGATGTTTGGTCCCAACCAGCCCGTGATTCTCCATTTGATCGAGATCGAGCCCGCGCTGCCGGCGCTGGGCGGGGTGGTGATGGAGTTGGAAGACTGCGCGTTTCCGCTACTCAAGGGAGTGGTGCCGACGGCCAGCCTGGCGGAAGGCTTTGGCGGGGTGAACTGGGCGTTGCTGGTTGGCAGCGTGCCGCGGAAGCAGGGAATGGAGCGCAAGGATTTGCTGGGGATCAACGGGAAGATTTTCATCGGTCAGGGCCAGGCGATCGAGAAGAACGCCGCGAGCGATGTGCGCATCCTGGTGGTGGGCAATCCGTGCAATACGAACTGCCTGATTGCCATGAGCAACGCGCCGGGGGTGCCGCGGGATCGCTGGCACGCCATGACGCGCCTGGATGAGAACCGCGCGAAGTCGCAACTCGCCAAAAAAGCCGGGGTCGATGTGACCACGGTAACGAACGTGGCGATCTGGGGCAATCATTCCGCCACCCAATATCCGGATTACACCCACGCGAAGATTGGCGGCCGGCCAGCGGCGGAAGTCATTACCGATCACACGTGGTTGCAGGGGGATTTCATCAGTTCCGTCCAGCAACGCGGGGCGGCGATCATCAAGGCGCGGGGGCTTTCCAGCGCGGCGAGCGCGGCCAACGCCATTGTGGACAGTGTGGCTTCGATCGTCACGCCGACCGCGGCGGGCGACTGGCACAGTGTATGCATTCCGACCGAGGGCAGCTACGGGATTGAAGCCGGTTTGATCTCGTCCTTCCCGGTGCGCAGCAATGGACAGAAACTGGAGATTGTGCAGGGATTGCCGGTGGACGAATTCAGCCGCGGCAAGATCAATCTGACGATCAACGAATTGAAGGAAGAGAAGTCGTTGGTGGCGGAATTGCTGCCGAAATAAAAGGGCCGCCCCGACAGACCGATGACCATGGATGATCTGCCCGCGCGATTGGAGCTGACGTGGTGCGCTCCGCAAGCTTCCCGGCGCGATATTGAAACCCTGTGCGCGGCGGCGCGCGCCGGGGGGCTGTACGGGGTGGTGGTAAACACCTCGCGGGTGGAGCTGGCTTACACCCTGCTGGAAGCCAGCGGGCTGAAGGTGGTGGCGTTGGTAGGGCATCCGTTGGGGGCGGCGGAATCGGATGCCAAACGGTATGAGGCCGAACTGGCGGTGGACCTGGGGGCGCATGAGATTGACTACGTTCCTAATCTTGGGCGCCTGCGGGACGGGGACCACCGGTTGGTGTTGCGCGAAATCATGGACGTGGTGGAGGCGGCGGAGGAACGTCCGGTGAAGGTGATTCTGGAAACTTCGTTGATGACCCGGGATGAGATGGTGGCGGTGTGCCGGATGGCGCAGGAGGCGGGCGCACAATTCGTGGGAACCGGAACGGACTTTCACACGCCCAACGTAACCGTGGAAGAGATCCAGATCCTGCGGGAGGCGGTGGGGCCAGGGATGGGGGTGAAAGCGGCCGGGGGCGTGCGCGAGGCGGGAATGGCCCAGGCCTTGATTAACGCGGGGGCGACGCGAGTGGGGATGCGGGCGACCGGATTAACTTAGGCAGGAACGGACGGCGGAGAACGCCACCGGACGGTCGGGAAATTGGCGAGGGAATCGAGCGGTCGGGGGTTGCGGCGGGCCGTGGTCGGAAGCTTGATCAGTCCGGACCCTGGGCCAATCGTAGCGTGTTTTTCAATGTGTTGACGCTGCCCATCTGCAAACGCTGCGCAATCCAGGCCAGGGTCATCGTTGTCTCCCGTCGTAATCGCAGCGCGATTTGGGCCTTTTTTGCATGAGTCTTGGGATTTCTGGTCAAGTCATCCTCAGACCACTTGCGTCGCGTCAGTTCCTCCAGAACCAAGCGCCCGGCTTTCTCCTCCTCGCCCTCCTGCAACTCCGCTCCGTAATGATGCGCCCCGCGCCGCTCATTAACCTGAGCCAGGAGTTCCTTCCGAAATTCCGCTTCCCCCAGGCACCAGCCGCGCCGTATCGCCGCCCACGCTTCCGGTTGATCACCCGCGCGCCGCCGGTCTTCCATCCGCTGTGCAAACGCCTTCCGTCCTGCCGGGCTATCCTGGGGAATGCCGTGTTCGCCCAGCAGGCGATCCACTCGCAGCCACTCGGGGCGACGGGAAGGGCTCTTGAGATATTCGGGAAAGCTGCTCCAGGCATACTCTCGCAGTAGTTCTTCCGCGCGCAGCAAATTGGCCCGCACCGGATTCAGGTGCACGTAATCACAAACCGTCTTCAGATACCCTGGCGTTGTGCTGTCCACCACCAGAGCTTTGTAACGCCCGCTGAATAGGTGGCCGCAAAGATCATGCCGGCGATTGAACCGGCCGGTGTAGGTGCCAAGCAACCATTTCATCCCGGTCACCAGATTGGCTTGGGGCGTTTCGACGACGAGATGAAAGTGATTCGGCATGAGGCAATACGCATGGACCTGCCAATTGGTTTTGGCGCAAACCTCCGCCAGCGTATCCGTAAAACATTGGCGATCGAGGTCATCGCGGAAAATCGCATCGCGATGATCGCCGCGGTTCATGACATGGTAAACAGCGCCGGGGTACTGAATTCGCAACTTGCGCGCCATAGCTGAAGGGTATTATCGCCATGCCGCGAAGGGTGTCAAGGCGGTATTGGCTAATAATCCGGACTGACCCCTTTGGTTGAAAGAGTGATTAATAGCCGGGACTGACCCCTATGAAAGATTGAGCAGGTAGCAGGCTTCGTAAGGATTATGGCAGGAGGAAGGCCCGATAAAAGGTGGTGGCGGAATTGGGCAGGCCCGGCCAGCGGGCCAGGCCGTTGGCGGCGGAGGCGGACACGGGGTTGCCTACGTTCATCCAGACGCCGCCCAGATCTGAGGTGGACTGGAGTTGGTAGTTTCGCCCGGGGAGGCCGACCAGGGCAATGCTGGTGCCTTGATCGGTGACCTGGATGGTCAGGTTGCCGATGGATCCGCCACCCGGCAGGGCGATGCCGACGGAGACCGTGCCCAACGCTGTTTGACCGTACTGGTCCTGGATCTGGTAGGTAAAGCTGTCATTGCCGCCGGGATCCGGGACGGGCGGGAGGTAGGTAATCGTGTCACCGGAAACCGAAACGATTCCGGCTAAGGCGGTGTTGGTGGCGGGCAGTCCCACAAAGCTGACTCCGGGGGTGTCGTTGGCCAACAACCGGGCCAAGGGAAACTGATTGGTCTGGCCGTAGATCCGGGTTACCAGGTCAGGGTTGGCCACGGGCGGCGGGCTGACGATCAAGGAAAGGGAAGTTTTGGTCGCCAGGAAATTGGCGTCCACAGCCTCCACCCAGATGAGGTAAGGACCGCCCGGAGGTTGCGCATTGGTGAGGGTGAGTTCGCCGGTGAGAGCGTTGACGGATAATCCGCCAGTGTAACCGCCGGTGTCCGCCACAGCCACATGATCCAGGGTGCCGGAAATCGATAGTTGGCTGGGGGGGATGGAGCGGGAAGCGCCCGGTGCCACGATAATGCTGGCCGGGTAACCCAGCGAGGGGGGGGGGACGGCGAGGCTGCCCGGGTTTGAACCGGAACTACTTACCTGATCCCAATTCACTCGCAAAATGGTGGTGGGTACCCCACTGGCGCTGAAGGAAGTGACATTCCAATCAATCCGGGCGTATTGCAAGGTGACGCTTTCCTGCAGCTCATTGGTGGCATCCATCACCCACGCCAGGGTTTGAATGGCCGCGTTGGACAAAGTGGCATGGTAGAGGGGGGCTTGGAAGTTGCCCGGAATTCCCGCCGGCCGCAGGGCAAATTCCGCGGAAAATGGCAAGCCCGCGGCGCATTTTTGGAGGAGGACCGGCGAAACCGCATCCACTGGTTTGCGAAAGGAAAGCGCGGTAAAACCAGTCCTGCCCGGGTAGATGCCGATGGTGGTGGCAACGGAATTGGTGGTGCCGTCACTCAAGGCGCTGATGGCAATCCAACCGCGGGTTCCCGGGAATTGCGGATCCGGGGAGGAACCAGTCAGCGGCGTGGCGGAGCCGGGGGAGAAAAGCCGGATGAAGCCCGCATCGACCGTTTGCGCCCAGGTCAAGCCCGGGCCGGCAAAGAGCAGCAACGCCCAGACAAGTTGGGGCAGAAACCTCATCGTGAAACCGGGCAGATGGCGGAGATGATTAAGGAGCTGACACGCCATTCCACGAAGCGCTTTTGATCCGATCCCAGCCTTGCTTGATGGTTGGTCCCGCCGAGCCGTCCGGGTTTTGCGAGGTGAAATACAAGGCCATGGCGCCATATTGGAAGGAAACATTCTCCGTCAAATCATTGCCATTGGCGGGCAGGGAAAAGCCTTGGGTCTGAGCGGCCACCAAACCGAGGGAGATTTTGAAAAAAGCAAAGGGATTGCCATCCACCCCGGTGCGGGTGAAGACGATGTTCACGAAATCGAAGGTATTACCCGCGGCAAGGTATTTAAAAAGCGGGGGTGACATGGCATCGACGAGCTTCTGGATGTTCAGGGGATCAAAATTGACCTTGCCCCCACCGGCACCGCCGGTGGGGAGGGGCACGGTTTGCACCACATCCACGCTCATGGCGGGAAGTTGAAACCAGCCCTGGGCCGCCGGGAAATTCGTATTCGTGCTGTCGCCGGGGGGCAGGGTGACGGCGTTGGGGTTGGTGGGAATGTATTGAATATAGGCCTGAACTCCCGCGCGTCCGGTGAGAGGCAGGGCGAGCGAGCCGCAGGCGATCAGCAGCAAAGCCAGCAGTGCGCGGGCACGAAACGGTCTGATGATGTTGGGGCGACTATTCATGGTGCATTCTTTCGGAGGCTCTTTGCAGATTCTGACGAATAGTGCAAAAAGACTAATTTGCGATTTTAATGGCGGGCGAAATCTGCTGCATTTGGCAAATCCTGTCAATCTTCGGTGGTGGGGCACTGTGCAGGTAAGGAGTTTTGCCGGAAAACCAAAGCGGCAGATCAGCAGGCGTGGCGGTCGGAATAGCAAATGAAGCCGCTGGAATGTCTTGGGGGGCGCGAGGCTGCAAATTCACCTAGGGTGAGGGGGCGGTGGCCTGTGATTCATCATTCGCGGAGAGTGGCCGAGATTGTACAGTGACGATTAATCTTCCCCAGCGAGAAACAATTCTCATTGAACAGAAATTCCGTCTGACACTGAGAGTTGTGACTAAAAGCTGGGACCCCTTGCCGGTCCCCGGGGTTGCCGGCGAACGTGGCGCTATTGCCGGCCACCCATCTCCCATCCACCGTTCCGCTCACCCACCAATCGGAAGTGGTGGTATCCCAATTGCCCGAACCGCCGCTGCCGGGGGAAGCGTGGTGGTTGGCCGGGTCCCAAAAGGCCTGGCCGGTGGCGGGGCGGCTGCCGAGCAAGCCCGTGGTCAGGAGCAGCGAACCGGTGAAAAGGGGGAATAATCGAGGGATGCGCATACAGGGGTTGATTGGTTAGCAGGTGCGGTGCCAAGGGGTCGGGATCCGTCGTGCCGAAACCTGGGATTGGGGGTGCGGTGTGACAATTCCATGAGACTCATTCGCGGCAATCGTTGATTCGGCTGCTGAACTTTGCCAGTGCAAACCGCAAAATTGGCCAGAAAGCGCGTGCGACGGCCAGCGAACGATCTGGTCGAAAGCATTGGAGCATTGCGCGAGCGGAAGGAATTTGAGCTGCCGGAGGGCGGGGTTGGGGCCATGTCGGGTCCGGACGAAGCGGGCGTGGAGATGGGGAAAGGGGGCACGGTGACTACTCGGACTGTAAAAGTTATAGCTTTGCAAGCCCGGCAGAAGTCATCGAGGCTTGCCTGGTCATTGTCCAAGGTGGGATGGATCGGTCTTTATCATCTCGCGGAATGGCGAAGCCTGCACCGGTTCGCGGGTGCCAACGATTAATCCTACGGATTTTTTGAGTCAATCAACGGTGGTGGCACGATCGCAGAAACCAATGTGTTCTTCGATTCTCCGTCTTTTGGGCCAGATGATTAGCGCAATTCTGGATGCTTTCTAAAGAACTGATGGATAGCCGGGACTGACCCCTTGCCTATTTGAGCCGGTTGATGGCGCGATATGCGGCAGCGAGGTGCTGAATGTTTAACTTGCGAGATTTACCAGATCGGCATTATCGGAACGCAGCGGTGTTTGGCAACGGATCATTGCCGAACAGCCGGGACCGACACCTTGGTTATTTCGCTGATGGGCCGCCGCGTTGCGTCCGTTTGGGTTCTGAACCTCAATCCTTGGCCAATGAATGGGTTTTGTCGGACGGGGGCAAATCCTTCGCTCCGACCAGGTGATGCGTAGGGGATGGTCGGATGGGCGCGGTTTTGCCGGCTCCTTCCGCACCTGGATTGTCCGCATCGGGGAATATTGGGCTCCGTTCAACGCCTCTGATTGCCAACCAACCAAGCATTCCAAAAAAGAGACTTCCTGGTAATGCCGCCAACCCAAATACCCAGGTCCCCTCGTAACAATGAATACAAAAGACGAGGAAGGAAAGAATCGCCAGAAGAAGGAAAACAAATCCGCAATTTCTGGTTGAACGAGCGATGGTTTCAAATGAGCGCATAAAAATGCCAGTAAACAAATGTTAGACCCTATTATACTTCATCGGCAAGAATCCGCAAAATCGATTCGCAGAGCTTTGTTGGGTTCGACGCAATTTGATTGTATAGAAAAATATATTCTGCCCTGTTATGCAGGTCGAAATGCAAACGCATTGGGCTGATGACCAACAGCTTGCGACGCTGGCAAGATTCCGCAACGCAGACGTCGTCCGACAGCGGTGAGGTTTTTCAGGAGCTGCCTGCTCGTCGCAGAAAGTTGATTCAAGAAGGGCTTTAGATTGCTCGCGGAAAGGCTCACCCAGCTCATGCTGTGGTGTGCGGGACCGAGGCGCTGAGTTCACAATTTGCGCTATATCAGAAGGGCATTATCGGAACGCCGTGGCATGTGGTAATGCATGCTTGACAGATAGCTTGGACCGCTTAGCGGATTTCAGAGAGGATGCGGCGGATGCCCAATATCTGGTAAATTTGCGCTGGCGGTGTCGAGCGTGGCCGCAATGCCGCTCGACTACCGCCGGCGTACGTGTAATATTCCTGCTAGTATGTTCATCCGCAGAAAACAATTCTCCCACAACCTTGCCGCCGCAGAGCCCGCGGCGCCGCAAAAAGCGAGATTCCCATCCGTTCTGTGTGCGATCAAGGGTGCTATGCTTGGAGCCTTGATCTGCGCCGGCGCATTGGGCCTGAACCACGTTTACGCCCGCGATGGCTTGCAAGTGAGCTTGGAACTCTCGAATTCCGCTCCGGTGATCTTCTGGAGCAACCCGGTTGCCCGATTGCAAATCGCGCCGACCGTCGCCGGCGGTTGGAGCACCTTGAGCAACGCGGTCAGTCCTTACACGGTTCTGGCCACGAATTCCGCTGCCTTCTTCCGGCTGCGTTTGGATTGCACTCCGCCGACGTTGGGCCTGGTCTCCTGGTGGCCGGGTGATGGAACTGCCGCCGACCTCATCGGTACCAACCACGGCATATTGAACGGCGGCGTCATGTTTACAAATGGCCAGGTCCGCCAGGCATTCAGCTTTGATGGCACCACCGGTTGGGTGGCAGTTCCCTCCGCAGACTCCTTCAATCCCACCGGCCCGTTCAGTGTTGAATGTTGGATCAAGGGGAGTCCTTCGCAATCGTCCCCGCAAAGTCTGATTGTGGACAAATCGCATGGCTTTGTTGATGGCACGGGCTGGGGGCTGCAAACCGCTCCCAACGGAGTTGGAAAAGCGCAGTTTTTTTATGGAGTGGGCAGCGTTGCGACTCCTTTTCCTTTGGTCTCGACCGTGAGCAGTGTCCTGGATGATCAATGGCATCATCTCGCGGGCGTCTGGACTGGTGCTCAATTGCAAATCTACCAGGACGGGTTGCTGCAAGACACCTTGAACCAGACCACGCTCCCGGCCAACAACTCGCGGGAGGTGGAGATCGGCCGCTCTTGGGGCGGCGGCACACCCACCCGCTTCTTTCGCGGTTTGATTGACGAGGTCACCTATTACAACCGGGCACTCTCTTCGAACGATGTCGCCGCGATTTTTAATGCCGGTGCCGCGGGCAAGTGCAAACCATAGGGAATCCGCAGTAATTCCGTGACCTTCGTTCCGTTTCTTAACGTCGCTTTTCTAAGGGAAAAGGAGGAAGGTTACGGCTCTACTCAATCACCCCCAAGTCGCGAAGTTCTTGCAACTCGCCCAATAATTTGTCGACTTGATGCTTTGGGCCGGTACGAGGGGCGACGAGGACGCGGTCGGGTTCGCCGGTGGCGAGGAAGCTATCGATGGCGAAGGGCCAGAGCCGGTTTGCGGGTCTCAGGCGGGAACGCCAGGCGGGGGCCAGGGCGCGCTCGCGGGTGACGACCATTTGGGTTGCGGGGTCGCGGCGGATCAGATGGGCGGGGATGCCGGTGATTTCCAGCAGGCGAAATTTGGCGCGAGAGATGTCGAGGGCCCATTCGACGTTCTGGTAGAACTTGTCCCGGAATTCATCGAAAGGGCGCTGGGTGCGCTCGGAAATGTCAACGTGATGGACGTGGCAGTTGATTTTGATTTTGCCGATGCGCCCTGAAAAAGTGACCTGATCGAAGACGGTGCCCCACAAGATTAACAAGCTGTCGGTGATCAAGCCGTCTATTTCAACGTTCTTGAGGATGGCGGGTCCGATGCAGGACGCGGAGATCTGGCAGTTCTGGAATCGGGCGTTGCTGATGACAGACCGCTTTTGAATGGCGGTGGTCAGGGATAACGCGCAATTGTGGAATTCACAGTTGAGGCAGGTGAGATCGGACAGGGCAAGACCATTGCCGCGATCAATGAGGGAGTGGAACAGTCGATTACAATACTCGGTCATGGAGAGGCGAGTTCCCGGGTATTGGCGCGGCGAATTTCTTGGCCGGTTTGGCCTTCTTTACTCCCAGTGGAGGGTGAGGATTTGGATGTCGTTGGGGGTGTTGCGGTGGAGGAGGGCGTAGTAGCGGCGTTTGCTGAGGCCGACTTCGACGTCCACCTGGACTTCAAAAGTGGTGCTGCGGACGGTGCAGTAGGCGCCGATGGCCTGGGCGCCCTGGTTGCTCAGGCCGGCGTTGACCAATTGACCCACGGATTGCAAGGGCATGTCGTCTTCGGTGCCGTCCTGGCCGTCGGGACCGGAGCGGAGGCGGAGGATGTCGGCGGCGACGCTTTCGCTGACGCCGGGGATCATTTGCAGGACATTCTGGGAGGCGGTGTTGATGTTGATCAGGCCGCTGGAAACGGGGGTGAAGATGTCGGCCAGGCCCGCGCTGACGATGCCGGTGGTGGGGAGCAGACTGTTGTTGCGGCCGGTGGGTTGCGATTGCTGGAACATCGTGGGGGGATGGTCGGCGGCGTTGGGTCCCCAGAAAACATCCGGGGTGACGCCCTTGATGAAGAGGAGTTCCGAGATGTCGTCGATGGGGCCGTTTTTGGCGTAGTAGGGCGGATTCAGGCTTTGATAGTAATCGCTCTCGGCGCCGTTGGGGTGGGTGGTTTCGTCGACATCGATCCAATCCTGGATGGAACCGATGATGATGGGCACGTCGGCGCCGTCCACGCCGAGGAGGCGCAGGGTCTGGCCCAGCAGGACCTCGTTGTTGCGGATGGAGTTGATGTTGAATTTGCGCTCGTTGTCGATGATTTTGACGGAGAAATGACCGTGGCCGAGAGTGACGTCGGTGAGGGAAATACTGGACAGGATATCGTTCGTGCCGCCCGGGCCGCCGGCCCATTTCTGGTTGAGGGAATCGTATTGGGAGTTGGGCAGCTTCATCTGCTGGCCCAGGACGTAGCGGGCCATTTCAATGCCGGAACGGCCCATCCATTCCATTTCGGTCTCGTTGTTGGCGTTCATGGCGAGCTTGGTTTCGACCTTCATGGAGGAGGCGAAACCACCGGCCAACAAACCGAGAATGAAGATGCAGACCATCACGATGATGATGGCCATGCCGCGGGGACGGCGTTGGAGGCGGATTTTCATTGGAGAGGTCCCCCTCCTTTGCCAAAGCGGCCGCCAACCGGGGGCTGGGGATTGCCCGTGCCGCCGACGCCACCGCCAGTTCCACCCGCGCCGCCGGCACCACCGGCGCCACCGGGTCCGGGGCCGCCACCGGCTCCGCCCGGTCCGCCGGCTCCGAATTGGTATTGCGCGAGGACGATGGAGGAAGGGAGGGCCACGGTGGTGACGCGGACTTCCTGGGGGTGGGAGGAAAACTTGTCCAGCCGCCCGAGGCCGAGCGTGATGCGCATCATTTTGGGCAGTTGATTGGTGGAGACCCACTCGGAAATCCAGTCGCCGGTGCGGGGATCAAGGAATTCGAGGCCGAAGTTGGTCACGTCCTTGGCGAGGACCAGGGGATGCTGCATTTCATCCTTGTCCGGGTCCATGAAGATGGGGCTTTGGCGCAGGACGAGTTGCTTGGAGGAATCGGGCCCGGGTTCGACCGCGAAATTGACGCGCCGGAGTTCGAGGTCACCAAATTTGCCGCTGCGCGGAAAGGATTTCGGGAGGCGCGCGGCGAAGCTGAGGGTGGCCATGTCGCCCTCGGAATCGGCGAGGAAGGCGTAATATTTGGGGTTGCTGGCGAACATGCAGGCGGAGAGGAGGGAATCCTGCAGGGCGTGCATGCTGATGCGGGTGCGCTGGGCGGCGGCGGCGGCGTCCAAGGCGACCTTCGAGCCCTTGATGATGGCGTACCAGCTGGAATAAATGGCCACCATGATGATGCCGAGCAGGGCCAGGGCGACCATGACCTCCAGCAGGGTGAAGGCGAGGGAGCGGCGCGGGCGGGCGGGCTTCGCGGGGAGATCGGAGTCGTCGCGCGAAAGCGGATGAGCAGAAATCAGTGGTTTCATCGCGGGTTGCCGAGGGTGGGGGTGGAGCCGAGGCCGCCAAAACTCATGCCCTGCGGGGAGTCGGGACGATAGAACAGGACGCTGATATGGGATTCGTTGGCGGCACCGCCATGCCGGCGATAAACCGCGACGTCCACCTGGAACAGGCCGTTGCTGGCCACCTGGGTGATCTGGCGGGTCCACTCGTAATCGGGGTAGATGTCCCCGAAATTGCCGGACTCGGAGCCTTCGTAAAACTTGTTGGTGAGGGAAAGTTCACCGAGCACCATTTCGGGGTCCACCTGGCTCTGCTGCAACAATTTGGCGTTGCGGATGTTGGTGGAAACGAGGGACAAGATGGCGAAAATGGCCATGAAGAAGATCGCCATGGCGATCATGACCTCCATGAGAGTGAACGCACCTTCGGGAGTCAACCGGCGGCACCGGGAGCCGGGGCGGGAGAGGAGCCGACGGGAGTTGGCGGAGGGCGTGGTCATGGGAAAGGGCCGACATCCGGGAGGCCGGTGACGAGTTCGAGGGAAATCTTGCGCCATTCGCCGTTGTCGCCATGCAGGACGAGGGTGAATTCATCACTGGTGCCATTGCCGTAAAACCGGACGACAGCTTCCTCGGTGTCCTTGCGTTCGACAAAATTCACGTCGAGCATTTCGATCCGGACACTTTGGGGGATTTGGGCGGTGGCCCCGGTGCCCATTTGATGCGCGCCGATCATGGCGGCGGGATCGGGCGTTTCCCCCGAGCCGGAGGGCGTGGCGGCGGACATGTCAGCCAGTTTCTTCCGCGGGGGCGGGTTGGAATTGCGGTTGGCGAATTGATCGAACTGAGTTTGGGGGGTGCGGTCCACCACGGGGGCCGGGGTGCTGATGGTCAGCCGGCCATCGCCGGGACGGATATGCAACTCCACGACATTGCCCTTCATGATGGCGCGAGAACGGGCTTCGAGGCAAATGCTCACGACATCCGAGACCGTGGTGGCGAGGGATTCCTTGCGCACCATGCGGTAAATGGCGGGGATGCCGATGCTCATGACCAGGCCCAAAATGGCGACCACCACCATGATCTCGATCAAGGTGAAGCCGCGGGCCACGTGAGAGCGGGAGGGGCGCATCAGCGGGAAATGTTGGAGGTCATGGCGAACATGGCGGAGAGCACGCTGAGCAGGAGGAACGCGACACCGGCGGCCATGACGACAATCATGACCGGTTCGATGAGGTCCATCATGACCTTCAGGGCGATGGCCAGTTCGTTTTCGTACGTATCGGCGATGTTTTGGAGGGCGCCGGGCACATTGCCGGTTTCCTCGCCGATCTTGAGGAGGTCAATCATCAACTGCGGGAAGATTTTGCTGCGATGCAGCGGTTGGGCGATGGTTTTGCCGTCGGTGACCTCCTCGCGAGTCTTGGCGATGGCTTCCTTGACGATGCGGTTGGGGATGATCTGCTCGGAGATTTCAAGGGCGGTGAGGACCGGGACGCCGTTTTCCAGGAGGGTGGAAAGGGTGCGGGCGAATTGGCCGAAGAGATTCAATCGGACCGCCTTGCCGAAGACGGGCGCGTTCATCATCCAGCTGTCGATCTTGCGTTTGCCCGCTTCAGTGGCCTGGAAGCGCTTGAACACGGCCGCCGAAATGCCCACGACCAGGAGCATGAGCCACCAATAATCGCGAAAGACATTGCTGATGCCGATGAGGATGCGGGTGGCCAGGGGCAGTTCGATCTGCATGCCGTCGAAAATCTTCATGAAGGTGGGGAGCATCTTGGTCATGAAGAAAAACATGATCAGGACACCCACCCCGGCGACGAAGGCGGGATAGATGAGGGCGGAGCTGAACTTGGACTGGACCTGGGCGAATTTCTCGAAATGATCGGCCAGGCGGCGGAGCACATCCACGAGGGCGCCGCTCTGTTCCCCGGCGCGGACCATGTTGACGTAGAGATTGGAAAAAATGATGGGCTGCTTGGCCATTGCGTCCGAGAGGCTCTTGCCTTCCATGACATCCTGCTTCAGGTCCTTGGTGACATTCGAGGGAATCCCTTTGGACTCCAGGTGGGTCATGCTGTTCAGGGCCACCGTGAGGGGCATGCCGGACTTGAGCAGATTGGCCATCTGCTGGGTGAAGGTGGCGAGTTCCTGGAGTTTGGGCTTGCGGGGGCGGTTCAGGTAATCGCGGATGGGGCGGGGCAGCATGACGCTGAGGTCGCGCTTGCCGGCCTTGGGTTCCGCCTCGGCTTTGGCGGCGGCGGCGGCCGCAGCGGCACTGCCCTTCACCACGTCCACCATGATGGGAAACAACCCCATGCGCTCGATCTGCACGAGCGCGGCGGCGCGGTCCGCGGCATCCAGGGTGTCGGAAACCGTCTGGCCGGTGCGCCGGCGCGCCTTATATGCAAATTGTGCCATACGCTAAACTGTGAGGATTATATCACCGGAGCGAGCCAAAAGTTGCGCCGCGCCAGCGGAGAGACTTTCAGGCGACGGCTGCGGCGGGCAGGACCTCGTTGACGCTGCCGCGCCGGTAGCCTTGCAAGTCGAGCGTCACCTGTTGATAACCAAGGGCTTTCAGGGCGGTCGCGACCTGGCCGGGAATGCCGTCCACGAGCAGGCGCGGCAATTCGGAGGGGCCGACCTCGATGCGGGCCAATTGCCCCGTCTTCAATTCATGATGCCGGACGCGGACATCGTAGAAGCCGAGGTCGCGGAGAACGTTTTCCGCCTGTTCGATCATCGCGAGCTTTTCCGGGGTGACGGCTTCGCCGTACGGGATGCGAGAACTGAGGCAGGCCATTTGGGGTTTGTCCGCGGTGGGGAGGCCGAAATGCGCGGAGAGTTCCCGGATTTCCGTCTTGGTCAAGCCGGCCTCCTTGAGCGGGGCGCGGACGGCAAATTCGGTGGCGGCGCGGGCGCCGGGACGGAAATCCCCGACATCGCTGGCGTTTTCACCGTAGGCCAAGACGGCAAAGCCGCCGGAGCGGGCGAGCGGTTCCAATTCGGTGAACAGCTCATGTTTGCAGAAATAGCAGCGATTGGCGGGATTGGCGAGGTAGTCAGGATTGGTAAATTCCTGGGTTTGCACGACGCGGACCGGAAAAGCGAATTGGGCGGCCACGGCAAGGGCGTCGTCGAATTCCCGGCGGGGTAGGCTGGGGGAGTCCGCGATGGCGGCCAGGGCTTTGGCCCCGAGGACTTCATGGGCCACGAAGGCCAGAAAAACCGAATCGACACCTCCCGAGTAGGCCACAAGGCAGGAGCCATACGAGCGGAGGAGGTCGCGCAAGTGGTTCAGTTTTTCGACATTCACCGGGCAAATTTGCCATTCTTCGAGCGGCTTGTCGAGCCGGGCGGGCGGGCGGGGAAAGGTGGGGAAAAATATTTTTGTCCGGTTTGGCGGTCCGGCGGGTTCTAATAGGTGAAATGAGCGGGATGGAAAGCGCCGCGGCGCTGCGGGAATATGTGGCAACGGGATCGGACCAGGCCTTCGGGCAACTGGTGGCGCGGCATTTCGACCTGGTGTATTCGGCGGCTTTGCGGGTGGTGGGGGGTGACGCGCACCTCGCGCAGGACGTGGCCCAGGCAGTCTTTACGGATTTGGCGCGCCAGGCGGCGGGCTTGCCGGCGGGGGTGGTTTTGGGCGGATGGTTATACCGGCACACCTGTTTTGCCGCCGCCAAGGCGGTCCGAACGGAGCAACGGCGGCGGGCGCGGGAAAGGCAGGCCATGGAATTTAAAGAGCAGAATGAGGGGGCGGCCGTGGAATTGGCCTGGCAGCAACTGGCGCCGGTGCTCGAAGAGGCGATGCGGCAGCTGAATGAAACGGATCGCGATGCGCTGGTGCTGCGGTACTTCGAGCATCAGACGTTTCGCGGGGTGGGGGATGCGCTGGGAACCAGTGAGGACGGGGCGAGGAAACGGGTGGACCGGGCGCTGGACCGGCTCCGGATATTTTTTGGCGGGCGAGGTTTGACGGTATCGGCCACCCTGCTGGCGGAAGTTTTAAACAGCCAGGCGGTGGTGAGCGCTCCGGTGGGCATGGCGGCGAGCGTGAGTGCCGCGGCCCTGGCCGGGGCCGCGGCGGGAAGTGGGGGGATTTCGGTGACCTTGTATAAAATTATGCTGATTACGAAAACCAAACTGGCGGGGGGCGCGGTGCTGGCGGCACTGGCGGCAACCATTGTGATTCAGTCTCAAAACACCGCCCGTTTGCGGGCGGAGCAACAGGCGCTCACGGCGCAAATTCGGCAACTGCAAGCGGACCGCGAGGCGGCCGCAAAGCCAGTGGCGGCGGCGCCACCCGTGGCGGAGCCAGCCGGGTTGAGTCCGGACCAGCAGCGGGAATTGCTGCGCCTGCGGGGGGAGGTGGGCGGATTGCGCCGGCAGGTGAGCGCGGAAAAAGCGGGCATGGAGCGGGAGCGCGACGCGCGGCAGAAGTTCGCCGCCGATCCGGTGGCGGCGCAGGTGGCGGCCAAGGAACTGGCGATCGCCAAGATGAATTATGGCAAGGAGTGGGCGCTGGCGTTTCTTATGACCGCCAACGATTTCAACGGGCAATTTCCGACGAATTTTGATCAGGCTACGCCGTATCTGCAAAACAAGGGGAAGGGACAGACCAATCTCACGACGGAACAATTCGAAATCACCTACCAGGGTATGATGGATGCCATGGATAGCCCCAGTGCCACCATCTTAATCCGCGAGAAAGAGGCGGTGCAGGATCCGGTTTCCGGCAAATGGGCTCGAACTTATGTTTTTGGCGACGGGCACGTGGAGATTCACAGCGAACCGGACGGGAATTTTGAGACCTGGGAAAGCACCCGGATTCAGAAGCCAACAGTTAAATAGCCTTCGTCATGGGAAAGTTTTGGCGAACGGGCGAAGTAATTGTGGGGACGGGACTGGTGATCGGCCTGGTCATGCAATATCAGGCGAAACGGAAGCAACAGGAGGCGGTGGCGGAATTACGCCGGCAGGCGGAGGAGTTGGCGGCGTCGCCGCAGCCGGTGGCGACCCAGCCGGTAAAGTTGCCGGCGGCCCCGGCGAGGGTTGAGGCGGCCAAAGCGGAACGGCAGGCGGAATTGGAGCGGTTACGGGCGGAGGCGGAGGCTTTGAAGCGGCAACGGGCGGACATTGCCGGCCAGCGCGCGGCGGAACTGGCGCGCAGTCAGGCACTGGCGGCGGAGCAGGCGGCGGCGGGCGACAGTTTCACCCGGGAGTGGGAGGAGAAAGCGCAGCATTTTCAGCATTGGATGCAGGTTTTTCTGCTCTACTCGGAGGAAGTGAAGGGGCGCGCGCCGGCGGATTTTCAGCAATTGCGCGAGTTGCTGCCGGCGGAGGCGAGAGCGGAGACGGATCTGATGGCCCGGAACTTTGAATTTGTTTACCGGGGCGCGTTGGCGGATCTGCCCAATCCCCATCAATATATGGTGTTGCGTCTAACAGCCCCGGTCCAGACTCCGGGGAAGGGCACCTGGCTGAAACTTTATTTCATGGGGGATGGGGAAGCGCATGCGGAGTCGTCCCCGGATGGGAATTTCACGGTGTGGGAAAGGCAGCATCAACCGCCGCCGGCGAGGTGAGGGGGGGACTTTCGACCATTTGCGGAAGTGAAGCCGAGGTTTGAACAAGAGCCGACAGATAACAGAGAGGGAAAGGGATTTCTCTGGTTCCAACACCTTTGGCGGAGGAGAAATTTGTGTTCTTATTGAGACCCGTGCAAGAGGGTTACACCGTTGCCGAGCGGTGGAGCGCGGCGTTCAGGCCGCTTCAACTCACCAAAACCAAGCGGGCCCGGCTTTTTCAGCGCCCTCGCCAGGTGGACACTGAAGCCCGCGCTCCGTCACCCTACTGCACGAGCCTGAATAGAGGCCGCCCTCACCCTGCCCAGTGGCTTCCCAAGCCCGCCACGATTCACTTTCCCCGTGAAAGACGTTCTCTGCGAGAAATGTGGTCCCAAGCCCGCCACGAATTGGGTGCCTCATAGGGGACGATCGCTTCGCGATTCGTGGTGCCCCGAGGAGAGGGGTTTGCGGCATTCAGCCGTGGGGGAGTAACCTTGCTCAAGAACTTGTTCGCTAGTGTCCAGAATCATCGCAAAGCCTCCGGCCATTCCTCGGCGGACAGGGTTTCCGTCGGATCGTATCCGATCAGAATTTTTCGCAAGACCGGATGGGTTCGGGAGCGTTTGTGGGGGCGGTGCGGTACCAGATCGGCCACCGGGACCCCGTTGCGGCAGATGGTGATCACGTGACGGTCCTGCACCAATTTGGCCAGCAGGCGGGAAAGATTGGTTTTAGCTTCATGGACACTTACCCGGTTCATGGGAAGTATTTTAGCCCAGCGATTTTGGTTCGTCAAAAGCCTTGGAAGCGGCCGAGCGAGCCAACCGCGGCGGGGAGCGCGGGGAACCGGCCTGCCGGCCAATTCCCCGCGCGTCGGTTGCTGCCTAATTGATGGCCGCGGGGGACATCGCGCCGACGTGGTTGTCCATGAAGACGACGTTCCGGCCGGGTTGGGGCGAGCGGGGGTGGAAGGTGTCGTAGTCCACGAAGAGCGGGGTGGTGGTGGGCTCGAAGCGCAAATGGAAGGTGCCGTTGGTGGAGGTGGTGCCTTCCGGCCCGATGCGGATCATGACGAACTGGTGCTCGGCGGAGATGGTTTCATCCATGCGATGGCCGTTGAGGGTGGTGTCCCACTGATAACTGGAGCCCTCGGAATTGTAGCGGCCGGTGTTGTCCGCGGGGCATTTGAAGACGCCGACGGAGTTGGTGCCGGGGTTGGTTTTGCCCACATACGGCCCGAGGACATCGCAAATGCGCGGGAGGGGCGCGGCGGGGTCCATGGGCAGGGTGGGGAGGAGTTCGGCGCTCGGGAGGAGGTTGTTGTTGTCATCCGTGTAGGAACGGGTGGCGATGCCCAACTGCCGGAGCTGGCTGAGGCAGGCCGTGTTGCGGGCGCGGTCCTTGGCCCGGGCCAGGGTGGGGAGCAAAAGGGCGGCCAGAATGCCGATGATGGCAATGACGACCAGGAGTTCCACGAGCGTGAAGGCGCGGCGGGAAGGGGTACGGTTCATGGCGGGTATTTTTCTTGGGGTGGGTGAAGACCTACTTCGCGGGGCCCTGCATTTCGCGCATTTGACGGGCGCGGAGGACCTGCTGTTCGGGAGTGAGTTTGCCAATGCCGCCAAGCTCGTTGCGTTTGCTTTCGGCCTGCATGGCGGCCATGGGGTCATTGGTGCCGTTCCGACCTTTGCCCTGGGGCATATCCAGGCGCATGGTCATCATCCCGCCGATCGGGGGCTTCTCGAGGGTGTAATACGTGGCGTATTGGCCGTGGACCTTGGCGGCGGCAGCGGTGGCGGTTTGGCGACTGGCTTTGGTGGGGATTTCATCCCCGAGTTGCGGGCTGAGCCGGGTGACCATAGCCAGGCGTTCCTGGCTCCAATGATCCTCCTCAATCACCGCGCCGTCGGGGCCGGTTTTGGTCACCGTGACGTGTTCGCCATCGGCATCGGAGACCGTGCTGGTCGTGGTGGTGGAGGTGACGGCCCCGTCGGCCCCCTTGGCCATGCGAACCATGACACGTTTCTGGACATGATCCATGTCGCCACCGTGCCCGCCGGGACCAGGACCGGGGCCCCCGCGACGAATGACAAAGGCACCCTTAGGGGCATCGCCGGGGGCGATATTGACATCGTCCGTATTCAGGACAACCGCGCCCGGGGGCAGTTGGTCCTTGAGCAATTTTTGCAATTCGGCGGGGTTTTCGATGACCGCGCCGCCTTTGTCATCCCCCAAGACAATCCGGCCGGGACCGCCGCCCCCCGCGGCGAGTTTGGAAAAATCGACGGGCTCGGATTTGGCGAATTGGGGTGCGAGGTTGGTCCAGCCGGCGGCTTCGAGGGAGGTGCCGCCATGCAGGGTGCTTTCGAATTGACCGAGGGCGCCCGGGGAATCGTAAACGGCATAGGTGCGGCTCCAGCGGGCGCCGACCTGTTCCGCGATTTGGGCCAGCACATTGGTCAGGGGCAAGTTGTTGCAATCGAGGGTGATTTTGCCGTCCAATTTGGGATCAATCTGAAGGTGGTCGCGAATCTGGTGGGCGATTTTATTGCTTACTTCCGCGAGCGGGGCGTTGCGGACGTGGAGCGTGATAAAGTCGTGGCGGGCGAGCCAGACGCCGCGGCCATACCAGGCGGCACCGGCGAGGGCCAAACCAGCGCCGAGGGCAAGATACGTTGATTTCATAGTTGGATAATAATTCGTGGTTACAGCGGGGACAATTCATCCCGGCGGGCGCCATTAAAGTTCATTCCGACTGGATCCGCCGCTGGAAAGCAACCAACGGAAGATAATTTGGGATGAAGGCGGTCAGGGGCGGGACGAACGGCCGCCCGGACTGGCGGCCGATGGGTCAACAATGGGCATCTTCACCCTTGCGGGGGAAACCGGGACTTGGCACCCTTGGCGATGGTAAAGTGCGGTCAATCCCAGCATAAAATTGCGAAATACTTTTCTTTTATGAACTCCTTATCCGACCTTTTCCGTTGCCCGCCCAGGGGCCGTCTGGCCATCCTGGCAACCTTGCTTTTGAGTGGTCCGGCGTTGGCCGCGCCGCTGGTCAACTGGCCGCAGTTTCGCGGGCCCGGAGCGTCCGGGGTCTCCCCCGACGCCGTGCCCCTGACGTGGAACATGGAGACGGGGGAAAACGTTCGGTGGGAGACGCCCTTGCCGGGACTGGGCCACGCCAGTCCGATCATCTGGGGGGACCGGATTTACGTCGCCACGGCGGTGAAGCCCGGGGCCAAACCGGAACTGAAGGTGGGATTGTATGGGGACATCGGGTCCTTCAATGAGAAGGAAGCGCACCAATGGCGGTTGTTGGCTCTGGATAAGCGCAGCGGAAAGATTTTGTGGAACAAGCTGGTTTACGAAGCGATTCCCCGGACACCACGGCATACGAAGGCCACGCATTGCAATTCCACGCCGGCCACGGATGGGGAGTATGTGGTGGCGTTTTTTGGGTCGGAGGGCTTGTATTGTTTCGGCATGGACGGCGCGCCGCGCTGGCACAAGGACCTGGGAAAGTTGGATGCGGGTTTTTACGCCGTGCCGAATACGCACTGGGGCTTTGCCAGTTCGCCGGTTCTTTACCAGGGCAAAGTCATCATCCAATGCGACGTGGCGAAGGAGCAATTTCTGGCGGTGCTGGACGAGCGGGATGGCAAAGAATTGTGGCGGACGAAGCGCGCGGAGGTGCCGACCTGGAGCACGCCGCTGGTGGCCACCGGGGCAGGGCGCACGCAAATCATTGCGAATGGTTGGAAGCAGATTGCGGGGTACGATTTCGCCACCGGCAAGGAATTCTGGCACCTGAAAGAGGGCGGCGACATTCCCGTGGCCTCGCCCGTTCTCAGCGGGGACATGGCGATCCTGACCAGCGGGCATGGGACGAGCCGGCCGATGCGGGCAGTGCGCCTGGATGCGACCGGCGACATCACTCCGGAGGAAGTCGGCGGCACGAATCAGGCGATTGCCTGGTCCCAACCGCGGAAAGGCAATTATCTGGAAACTCCCATTGCCGTGGGTGAGTTGGTTTGGGGCAGTCTCGACGGCATCATCACCTGCTTCGACCGGCAGACCGGCAAGCTCGAGTACAGCGAGCGGCTCGGGGGTGGGGGCCAAGGGTTTACTGCCTCGCCCGTGGCGGCGAAGGGCCGGATATATTTCACCGGCGAGCAAGGGAACGTGTTCGTGGTGCCGGCGGCGGCCAAATTTAGCGTGCTGGCCACGAATAAGATCGACGGAATTTGCCTGGCGACACCGGCGATCTCCGAGGGGGCTTTGTATTTTCGCACGACGGAGAAGCTGATTGCCATTGGGAGCAAGCGTTAACGGGTGGGGGACATCCGAACCAATTTATGGGCATGAAACTGATATATCTGGCCTTGGCACTGGTGAGCCTGAATCAAGCGGGGGCGCAAACGAATTCCGAACTGGGGAAGGACCGGTTTGTGAAAGTGGGCGGAGGGGTGAAGATTCATTGCCTGGAGAAGGGGGAAGGTCCGGCGTTGTTGTTCGTGCCAGGCTGGACGATGCCGGCGGAGATCTGGGAATACCAGATACGGCATTTCTCGCACCATTACCATGTGGTGGCGATGGACCCGCGTTGCCAGGGATCATCCACGATCACGACCAACGGGCTGAACCCGCTGGCGCGGGCGGGGGATATCAAGGCGGTGGTGGACGGGTTGAAACTCGGGCCGGTGGTGCTGATCGGCTGGTCCATGGGGGTGGCGGAGGCGGCGGCGTATGTGGACCAATTTGGGACGAAGGGCATTAGCGCGATGGTGCTGGTGGATGGGATGGCAGGCTTTTCCCTGCCGCCCGGCACGGATCCGGAGGAAATGCAGTTTCTGAAACAACTGCGCGAGGACCAGTCCCCGTTCGTGGACAAATTTGTGCGGGGGATGTACCGGCAACCGCAGAGCGAAGAGTATTTGAAGCGGGTGATTGCGGCCGCGCTCAAAACGCCGGCCGCAAGCGCCAGCGCATTGATGGTGGGCGTTTTCAAGCAGGACCGGCGGGCGGTGTTGAAGCGGATCGATGTGCCGACGTTGCTGGTCATGTCTACGATTCCCCAGGCGACGCGGGACGAGTTGCAGAAAAGCATCAAAAATTCGACATTGGAGGTCTTCGATCAGGCCGGGCATGCTTTGTTTGTGGACCAGGCGGCCCGGTTCAATCAGGTGCTGGAAGCTTTTCTGAAAACAAATCACATTGGACAGTGAGGAGGCAAAATTCTCGGAAAACTAATGAAGCTTAGAAAACACCGGTGGATTTGGGCGGTATGTTTGGGGGTGCTTTGGGCCGGCGGTGGGTTGATCGGGGGGGCGCGCGCGCAATCGGATCCGGCGCACGAAGCCAAGGGGGTGGTTCGGCCGGTGGCGTGGCCGGGCGGGGTGGTGCCGTACGACGTGAGCCGGTTGACGGCGGCGCAACAGGAAATGGTGCGCCGCGCGATGGAGCGCTGGGAGGCGACGGGGGCGCAAATTTCTTTTGTGCCGCGGAGCAACCAGGTGGAATACGTGAATTTCACCGGCCAGACGGAGGCGGGCAATAACACGAGCCACGAGGGCTACCGGCGCGGCGCGCGGTGCGATGTCAACATCACGGCTTTCTGGTGGCGGCAGGGAGAGTGGATGCCGGCGCATGAATTGGGGCATGCGTTGGGATTTTTTCATGAACACGCGCGGTGGGACCGGGATCAGTTCGTGACGATCCATTACGAGAACATCAAGCCGGGGCGGCAATTCGACTACGATTGGGTGGCGCGAACCAACTGGATTTTTGCCAGCGGTTCCTACGATTACCGGTCCATCATGCATTACCGGACCTGCTGGGCTTCCAAATGTGAGTCCGAATGTCACGATGGGAAAGGGGATAGTCCCTGTGCGGTGATCGATCCGATCGGGACCAATTACGATGGGGTGATCGGGCAGTGGGGGGACAACCAAATCAGCGCCGGGGATGCGGAAAAGGCGCGGGGGGCGTATGGGGTGAAAAAGGCAGGGCGGTGAAAGCGAAAACCGGCACTGGACTCCAAGGAGCCCCAGCGCCGGCGATCGAGGTGGGCGGTTAATTACTGCCCCAAAGGCAGAGCGGCGCGGACGCGGTAGAAACGGCTCGCAGCGCCGGTGTCGCTGAGGTTGCGGGTCGTGGCAGTGCCGTCCGGCGTGATGAGACCGAGCCCGCTGTCGGTCCAGTTCGGTGGGGCGAGGGTGGTCGCTTTTTCAATATAATAAGCGCGCGTGGGCACGGTGGCCCAGGTGAGCGCGGCGTGCAAACCATCCGCGCTGAGGGCCTGGGTGAGAATTCGCAAGGTGTCGGTTGGGTCGTTGGGATTGGTGCCGGCGACATAGTCCTGGGCGATGGTCATGCCTTTGCCAGTGGGGTCGGCGCTCGGATTGAGGCCCAGATGGCCAAAGTAGGAGAGTTCCCAAGCCACGGGCAGGCCGTTGGTGTCGAGAGCCCCGGGGGAGAGGGAGTCGGTTTGCAGGGTGCCAAACGCGTTGGTGAGGGGAATCCAGCCGCAATTGGCGCTCCACAAATTGCCGCGCAGCACGCCCGTGCGCAGGTCCACGGTGGGATTACCGGTGGCTTCGAAATTGATCCAGCCAATGTTGGGGGAATAAGCGAAGCCGCGGAGATTGCCGAGGCCGTCGTGGTTGATGCCAAAATCGGTGGCGGAATTGTTCTGGTAGCGGATGCCGTTGGCGGGGCTGCCGTTGCCGAGATTGATCCAGCCGACGTTGCCAGCGTAGATATAACCCGAGCAGATGTAATTGCCGATGACCGCGCCGTGGTTGGTGTCGCCGGTCCAGTCGGTCCAGCCGATATTGGCGCCATAGGCGTAGCGGTTGACGGGGTCGGTGGTCGTACCCGCTGAGAGGCGGGGCGCGAGCGGCAAGCTGGCGAGGAGGAGCAAACCGGCGAGGAGCCGGCGCCTGAGGAGGGGGTTCATAAATATTTTCCGGGAACGAGACCGGGGCCGCTTAGGGCATGTTGTATTTGTAAACCGCCGAGACCGGGAGGCCCGAGGCGCTGGTGCCCACGCTGCTGTTGGCGATGCGCGTCTGCAGACCGGTGCCGGAGGTGCTGGCACCCACGCAGGTCAGGGCGATGTTGGTGGCGATAATGCCCGTGCCGCTGACGCTGGTGCCGTAGGAATTGTTCGCAATGGAGGCGGCCAGGCCGGCGCCGGCGGCATAGCTTTGGGCATAGCAATTCATGGCCGAAACGCAATTCATGGCGGTGCCGGGGCCGTGACTGGTGGCGTTGCAGTTGATGGCGGCGTGGGCAATGAGACCGAAGGTGCCCATGTACGCATCACCCGAGCAACCGGTGGCGGTCTCCGCCTGCAGGCCGATGCCCGTGGAGGTTTCGCCGTTGCAATTCTCGGCGTTATACGCCTGCAAACCAGTGCCGGCGTCACTGCTGCCGTAGGAATTCTGGGCGGTGAAGGCGAAGACGCCCTGAACGCTGCCGATGCCATACGACGCGGTGACGGTGAATCCGCTGACACCGTAACCGTACTGATGGGACGCCTCGCCGTAGCAATTGATGACCTGGTCGCCATAGGTGCCATAGTTCCCCTTGAGGGTGGTACCGTAACTGTTCTGGACGGTCTGGCCATAGATGCCGTAGCCGGCCTGGGCATCGCCCCGGCTGTCGGAGATTTCATTGGCCTTGATCGCATCCCGGCCGGTGGCGGTCGCCGAGCAACCCCGGACGCTGTCGGCCTGAATGCCGCTGCCGCCGACCGTGTTGACGGTGCACCGTTCCACCAGACTTCCGGAATTGGGGAGGTTGATGCCGTCGTAAACCAAACCGGTGATGTTGACATCGGAGACCCGGAGATTGACCGGGGCGGCCTGGGGAGAGCCATCGTTGAGGGGTTGCGGCACGGCGATGCCATAACCGAAACCCGCGCCGACGAAAAAGTTGTTCAGATCATTGGTGACCCCGCCCTGGATGGCGCCGTTATAAATGGCGATGTTTTTTTGGTCGCGGTTCACCTGGATGGCGGCGTTCGTGTTGGCGGTGTCAGAGCCGCTGTAGAGCAGGGCGAAACCGTTCAAATCCAAGGTGACGCCACTGGCGGCGATGGTGATACCAGGACCGGCGGGAACGACCAGATTAGCGGTGAGGTAATACGCGCCAGGATTGGCGATCACAAAGTTGGGAGTGCTGATGGCCGTGCGGGGCTCGATCTGATCGAGCGATTTCATGGTCGGAGCCGGGGCGCCGGGCGGGGTGAGGCTGCCTTGGGCGAGGAGCGAGCGCGGGGCCAGGAGGCCGGTGGTGGCGCACAGGGCGACAAGGGTCAAACGGAGGGTTGGTGAGGGTAATGAGGGCATGGATATTGCGTGGTTGGTTAATCGGTTGACGAATTTTCGGAGCGAGGCGGCAGCAACCTAACGGCTGGCCGCAAAGTGACTGGGGGCCAACTGCCGATAGTCGGCCGGCGGGCGAAACAATCCGACTTCCGCTGTGGGCATAGGTCCGGGGGCGATGTCCCGTACTTCCAAGCGATAAGTTTCAGGTCCGGCGATGGAGCGGATCGTGAGGCGGAGCGGGAACAAATTCCGGGCGGCGAGCAAGGCGGGCCAACGATCCGCGAGGGGCAGGATTTTCATCCGGAGGGGCTCCGAGCGCCGATAAGGCAGGTAAGGGAGCAATTGGTCCGTGGCCCAGACTTCGAGGAGTTCACCCGATTGATTGGATTCAAAGCGTTCGCAAGCGTAGCCAAACAGATTAGTGCGTTCGCCGGTGGCGTGAAGTTCGAGGGGTATGTCGGTGGCGCCAGCCAGCGGGCCGGAGGGGACGCGGGGAGACTGGGGGCCAAGGCCGGGCGGAACATTTCGGACTGGCATCCGGCTACCGGGCGCGCCGGCAAGGGGTTGCCGGGGCGCAGTCACGGCGGAAGCCGTCGGCATGCCGGAATGGTTCGCGGAGGGCGGGAGGGCGATCCAACTGCGATTGGCGGGAAAGAGGAGCTGCAGTTCCTGGGTCTGCCGATCCCAGAGGTTCACTGGGTGGGGGTAATTCGTCTCCAGCTGTTCCACCCGCACCGAGTTGGTGGTGACCCGGTAACGAAGGTTTTGCGTCTGACCGGCGGCCGTGGCCACCAGATCAATCCGCCCCTCGAACGCCGTGCCGATCAGCGGCGTGCCGGCAAGAAACAGGTAAACAATGGTCAACCAACTTTTCATGCAAATCATGTAATCCCGAAATCTTTTTGCACCGAGTTCAACCGGTTGCGGGAGGATTCGCGGCAAAATGGAAAACCTTTCAAGGTTTTCGCGCGCCGTCAGCCGCAGGGAATCCGCGCGGAATGGAAGAATGAGAGTGACGACAAATAATGGCGGTGTTTGAATCGTCTGAGGTTCGAGCGACAGCGCCGATGAGGCGCGGCGGGCGGCGGAAAAAGTGGCGTTCCACAAGCTGGTGGATGAGTTCGTGAAAATCTGGCCGCAGGTCGTGGCGGGGGCCAAGCAGGGGCAGTGAGCACGGAGCGGGAGGCGAGCCGCGGGTTTTTCGCGCGGAAATGGCGGATTTGCTGGCGCGGGCCGGGGACGTTGGCTTAGCATCTGGCCCCGTGTTGTGGCAGTACTCACGGGCTTTGCTGGCCAACCGCTTGTTTACAGCGGGGGCGGCGATGGTGATCTTCCTCGCGGTGCTGGCGCTGGTGGCGCCGGTTTTGTCGCGGGCGGGGTGGCTGCGCGACCCGATGCAGCAGGAGGCGGCCGGGTTGGATGAGGACGGGATTCCGCGACCAGCGGGGGGCGCCTACCGGTTGGGAACGGACAATCTGGGGCGGGATGTGCTGGCACGGGCGGTGCACGGGACCCGGATTTCCCTCACGATTGGCACGGCGGCGATGGTGATGGCGACGGTGATCGGGGTGCTGATCGGTTTGCTGGCGGGATTTTATGGGGGCAAGGTGGATCTGGCGTTGATGCGCTTCACCGAGATGAACATGACCATCCCCGCGATATTGCTGGCGGTGGCGTTTGCGGGGTTGATGGACGGGCGGGTGCTGCACCTGGCGCCGGAGGCCTGGCACTGGCGGTGGCTGGATGTGGAATTGAAACGCGGGATGTTCAGCCTGTTTGTGATCATCGGGCTCGTTTGCTGGCCGGGCATGGTGCGGGTGATCCGGGCGCAAGTGCTGGTCTTGAAGGAGCGGGAATTTGTGCAGGCGGCGCGGGTTTTGGGAGCGTCCGACGCGCGACTGCTGTTGCGCCATTTGCTGCCCAATATTTTGCCGACGGTAATCGTGCTGGCGGCGATGAGCACGGCGAACACCATTCTGCTGGAGGCCGGACTGGGCTACCTCGGAATCGGCGTGCCGCCGCCCACGCCCACGTGGGGTTCCATGATTTTCGACGGCCAGTTGCTCTTCACGGTGGCGCCGCATATCGTGGTGGCACCCGGGGTGGCGATCGTGCTGACGGTGCTGGCGTTCAACCTCATGGGGCAGGGGTTGCAGGAAGTGCTGGATCCCAAACAAAAGAAATGAACGCCCCCGCGCAATCCCGCAGGCGGAATCATCCGCCGCGTTCCGAAGGAGTTGGAAGATGGGGGTGGATTGCCCTGCTGCTGATCATTTTGGCGGCGGACGCGACTGCGGAAGAAGGCGGCGCCGCGCCGCGCCGCGGGGGGACGCTGCGGTTGGTGAGTCCGACCGATTGGCGTTCGCTGGACCCGGTCATTGCCTTTGACGGGAGTTCCACGCCGTTGCAAAAATTACTCTTCCGGGGATTGCTGGATTATGATGGCGGAATCAATTTGATCCCGGATCAGGCGAGTGATTGGGCGGTCTCGCCGGATGGGAAGACCTACACCTTTCATTTGCGGCCCGGGGTTAAGTTTGCGCATGGGCGGGAGGTGGAGGCGGCGGATTACATCTATTCCTTCGAGCGGGTGTTGAATCCCAAGACGGCCTCGGTGGGGCAGACTTACCTGATGGATATTGTGGGGGCGGAAGAATTCAACCTGGGTAAGGCGCCCCACGTGACGGGATTGCGGGCTCCGGATGCGCGGACCCTGATCATTGAATTGAAGAAGGCGACTTTCGTTTTCCGGTACATCCTGGCGATGAATTTTACCGATGCGCTGCCGCGGGAATTGGTGGAAAAGTATGGCAAGGATTTCCAGTACCACATGATTGGCTCGGGGCCGTATGTCATCAAGGAATGGCGGCGGCACATTGGCTACCGGTTCGAACGCAATCCGTTCTATTCCGGGACCGACGGTTACGTGGACCGGGTGGATTTGATGATCGGCGGGGACCAGGCGTTGCATGCGATGATGGTGGAGCGGGGGGACCTGGATTTTGCCATCGCGAGCGCGGCGGATGCGGTGCGCTTCACGCACGACGCGCGGTTGCGGCCCTGGTTGTTGCGGGTGCCACTGGCGAGCACCGACTATTTCTTCATGAATACGGAGGTGAAGCCGTTTGATGACGTGCGGGTGCGGCGGGCGATCAATCACGCGGTGAATCATGAGCGGATGCTGAAACTGGCGGGCGGGTTTGGGACGGTCGCACACGGGATTGTGCCGCCCTCAATGCCGTGGACCAATTCCAACGTGCCGGTCTATCCCTACAATCCGGAGCGGGCGCGGGAATTATTGCGGGAAGCCGGGTTCCCGAACGGGTTCAAAACGCAGCTCTCGTTCATCTCCAGCCGGACCCAGGATTCGCGGATGGCGGGGGGCATTGCGGAGGATTTGCGGGTGGTGGGCATTGAGGTGGAATTGCAACCGCTGATCTATTCCGCTTTTGAAGTCAAGGTGGCGACCCGGAAGTCGGCTCCCTGCGGGGTGTGGGGGTGGCAGCAGGACTACCCGGATGCGAGCAATTTCCTGGATGTCCTGCTGAGCGGGGACCGGATCACCGACACGGAATGCAACAACACGGCGTTTTACAGCAACCCCAAGGTAAATCAACTGCTGGGGCAGGCGGGGGCCAGCGTGGTGGCGGAGGAGCGGTTGGAATTGTTTCGCGCGGCGGAGCGGCAGATCATGGCGGATGCGCCCTGGGTGCCGACGGTCAATGAGGTGGTGCCCGTGCTGGTCAATCCACGCGTGCACGGAGCGGTGGCGCATCCGGTATGGATGTATCGGTATGAAAAAATGTGGCTGACCCCGTGAGCACGGGGGGCGCGGCCGGAGACGGGAAACCAAACCATGTTAACACGATTTCTGACCCGGTTGGGATGGTCGGTGGTGACGATGTTCGGCACGTCGCTGCTGGTGTTCATCCTGTTGAATGCGGTGCCGGGTGATGTGGCCCGGATCGTGGCCGGGCCCAAGGCTTCCCCGGCGGTCTTGAAACAAGTGCGGGCGCGGTACCACCTGGACGAGCCGTGGTGGCGACGGCTGGGATACTATTATGCCGGGCTGGCGCACGGGGATGTGGGGCATTCGTTTGTGACCGACCAACCGGTGGCGCAGGCGATTCTGACGCGGCTGCCGACCACGGCAGCGCTAGCCACGGTGGCGGTGGTGATGTGGATGGCGGTGGCCGTGCCGCTGGGAGTGAGCACGGCGCGTTACCGGGGTTCGATCTTCGACCGGGGGACATTGGTGGTGGCGACGCTCACGCTCTCGCTGCCCGCGTTCTGGCTGGCGCGGATGTTACAGTACTGGCTGGCTTACAAACTCCGTTGGTTTCCCGTGGCGGGATTCCGGTCGTTCGTGGATCTGCTGCTGCCGGCGGCCACGCTGGCGATCCTGGCGATTGGGTACTATGCGCGCCTGATCCATGCCAACATGGTCGAGGTGTTGCAGAGTCCCTATGTGACGGCGGCGCGGGCCAAGGGAGTGTCCGAAATGGGGGTATTGTTCCGGCATGGGCTGCGCAACGCCTTGATTCCGGTGGTGACGATTTTGGGGATGGACGTGGCGGGCCTGCTGGGGGGCGTGATTTTCACGGAGAATGTTTTTGCCCTGCCGGGGATCGGGACTTTGGCGGTCCAGAGTGTGTTCAACCTGGATGTGCCCGTGATCATGGGGACGGTGCTCTTCAGCGCATTGATCGTGGTGGGGGCGAACCTGGTGGTGGATGTGCTTTACCAATGGATTGATCCGCGGATCAAAGAGCGGGTGTGAGCCAGCCGGGGAGGGGAGAATTTTCCCGCTTTACAGGGGGAACGGGATGGGGTTGGCTCAGGGGGTAGATCCCAATCGCCATGAAAACTTTGAATGCATCTTTTGCTTCCTTGATGGTCGCCCTGCTTTGCCAGGTTCCGGTTTCCTTGCAGGCCGCGGACGGCAAAATTATCGCCCCGGGTGAGACGCTGCAAAAACTGTCCACGGAATTTCAGTTCACCGAGGGACCGGCATGCGATGGCAGCGGCAACGTGTATTTCACGGACCAGCCGAACGACCGGATCATGAAGTGGAGTGTGGACGGCAAACTCACGACCTTCCTCAAACCGGCGGGCCGGGCGAACGGACTATGTTTTGACGGGAAGGGCAATCTTTGGGCCTGTGCCGACGAAAAAAACGAACTCTGGCGGATCGATCCTGCGGGAAAAGCCACGGTGGTGCTGAAGGATTATGAGGGCAAACTGTTCAACGGGCCGAACGATGTGTGGGTCCGGCCCGATGGCGGGTTATATTTCACCGACCCTTATTACAAGCGCGATTACTGGCAGCGCGGGGCGAAAGAGCAGGGGGAATGCGTTTATTTTCTGCCCGCGGGCGGGACCAAGCCGGTGCGGGTGATTGAAGATTTCAAACAACCGAACGGGATCATCGGCACGCCGGATGGCAAAGTGCTGTATGTGGCGGATATTGGGGCGAACCGGACGTACCGGTATGACATCCAGCCGGACGGCAGTCTGCAGGGTAAAAAATTGTTTTGTCCGCTGGGATCCGATGGGATGACGATTGATAGTGAAGGAAATGTGTATCTGACGGGACGCGGGGTGACGGTCTATGATCCGGCAGGGCAGAAAATCGAGCACATTGACGTGGCGGAGCCCTGGACGGCAAATGTCTGCTTTGGCGGCAAGGATCGACGGACCCTGTTTATCACGGCCAGCAAGTGTCTTTACAGCATTCGGACGACGGTGCACGGGGTGGACAGCCAGTAGGCGGAGAAGGGCGGCAGGGGGGGTGGTTGGTCAATTCGGCGTTGACGGTGAGCGGGGCGCGCCGCAGACTGCGGAAAATTCGGCAACTGATAACAACGTATGCAGGAGCAGCAATAACGTGGGTGCGCAATGGAAGCAGGCCGGCCGGGAAGCGAACGCGCAGAAGCGCGGGCAGGCCGTCGTCAAACTGGTGCGGGAAATCATGGTGGCGGCCAAACTGGGGGGCCCGGACCCGGAATTGAACGCCCGGCTTGCCGCGGCGATGGAAAAGGCGCGGAAAGGATCCGTGACGCGCGACACGATTGAGCGCGCGGTGAAAAAGGGCGCCGGGTTGACGGATGACAAGATTTCCTTTGAGTTGGTGACCTACGAAGGCTTCGCGCCGCACAAGGTGCCCGTGGTGGTGGAGTGCCTGACGGACAACCGCAACCGGACTGCGCCGGAAATCCGTTTTCTTTTCAAGGCCGGGGCCATGGGGGCGCCGGGATCGGTGAATTTTTTCTTCAACCACCTCGGAGTGGTGGAAGCCACGCACACCGACGCCAACCGGGATGCGGAAGGCGACGCCATCGAAGCCGGGGCGCAGGAATATGAACCGCTGGAAGCGGAGGAAGTGCCCGAGGGCCACAAAGGCGCCCGGTTCATGACGGAAATCAAGGATCTGGATCATGTGTCCAAGGCCTTAAAGGCGGCGGGTTGGAACGTGACCGCCTCGGAAATACGGTATGTGGCCAAATCTTTCAACGAACTGAGTGCCGCAGCCCACAAGGAAGTGGTGGATTTCCTGAATGCACTGGATGATCACGATGATGTCCACCGGGTTTATGCGGCCATGAAGTAGCCAGGCCGGCGGGGCGGTGGACGTCAGAAACCAGTGAGGAAATGAACTGTCGGATCGCCAAACTCCTCGTGTTTCTGCTGGGGTGGTGGTCGGCGGGACCGGCGCTGGCCCAGCAACAGCCGCCCCCCGTGAAGGATGATCCACTCGCGGCGCTGCAGAGTTGGATGCAGGAGAACCTGGATGACAGCGTGCTGCAGGCCTTGCAGCAGGTGGACCAGGAGCGGGTCCGGCAATTCTTTACCCTTTTGCAGCAGCGCTTCGCGGACACCAACATCTACGAACTGGGTTCCATCAAGGAAGCGGCCGATCGGGCCCTGCCGGTGCTTCTGCAATTTGAAGAAACCCGCCCGTACGGGGAATGGCTCCAAACGCACCTGGACTATTTGGAGGCCGCGCGGGAAATGCAGCAGGAGATGAAATCGATCCCGCCGGTGAAGCCCGGCCTGCCACCCGCGCCGCTGCTCCGGCCCACACCGCAGGTGCAAAAGAAGGTCTGGACCCGCACATTGTCCGCCCGGCCGATGCCGCCGCTGGCCCAGCGGTATGTGCCGCAACTCAAGCAGATTTTTGTGGAGGAAAAACTGCCCCCCGAATTGGTGTGGGTGGCGGAAGTGGAATCGGCCTTCAATCCGGGGGCGCGGAGTCCGGTGGGGGCGGCGGGGATGTTTCAATTGATGCCGGCAACGGCCAAGTCCCTAAACTTGTCATCATGGCCGAGTGACGAGCGGCTGGAACCGGACAAGAATGCCCGGGCGGCGGCGAAATATTTGCGGCAATTGCACGGCCATTACCACGATTGGCCACTGGCACTGGCGGCCTACAACGCCGGGGAAGGCCGGGTGGATAACCTGCTGCGCAAGCAGAAGGCGCACAGTTTCGACGGGATTGCGAGCCGGCTGCCGGCGGAGACGCAAATGTATGTACCCAAGATTGATGCCACGATGCGGAAGCGCGAGGGGCATGGCTTGGCGGAACTGATCATGCCAGCGGCCCGTTGAGCGAGCCGAACACCGATTTGGGGCCTTGACCGCGAATTTCTTTTCACTATTCTTCGTCCAACACTGGGCAACCAAAACGAGTACCATTTTATGCTTAAGCCAAACAGCACTCCGAATTCCGGTTCCGGCAATCGCCGGGAGTTCATCAAAAAAGCTTCCACCGCCGCGGCGGTTGTCGCCACGGCCAACCTTTTCAAGACGCCGGTTTACGGTCAAAATCAGGCGCCCTCGCCGGGCCGGGTGATCGGGGCCAATGACCGGATCGTGGTGGGTTTCATCGGGGTGGGCAAGCAGGGCATGGCCCATGTGAACAGCCAGAAGGAAAACGCCGCGGACAACAATATCGCGATGGCGGCGGTTTGCGACCTCTCGAAGTATCGCGTGGCGGAAGCGCAAAAGACCATCGGCGGGGACTGCAAGGGTTACGATGATCACCGGAAGTTGCTGGAAAACAAGGACATCGACGCGGTCACGATCGCCACGGTGGACCATTGGCATGCCGGTTGCGGTATCGACGCGGTGAACGCCGGGAAGCACGTGTACGGCGAGAAGCCGATGACCCGTTATTTGGGCGAAGCCTTCGCCTATGCGGAAGCGGTGAAGAACAACAAACGGATTTTCCAGATCGGCGCCCAGATTTGCTCAGACGCGAGCTGGCAGAAGGCGGCGGAACTCATCAAGGCGGGAAAAATCGGGCCGGTGATTCTGGCGCAGGACAGCTATCCCCGCAATGCGCCCAAGGGCGAGTGGAATTACGACATCGAAAAATGGGCCACGGCGGACGATGTGAATTGGGATATGTGGCAAAAGCCCGTCCACCACAAGACCGCGTTCGACAAGGATGCCTATTTCCGTTGGCGCAAGTATTACCCGTACTGCGCAGGCACGCTGGGCGACCTCGTGCCGCACCGTCTGCATCCGCTGATGCTGGCGACGGGCATGCCGGAATTCCCGACACGCGTCGTGGCGCTGGGTAACAACCCCATTCACACGGACAAATTGACGCCCGGAACGCCCGAGCGCGATGTGCCGGAACAAATCGAGATCATCGCGGAATTCCCGAGCGGCCTGCACATCCTGGTGACGACGAGCACGATCAATTGGAATGGTCTGCCCTCGGTCATTCGCGGCCACAAAGCCGTGCTTGAAATGGGTGTGGACAGCGTGGATTTGAAACCCCAGAAAGAGTTTTCCGAAGACATTGATCCGGAGAGCTACACGCATCTCGTGCCGAGCGGCCAGAAGATTCCCGAGATGGAGAAGAACTGGTTTAGTTGCATCCGTTCGGGTCAGCAGCCCTACGGCAACATCGAACTCGCGGTGCGCGTGCAAACGGTTATCGCGCTGGCGGAAATGTCCCAACGCCTGAACATCATGTGCTTGTTCGACGAGAAGACGAAGAAGATCACCACGGGCGATGGCAAAGTCATCGAACCCCTGACCTACGGCAGCATGGGCGAAAAGTCCTGAGCCGGGTCCGCCGGTAAAGCACGGATTTCGTGGCCCAAGTGGCCGCGAAATCCGTTTTGCTTTCCCGGGACCGCGCGCCGGACGTAGCCGCCCCCTCCACTGCATGCACATGGTTGCGTTAGCTTGCGAAGCGATGGCCACGCGCTTTGAAATCGTGCTGCATGGCGAAGATGCCACGCATTTGCGGGCCGCGGGGGAGGAAGCGCTGGAGGAGATCGTCCGGCTGGAGGCCCGCTTGAGCCTGTACCAGCCGGCCAGCGAAATTGCGCGGGTGAACGCCCGGGCGGCGGATGCGCCAGTGCGCGTGAGCCCGGCCGTGTTTCAGTTGTTAACCGACGCGCAACGATTGAGCCGGGAGACCGGGGGGGCATTTGACATCACGGTGGCGCCGCTTGTGCGGTGCTGGGGGTTCATGGGGGGAACCGGCCGGATGCCCAGCCCGGAAGCGGTGGCCGAAGCGCGGGACAAGGTGGGGATGGAGCATTTGGAATTATGCGCCGAGGACCTGACCGTGCGTTTTGCCCGGGCGGGAATGATGATTGATCTGGGCGCGATCGGCAAAGGTTACGCTTTGGGCTGTGCGGCGGAATTGTTGCGGGAGGCGGGGATCACCAGCGCGTTGCTGCATGGGGGCACCAGTTCGATTTACGCCATCGGGGGGCCACCGGGGCAGGCGGATTGGCGGATTGCGGTGGAATATCCGGGGGCGGACAAAGTGGCGAAAAAGGAGTTGCTGGCGACCGTCGGGATCCGGGATGAAGCTTTGTCCGTCTCCGCGATTTGGGGGCGGGCATTTGAAGCCGAGGGCCGACTGCTGGGCCATGTCTTGGATCCGCGCACCGGGAATCCGGTGACGGGGGCGCTGCTGGCGGCGGTGGTTTTGCCGTCGGCCATGGAGACGGACGCCCTCTCGACGGGGATGCTGGTGCTCGGGGAAGCGGCGCAGGACCGGTTGGGAACAAGCCGCCCGGGCAGCCGAAGTTTGCTGCTCCAGACCGAGGGGGAAGATCGCCGCTTCCGGGTCAGCAGCCGGGGAATCCCCATCCAGGCGCGCCAAAATGCGGTTTGAAAACCGGTCTGATTATGGTTAAGGTGACGGCATGCTAGAGGATCGAGACTATATGCGCCAGCGTCCCTCGTATGAGGTGCCCTGGTCTGTGACCCTGGTCCTGATCATTCTCAACGTATTGGTATTTATCGTGGAAAACGCGATCAGCCCGTACGGCTGGACTCCTTTTTATTCCCACCTGGAGTTGTCGGCGCCGGATCTGCTGCACGGGCATCTCTGGCAACTGCTGACCTTCCAGTTTTTACACGCCCCGCTGCACGATGGGGGAATTTTCCACCTGGTGGGGAATTGCTTCACTATTTATGTTTTCGGCCACGCGGTGGAAGAAGTCTTCGGCAAATGGAGCTTCCTCCGGTTGTACCTGGCGAGCGGAGTGGTGGGCGGTCTGGTGCAAGTGGCGGCCGCCCTCGTCTGGCCGCACTATTTTGGCGGGCCGGTGGTGGGGGCTTCGGCGGGGGCATTTGGGCTGGTGGCCGCCTTCGCAATGCGTTTTCCCGACCAGCTCTTGAAGCTGTTCCTCCTGCCGGTGGAGTTGCGGGCCAAGACTTTGCTTTGGGTAAGTATCGGGTTGAGCGCCTTGGGCATCGCGTTGCCGGAATCACTGGGCGGCCGGGTGGCTCATTGGGCGCACCTCGGGGGTATTTTCACAGGGATTATTTATGTTCGTTATCTGGCCGATGGGGCCCGACTACCGGCGACCTGGCGTCCGTTTCGGAAAGCGACCCGGCCGCGGGAATTGGTGAGCGCCCGATTGCGTCCCGCGGCGAACTGGCAACCGCCCAAACCGGCACCGCCAGCGGACCTGCCGCCGGCAGAGTTTATCAGCCGGGAAGTGGACCCGATCCTCGACAAGATTTCGGCGCATGGCATTCAGAGCCTGACGGAACGGGAGCGGCAGATTTTGGAAGCCGCGCGAGCGAAGATTGCGCGACGGTGAGTCGGGCAATCGCGAGGGAGCGATGCGACATACCGCTTCCAAAACGGCAGGATTTGCGGTAGGCTCAGCGCACCATATGAAGCCAGCCCTACCAGAATCCGGTTCCTTTCCTCGTCGAAATTTCCTGCAGACCGCCGCGTTCACGGCGGGTTGGTTCGCGGCCACCGGTGGGCCGGGGGCAAGCGCCGCCGCGGAAGATAAGGCAACCGCGGGGCGCGGTCGGATCGGCAAGAATGACCGGATTTTATTTCAAGGGGACTCCATCACGGATGCGGGGCGCAGCCGATCAAAGGCCGATTTGGCGAATGACCAGGCGGCGTTGGGGAGTGGTTATGCGTGGCTGGCGGGGGCCGGCTTGCTGGTCGGGAAGCCGGAGGATGGGCTGACGGTTTTCAATCGGGGGGTAAGTGGCAACAAGGTTTACCAACTAGCCGAGCGATGGGATGTCGATTGTCTGCAACTCAAGCCCGACGTGCTGAGCATCCTGATCGGGGTGAATGACATCTGGCACAAACTAAATGGCAATTACGACGGCACCGTGGAGAAATATGAAAAAGACTACCGGGCACTGTTGGAGCGGACCCGGCATGAGTTGCCCGGAGTCCGGTTGGTGATTTGCGAGCCGTTTGTGCTGCGCTGCGGGGCGGTCAATGAAAAGTGGTTTCCGGAGTTCGATACCTACCGGGCGGCGGCGAAGCGGGTGGCAACCTCATTCGAGGCCGTCTTTGTGCCGTTCCAGACGATGTTTGATGAGGCGGTCAAATACGCACCGCCCGCGCATTGGGCGGGCGATGGAGTGCATCCGAGCGCGGCTGGCGCGGCGCTCATGGCGCAGACCTGGCTGAAGCTGGCCGGCGCCTAAGCCGGACGGAGGGTCAACGTTTACCCCGGGCGCGATTGCCGTTCGCCGAGGACTTGGGGCCGCGTTTGCCCGGACCCTGATGGGAACGGTGTTGCGGGCGGCGTTGCGGGCGGCGCTCCGCCGGTTTGGGTTCCGCGGTGCTGCGGTCCATTTCAAATCCCTGGCCAATCAACCCGGTGGGACGCTCCTCAATGGGGCGGGCCATATTGACCGCGAGATGGCGGCCTTCAAAAGAATGGCTTTGCAACGCTTTCAAAGCGGTTTGAGCCAACTCCGGAGTGGCCATTGTGACGAAAGCCCGGCCGCGGGGACGACCGGTAGCGGGGTCCAGCACCATTTTGATTTCCGTTACTGAACCGCTACGGGAAAAAAGTTCCCGGATCGTACTCTCCGTGGCAGTCACGGGGAGATTTTCCACATATAATCTATTGTTCATTAATTTACGAGGCCAACCCAGCGAGCCTTGAAATCGGGGGAAGCTTCTTAACTGCTGAAAAAATGGCCGATTTCTGCCGAATTGCAACCTTTATTTCGCAAGCGGCAAGGGGGTGGCGAGACGGGATGGGAAAAATCCAGCCGGAGGCAAGATTTTGCGCAAGATGGCGGCCGGGATTCCGTAAGGGTGGTGGACATGAATTAAAATGGTCCGCGAACGACCCCAAAAAAGCAAAACCCGATGCAAACGCAATGCCAGACAGACCCGATCATGGCCGCTGGAGTTCTTGGCCCGGTGCTCTTTTCCGTGCTCCCCGAAGTGCGCGGGAGCATCCCGGTGGTTTCCGCCCGACGGCGTCCGGAGGACAAATCCGGCGTTGACTCCACCCACCCGGAGGAAGGGCCGGCGGGCTGGGATGATGAACAATTGGTGGCGGCGGCCCGGCGCGAGGACACGGCCGCCTTTGAGGAACTGGTGGCGCGGTACCGGGATAAAATTTATGGTCGCGCCTTCAGCATGATGCGCAATGAAGATGAGGCGCTGGATTTGGCCCAGGAAGCCTGGGTCAAGGCGTGGCAGCGATTGGATCAATTTCACGGGGAGTCGAGCTTTGGCACCTGGATCACGCGGATCGTGATCAATCTTTGCCTGGATCAATTGCGCCGCCGCGCCCGGCGGCGGACGGATTCGATTGACGAGATGAGCGCGGACTGGGAGCGGGTGGAAGCGCAGATGCCGGTGGTGGAAGCGAACCCCGGCGGGAACCTGGAGCGGGAGGAACTTCGCCGGCGCATCAATATCGCCCTGGGCCAACTTTCGCCGGATCACCGCACCACCCTGGTGCTGCACCAGTTCGAGGACATGAAATACCGGGAAATTGCGCAAACCATGGGCTGTTCCATTGGGACCGTGATGTCGCGGCTGTTCAACGCGCGGCGGAACCTGGCGGGATTGCTGGCGAACCTGAAGATCGAGGAATGCCGCTAAGCGCGCCAACGGATCGCGGAGCGCAAAGAACCGGCTGGCGAAACGACCGGAGGAATGCTTTGATCAAGAGATGGCGCAACGCGCGGATGAAATTTTTGATGTAGTCAACGAGCAGGATGAAGTGACCGGTTGGAATTACCGCGGTGAGGTTCACCGGCTGGGGTTGCGGCACCGCGCGGTGCATGTGTTGGTGTTCAACCAGGCCGGGGAGGTTTTTCTCCAGCAACGGTCAATGAAGAAGGACACGCACCCCGGGGCATGGGATTCCTCCAGTTCGGGCCATCTGGATCGGGGGGAGGATTATGATACCTGCGCGGTGCGGGAAGTGGGGGAGGAAATCGGCCTGATCTTGCCGCAGCCCCCGGTGCGGCTCTTTAAAATTGCAGCCTGCGAAGCGACGGGCCAGGAATTTGTCTGGGTGTATCGGGCGGAGTCGGAAGGGCCCTTTGTGCTGCACCCGGAGGAAATCCAGGCGGGAGGTTGGTTTGCGCGGGAGGCAGTGGGTCGTTGGATGACCGAGAAGCCGGAGGATTTTGCCCCCGCCTTCCGGCTGATCTGGCACCAGCTCAATTTCCGAGAGTGAAGGATGAGCCGGGCGGGCGTTCCACCAAATGCAGGAGATTCTGCTCCGCGTCCCGGAAGAACAGCACGCTACCGCCACCCCCGGCGGGTTTGACGGGGTCAAGAAAGACCACGCCCCGGTCGGTCAAAGTGGCGCGGGCGGCGGCGATTGACTCCACCTGGAGGGCCAGGTGACGCCAGCCGGCCACGGAGTTCACCCCGGTTTCCGGAATGGCGGATTCACCCTGATAAATCTCCAGCAAGGGGCCGTGGGTGCCGAGCGAGATGAAGAAACCGGGCGGGGACAAGGGGTTCGCATAAACGCAGGTGGCGCCCAGCACGCGCTCGTACCATTCCTTGAGGAGGACCGGATTCCGGGCGGCGAGGCCGATATGTTCCACGGCTAATTTCATGCGGGAGGTTTAGGGGGAAGTCCGGCGAAATGCACGCCAATAATGCGGTCGGAAAACCGGGAGGCGGGGAAGGAGCGGGCGATCACTGGGTGCTTGCGCCCGGCGTGAATTGCCATAATGTAACCGCCTATGGATCAACTGTTGAAAGTTCTGCAGATGAACGCGCTGGAATCGCGCGAGAACATCGCGCGCATGCTCGGCCTGCCGGCCGACGAAGTTGCCCGGCGAATTTCTGACTTTGAAGCCCGCGGGATCATCCGGGGTTACCAGGCGATTCTGAACGAAGACCAATTGAATTTGGACAAGGTGACGGCAGTCATCGAGGTGAAGGTGACGCCACAGCGGGAGGGTGGGTTTGACACGATCGCGGGGAGAATTGCGCGGTTTCCCGAAGTGAAGACGGCGTACCTGATGAGCGGCAGTTATGATCTGCTGCTCTTTGTCGAAGGGACGAACCTGCGGGAAGTGGCGGCCTTCGTGAGCGAACGGCTTTCCTCGCTGGAAGGAGTGCTGTCCACCGCGACTCATTTTATGCTCAAGACGTACAAACGGCATGGTATTTTGATGCAACAACAAGGCTCCGATGAACGACTCACTGTCACTCCGTAACCGGCTGAACACGGTGGTGCGGGATATTCCGCGCTCCGGGATCCGGGATTTTTTCGACATCGTCACCACGATGAAGGATGTGCTGAGCCTGGGCATCGGCGAACCGGATTTTGACACCCCCTGGCATGTGCGGGAATCAACGGTGTTCGCGCTGGAACGGGGCGCGACGCATTACACCAGCAATCTGGGATACCTGGAATTGCGCCAGGCCCTGTCCAGTTACGTGCGGAAGAATTTCGGGGCCGAGTATAATCCCGACAACGAGGTGCTGGTCACCGTGGGAGTCAGCGAGGCGCTGGACCTGGCGTTGCGGGCGATCATCAATCCGGGCGACGAAGTTTTGTATCACGAGCCGTGTTACGTTTCCTATCGGGCCACGATCCTGTTTGCGCACGGGGTGCCGCTGGAAGTATCGACGCGGGCGGAGGACGGGTTCCGTTTGACGCGCGCCATGCTCGAAGCCCGGGTAACGCCGCGAACAAAGGTTTTGATGCTGAATTTTCCGAACAATCCGACCGGAGCGGTGATGAGCCGGGCGGATTTGGAGGATATTGCGGCCTTTGTGAAGGAGCGGGACCTGCTGTTGATCACAGATGAAATTTATGCCGAACTGACGCACGATGGCGCGCACACCAGCATCGTGAGCCTGCCCGGATTGCGGGAGCGGACGGTCTTCCTGCACGGCTTTTCCAAGGCCTGGGCGATGACCGGGTTCCGTTTGGGGTATGCCTGCGGGCCGGCGCCGCTGATCGAGGCGATGATGAAAATCCACCAGTACACGATGCTCTGTGCGTCCTCGCTCAGCCAGAAAGCGGCTTTGGAAGCCCTGACGCATCCCGGGCCGGAACTCGGAAATATGCTGGACGAGTACCGCCGCCGCCGCAATTACCTGGCGGCCGCCTTTGCGGATATGGGGGTCGATTGCATTCGTCCATTGGGGGCGTTTTACGCGTTTCCCAGTGTGGCAAAATACGGATTGTCCTCCCGCGACTTCGCACTCCAACTGCTGCAGGAAGAAAAGGTGGCGGTGGTGCCGGGGACGGCATTTGGGGCGTGTGGAGAGGGATTCATCCGTTGCGCCTATGCGACCAGCATGGACAATGTCAAAGAGGCCATGCGCCGGATGGGGCGGTTTATTGAACGGCGGCAAGCGCATGGCCAAACCCACTGAAATCGAGTTACCCGAGGCCGGCCTGGCGATTCCCATTCTGTACGAGGATCGCTCGGTAATGGCGCTCGACAAACCGGCGGGCTGGCTGTTGGCCCCGGATAACTGGGATCGCACGGCGCGGAACCTGCAACTGGCCCTGCATTCGTCGCTGAACGCCGGGGAATTCTGGGCACGATCGCGCAACCTGAAGTTTCTGCGGTACGTCCACCGGTTGGACGCCGAAACCACCGGGGTGATCCTTTTCGCGCGGAGCCAGGGCGCCCTCGAGTCTTATACCGAGCTCTTCGAGACCCGCCGCGTGGACAAGTACTATATGGCCGTGGTGCGCGGCCGGCCGCAGTCGGCCACCTGGACATGCCAACTGCCCCTGATGGCTGATCCGGATGGCACCCACCGGATGAGGGTGGCGCCCTCCGGGACCGCGCCACGACCGGCGCGCCCCGACGACCGTGATGAAATGGGCGGGGAGGACGAAGGCGGAAGCCCGGAGACAACGTTTCTCAAGGATGCGGAAACGCACTTCAGAGTTATTGCCGAGGCGGCCGACACCACCCTCGTGGAGGCGCATCCGGTGACCGGGCGGACCCACCAAATCCGGGTTCACCTGGCGGCGGCGGGACATCCGGTGGTGGGCGATCCAATTTATGGCACGGATCCGGCGGCCGCCTCCAAAGGCCGACAGCGGCTGGCGTTGCGGGCCTGGCGGCTCGGCTACCGGGACCCTTTTCAGCGGCGACCGGTCCGGATTGAGGCGCCGATGGCGGAGTTCCTTCGCGAATATGGCTTTAGTCCCAAATTGGCGACGGGGGTTCCCGCCCGGCCCCGTCCGGAATTGCCGACGTGAAGCTCTCGGCCAAGAGTGATTACGCGGCCCGGGCCGTGCTGGGTTTGGCGCGGGAGTACCATGGCGGGCGATCCCTGCGGGTGGAGGATTTGGCGGCGGGGCAGGGTTTGCCGCCCAACTACCTGATCCAAATACTGATCGAGCTGAAATCGCGGAAAATTGTGAAGAGCGTACGGGGAAAAGAGGGGGGGTATCTGCTGGCGCGCCCGCCGGCTGAAATCACGCTCGGGGATGTGTTGCGCTGCGTGCATGGCCAGGTTTTCGATTCCCCCGCTTTGAATGATGAGGCATGTCCGCCGGAGTTGCGAACCGCCTGGTTGAGGCTCCAACAAGCGCTGGACGAAGCCGCCGACGGGATCACGTTTCAAAAACTGCTCGAGCAGGGGCTCGACAAAGAGAAGATGTATTACATCTGACCCCGCGCGGTGGCGATCAATGCAAGGCCTCCCGAATACGGACGGGATCGCGAGTCGGGGCCTGGCAAGCGGTGCCGGTGCAGATATAGACCAGGGGGCCGTCCTTTTCCGGCAGCGTCCGGGCAAAGGACTCCACGGCACCCGTGTTCCCCAGCACCACTTTTCCCGGCTGATAGGTGGCATGGACTGCGGCAATGAGTCGCCGAGTCTCCGGCAGGGCCGGGTCTCCGGCGATCACGGCACGACGGGGAGGGGCACTGGCAAAATCCGCGGCGAGGAGCAGATAGGGAACAGCCTGCGGCTGGCTGTGCAGGCGGGATTGGAACAACTGGAGGGTGGTTTCGGCCGCAGTTTGGAAATCGGCGCGTCCAGTGATGGCCGCCAGTTTCAGCAGGGCGAGCGTGGCCACCGAATTCCCCGACGGCTCAGCTCCGTCGTAGTCCTCCTTGATCCGCAAGATCAAATCCGGCGAGCCGGCGCTTTGCCAGAAACCGCCGGCTGCGGGGTCATAAAACTTGGCCAACATCGCGTCGGCGAGAGCCACGGCGAAATCCAGATGACGGGGCTCCAGCGTGGCTTGGTACAAATCGAGGACCCCCGCCAGCAAGAAGGCATAGGCATCGAGCAATTGGACCTGATCGCGCTGGTGGTCCCGCCATCGATGATAAAGGGTGTGCGAGGATTCGTCCCAGAGCCGGGCGCGCAGGAAGGCGAGGTTCTTTTCGGCCGCAGCGCGGTAGGATTCGTCTCCCAGCACCGCGTAAGCGCGGGCGAAGGCGCTGAGCATCAGCCCGTTCCAAGAGGCAAGAATCTTGTCATCCAGATGCGGCCGGACCCGCCGGGAGCGGGCGGCGAAAAGTTTGGCGCGCGCTGATTCGAGAAAGGCGGCTTCGCCGGCGGCCAGGTTTGGATCCACAATGCTGAGAACGTTTTGCTGCGGCAGGGGATGGGGGTCGCTGTGATCCACAAAATTGCCGGCGGCGGTGAGTCCATAGTAGCGAGCGGCGACTTTGAATTCCGCCGGGGAGAGCAAGTCGGCCACCTCGGTCCGCGTCCAGGAATAGAATTTCCCCTCCTTGCCTTCGCTGTCGGCATCCTCGGCGGAATAAAAGCCGCCTTCCGGATGGGTCATGTCCCGCAGGACGTAGCGGAGGATGTCCCGGACGGTTTCCGCATGGCGGCTCGCGCCATGGGCGGTATAAGCATCCAGATACAGGTTGGCCAACTGGGCATTGTCGTAGAGCATTTTTTCGAAGTGCGGCACCAACCAATGGGCATCCACCGAATACCGGGCGAAACCGCCACCCAATTGGTCGTGAATTCCGCCGGCGGCCATCTGGTCGCAAGTATGCAAGACCATTTGCAGGGCAGACGCATCGCCATTGCGTGAACTGGCACAGAGCAAAAAAGCGGGTTGGCTGGGTTGCGGAAATTTGGGGGCGCCGCCGAAACCGCCATTGGTGGCATCGTAAGTGTTCATGAAGACGCGGGCGGCATGCGTCAAGGCATGGGAATCCAGGGCGGGGTGATTGGTTGCCGCGCGGGTGGTGATGCTTTCCAACTGGGCGTGGAGTTGGGCAGCCGACCCCTTGACCTCGGCCGGGCGGGTGCGCCAAAGCTCCGCAATATGGTGGAGGACATCCAGGAAACTGGGGCGCCCGTAGCGCGACTCCGGAGGGAAATAGGTGCCGCCATAAAAGGGCTGGCGGTCGGGGGTGAGGAAACAATTGAGCGGCCAACCGCCTTGCCCGCTGGTGCTTTGGACAAAGGTCATATAAATGGTGTCCACATCGGGACGCTCCTCCCGGTCCACTTTGATGCTGACAAAATTTTCGTTGAGGTACGCAGCCACCGTTTTGCTCTCAAAAGATTCACGCTCCATCACGTGGCACCAATGGCACGTGGAGTAACCGATGCTCAGGAAGATGGGCTTATGCTCCTGGCGGGCCTTGGCAAAGGCCTCCTCGCCCCAAGCAAACCAATCGACCGGGTTGTGCTGATGCTGTAACAAATAGGGTGATTTCTCGTTCCGGAGACGGTTGCCGGAGGCGGTTTGGGTCACAGGGGCGGTTGGAGATGGGTTCACAGCGACGTTTTTTGGTGATGTGGTGACTTGGGCGGTGGCAGGCGAGCCGAGCAGCCCGAACAAGGGCAAAAGAAAGCGGATCGACAAGCGAACGGAACGAGCCATGGAGGGGACCTTAATCGCAGACTCGCACGGGTGCAAAGAAAACTCGTTGGGCGGGGGCGTCGTTCGTTTTGTGCCGGGGCAGGAGTCGGGGAACATGGCGTCCAGGAGGGTTCACCAGGGGAGCGGGCAGGGAAACTGGCCAAGCCATTCCCGTGCCGGGAAGTGCCAGCAGGCGCGACTGCAGGGAGTTTGCGGGGGGGGCGGGGAGGTAATCATTGGGGGGGTGAAAAGGCCGGACCCGGACTCTGAACTGTAACAAAAATGCGCTTGACGCGAGACCGATCCCGAGCGAAGAATACGTGCAAGTTGCTCGGGTCCAAAGGGTCCGGAGAAAGTGTCTCCTGACTCAATTCCTTGGTTGAGTGAAATGCCAAGGGTGCAAAATATACAGAAAGAATGATGCTGGTTGTAAAATTTAAATCGGTGACATCGACTCTCGGCTGCCTTTTAGTGGTCTTCCGCGGTTCGAATAATTCCAACAAATGTTCATTACTGGCGCGAAGCGTGGAGTTCGCCGGGCAGGCGGTCACGGCGAAGCTTGGCTGGCGCTGAAATCAGTGCGAATTGCTATCCATTGTTATGGAAAGTGCAAAATTAGCCTGGTATTGTGCCAGGACCAAACCAAAGCATGAGCACATTGCCGCAGCCAATGTTCGAAAAAATTTGGGTCTGAGTGTATTTCACCCCCGACTGGCGGTGGAAAGGGCCACCCGGCGGGGGCCGGTGCGGTTGGTGGAGCCGCTCTTTCCCGGTTATATATTTGTCCGGATGGTCCTCGCCGAGGGTGCGAGCGAGTTGCAGTTCACCAACGGAATCAGCAGTCTGGTGCATTTTGGCAGCCGAATCCCCACGGTTGCGGATGCGGTGATTGAGGAGTTGCAGGAATGTTTTCAGGACGGTGAGCCGATGGCGGTCAAGGACCGGATTGCGCCGGCGGATGAGGTGAGTGTGGCCGATGGCGCGTTTGCGGGAATGAACGCGATTGTGCTTCGAGTATTACCAGCGCGGAGAAGGGTACAGATCTTGCTTGATGTTTTAGGCAGACCCACTCCGGTTGAAGTGGATCGGAGCGCGGTCACCTTGGTGAATGACCGGATTGCGGCCAAGTTGCCGTCTCTGGCTGCGGAGAGATAATTTAGGGTCAGTCGGGGTTTTTATTAATGCGGATGGCCGGTACAACGTGCCTCGAATGCCTTTGAATCGAGGAAAGAGAGAGAGTGCGGAAATTTCTGCAAGTGCGGAGCCTTGTACGCGCCTGATGGGTAATTTGCAGCTGTGGTTCCTCATCCGCATGGTCGGGTTACCAAAAGTGATGCGTTTCGCAAGGATGCGAAAATCTGGAGAACTGTGAAGGTTCCAACAACAACAATGTTCCTCAGTCAATTACTGCCATGCCTCCCTCATCTGAGCTTGGTTTAGAACCGGGCTCCCGTTCGTACCGACCTTATATGGATCCAGTATACGATGAAGCATTGGGTGGTTCCGCGACTGCGGGTGCCGGGGTGCCGGTGCCGGTATGGAAGCGGGTTTTGGATATCACCTTGATCATTTGTGCCCTGCCGATTCTGTTCCCCATCAGTCTGGGGTTGGCGATTCTGATCCGGTGCGTGTCCTCCGGGCCCATTCTGTTCCGGCAGGAACGGGTCGGACTAAAAGGGCGCACGTTCATGTGTTTCAAATTCCGGACGATGTTCGTGGATGCGGACAAGGGAGTTCACGAGGGCCATCTGGAGAAGTTGATGAACTCCGGCAAGCCCATGGTGAAGATGGACACCCACGGGGATCCGCGGGTGATTCCGTGCGGCGCGATTGTGCGCTCCTCCGGGCTGGATGAGATTCCCCAATTATTGAATGTGCTGCGGGGGGAAATGAGCATTGTTGGGCCGCGGCCATGCCTGCCGTTTGAAGCCAAGAAATACCTGCCGTGGCAGCGGGAGCGGTTTGAAACCCTGCCGGGATTGACCGGGTTGTGGCAGGTGAGCGGCAAGAATCGGACCACGTTTGATGAGATGATCAGCCTGGACATTGCCTACGCACGGAAAAAGAACCCCTGGCTGGATCTGAAGATCATGCTGAAGACGCCGTTCGCGCTGCTGGCGCAGATGCTGGAAGCGAAACGGTGAACAGTTGCTCGGAAGGCCCAGGAGTGCGGCCAACGAGTAAGACCAGCGCGGATTCGTAAAACCGAGGCCGGGCGTAAAAAATAGAATCTGGCCTTCCAAGGCCTTCGAATTAGCAGGAACTATGAACAAGCAAATCAAAGTTGGCGTAATCGGTTGTGGCTATTGGGGTCCGAATCTGATCCGCAATTTCCGAGCCCTGGCCGATTGCCAACTCAAGGTGATGTGCGATGTGAGCCAGGAACGCCTGGCCCATCTTAAATCCATTTATCCGGAAGTGGAGGGCTCCACCGACTACCATCGCACTTTGAAGGAAGGTGGGTTGGATGCGGTGGCGATTGCCACGGCGGTAAAGTATCACTACAACATGGCGAAAGCGTGTCTCCTGGCGGGGAAGCACACGTTCATTGAAAAGCCCATGGCGGCTTCTTCCGCGGAATGTGAGGAACTCATTGAGATCGCCCGGCAGCAAGGCGTGGTGCTCATGGTGGGACACACTTTCCTCTACTCGCCAGCGGTCCGCCGGATCAAGCAGATCGTGGATTCCGGCGATATCGGCGAAATCCGCTACATCAGTGCGCGGCGATTGAATTTGGGCTTGTTTCAGAAGGATATCAACGTGGCGTGGGATCTGGCGCCGCATGACATCTCGATCATTCTGCATATCATGCAGCAGCAGCCGACGACCATCAATTGCCGGGGCAGTGCGCATATCACGCCTGGAATTGAGGATGTCACGACGATGTGCCTGACCTTCCCGAAAGAACGTTCGGCGATCATTCAGAGCAGCTGGCTGGATCCGCGCAAAGTTCGCGAAATGACGATCGTGGGCAGCAAGCGCATGATTGTCTATGATGATGTGGCGCCGATTGAAAAGGTGCGGATCTTTGACGCCCGGGTGGAGCGTCCGCCGCATTACGACACGTTTGCCGAATTTCATTACGCCTACCATTACGGCGATGTCTATGTGCCTTATATCAAGCAGGAAGAACCACTCAAGACCGAGTGCCAGCATTTCCTGGATTGCATCCGGCATGCGGGGACCCCGCTGACGAGCGGCAAGGCGGGTCTGGATTTGGTGCGGATCCTGGAGGCTTCCTCAAAATCCCTCAAGCTCAACGGCGGGGCGGTGGATCTGGTAGCTCCCGGAACGGTGCCCCAGACGCAGCCCGCCGCCAACGGCGCGGGATTGGCAACGGCGCCGGTGCCGACGGCCACGATGGCGGCTCCCGAGACGCTGGCCGCCAAGACCCCCGCGCGGGCCTGATTTCAGCCACTCATATGAGTTCCACCCCTCCGCCATTCCGGCAAATCGCCCCGGACGTCAAACTGGGCAATAATGTCAAAATCTTCAGCTTCACTAATCTCTATGGCTGTGAAATCGGGGACGATGTGAAGATCGGCACCTTCGTGGAAATTCAAAAAGGAGCCCGCATTGGTAATCGCTGCAAGGTATCCAGCCATACGTTTATCTGTGAAGGGGTGACACTGGAAGATGAGGTTTTCATCGGCCACAATGTGACCTTCATCAACGACCGTTTTCCGCGGGCGACCAGCGCCGGGGGCGGTCTGCAGACGGAAGCGGATTGGGTCTGCGTCCCCACGGTGGTCAAGCGGGGGGCCTCCATCGGGTCCGGCGCCACGATATTGTGCGGCATCACGATTGGCGAGAAGGCATTGGTGGGAGCGGGCAGCCTGGTGACCAAGGATGTGCCGGCCGGGGCGGTGGTGGCCGGCAACCCGGCCCGGTTGATGAAACAGGGGAAGTGAAAATCCGGCCGGGCGACCGGCAGTCGCACTCGGGCGGGCCGGTCAAACACTTTGAGCCGACCGACCATGGCGCCGGATGAAGGACCGGTGGAGCGCTGGAATCCGGTGACGGCACCGGGTTGGGACGCGCTGGTGCGGCAGCACCTGCAACACACGTTTTTCCACGGGGCCGCGTGGGGGCGGGTACTGCTGGGGGCGTATGGGTATGAACCGGCCTACTTCGTGGCCCCCGAGGGCAGCGGGGCTCCGGCGGTTTTGCCGCTGATGGAAGTCAACAGTTGGTTGACGGGACGGCGGGGAGTGGGGTTGCCGTTTACGGATTTCTCGGGGCCATTGTGCAACAGCCGGAAAGGCTGGGAGAAAGTGTGGCAGGCGGCGGTGGCATGGGGACGGGAACGGCAGTGGAAATATCTGGAGTGCCGGGGGGGGCGGGAATGGTTGCCGGAGGCCCCCGTGGCCGTGAGCTTCTGGGGGCACGATCTGGAGCTCGCACGCAGCGAAGCCGGTTTGTTTGAAGATTTGGAAAGCTCCACGCGGCGGGCTATTCGCAAGGGCGAAAAGTCCGGAGTGGAGGTGCGGGTAACGCAGCGCACCGAGGATTTGCGCGAGTTTTATCGATTGCTCTGCCGGACGCGGAAAAGGCATGGGTTGCCACCACAACCATGGAGCTTTTTCCAACGAATCCAGGATGAGATAATCGCCCGCGATGAAGGTGTGATTGTAACCGCCCGGCGGGCACAGCGCGTGATCGCCGGCGCGGTTTATTTTCACGGGGCGGGCAAGGTCATTTACAAATACGGGGCCGCCGACGAGCGCTGGCAACAATTCCGGGGGGCAAACCTGGTGATGTGGGAGGCGATCAAGTGGTATCGGGCCACCGGCGCCAAAAACCTGCACTTCGGGCGCACGTCAAAGTGGAACGAGGGACTCCGGCGTTTCAAGCTCGGCTGGGGCACGCGGGAGGAGTTAATTGAATATTTTCGCTTTGCCCCGGGCGAAAACCGCTTTCTGGTGGGCGGGGATGAGGCGCAGGGCTGGCACAACCGGGTCTTCCGCGGGTTGCCCATACCAGTATTGCGGATCATCGGGAAGCTGCTTTACCGTCATTCGGCTTGAATAAGCAATTGCCCCGAAGGTGATGGAAGGATATAATTTTGAGTAAATCGGGCGTTAATTCTCCCGCAGGGAAATATGAATAACAATTTGAATGATCGTCCGGCATCCGGAATGAGTCTGCCGGATGTTTACTTCGTACTGTTCCGCCACAAGTGGAAGATCCTGCTGTGCTGCGCCATCGGCGTGGCGGGGGCCGCGGCGCATGCAATTTTTCTGCCCGCCCCATACCAGTCGTCGGCGATCCTCAGCGTGGATTACGGCTTGGGCTCAAAAAGTTCGCGCGTGCCCGGGGAACAGCAGCAGCGATCCCAAATGTCCATAACCGCGGGGGAGATGTTGCTCAACACGGAAATCGAGATCCTGCGGAGCTATGATGTCTGCCGCCGGGCGGTGACCAATTTTGGGGCGAGCAAAATTCTGGCCAAGTTGGGGGGCGGTTCAGATCCCAATGCCGCGGCAATGGCAATTCGGAAGCGGTTGGTGGTGGAGCACCCGAAAACGAGCAGTCTGATCACCATTTCGGTGACCCATCCGGACCCTTTTGTGGTGCAACCGGTCCTGCAAGCGTTGATAGACGAATATCACAAGCGCAATCTCGAAATTCACAATGATCTGCCCCAACTCGATGCCGTCATGCAGGAGCGGGTGGCGGAATTGGGCAACCGGGTCTCCGTGGCGCAGGACGCGTTAAAGCGCAAGCGGAGTGAAACCGGAGTAATTTCCCCCGACGATGAGGCCCGGGAATTGTCCGGGCTGATTGGAGCAACGCGGAAGGAACTTAACACCGCGCAGGCGGATCTGGCGGAGCGGGTCGCCATTTTCCATCAAATTGTGGGCATAAACCTGCTGACGCAGACCAATAATCCGCCCGTGGGCCCGGAGTTGCCGGCAAATTCGCCCGACAAATCCACGACGGTGGCGCCCCTGACCAGCTCCAACAGTGCGCCCAGCCCCGCCGTGCCGGAACCGGCCACGGCGCTGGCGGATCCGCCGGAAGCAAAGTTAAATGAGTTCCGGACCATCACCAACCTCTATATGAGCACTTTTCTGGAGCGGGAAAAGGCGATGGGGATTTTCACGCCGGAGAGCAGTGAAGTCAAAAAGCGCACGATGTTCCTGGAGGACTTGGACAAGAAGCGAGCCGCTCTGGTGAAGGAATATCCCAAGCTGGATCAGCCCGCGCCGGCAGCGCCCGGGCGGGTGCAGGTCGCATCCAGCTATTCATCGCCCAGTTATATCTCCACAGGCCCGCTGTTTGACACCAACCGGGAGGCTGGCATCATCGAAGGCTTGCGCATGCGGATCGGGGAGTTGCGGAATCAAATGGTCAATTACAATTCGACCAGCACCAACCTCAACAATGTGGCGGGCGAGATGCGGCATTTGGAGAAGGAATTGGCGACGGCGGAGGAAGTATACAAGAGTTACCTGCTGGAGTTGCAAACGATTCACACCATCCAGCAGATTGACAACCGGGATCTTTCAAAAATACCCACGACGGAACCCCCTACGCCCCCCTTGCGAAATTTGAGCAAGACGATCAAGGTGGCAACGGCAATCTTGATTGTGTGGGTGGTGGTGGGATTTGTCTGGGCGTTCCTGATCGAGTTGGTCTTTGATCACTCGGTGAAGCGGGTCAAGGATATCGAAGGCCAGTTGGGCCTGCAAGTGCTGCTGTCCCTGCCGCAGGTAAAAGCGGCCGCGGCCCGGGAATTGACGGAGCGGGAGCGGCTGCTCATCGGCCAGTGGGAGAAGGCCCCCCCGGCAAACCCGGACGAGACGGCTGAGGTGGCGCCAAGGCCGCAGCAAAATACCGGTCTGCTAACCTATCACGAGGCCCTGCGTGACCGCCTGATCTCCTATTTTGACGTGCGCAATCTGACGCACAAGCCGAAATTGGTAGCGGTGACCGGGGCCGGGGCCGGGGTGGGAACCTCCACGATTGCGGCGGGGTTGGCGGCGTCACTCTCCGAGACGGGCGAAGGCAATGTGCTCCTGGTGGATATGAATCCCGAGAACGGGGCGGCGCACCATTTCTTCAAAGGCAAATTGGCCGTGGAACTGACGGATGCCCTGGAGGATGGGACCCGGGAGAACGGCTTTATCCAGAAGAATCTGTACGTGGCCACCGGAAATGGGAACGGTGATAAACTGCCGCGAATCCTGCCCAAGCGCTTTGCCAATCTGCTCCCCAAGCTGAAAGCCAGCGACTACGACTATATTATTTTTGACATGCCCGCGATCAGCCAGACCAGCATCACGCCGCGATTGGCGGGATTCATGGACATCGTGTTGATGGTGGTGGAATCCGAAAAGACGGACCGGGATGTGGCGCAACGGGCCAATGCCATGCTGGCGGAATCGAAAGCCAACGTGAAAGTGGTGATGAACAAGACCAAGCGGTATGTGCCGGTCAGTCTGCTGCCCGAATCCTGATTGAGATTCCAGTCTACCGGTCCCTCCCTGTTGGGAGCTTCCGCCAGGGTTGGTGGAGCCCTGCAGTTCTGAGCTGATGAGCCGCTTATACTACTTGGTCAAACCGTTCCTGCCCCGAGCCGTCCGCGTGGTGATGCGGCGGCGCATTGTCCAACGGCAACGCAAAAAGGTGACGGGAATCTGGCCGATTGCCGAGCAGAGTGGGAATCCTCCGGCGGGCTGGCCCGGGTGGCCGGAGGGGAAGAAATTCGGCTTCGTCCTGACGCATGATGTGGAAGGGCCGGACGGCCTGGCCAAGTGCTTGGAGCTGGCCAAATTGGAACGAGAGGCCGGTTTTCGCTCGGCGTTTAATTTCATCCCCGAAGGCGACTACCGGGTAACCCGGGAAATGCGCGAGGCATTAACCGGGCAAGGTTTTGAGGTGGGGGTGCACGATTTGCACCATGACGGACACCTTTATCGCAGTCGCACTGATTTCGCAGCTCATGCCCGACGGATCAATGATTACTTGAAGGAATGGGGGGCGGTGGGTTTTCGGTCGGCCTTCATGATGCACCGGTTGGACTGGATCGGGGATTTGAATGTGGCCTACGACCTGTCGACCTTCGATACCGACCCTTTTGAACCGCAACCCGACGGCGTCGGCACCATCTTCCCGTTCTGGCAAACGCGGCCCAATGGCGAGTCGTTCCTGGAATTACCTTACACGCTGCCCCAGGACTCGACGCTTTTTGTATACATGCAGGAAACCACGATCGAGGTATGGAAGCGGAAACTTGACTGGGTGGCGGCGCGGGGTGGAATGGCATTGTTGAATGTCCATCCGGATTATATGAGTTTTGCCGGGCAACCGCCCCATTCGTTTCAATTTCCCGTGCGGTATTACCAGGAATTGCTCGATTATATGAAAGAGAAGTATGCCGGTCAATATTGGCACGGGACGCCCCGTGAGTTGGCCTTCTGGCACCGGCAGGTGGCCCCGCCGGCCTCGGACACCGCGACCCGGTTGGCGAGTGCGGAGCGGGTGCTCACCGGCAAGTCGGCGCTGGTGCTCCTTTATTCCTATTATCCATCCGACCCCCGCCCGCGCCGGGAAGCGGAAGCCCTCGTCAATGCCGGGATGGATGTGGAACTCATTTGCCTGCGGCAAGGTGCGGAGGAACCGGTTCACGAGATCATCAATGGGGTGAAGGTCCGACGGGTCTCGTTGCGGCGGCGACGAAATTCAGCGGTGACCTACGTGTTGCAGTACGGCTATTTCATATCCTGGTGCGCGCTGGCGGTGGCGGGTCGGACCCTGCGGCGGCGGTATGACTTGGTGCATGTGCACAATATGCCCGACATTCTGGCCTTCGGCTCGGCGGCGGCGAAATTGCGCGGCGCGCGCGTGATTCTGGACCTGCACGATCCCATGCCCGAACTCATGCGGGCGATGTTTGGGTTCGGCGAGCAAAGCAAGGGAGTGCGCCTGCTGAAGTTTTTGGAAAAGCTCAGCATCGGATTTGCCGACCAGGTAGTTACACCGAATGTCTCGTTCAAACACATTTTCGGTTCGCGGAGTTGTCCCGAGGAGAAGATTCAGGTGGTGATGAATTCCCCGGACGAAAAAATCTTCCGGTTTCGCGCCAGTCCGCCGGTGACCCGGGTGCCGGGAAAACCCTTCGTGATCATGTACCACGGCGCGATCGTGGAGCGGCATGGTCTGGATTTGGCGGTGCGGGCGGTGCAGGCGGTGCGGGAGAAAATCCCCGGGGTGGAATTACGGATTTACGGGACGCGAACCCCGTTCCTGGATACCACGATGGAACTGGTCCGTAAGGAAGGGTTGGAGTCGGTGGTGAAGTATCTGGGGCCGAAATCGCTGGATCAGATCGCCGAGGCGATCGATGAATGTGATTTGGGCGTCGTACCCAACCGGCGTAGTATTTTCACCGAGTTGAACATGCCCACCCGGATATTTGAATATCTTTCGCGGGGGATTCCGGTGATCGCGCCGCGAGGCACCGGAATCACCGACTATTTCGGCGACAGCGAGCTGTTGTTTTTTGAATTGGGGGATACCGCGGATCTGACCCGTCAGATTGAGTATGCCTATGCCCACCCAGAAGAGGTCCGGGCCATCACGGTGCGGGGTCAGTCGGTTTATTCCAAGCATTGCTGGAGCCGGGAAAAGGTCGCCTTTATTAACCGGGTGACCGAGCTTTTGGCCAAGTGATGTCCGGGGAGCACGGGCGAGGTTGAATCTTGGGCGAAGCCGGGCGGCAGGGCGCAAGGAGCGCATGACCATCGTATTGGCCAAGCGGGCTTAGGAGCCATCATCGCGGAGCTTTATCAGCGGTTCTAAATGGAGCGGGAGCTTGCCCGGAAGGAACGGGCCCATAGTATCCTGATGTGTGACGGGGTGGCTGTCGTGACGAGATCGGTGGTCACCAGGGATTGCAGCGTGCCTTGGATCTACGCCAGCAATCCGACCCGTCACCTCCGCAAGTTGTAATTTATTTGTTCAAATCCAAAAGCATCATGAATTCAGATACCTTGACAACCCCGAATTTGCCCGGCATCCAGGAGATCAAGCGCAGCGTGGATGCGGTGCAAAAATGGGTCGAGGACCGCAACTACTGCGGTTACGAACCATTTGACGGGCTTTCCTCGGTGTTCCGGCCCCTGACGTTTCACAACCTGTTCGCGGAACGATTGCTGATGCAATTGATCCGGCAGAGTCCGATCAATTTGCGGCCGCTGTTCGGGGTGACGAAGAAGGAATCGACCAAGGGGCGGGGCTACATGGCGTGGGGTTACCTCGCAATGTACCATGCCACGCGGCAGAAGGATTATCTGAATAAGGCGACCGCCTGCCTGGATTGGTTGGACCATCACAAGGCGCCGAAGTATGCGAAGCACAGTTGGAGCAACCATTTCGATTTCTCCAGCCGGGGGGGTGGCTACACCAAGGATGATCCGATCATTGTGTGGACCTCGCTTATTTGTCAGGCCTATCTGGAGGCTTATGAGCAGACGCAGGAGCCGCGCTGGCTGAAGATTGCGGAGAGCGCGTGCGGTTGGATCATGGATTTGCCCCGGGAGCAGACGGAGAAGGGGGCGTGCCTTAGTTACCTGGCGCATGTGCAAAGTTCCATCCACAACTCCAACATGCTGGGAGCGGCGGTGCTGGCGCGGACGGCCAAGCACAATGGCAACCAGGAATATCTGAAAGTGGCGCGTTCGGGCATGGAGTATAGCTGCTCACGGCAGCGCCCGGATGGTTCCTGGCCATACGGGGAGCATCCCAAGTACAGTTGGATCGACAATTTTCACACGGGTTACAACCTCAACAGCTTGAAGTGCTACATGGATTATTCCGGGGACGAGACCTGGCGGCACCAGTTCCGGCACGGGCTGGAATATTACAAACAGAATTTCTTCGAAGCCGACGGGTGTCCGAAATACTATCATAACCGGAAGTTCCCAGTGGACATCCAGTGTGCGGCCCAGTCGATTGAATCGCTGGCGGAATTTTCCGATGAGGATCCCGAATGCCTGGAGTTGGCCCGGCGGGTGGCGGGCTGGACGATCGCGAACATGCAGGATCCGAAGGGGTATTTTTATTACCGGCAATATCCGGGCATCACGGCCCGCATTCCGATGCTGCATTGGGGGCAGGCGACCACCTTCCGGGGAATGGCCTTGCTGTATGACAAACTTGCCCTGCGCGGAGGGCCGGCAGCGATCAACGCCAAAGGGACAAAGAAATAAGGGCGTGGCAGACCTGAGAGCGGACACTCCGGACAGGGAGATCTTTCGGGCGGTGAGACCAACTCAATGAAAACCCCAAACTTGACCTATGTGCTGGTATCGCCGGCACGCAATGAAGAAGACTACATTGAATTGACGATTCAGTCCGTGGTGAAACAGACCCTCCGGCCAAAAAAATATGTGATTGTCAGCGACGGTTCCACGGACCGGACGGACGAGATCGCCCGCAAATATGCGGCCCAACACGACTGGATAGAGTTCGTGCGCATGGGGGAGCGGACGGAACGGGATTTTGCCGGCAAGGTGGGCTGTTTCAACGCCGGTTATGCGCGGCTGAAGGGGTTGGAGTATGATATTGTCGGCAGCCTGGATGCGGATTTGTCGTTTGATGAGGATTACTTCAAGTATTTGTTGGAAAAGTTTGAAGCCGATTCACGCCTGGGCCTGGCCGGCACGCCGTTCAGTGAGGAGGGCAGGACGTATGATTTCCGCTTCAGCAGTACGGATCATGTGTCTGGAGCCTGCCAACTCTTCCGGCGCAATTGCTATGAAGAAATCGGTGGTTACAAGCCGGTCAAGGGCGGGGGCATTGACACGATTGCCGTGTTGAGTGCGCGGGTGAAGGGGTGGCGCACGCAGACTTTCACGGAGAAGAGCTGTCTGCATCACCGCCCCATGGGCAGCGCGGGTCGGCGCGGCAAGTTGATCGTAAACTTCAAGTTGGGGCAGAAAGGGTATACGCTGGGTGTTTCGCCCGTGTGGCACGTTTTTCGTTCCATTTATCAAATGAGTCGCCCGCCTTATGTGCTGGCCGGGGGAGCGCTGCTGCTGGGTTATTTTGCGGCCATGATCAAGCGGGTGCCGCGGGCGGTCAGCCAGGAAGTAATAGACTTTCAACGGAAGGAGCAGATGAAACGGCTCCGGCAATTTTTCAAACTGGCGCCCAAGGATCCGGCCTAGTGCGGCCGGCCAGTGCCAAGCGCTTTTGCTGACTTGAAGCAATAAAGCGAAGCGCGCGAGTACGGCGGAGACCCGGGAACCGCCGCCAAATGGTAGTATATGAATTTTGCCCAAACTGAATTAATCACCAAAGGCCGTTGGCTGAAAACCCTGCGGCTGCGGAATGAATGGTATGATTTTGTCACCCAGCCGGAGCAGTTTGTCCGAGAATTGAAGGAGTCAAAGCCACGCGCCGACCTATTCACGTTCCTGGGGGAAATTCCGGATCGGGACACGGCGAAATACCCCTTTTTTCACGAATGGGAGACCATCGCGGTTTTGCCCATCACCACCTATGAACATTGGTGGAAGAACCAGATCAACGACAAAACCCGGAACATGGCCCGCAAGCCGGGCAAGAAGGGCGTGGAGATCCGGTTGGTGGAATTCAGCGACGATTTGGTGCGCGGCATCATGGGGATCAACAACGACTGTCCCATGCGCCAGGGGCGGCCTTTCTGGCATTACGGAGCGGATTTCGAGACCACGAAGCGGGTCAATATCAGTTATCTGGAAACGAGCCAATTTGTGGGGGCTTACCTGGGGGACGAATTGATCGGATACATCAAGCTGGTTTTCGGCGATCGAAAGGCGAGCCTGATGCAGATTCTGGCGAAAATTTCCCAACGGGACAAAGCGCCGACGAATGGGTTGATGGCGAAAGCAGTGGAGATCTGCGCGGCCCGGAATATCCCGCACTTGCATTACGCGTTATTTAGCCGCCGCGGGTTGGGTGAATTCAAAATGAACCACGCCATGGAACCGTGGCGGGTGGCACGGTATTTCCTTCCATTGAATGCCAAGGGCAGCATCGCGCTCAAGCTCAACTTGCAGCACAAATGGTCCGACTATCTCCCCGGGGAATGGGTGGACAAATTGGTGGACTTGCGGGTAAAGTGGTATGGTAACCGCGTGAAAGACAAGGCGCCGCCGGAGTAACGGGGGCGGGTGAGTTTTCGGGGTCGTAGTTTAATGGGCAAAACGTCCCGCGCAAGCGGGGAGACGAAGCGTTTGAATCCTTCCGACTCCACCAGTTCGCATTAGTAGATTCAATTTCGGGGTCGTAGTTTAATGGGCAAAACGTCCCGCGCAAGCGGGGAGACGAAGCGTTTGAATCCTTCCGACTCCACCAATTCGCATTAGCAGATTCAATTTCGGGGTCGTAGTTTAATGGGCAAAACGTCCCGCGCAAGCGGGGAGACGAAGCGTTTGAATCCTTCCGACTCCACCAATTCGGATTAGCAGATTCAATTTCGGGGTCGTAGTTTAATGGGCAAAACGTCCCGCGCAAGCGGGGAGACGAAGCGTTTGAATCCTTCCGACTCCACCAGTTCGCATTAGCAGATTCAATTTCGGGGTCGTAGTTTAATGGGCAAAACGTCCCGCGCAAGCGGGGAGACGAAGCGTTTGAATCCTTCCGACTCCACCAGTTTTAAATGACGGAGCAGCGGTCCGGCCGGCCGAAGGGCAGGCCGGAAGCGCAAGTTTAAAAGCTTAAAATGTCCGCCGTAATTAAAGAGAAAATCGCCGGCCCCGAAGAGGTGATGTTGATCACGGGGGCAGCCGGATTCATTGGGGTGAACGTGGTGCAAAGCATGATCAACCAAGGATACCGGAACTTGCGTTGTCTGGTCCGGCCCTCGGGTAACCCGGCCGCATTAGAACGGTTGGGCCGAAACGCCCCCGCCGGGACGCGAGTGGAAATATTGCGGGGAAATCTGCTTTCGCCGACGGATTGTGACGCCGCGGTGCGGGGAGTGGCGGTCATCTACCATCTGGCGGCGGGAACCGGGGAGAAATCCTATCCGGATGCGTTCATGAATTCGGTGGTGACCACGCGCAACCTGCTGGAGGCGGCGGTCCGCGACGGGAAGGTCAAGCGTATTGCCAGCATCAGTTCTTTCGCGGTGTATTCGAACCGGAATAAGTTGAAAAGCGGGTTGCTGGATGAAACCAGTCCCGTGGAGGAGGATCCCAAACTGCGGGGGGAGGCTTATTGCTACGCCAAGCTGAAACAGGATGAGATCATTCAAGAATACGGTGTCCGGCATGGGCTGAAGTATGTAATCCTGCGTCCCGGCGTGGTTTTCGGACCGGGGAAGGCTTCGGTGTCCGGCCGAGTCGGGCGGGATCTGGGGATTTTCCTGCATATGGGGGGAGGCAATCCCATTCCGTTTACTTTTGTGGAAAACTGTGCCGATGCCATCGTGCTGGCCGGTTTGGTCAAGGGAGTGGAGGGGGAGGTTTTTAACATTGTGGATGATGATTTGCCTTCCAGCCGCACCTTCCTGCGGAATTACAAACGGGAGGTTCGGCGCTTCCGGTCAGTTTATGTACCGAAGTTTGCCAGCTATCTGCTTTGCTATTATTGGGAGAAGTACTCCACCTGGTCCCGGGGACAATTGCCGCCGGTGTTCAACCGGCTGGCCTGGCATGCGTATTACAAAGGCAGCCGTTACTCCAACCAAAAGCTGAAGGACCGGCTGGGCTGGGAACCGAAGGTGAGCATGGCCGCGGGAATGAAACAATTTTTTGATGCCTGCCGGCAACGGAGGTCAAATGCTTAAGGTTGCGATTGTCGGATGCGGCAAGATCGCCGACGCCCATGCGGAAATGCTGACGCAGGTGGCGGGGTGTGAAATGGTGGCCGTGTGCGACCGGGAGCCGCTGATGGCGCGGCAGCTGTATGACCGGTTTCCGATCAAGTCCTGGTATAGTGATTTGGGCAAGCTCCTGGACAAAGCCCGGCCCGATGTGGTGCACATCACCACCCCGCCGCAGACGCATTATGAGCTGGGCCGGTTGTGCCTGGAACACGGCTGCCATGTTTATCTGGAAAAGCCGTTCACCATCGACGCGATCGAAGCGGAGAAAATAGTCCGGCTGGCGACGGAGAAGAAACTCAAGGTGACCGTGGGAAATGATGCCCACTTCACGCATGCCGCCCGGCGGTTTCACGAGATCGTGCAGGCGGGGTATCTCGGGGGGGCCCCGGTGCACATGGAGAGCTATTACTGCTCCGAGCTGCGGGGCAGCTACGCGAAGGCCTTGCTGGGCGACCGGCATCATTGGGTGCGGCGCCTGCCGGGAAAACTGTTGCACAACATCATCAGCCACGGGGTGGTGCGGATTGCCGAATTCATGCCCGACAATGACCCGCAGGTGGTGGCGCACGGGGCGATCAGCCCGCTGCTGCAAAGTTTCGGGGAGACGGAGATCATTGATGAATTGCGGGTGATCGTGGCCGGGCGGAGCGGGGTGAGCGCGTATTTCACCTTTTCCTCGCAGATGCGACCCTCGCTGCACCAGTTCCGCGTTTATGGCCCCACCAACGGCCTGGTGCTGGATGACGATGAGCAGTCCGTGATCAAATTGCGGGGAGCCCGTTTCAAGAGCTACGCGGGCAAATTCCTGCCGCCGGTATTTTACGCCCGGCAGTACTGGCAAAATCTGACGCGCAATGTCAACTTGTTCCGGCGCCGCGACTTCCACTTGAAGGGGGGCATGAAGCACCTGATCGAGGCGTTTTACCGTTCGATCACCGAGGACGCCCCTTTGCCGATTTCACACCGGGAGATTGTCCTCACCTGCCGGATCATGGACGCCATTTTCGCCCAAATCCAGACTCCGGCGGCGGTGGCGGCGCGCAACGCCGCGGCCGCGGCGGGTGCCCCGGTGCCGGCACAGTCGTAGTTCCTCGGCAAGGAAACCTTAAACCGCCTCCAAGCTGCGGCCCCAAGCTGAGGGCAGAAGGGGGGCGGGTAAGAATGGCAAGCGGTGCTCACTCGCGGGCATTTTCCGAAGCGGAATTAGCGGGCGGAGAAATTCATCAAAGAGTCCATGAAGGCAAAGATCCAAAATCTATTAAAAAGCTTAGGCTTGTATCACCGCGTCCAGGCATCCGTTTTGTACGATTGGTATTGGAACGTGGCGGACCGGCGCCAAATCCAGAAGCGGGTCGGAGAAATGGATTTCTACCGGACGTTACTCGAGGGCTTCCGACCGGGCGATGTCATTTTTGACGTGGGGGCGAATCACGGCCAGAAGACTGATATTTTCCTGCGGCTTGGGGCCCGGGTGGTTTCGGTTGAACCCGATGAGAGCAATCAGGCGATTCTGCGGCAGAAATTCCTCTGGCTCCGCTTGAACAAGCGGCCCATGGTGGTGGTGGAGAAGGCGGCAGGCGAGGAATGTGTCACCAAAACCATGTATATCGACGCGCCCGGTTCGGCCAAGAACAGCCTGAGCCAAAAGTGGGTGGATACCCTGCGCACGGACGACAAGCGGTTCGGAAAAGCCCTGGAGTTTGCCTCCAAAAAGACGGTTGAAACCACCACACTGGAGCATTTGATTGCGGCGCACGGCCTGCCTTACTTCATCAAGATCGATGTGGAGGGGTATGAGCCCAATGCGATCAGTGGTTTGAAATCGCCAGTTCCCTACCTCTCTTTCGAAGCAAATCTGCCCGAATTCAAGCCGGAGACCATTGAATGCGTGGACCTCCTGGCCAAGCTGGACCCCGCGGGATTGTTCAATTTTGCCGTGGAAACGCCCGCCCGATTGGCGCTGCCTCGCTGGGTGGATCGCAAGGAATTCTTGCGGCTGTTTGAAACCTGCCGGGAGTCCAGCATTGAGGTGCTGTTCAAGTCCGCCGCGGGCCAAAGGGCGCACGCGAAGAAGAATTGAACGCCCAAGGCTGGGGCGCGTCCAAGAACCACTCCGTCGCCGGGCGGCGCGGAAAATTTGATGCAGAATAGCGAACCAGTCGGGAGCAGGCGGACGGAGGCGGACGGCGCCCCACAACGGGTGGCGTTGTTGACGGGCGGCGGGGACAAGGCATATTCCCTGGCCCTCGCCGTGGCGCTGAGCGCGGCGGGTAATGAGGTGGACTACATTGGTAGTGATGAGCAGGACGACGCCCGCCTGCGCAACGACCCGCGAATCCGATTCCTCAACCTGCGCGGATCCCAAAGCGCCAAGGGCGGGGCGGCGGGCAAGCTGGTGCGGGTGCTGATCTATTACGGCAAGTTGATCCGCTACGCCGCCACCGCCCGGGCGCGGGTCTTTCACATTTTATGGAACAACAAGTTCCAGGCCTTTGACCGCACCGGGTTGATGCTGTATTACCGGCTGTTGGGGAAAAAGGTGGTGATGACCGCCCACAATGTTAATGCCGGCAAGCGGGATGGCAAAGATTCGTGGTGGAATCGATTCACGTTGCGGATGCAGTACCGCCTGACCCAGCAGCTCTTTGTCCATACCGAGCGGATGAAGCAGGAACTGGTGGCGGAATTCCAAGTGCCGAGGGGCAAGGTGACCGTGATTCCCCACGGGATCCACAATTCGGTGCCCGCCACCGCAATGACCCAGGCCGAAGCCCGGCAGCGGTTGGGCCTGCCGCCGCGCGACAAGACGTTGCTTTTTTTCGGAAACGTGGCTCCGTACAAGGGCGTGGAGTATCTGGTGGCGGCATTTAATCAATTGGCGGTGCCGGGAACGGACTACCGGTTGATCATTGCCGGGCGCTGCAAGGATTGCCCGGATTACCGCCGGCAGATTGAACAGGCGGTGCGGGAGGGGGGCGCGGCGGACCGGGTAAGTATGCGGATCGAATTCATTCCCGACGCGGAAACCGAAGTTTATTTCAAAGCCGCAGATGTGATGGTCCTGCCCTACACCTTCATCTTCCAGAGTGGCGTGCTCTTCCTTGCGTACAATTTCGGACTGCCGGTGATCGCTTCGGATTTGGAAGCATTGCGGGATGAGATCGTGGCCGGTGAGACCGGGTTGGTATTTCGGACGCTGGATGCCGCGGATTTGGCGCGGGCGATTCGGCAATATTTCGGGAGCGAGCTCTACCGGGATTTGGAAGTCCGGCGATTACGCATTCAGGAGCATGCCAATGAACATTATTCGTGGGCCAAGGTGGCGGCGATGACCACGCAGGTTTATGCGGCGGCAGCCGGGGGCCGGGCCGCCAAAGTCTAATTTTCGAGTCCCATGATGCAAAATAAGAACCAACAGGCAGCCGCCGGCGGGGCACTTGCCACCGGGCATTTGCTGGCGGGAATCAAGGGGCGGACGATCAGCAGTTCGGTGGTGACTTTTGCGGCGCAAGGAGGCCAGGCGGTACTGCAGGTCGGTTCCATCGTAGTGTTGGCGCGCCTGCTCACACCGGTGGATTTCGGGTTGCTGGGGATGGTGCTTTACATCACCGGATTCTTGCGCGTTTTCAATGATGCGGGGCTCTCGACGGCCACAGTGCAGCGGGAAGGCATCACCCAGGCGCAAGTGTCCAATCTTTTCTGGACCAATGTCGCGCTGGGAGGGTTGGCCACGGGGTTGCTGGCGGCCGCGGCGCCACTGGTGGCGTGGTTTTACAAGGAGCCGCGGCTCGTGGGGGTGACGCTGGCGGTTTCGATCACCTTCCTGCTGACGGGGTCCACGGTCCAGCACCTGGCATTGCTCAAGCGGCAAATGCGGTTTGGGGCGATTGCGGCGATCCAGACGATCGCGATGGCGATGGGGGTGGTGGTGGCCACAGTGATGGCCTGGCTGGGCTGCGGCTATTGGTCACTCGTGGGGATGCAGGTGGCGCCGCCGCTGCTCGCGTTTGTGCTGACTTGGACGACTTCGCGCTGGCGACCGCACCTGCCGCAGCGGGGGCATGGCATGCGGGAACTTTTGGGCTTTGGCGCCAATCTGACTGCGAGCAGTTTTCTCTGGTCGCTGGCCAAGGGGAGCGATGCGATGCTGATCGGCAAGGTTTACGGAGCCGCCTCCCTGGGGCTTTACACCCGGGCGGCCTCGCTCTTCCAGCGGCCGGTGGAATTGTTCATCGATCCGTTGAACTACGTGATTGTGCCGACGCTCTCGCGCCTGCAAACCCAACCGGAGCGGTATCACCGGACTTATATGCGGGTGTTTGAATTAGTGGCCGTCGTCAGCTTTCTATTTAGCGGTCTGCTGCTGGCGCTGGCCAAGCCGATGACGCTGGTATTGCTGGGGGCCAAATGGGGCGAGGCTGCCCCGATTTCAGCCAGTTTGACCCTGGTGGCGCTGTATCATCCGATCGCCTGCGCCAATGGCTGGTTGCTGACCAGCCAATGTCGCGGGCGGGAGGCGCTCATCTTGAGCATCATTTCGTCGGTGGCGGCGGTGATCTCTTTTCTCCTTGGGCTCCGCTTCGGCCCGGTTGGAGTGGCGCTTTGCTACTCAATTTCCTGCCTGTTGGTCCGTTTGCCAGTGGCCTTTTATATCACCGGGCGGCAAGGCCCAGTGGGGACGCAGGAACAGTGGAGCCGGTTTTTGACGCATTTGCCGGTTTGGATAATCGTCTGCGGTTCCACGGTCGTGGTCCAGAAACTGGTGGCGGAGATGAAACCGATGGCGCAGCTCTTGATTTGTGTGCCGGCCGGATTGACAATAGGGACAGCGTTTATCTTTGCCTACGCCCCGGCGCGGCGTTCGATCATGGGATTGGTGGAGGCGTTGCGGGAGTTCAAGAAGGGACGGGCTTGAGGGCGTTCACAATCCTGGTGGGGCAGTGCCCTGCCTGCCTGACTTGAGTGCGAAACTGCCATCGCCCGGCCAGTTGCCGGCTGGGGAGTCGCCGGATTGCGTGAAGCAGTATCGGGCCGGGGGATTGTTGGTCCGGAAAGTGCGGTGGGGACTCTCCTGGCGGGGGCGCCTGCTGGTTTTGGGGTTCGTTCTGCTGGCCGGCGGGGGGCTATTTTTCGGGAGTTACCCGTTTCTCGCGGTGACCGAGCGGGAGGAGACGGATTTCCTGGTGGTGGAAGGGTGGGTGCATCAGTACGGCGCGCGTGGGGCGGCGGCGGAATTCATTCGTGGGCACTACCGGCAGGTTTTCACCACGGGCGGCCCGGTGATGGGAAGCGGACCCTACAGCAATGACGCCAACACGGGCGCGTGGGTGGGGGCGGAGGTGGTCAAACGGGCGGGAATTCCGGAAGCGGTTGTGCAAATGGTCCCCTCCCGGGTCCAGGGGCGGGATCGGACCTACAACTCGGCACTGGCGCTGCGCCGGTGGTTGCGGGAACATCAAATAAAGCCGCGCAGCCTCAATGTGCTGACCGAGGATGCGCACGCGCGGCGCACGCGGTTTTTGTTCCAGATGGCGTTCGGGGATGAACTGAAGATCGGCATCATTTCGGTGCCGAGTCCGGACTATGAGCCCCGGCGGTGGTGGAGTTGCAGCGAAGGGGTGCGGGAGGTGATCGGCGAAAGTATTGCCTACGGTTATGCCCGTTTTTTCTTTCATCCCGAAGGGCGGGGGGAAGCGGAACCGTGAGGGCGGCGGGGTCGCGGTGAATTTTAGATGGCGAGAGAAATAATTAATACTATGGATCCAAAAGCAGCATTAAATCACGTGGCGGCCTCATTGAAAGAGGGCGCCGAATTGCGGTTGAAAGTGGGCGAGGATTGCGGCCCGGCGATCGTGGCGGCGGCGGTGCTCATTGAGGAATGCCTGCGGGCGGGCGGCAAACTGCTTTTCTGCGGAAATGGGGGCAGCGCGGCGGACTCCCAGCATCTCGTGGCGGAATTCGTCGGGCGTTTCATGCTGGAGCGCCGGGCGCTGCCGGCCATCGCGCTGACGGCCAACACCTCCATCCTGACGGCGATCGGCAATGACTACAGTTTTGACATTGTGTTCTCCCGGCAGGTCGAGGCCCTGGGCCGACCCGGCGACGTGGTGGTGGGCATCAGCACGAGCGGGAATTCCCCGAACGTGATTGCGGCCATGAAAAAAGCGACGGAACTCGGGATGAAGACCATTTGCCTGGCGGGCAAGGACGGCGGGGCGCTGGCAAAATGCGTGGACATTCCGCTGGTGGTGGCCTCCAAGAGCACGGCGCGCATCCAGGAGTGCCACATCGCGATCGGCCACGTCATTTGCGAGTTGGTGGAGACAAGCCTGTTTGCGCAACCGTAATCCGGCCATGACCGGCCCCACACGCGAACCCGCCAGCCTCCCCCGGGAGCGACTGGAGGAGTTGCTGGCCGCCGCCCGGGGACTCCGGATCCTGGTGGTCGGCGACCTCATGCTGGACCAATTCGTCTGGGGCCAGGTGCGGCGGATTTCGCCCGAGGCGCCAGTCCCGGTGGTCGAATACGAGCGGGAGAGTTTCATGCCCGGTGGGGCGGCGAACGTGGCGCGCAACCTGACTTCCTTGCAGGTGCCCACCGAGTTGTTCGGACTGGTGGGACGGGATGAATCCGGGCGAAAGCTGCGGGGATTGCTGGAAGAACAGAGGGTCGATTGCCGGGGCATTTACACGGATTCGCACCGCCCCACGAGCCGGAAGACCCGCATCATCGCCGGCCAGCAGCAGATTGTGCGGTTGGACCGGGAGGACACCACCGCGGTGGGGGAACGGACGCGCAAGCGTTTGTTGGCGGCGATCAGCGAGCGGTTGGACGGTGCCGGGGCGGTGATTGTGGGTGACTACGGCAAAGGATTGATCTCCCAGTCGCTGCTGGATGATTTGAAGGCCCGTTGCCGGGAGCGGGGCATCTGGCTCAGTCTGGATCCCAAACCCGTCCACAACTTGAATCTGGCGGGGCTTTCGCTCATCACGCCCAATCGCAAGGAGGCCTTTGAATTGGCGGGGTTGGTCGAAGGGCCGCGCCCGAGCGATTGCGGCCGGGATCCGCAACTGCTGCGCGTGGGGGAACAATTGCTGGCCCGGTTGCACCCGGCCCTGCTCCTCATCACGTTAGGCGAACAGGGGATGTTGCTCTGCCGCAAAGGGGGGAGCCCGTTCCATATCCCCACCGTGGCCCGCGAGGTCTTCGATGTTTCCGGAGCGGGTGATACGGTCATCGCAACTTTCAGCCTGGCCATTGCGGCGGGGGCTTCCCCGCTCGAAGCGGCCCTGATTTCGAATCATGCGGCGGGAGTGGTGGTGGGCAAACGGGGGACCGCGACCCTGACGCCGGCGGAGTTAATGGCCAGCATGGTGACATAGGCACGGCGGGGCAAGGCCGGGGCTGAGCGCCTGTGCCAGAGTGCTTTAGCCTTGACACGGCGACGAGGGGAAACGATAGATTGGCAACTTCATTGGCAGCGAAAAGCTTAATATTCTGACGTATGGTTATCAGCCGGACACCTTATCGGATTTCATTTTTTGGCGGCGGGACCGATTATCCCGCCTGGTATCGTCAACATGGCGGCTGCGTGCTGGCGGCGACAATTGATAAGTATTGCTACCTGAGCTGCCGCTACCTGCCACCGTTCTTTGAGCACCGCATCCGGGTGGTGTATTCGAAAAACGAAACCTGCAAGACGGTGGATGAAATCCAGCACCCGGCGGTGCGGGAAACCCTGCGGTACCTGAAAATGGACCGGGGCCTTGAAATTCATCATGACGGCGACCTGCCCGGACGGAGCGGGATGGGGTCAAGTTCCTCCTTTACGGTGGGCCTGTACAACGGCTTGCGAGCGTTGCAGGGCCACATCACGGGCAAACACCAACTGGCGATGGACAGCATCCACATCGAACAGGAGATCCTGAAGGAAACCGTGGGTTCCCAGGACCAGGTTTGCGCGGCCTACGGCGGGGTAAATCACATTGAATTCCATACGAGCGGCGAGGTGGTGGTGCAACCGGTGACCCTTTCGCGGGAGCGGTTGCGGGATCTCAGTTCGAACCTGATGCTGTTTTACACGGGTATCATGCGGACGGCTTCCGACGTGGCCTCAAGTTATGTGACGGGATTGGACGCGCGCATCGCCCAACTCAAGCGGTTGACGGCGCTCGTCAAAGAAACCCGGGCCATCCTGGACAGCCGGGAGGATCTGACGAGTTTCGGGGTCCTGTTACATGAAGCCTGGGCCACAAAGCGCAGCATGAGCGCCAAGATCTCCAACCCGGAGGTGGACCGGGTTTACGACGCGGCGCGGGCCGCCGGGGCCGTGGGTGGAAAATTATTGGGAGCCGGCGGAGGTGGTTTCCTGGTGCTGTTCGTTCCGCCGGCCAAGCAGGCGGCGGTCAAGCTGGAATTGAATCATTTGATTCATGTGCCCTTTGAATTCGATTTCTCGGGCAGCCAGATCATTTTCTTTGATCCTGAAACGGATTATTCTGAGCAGGAGGAAAGCCGCAAGGCGCAGGCGATCAAATCTTTCCGCGAGATGGAAGGCAGCACCGCTCCCTGATCTCGCGGGCGGGGTGATCTGCGCTCAACCACATGACCTGGCTCGTTACCGGTGCGGCAGGATTTATCGGCTCGAATCTGCTCGAGCGACTACTCCAGACGGACCATGAGGTGGTGGGGTTGGACAGCTTTGTGGCGGGACACCGGGCAAATTTGACGGCTGTCCAGGCGGCCGTCACGGCGCAGCAATGGTCCCGGTTCCGGCTGGTGGAGGGAGACATCCGGGATCCCGAGACCTGCCGGCGGGCCTGCACCGGAGTGGGGGTGGTGCTGCACCAGGCCGCGCTGGGTTCGGTCCCGGCCTCGCTCAATGACCCGATCGGCTACCATGCGGTGAATGCCACCGGCAGTCTGAACATGTTGGTGGCGGCCCGGGATGCGGGGGTGCGTCGCTTCGTGTATGCCTCCAGCAGCGCGGTGTATGGGGATGACGAGCGGCTGCCGAAACTGGAGTCGCAGGTGGGGCGTCCGCTCTCGCCCTATTCCGCCAGCAAGGCGGTGAATGAACTGCACGCGGCGATGTTCGGCCGGTGCTTTGGAATGGAGACGGTCGGCCTGCGCTATTTCAACGTTTTCGGTCCGCGCCAGGACCCGCGGGGAGCCTATGCGGCGGTGATCCCGGCCTGGATTTCCGCGATGCTGCAGGGGAGCCCGGTTTACATCAACGGGGACGGGGCCACGAGCCGGGATTTCTGTTTTGTAGCGGACGTGGTGCAGGCGAATCTGGCCGCGGCAACCACCACGCGGGCGGAGGCGCTGAACCAGGTGTATAACGTGGCTGCCGGGCGGCGGACGACACTCCTGGAGCTTTTTGGCCTCCTGCGCGAAAAGCTCGCCCCCTACCGGCCGGGATTGTCCCAGGCGCAGCCGCGGTTTCGTGCGGCCCGGGTCGCCGACATCCGGCACTCGCTGGCGGATATCAGCCTGGCCCGGCGGTTGCTTGATTATGAGCCGCAGTTCGATGTGGAACGCGGCCTGACGGCGGCCCTGGGTTGGTACCTGGCCCAGCCCACCTGAAAGCGGAGATCTATTCATATCATATGCGACTATTGGTCACCGGGGGGGCCGGATTCATTGGTTCAAACCTGATCAACCAGCTGATCGGCGGGGCGGGGATCGAGCGGTTGGTGAATCTGGACTGCCTCACCTACGCCGGGTACCTGGGCAACCTCGAGGCGGTGGCCGGGCGACCCGACTACGCATTTGAGCGGGTGGATTTGCGGGACAAGGCGGCGGTGCTGGAGGTGGTACGCCGGCACGGGATCACGCATGTGCTGCACCTGGCGGCGGAATCGCATGTGGACCGTTCCATCACCGGGCCGGCGGATTTCATCCAGACCAACATTGTCGGCACATTTAATCTTCTGGAAGCCTGCCGCGCCGTGTGGGGGCCGACCGCCGCAACCGAGGGGCGGCGGTTCCACCATGTTTCGACGGACGAGGTTTATGGCAGCCTGGGGCCGACCGGATATTTCACCGAAACCACCGCATATGCGCCGAACTCGCCTTATTCGGCAAGCAAGGCGTCCAGCGACCTGCTGGTGCGCGCGTACCACCACACCTACGGCCTGCCGGTGGTGATCACGAACTGTTCGAACAACTACGGTCCACGGCAATTTCCGGAAAAACTGATCCCGGTGGTCATCCAGCGCGTGCTGGCGCGGCAACCAATCCCGGTTTACGGGGACGGCATGAACGTGCGCGACTGGCTCTATGTGGGGGACCACGTGGCCGCGCTTTGGGAGGTCCTGAACCGGGGCGCCAACGGGGCGACGTACAACATCGGTGGAAACAATGAGTGCGCCAACCTGCGCATCGTGGAACTCATCTGTGACCTGATCGATGAACTGGCGCCGGAGCGGGGCGGCAACTCCCGCCGCTTGATTACATTTGTAGCGGACCGGCCCGGTCATGACCGGCGGTACGCCATCGACGCGACGAAAATTGCCCGGGAATTGGGCTGGCAGCCGGCGCATACCTTTGAGCAGGGCATCCGGGCGACCGTGCAATGGTACTTGGAGCATCAGGATTGGGTGGCGAAGGTGCAGCAGACGACCAAGAGCGCGGGACGGTGACCGGGCGGACGTCCGCCCGAAGCGGGGTGGATTGACTGGATGGGGGCGGGGTGGGCGGCGAAGTAAACTTCTTCAACCTGCGGTTATGATTCTTTTGTTGGGGGCGGGCGGCCAACTCGGTCAGGCGTTTGCGGGAGAATTGCGCCGACGCGGGGCGAGTTTCATCCCGTTGACGCGGAACGCCCTCGATTACACCCAATTCGACCTGCTGTTCGACTACGTCCGGAAGATGAGTCCGGAGTTTGTGATCAACGCGGTGGGGTATCCGGGGCGGCCGAATGTGGACGGGTGTGAGCAGGCCCGGGAACTGACACTGCACCTGAACACCCTCCTGCCGCAGACCATCGCGCGGGTGTGCCTGATCACGAACACCCCGTGGGGGCACGTGTCATCGGCCTGTGTTTACGCGGGCGCAAAGGTGATGACGGGCGGGGAGACGCGCATCGAGCGGGACCTGAACCGCCCGGAGATCCGGCGCCTGTTGGCGCAACACCCGGACTGGGTGCGGGGATTCACCGAGCTGGATGAACCGAATTTCTCCTTTCGTTGCGCCCCCTGCAGTTTCTACAGCGGCACCAAGGTGCTGGCGGAAGACGCCATCCGGGGGGTGGGTTGGAGTTACATCTGGCGTCCCGGAATGTTGTTCCACGAGCGGGAAGAGCCCCGGAACCTGCTCTGCCGGCTCCAACGTTATCCCAAGGTTTATGACAGCGTGAATTGCCTTTCCCACCGGGATGAGTTTGTCCGGGCCTGCCTGGATCTGTGGCAGCGGCGGGCTCCCTTCGGGATTTACAACATGACCAATCCCGGAGCGGTGACAAACCGGCAGATCGTGGAGACGATCGAACGCATTTTAAAACCCAACCGGCGGTGGGAATTCTGGGGGAGTGACGAGGAATTCTACCGAATGGCCGCCAAATCCCTCCGCTCGAGCGCCGTCCTTGACGGCAGCAAATTGCTCGCGGCCGGAATCCGGCTCCGGCCAGTCATGGAAAGTCTGGAACATTGTCTCCGCCACTGGCGACCAGCCCTGGATCCCACGGACCATCCGGGATCGCCCACCTTCGCGGCCGCCATGGGAACACCCTGAGGTGTCCGGGGGGCCAGGCTTGCACCCGAGGCCCACGTGGGAAAGGTTAGTTGGCGGGGGCGCGGATTCGCCGCGGTTGGTTGGATCGACGTTGGTGTGGGAAGGGGCACGGGAAAGGGCCTTGCTTCAGCGGCGAGATTCTGCCACGGTACTGTCAGCAGCATGAGAAATATCCCGCAGCGAAAAAATTCGCCCGCATTCCGGGAACGGCGTGTGCTTGGCCGGACGGGGGCCGTCTGGTTGGGATTTCTGGGGGTGGTGGCAGCGCAAGGACAGGATTTCATGACCCAGCCTTCCGGAGGGGCGGGATCTTCGGCCTTTCCCGACGGGGGGATCTTGCAGAAGAACGGCATTTACCAGGCCCCGCCGGCGGAGCCAAACAGTCTGCCGCCCTTCATGCATTGGGGGGAACTCACTCTACGTCCCGAGTTGGTCTACCGTTTCATCGCGGGGGATGGCATCCCCGTCAGCACGAATCGCAGCTATAGCACGGTGATCCAGGAATTCTCCCCGGGACTGATTCTGGGATTCGGGCCATCCTGGGATTTGCAGTACACGCCGACCGAGCGGCTGTATTCGAACCACAACTTCGTGGATGGTTTGGACCACTACGTGGATTTGCGGGGCAATGTGACCAATCAGGCCACCACCCTGAGTCTTAGTCAAAAGTACACCCACAGCCTGTCGCCACTCCTGGAAACGGGTGCCCAAACCGAGACCGATACCTACGACACGGAATTGGGCGCCGTCCACCTGCTCAATGGCGAATGGAGTTTGGAAGCCGGCCTGTCCCAAAATTTCCGGTACCCGGCGCGCTACCAGGGGTATCGGGACTGGTCCACCCTGGATTGGCTCGCCTACCAGGTGACGCCCCGCCTGAATCTGGCCATGGGATTGGGCGTGGGCTATACCGCGGTCATCGACAGTGTGGATTCGATCTACGAGCAGGCGCAGGGGCGGATGAATTTGCGGTTGACCGAACGCTTAAGCCTGGGGTTGAACGGGGGAGCGCAGGAGCGGCAATTGCTTTCCAACGGCGGGGGCAATTTGTTCAATCCAATTTATGGTGCCTCCATCCTATTCGCTCCCGGGCACGATACGGTCATCTCTCTGGGAGTCTCGCAGGTCACGACGGTTTCCTATGTCCCGGGCAACCTGACCGAAACCACTTCCCTGGAATTGTCGCTGAAGCAGCAGATTTTTGAGCGCGTTTCGCTGCTTTTGGAAGGCGGGTATCGCCAGAATTCCTATGTGAACGAACTCCGTTTTGCGATTGCGGGAGGGGGGATCGTGGATTTCGGTTCCGTGGTGCGCAAGGACGATACTTATTCCATCAGCACCCGGCTGGTTTATTCCTTTTCGACGCGGGGGACGCTGGCCTTTCTGTATCGATATCGCATGAATGACTCGTCGCAACAGGGATATGCGGTGACCAGCAATCAGGTGGGCATCGAGTTGGGCTACCACTATTGACCCCCGGGGATTTGCGGGCAGTGGCGGGCAGCAGCCGGCCGGCGGGATTAAGGAAGGACGGGCAACGCATTGGCCAGTGAGGCGGTTGGCGCCGGGGGCCAAATCAGGCAGGCGATTCATCAGCCCGTACCATAAATATGGCGGAGGCAATCATTAACAAAATGGAAAATCCGGTAGGTTCGCTCCGCCGGGTGATTCTGGCCTTGGTGGCGCTCCTGGGGCTTTTCGCCCTGCCGCTCTACAAATGGGCGAGTTTCTCGCTTCATGACGAGCTGTACGGCCATGCGGTGCTGGTGCCGCTGATCAGTCTGTATTTGATCTGGACCAACCGGGAAAACGTGCCATTACGCGGCGAGCCGGCGCCGGCGCTGGGGGCTGCCCTGTTCGGTGTCGGAGGATTGTTTTTGGCGATGTATTGGGCGCGGAGTGCGGGGGGAGCGTTGGGGCGGGAGGAGGCGGTGACCTGGACCATGCTGGCCTTTTTCAGCTGTTTGGCCGGGGTTCTGGCCGGGGTTTTGGGAAAAAAATTCCTGCGGGGAAATCTTTTTGCCCTGGGATTTCTGCTCTGCGCCGTGCCGCTGCCGATCTTCGTGCGCGCCTGGATAGAAGGCCGGTTGCAATACGGGTCGGCCGCGATGGCGTACGCCATGTTCCGTACTTGTGGCACCCTGGCAGAGTGGAAAAATCTCGATATCGATCTCTCCACGATCACCCTCACCATCGCTCCGGAATGCAGTGGCATCCACTCCAGCCTGGTGTTGCTGGTGACCGCCTTGCTGGCCGGCCACCTTTTCCTCCGATCGCCGGTTCACCGGCTGGTGCTGGCCCTGGTAATCATTCCGCTGGCGGTGGTGCGGAACGGATTTCGCATTTTTACGATCGGAGAATTGTGCGTCCACATCGGGCCGCACATGATCGACCACTGGATCCATCATCGGGGTGGGCCGGTCTTCTTCAGCCTGGCGCTGGTGCCTTTTCTGCTGCTGCTGTATGTTTTGGTGCGGCGGGAGCGGCGGCGCCAGCCATTGGAAAAGGAATAATATGCAACGCGAAATAATCTGCCGGATGGCCCTCCTGGTCCTGACTTTGGGACTAATGGGGGGCGGAGTGGGGTGTTCACCCAAACCGCAACTCGGCCAGCGGCTCGCCCGGGCGGAGCGCTTTTTTGCGGCCGGGGATTACGAGAAGGCGATGCCGGAATATCTGGAGGTATTTGCCGCCGATTTGAACAGCGTGCCGTCCATCAAGGCGTTGGGTCAGATCTACCTGGCTCAAAGTCGGCTGGACAAGGCCGGCCCATTTCTGATCACGGCCCGGAACATGGCCACCAATGATATGGGAATCCGGGATTCCCTGGCCACGTTTTTCCTGGCCACGGGCCAATACAAGGAAGCGCGCGCGGAGGCCAGCTATGTGCTGGACCACAGCCCCGGGGATGAAGAAGCCCCCATGATACTGGTGGAGAGCTCCCGGACACGGCCGGAATTGGATGCGACTTTGGCGCTCATGGAAAAGCTGTCCCCGCCGACCGCGCGGAAGGCGGCCTGCGAGGCGGCGCGCGCCGCGGTGGCCCTGCGGCAGGAGCCGCCCGATGTGGCACGGGCAAATGAGGCCGTTGGCCGGGCAATTACGCTGAATCCCAAGTTGGCCGGCGCCTTTTCCGTGCTGGGCGCGCTCTGCCAAATGACCAATGGCGTCCCCGCCGCGGACGTGGCTTTGCGGACCGCGGCCGAACTGTCTTCCACGCACTCACCCCGCTGGCTGCGGTACGCCCAGTTCAAGTTGGCGGCCGGGGAGGTGGAAGGAACCAAAAAATTGTTGAACGAAATGGTCAAGCGAACCCCGGACTATACGCTGGCATGGTTGGAACTGGCGCGCGTGGCGGCGGCGGAAAGGAAGTTTGAGGAAGCGGGGGGGTACCTGAAGGAAGTAGAGGCTCGCGATCCGGATAATTTTGACGGGCTGATGCTGGACGCGGGGCTGAGATTGTCCCGGGGGGACAATATCGGCGCCCTGGTGGAGTTGGAGGGGCTGGCGAAGCGCTATCCGCACTCCATCAAGCTGAGTTTTGATCTGGCCCGGGCTTATGTGGCCACGGGGGACGCCGTCAAAGCGGCGACGCTGCTGCGCCGGGTATTACAGCAGGATCCCAAGAATGTCACGGCGATCGTTTCGCTGGCGCAACTGGACCTGGCGCGGGGAGACGCGAGCAGCGCGATTTATTCGCTCAAACAGTTGGTGGCGCAACAGCCCACGCTGGAGGGGGCCTGGCAACTTTTGGCCCGCGCGTATTACAGCCAGGGAGAGGTGGACAACACCTTGCAAATCTACCGGCAGTTGGCGGGGCGTTACCCGAAGGAACCGGGCTTTCCCCTGGCAATGGGGCAGATCTTGATTGAGAGGGGGAAGCGGGCGGAAGCGCGCGCAGCGTTTGACCGCGCCCTGGAGCTAGCCCCCAATTACCCGGCGGCCCTGACGCCGCTGCAACAATTGGTCCGGTTGGACCTGCTGGACCAGGAAAATGCCCGGGCCATGCAGCGGGTGACCAAACTGATCAAGGAGGTGCCACAGGCGCCCGAACCCCGGCTGCTGGAGGCGGAGGTGCTGCTGGCGGCCCACACCGCCCAGAGCACAAACCAAGCCGAAACCTCCCTCTTGAAGGCGACGGAATTGAAGCCGGATTATTGGGCGGCGTACCTGGCCCTGGCGCGGCTGTACAAGGACGCGAAACAAAATGCGAAGGCACTTTCCGACTTGCAGGGGATCGTGGCGAAGAACCCCAAGGATTCCGTGGCCCAAATGCTCATCGGAGTATTGCTGACCGAGGAGAAGGATTACGAGGGGGCGCGGACGGCGTATGAGGCAATCCTGAAAGTCAACCCCAAGTTTGTGCCGGCGTTGAACAACGCGGCGTATTTGTATTCCGAACGGCTCGGGGATCTGGAGCGCGCCTACAAATATGCGAGCTTGGCGCACGATCTGGAGTCCTCTGACCCCGCCACCGCGGATACCTTCGGCTGGGTGCTTTATCACCGCCGGGAATATCGCTGGGCGGCCAACTTGCTGGCGGAGAGCGCGGGCAAACTGCCGGACGAGGCGGACGTGCACCATCATTTGGGCATGGCGTACTATCAGATGGGGCAGGAGGACGCCGCCGGGCGCGAGTTGAAACGGGCCCTGGCATTGAGCGGCAATTTTGACGGCCGGACCGAGGTGGAGCGGCGGTTGGCGGTGCTGGCGCTGCCGGCCGTCGCCACCAATGCGGCGGCCATCGCTGCTTTGGAGAAGAGGACAACGGAGCAACCGGAGGATGTGGTCGCCTGGAGCCGGCTGGGAAAGGCTTATCAGGCCACCGGAAAGAGTGAGCAGGCGGCCACGGCGTGGCAGAACGCCCTGCGGGCCAACCCGGAATGCGTGCCCGCGTTGCTGGATCTGGCCAGCCTTTATGCCGGGTCACTGCAGCAGGCCCGGAAGGGGTTGGAGTTGGTCAAGACCGCGAACAAGCTCGAGCCGGAAAATTTTCAGGCGACGCGGTTGAACGGGTGGCTGTCTTTCCAAACCGGAAACTACCCACTGGCCCTGGAACTTTTGCGGCAAGCGGCGCAGAAGCAGCCGAACGACCGGGAAATCCAGCTCGAACTGGCGGAAGCAGCCTATTACCAGGGTGCCCTCACCGAGGCATTGGGAGCGGGGCGGATCGCTGCGCAGGCCGGGCCGGGCTTCGCCCGGCTCGAGGAAGCGCGCCAGTTCCTGGCCCTGATCGATCCCGCCGCGCCCAAACCCGCCCCCGCCGTGGTGAACCAGATACTGGCGGCCCGTCCCGATTACCTGCCGGCTTTAATGGCGCAGGCGGCGGTGGCCGAAGCCAAACCGGCGGTGGCGGTGGCAGAGCAGATTTACGAGCGGGGCCTTACGATCAGTCCCAACTTCTTGCCCGCCGTCAAGCGCCTCGCCGTGCTTTACGGTGCTGAGCCGGACAACGCTAAAAAGGCCTTTAAGCTAGGAATGCAGGCGCTGGTGGCATATCCAGGTGATCCGGAACTCGTCCGGACCCTGGGATTTTTGAGTTACGCCCAAGGCGACTGGCAACGAACTGCGCAATTCCTCCAACAACTTTCCGGGGGAAATCAGGAGGATGCACAATCCTTGTTTTACCTGGGCATGGCGCAAAAACAACTCAAGCGTCGGGTGGAGAGTCTGGGCTCGCTGCAGCGGGCGATCAGTCGCGGCCTCAGCGGAAAAGACGCCGAGGAAGCCAATCGGGTGCTGGCGGAACTCAAGTCGGCCACGCCTTGAGCCGGGAAAATGCCGGTTGTCGGAATATTTGACACTCGATAAAACCACTTTAAGACGTTGATGCACAGAGATTTAGCTCAATTGTATCAAGGCTGGTTAAAGGGAGAGGGTTGGAGTGTCGGTTTTCTTTACGAAATGAAGACTTTTCAAACTCGGAACGTATTTGGGAAGATCTTCGCAAGTAGTTGGTAGTAATGTATTTACGATCAATGCAATTTGACTTGATTCGCTTGGCATGCCAGTAGCTTAGACACCTTACGTAGATAAAAAACAGAACCGAAAACAGGTCAGAAACAAAAAATACGCAAGATATGAACAAAAAAACATTATTCGCCGGTCTGGCTGCCGGAGTCGGCATCTTGGGAGTTCAACAAGCTCAAGCATTAACTCTCAATTGGGCTTCCGTAGGGAATGCTCAGTTGGTTTTCAACGGAAAGACTGGTGCCGCGGCTGCCAATTTCACGTTCGCGCACAGCACCACGACTGGTGCCGGCTTTGATTTCCAAATCAATGGTTCGACGCTGGGTGCGAACCCAAACACCACGGCGAATCCGATGAGCTCGGTCGGTGATTACGGTTTGTTTACGGGAGTTTTTACTCTCAGCAACATCTCCGAAACCCCTACCGCGGCCGTCCCCCAAGCCAATGGTATTTACTTTGACACCGCGACCATCACCGCTTCGGTGGGCGCCCAAGTCATCATCGTGGACAAGGGTTACAATGCGGCGCTCGGTTTGGCCGATGCTTCGAACCTCTCGCACGAATTCAAAGGTGATGTGACCTTTGACACCATCTTCCTGGCCTACACAAAGTCTACCCCGACGGGTCCGAATCCGACCGGCTTGACCTTGCTCGGTGATGGTATCAGCTCGACGATCCAAAACGTGACGGGGTCGGGAGTGACCGGTGGATCCTACTCCGGTACTCAGTTGGACCTGCTGGCCTTGGCCTCCACCCCCTCCAGCCTTTCGGGCACCTGGTCGTTTAACCAAAAGAGCTTGGTCACGCTGACCAAGCTGGGCGCCGGCGCGAACAAAGTCAGCGCCGCCGGTAACTTCCAAACTCTCGCCACCGTTCCGGACGGCGGGATGACCTTGGTGCTGCTGGGCTTCGCGCTCTCCGGCATGGTGTTGATGAAGCGCCAGTTGGTGTAAGCAGTTAAAAATCGACCGGTTGACGGTCTCTGTTTTGGGCCGGGATTTTATCCCGGCCCTTTTTTTGTACTGGTTTGATCCTGCTGAAATCGATGGCGGGACGACGGCCAGCGGATTCGGGGCGGCCCGGGGAATTTTAACGGGATTCTAATGGGCCGGGCCGGTGATTTAATTAGCCGGATTGCCCCGGGAAAGGGAGAATTCCCGGATGATTTTGGGTGCACATCCGGTGGTGGAAACCGGCGATCAGGTCGGTGAACGGGTGTCACCCGGGGCGGAACCCCGACCAGGGCAACGGCTGGATGATCGCTTCCTGATCCGCGAACTGATCAGTCGCGGCGGCATGGCCACGGTGTATCAGGCACAAGATCTCGAGCACCCCGGACAAATCGTGGCAGTGAAGATTCCGCACCGGGAGTATGAGTTCAGTCCGGCATACTTCGCACGGTTTCAACGGGAGGAGGAAATTGGCATCACGCTGCGGCACCCGGCGGTTTTGCGGTTCGTCGCGGTGAACCGCCCCAAAAGCCGGCCGTACCTGGTTACCGAATTCCTGCGGGGGACCACGCTGCTGGAGCTGATGCACACCCTGCGGATATTCCCGGAAAAGGACGTGCTGGCGATTGGCAGCCTGATCTGCAGTGGGGTGCAGTACCTGCATGAGCAGGGGATTCTGCACCGGGATTTGAAACCGGAGAACATCATGGTTTGTTTTGATGGCACGATCCGGTTGATGGACTTTGGCATTGCGCACGCCGAGGAGTCGCGGCGGATTACGTTTATTGGTGCGGCCCCGGGCACGCCGGAGTACATGGCACCGGAGCGGGTTCACGGGAAGCGCGGCGATGACCGGACGGATATCTACAGCCTGGGGGTCATTCTTTATGAAATGCTCACCGGGAAGCTCCCGTTTCCGGCGGAAGATCCTTGGGAAAGCTTGAATGCGAGGGTGACCGGCGATCCGCTCGCGCTCCGCCAATGGAATGCAAAGATCTCGCCCGCCGTGGAGGAGTTGGTGTTGCACGCCCTGGAGCGGGATCCTGCGGCAAGGCATCCCTCCGTGGCGGCGTTGCGGGCGGAGTTGGAGCAACCAGGAAGGGTGGCCCTCACGGGCCGGTGTCATCGGTTGCAAGCCAGCACGCCCTGGAAGCGGCGCTGGCGGCAGGTGAAGGTGGCGGCGCTATGGTGTCTCGTGCCGATTCTGGTGCAAGTACTGCTATTTTTGCTGATGTGGCAACGGCTGGCGAAGAAGTGATTACGAATAAGTGATTTGATATTCCCAGGGTCCGCTGCGATAATTGTTGCATGCGTGATGCCTCCGTCGAATTCCTCAAAACCCTGGTCAATACCCCCAGCCCCAGCGGCAACGAATCCCGCGGCCAGAGGGTGTGGCTGGATTACGCCGCCCAATATGCGGACACCACCTATTCGGACGCTTACGGCAACTGCGTGGCGGTATTAAATAAGGGCGGATCGCCCCGGCTCATGCTGGCGGCGCACGCGGATGAGATTGCCATGGCGGTGAATTACGTGGATGCCGATGGTTATTTATATGTGCGCCGGGTGGGGGGCATTGATGCCGCCATCACCAAGGCGCAACGGGTGAATATTCACACTCGCGAGGGGACCGTGCGCGGAGTGGTAGGGAATGTGGCTCCCCATCTGACCAAGCAGGACAAGGAGCGCCGGGTGCCGGAAATTCATGATCTCTTTATCGATATCGGCGTTGCCAACGCCAAGGAAGCACTGAAATTGGTGCAAATTGGTGATCCGGTGACTTTGGTGGATGAATTTGAATTGCTGCGGAATGATCTGGCGGTGGCGCGGGCATTCGACAACCGGATTGGTACTTTTGCGGTCGCTGAAACCCTGCGTTTGCTGCAGCCGTTGCGCGGCAAGTTGCAGGCGGAGATCTGCGCCGTGGCGAACATCCAGGAAGAAGTGGGCTTGCTCGGGGCGCGGCAGATTGCGTATTCGCTGGAACCGGATGTGGCGCTGGTGGTGGATGTGACGCATGCCACGGATTACCCCACGGTCAACAAGTGCCAGCATGGCGATGTGAAGCTGGGTGGTGGACCGGCCATCACGCATGGCGGATGCAATCACCGGGAAGTTGTGGCCCGGTTGGAGCAGATCGCCAAGAGCCGGAAGATTCCCTTGCAGCACGAAGCCATGTCCGCTTCCAGCGGCACGGACACGGATGTCATTTTTTGGACGCGGGGCGGCATCCCCAGCGCGCTCATCAGCCTGCCGAACCGTTACATGCATTCTCCCGTGGAAATCGTGAACCTCAAGGATTTGGAGCAAATTCCCGAGTTGCTGGCCGGGTTCGCCCTTTCGCTGAAAAAGGGCGAGGCCTTCAAAATCAAGATTTAGCCAGGAATTCGAAGAGGCTGATACCGCCGTTTTGCTCGAGCACGACCACCCCGAGTTGGAACCATAGATCCTCCTCGCTGGCGATACCGGTGAGGATGCGGTGGCGCAGCCGGGCGTTGAGTTCCCGGACGGTTTTGGGGTCCCGCATCCGCAAAGCGGTGATCCGGCCCAGGGAGAGGTTCAGGGTGTCAATGCCGAGAAAGCGCAGGCCGGCAATTTTGCGGGGCGCGCGCGGCGGGAGCGGTGGAGAGCCCCCGGCGGGCAGGGCCAGATTCATCCGGCCGGGCTGGCTCACGACGAGGTTCAGCTCCCGCAAATCCACGCGGACCAAGCGGCACCGGAGCCGCCCCGCCCAGAGTTCCTGCCGGTCATATTCGAGGTGAAATTCCCCCACTTCCAGCAACGGGGAACCGCCAAATTCCGGGGAGTTGTAAATCCGGAGATTTTCAATCGTGAGGGTGGGTGAGAGCAACCCCAAGGACAGGCTGCCGATCCGGGCTTCCAAGCCGGTTTCGGCCCGAATCCGCCGTTCCGCCACGGCGCGCGCTATGCTGTCCAAGGACAGCAACAGCGCCACGACCAGCACGATCAGCAGCAGTAAACCGCGAAAGGCCCAGCGGAACAAGCGTCGCATGCGTGCCTCCCACGATTACCGGAGGCCGAAATCCTCCGGCTGCACGGCCAGACATTCGTCCTGGTCCTCCCAAACGACGGCCGGGTAATGCTCGAGTAACAGTGGAGCGATCCGGTGACCCAGGCGTTCGAGCAATTGCTCGGCGACTTCGGCCGCATCTTCAAAGTCCTCGTCGTAATCCTCCGCCGCGCGTTTTTGCGCCTCATCCCAATGGGCCACGGCGTGGATCGGTTCATATTCCGAGGCCCAGTCCCCCAATTCCTGCCGGGCCGGCTCGGGGATTTCGTCGAAAGGAAGCAGGGTTTCATTGCAATGTTGGCAGATCAAACCGGCTTCTTTTACGTCCCGGGTGAGGAGCGGCAGGAAAGGGGCCCGGCAGCATGGGGCCTCCAGATAGGCCGGGGGCGGATTGGCCAGGCGTTTCAACCAGACCTGACGTTGATGCGCCAGTTGGGCCGCCAACCGATAGGAGCCCAAGAGCGGGTGCGAAAGCCGCCAACTCCGCCCTTGCAACTGGCCCAACGTTTGGGCCATCCAGCGTGCCAGGGTCAAATCGTCGAAATCCCGGAATACCAAGCCGTATTCCTTCCACAATTTGTCGAGGGCGGAATCGGAATTATTTGCCATTGCGGATAACATGACCTGTGCCAGTGGCTTTGTCGAGCCGTGAGGCGGATTCCCTGGGCCCCGGAGCCGGGCGCAGCGGGGCCGGGCGGGAGATGATCCACGGCTGGCAAACGCCTCGCAGCTGTTGGCCGGGACGGCGATGCCGCCGAGCCGGTTCGCGGCGCAGCCGTACCAGGGCACCACGGGATCCATGAACCGCGCGCTATACCTAGGATGGGTGCGGCTGGGGCGGTCATATATAATTATCGAGAACCCCTTTGCCGGTTGTCGTCCGCCCGAGTCGATTATGGCCGGGGAGCCAGGGCATGCACGGCGCGTTCCAAATTCTGGAGCCGCTGTTCCAGCGCTTGATTTTGGGCGGCCAGGCGGGCATTTTCCGCGTCGCGAACTTGCAAGGCCCGATTCAGGCCTTCGACTTTCAGGTTCAAGCCCTGGATGGCGGCGAGGGCGACGCCATCCTCATCCACCGCGCCGATGGCGCGGTCACTGTCGCCGAGGCCAAACGCGGCATGGAAATCCTGGGCCACCGGGCCAAGGTGTTTCACCCCGTTGCGCTCGACCTTGTATTTCCATTCCGTGATGGGCAAGGCCGCCAACTTGGCCAGCACTGCGGCGGGGTCAACGGCGGCAAAGCCTTCCTTGGCGGCCCGGTCAGAGACACTCATCCAGACGCCTGCGCTGGAGAGGTAGGCCCCGGAGGCGGTGTCGATGGCATGGCCCGCCGTGGTACTGGTTCCCAGCCCCAGACTGCCGCTGGTGTCGATCAGCAACCGGGCACCGGGGGTGCCGCTATCCGAGATCTGCAAGCTGCCGGCCAGGCCCGGGGTGTTGGTGCCGCTGCTGGTAAGGGACCAGGTGTGGCCGCCTTGGGTGCTGCCCAGGGTCAGGGTGGTATCGCCGACTCCGTGCACATTCAGGACGGTGCCTAGGGTGAGGTTGGCGGCACCATTGGTCACGACCGTTGGCGGGATAACCCCGAGGGGGATGAGGCCATTCGTCAGTTGGGCGGGATTGAGCTTGAGGAGTTTGCTACCGTCGTTGTTGCTCAACGTGGCCAGCGCGGGGCGCAGCACGGAGTTTGGCAAAAATCCGCCGGTGAGTTGCGTGGCATTGAGATTGGTCAGGTAGTGGCCATTGTTCGTACTCAGTAGCTGCAAAAACAAGGGCAGAACCGAGGTGGGAATGATCCCGCCGGTAAGGGTGCCGGCAAGCGCCGGAGGTTGAATGACCGATTGCCACTGGTTATTGCCGATGTATTGGACCGAGCCCGCCGTCCCAGAGTTGCCCCACGCGGCCGGGATGAGAATAGCGGTATAAATGGGAGCCGGATCATTGGCGACGGCGACCACCTTGGTGCCATCCGCCGAGCAGGCCACCGAGGTCCAGTTGCCCGTAGGCGCGGTGGATTCCGCGGTCCAGCTAATGCCCGCGTCCGTGGAAGCCCAGATCTGGACGCCCCTCACGGCAGCGACAATATTGGTGCCATCCGCCGAGCAGGCGACCGCGGACCAAAAATCACCAGGAGCGCCGAATTGGGGGGTCCAAGTATAACCCGCATCGGAGGAGGTGTAGAGCTGTCCCGGACTGGAAACTGCCACCAGGCGGTTGCCAGTCGCGGATGAAGCCACACTCGTCCAATTGTAATTCGGGGCGTTGGTTTGCGTGATCCAGGTGACGCCAAAATCCGGGGAGGTATAGATGTAATCCGGATAGGCGGCGGCGACCAGGTGACTGCCGTCCGAGGATGAAGCGACGCACGTCCAATTGGCCACGGGAGCACCGGTTTGCGGAGTCCAAGTCACGCCGCCGTCCAGGGAGGTGTAAATCATGTCGCCATGAGCGACCGCCGCCAAGGTCGCGCCATCCGAGGAGCAGGTCAAACCGGTCCAGGCATTCGCTGGCGCGGCGGTTTGGGCGACCCAGGTCACACCGGAATTGACGGAAGTGTAAATAAAGCCACCGGATATCGCCGCGACGAGATGCGTGCCATCCGCGGAGGAGGCCAGGCACTGCCAGTTGGCAAGGGGAGCGCTTTTTTGGGCTTTCCAGGTGATACCGAAATCCGCGGAGGTATAGATGTAAGTGTGGTTGCCGGCGGCGACCAAATGACTGCCATCCGCGGAGGAGGCGGTGCATTGCCAGGTGGTGGTGGGGGACGAGGACTGGGCGGTCCAGGGCGGCGGGGCGAACCCATTGACGACCTGCGCGCCCTGCGCCGCGAGGGTCCAACCCCCGCTGCCGATGGCGGCGATGGTGACAACATCGCCCACGTTGGCGTTGACGGGCAGGTTGATCAGCGTGTTGTTGGTGCTGTTGGCGAGGTAGGAGCGGTTGAGCGCGGCTGATTGCCCATTGACGGGCGTCAGCCAGGCCACATTGTTTGGCAAATTGGTCAAGCCCGCGCCGCTGCCGGCGAAGTTGACCGCCGAGACGGTGCCATTCACGGTCAAGGGGAAAGTGCCGGGCTGCGTGCCGATCCCGACCCGGCTGGAGAAGGCATTGAGGCCGGAAAAAGTCTGGTTCGAGCTCAGCAACGCTACATTTGCGGAAAGCCGCGCGTCGGGCAGTCTGCCGCTGGCGATTTGGGCGGCATTCAAGTTGGTCAAGCCGGAACCGTTATTGGTCAAGATCGTGGCCAGGGTGGCCGGCAGGGCGCTGGCCGGGAGCACGCCGGTGGTGAGGCGCGCCGCGTTTAAGTTGGTGAGGTTGACCCCGTTGTTCGTGGCCAGAGTTTGGAGGGCAGCCGTAAGCGCGGCAGCCGGGACGGTGCCGGTCAATTGCGCGGCCGATAGATTGGTCAAACTCAGCGCGTTGTTCGTGCTCAGGCTTAGCAAGGTGGTGGGCAGGACGGCCGACGGGAGGATGCCGCCGGTCAGGCGGGTGGCGTTGAGGTTGCTGAGGTTGATGCCGTTGTTGGTGCCCAAGGCGGGCAGACCGGCCGGCAGGGTCGCAGTGGGTAGAATGCCGGTGAGTTGGGCCGCCGCCAGGTTGGTAAGACCGGCGCCATTGTTGGTGCTCAGTGCCTGGACATTGGCGGGCAGCGTGGCGGCGGGCAGGACGCCGGTTAGTTGCGCGGCGCTCAAATTGGTGAGGCTGCCGCCGTTATTGGTGCTCAAGCTGATCAGGGGCACGGGGAGCACCGCCGTGGGCACGACCCCCCCGGTCAGGCGGGTGGCATTCAAATTGGAGAGGTTGACGGCGTTGTTGGTGCCGAGCGGGGCCATGACGGCCGGTAACTGGCCCACGAGGTTGGTCAGGAAGAAGCCGTTGTTCTGGCTGAGGGCCAGGAGGTTGGGTGACAGCACATTGGTGGGGATGGTGCCGGTGGTGAGGCGGGAGGCGTTGAGGTTGGTCAAATTAACCGCGTTATTAGTGGTGAGCGGTTGCAGGGCGACCGGAACCTGGCTGATGACATTCGTAAGCAAGCCGCCATCGTTCTGGCTGAGCGCCAGCAAGCTGGCCGGCAGGTTGGCTGCCGGAATGACCCCGGTCAGGAGGGTGGCGTTCAGGTTGGTGAGGTAAGCGCCGTTATTGGTGCTCAGGGCCTGCAGCGCCGTCGGGAGGGCGGCCGCGGGGATGTTCAACAAACCGCTGCCGTCGTTGGAGCCCAGGGCCTGCAAGGTGACGGGGAGCACGGTAGCCGGGAGTTGGCCGGTGAGTTGGGCGGCGTTCAAGTTGCCCAAATTGCTGCCGTCATTGGCGGAAAGGGCGAGGAGGTTCGCGGGCAGGGTGACAGCTGGGATGACGCCGGTCAATTGGGCGGCATTCAGGTTGGTGAGATTGACGGCATCGTTGGTGGCCAGGGTCAGCAAATTTGTGGCCAGGCTGGCGGGGGGAACCAGGCCGGTCAACTGGGCGGCGGGGAGGTTGCTCAAGTTGCCCCCGTTCCCGGCGTTGAGCCCTTGCAAGCCGGGCGGGAGTGCCGCCACCGAGAGGTTGAGCAGTCCGCTGCCATCGTTCACTGCGAGGGCCTGCAGGCTGGTCGGGAGGTTGGCAGCGGGAACCTGACCGTTCAGTTGCCCCGCATTGAGGTTGGTCAGGTTGCCGCCATTATTGGCGTTCAAGGTCTGGAGATTGGCGGGCAGGGCGCCGGGTTGGAGATTAAGCAAGGCGCTCCCGTCGTTGGCTTGGAGGGCGAGCAGGTTGACCGGGAGCGTGGTAGTAGGCAGCACGCCGGTGAGTTGGGCGGCATTCAAGTTGGTGAGATCGAGACCATTGTTGGTGGCCAGGATTTGCAGGGGCAGGGGTAGGGGGACAGAAACGTTGGTCAAGCCGGCGCCGTTATTCGTGCTGAGGGCCAGGAGGCTGGCCGGGAGGACCTCCGCCGGAATGATGCCGCCGCTCAAGCGGCTGGCATTCAAATTCGTTATATTGGCCCCATTGTTGGTAGTGAGCGTGAGGAGGTTGGAATTCAGGCTGGCGGACGGGAGCAGGCCAATCAATTCGGCGGCGTTCAAATTGGTGAGATTCACCCCGTTGTTAGTGCTGAGGATCAGGAGGTTGGGGTTGAGGTTGGCGTCCGGAATCAGACCCGTCAATTGGGCCGCGTTGAGATTTGCCAGATTGCTCCCGTTGCCGATATTGAGGATCTGCAAAGCGGGGGGAAGGGCACCCGGTTGGATATTCACCAGATTGCTGCCGTCATTGACCGCCAAAACTTGCAGATTCAGGGGGAGGTTGGCGGGCGGCAGCGGTCCGATCAGTTGGCTGGCGTTGAGGTTGGTCAGGTTGGCACCGTTATTGTCATTCAAAAACTGGAGCGCGGGCGGGAGGGCGCCGGGTTGGAGGTTCACCAAGCCGCTACCGTCATTGGCGTTCAGGGTCGCCAAATTTGCCGGAAGGGCGGATGCCGGAATCACGCCGATCAATTGCGTTGCCGAGAGATTGGTCAAGTAGCCCGCATTATTGGTGCTGAGCGAGAGAAGGCCGGCGGGGAGTGTCGCGGCCGGGACCTGGCCGGTTAACTGACTGGCGGGAAGGAGGCCCAGCAAGTTGCTCGCGCTCCCCGCCATGATGGCATAGGGCACCGGCATGAGTTGGCCCCGCGGTGACAAGGTGGTGAAGCTGCTGTCGCCGTTGGTTTGTACGGCGATTTCCAGCCACAAGTTGCTCCCCGTAAACACGTTGGGACCGAAATCCAAAATAACGGAGCCCGCGCCGTTGCTGACGACCACGGCGAGATTGGTGAGCGGGCCGGCGACGGGGTTACCGCCGGCGAGAGTGTTGTAGAGCCCAAACTTAAAATCAAAAAAACCGTTCGCGGGGGAAGTGCCGTTATTCAAGTTTAATTGATAGGTGAAGGCGGTGCCCTGGGCGAAAGCCGGGGCAGTGAATCCCGGGATCAGCAGGCCCAGGAAAAGCAGGAATTTGACTTGAATGTACATAGTTATTGCGCGGTTTGTTTTAGCGGACAGGGTCTGAACGAGGGACTTCCTAAAAAAGAAAACGTGCAAAGGCCCGGCACAATCTTCAGAAGCGCAATTGATATGCTAAATGACAAAAAATGGCAAGTGTAAAAAGGCTGTAAATAATACAGCGTCAGAAGGGCGCATTGCAAAATAGCGGCCTAACGTTCGGATAGTCCGAAAATTTATTCATTGGTGCGGTGCGGGCGGCAGGGGTGAAAGGGGCAGGTGGAAAAATGGGTGATCGCAAGCGGCTGCCCTGGGTAACCGCGGCTCGGTTACAACGGATCGGAGCGATTGCCCAGGTTCACCACGGGAGAGCAGAACCTTTTGCTGGCCCGGCGCCGGCTGCGGTTGGGCGTAAATTTATAATCATCAAAAACGGAGCCATTTAAAATCAATCAGCAAAGTCAGTATTCATCCTTCACCACGTCCACCGCGGTGAGTTTATGGTCTTGAAACGACCATTGTTCGACATGCTGGTAAATCAGCGCCTTGCCTTGCAAAAGGTTGGGGTGCTTGCGGCAGAATTCTTCCAACTTGTCTTTGTGATCAACCAGTTCGAGGCACAGGGGCCGACGCGCGTCAGGCATTTCCGGGTTGCGAGTCTGAACCTCGCCTTGGTCGACCAACTCATGATAACCGGAGCAGACAATGGCGTTAAACAGGCCATCGTTTTTCGCCGCCTGGATGATTTCTTGATAAGCGGGTTGGGGATTGAGTTTTGACCCGAAGCCGTCGGCTTTGACTTTTTCGGCGGGGGTCAGGTAAATGCGGAGCTGGCCCATTTCCGTCCCCGCAATTTTGGGTTTGGTGGTCAGGGAGGTTGCGGAGCTTGGATTGGGGGCGGAAGCTGAGGTCGGAAACGAGCGCGGCCGCCGGGTGAGTTCCGCCTCCGCCAACGGGCCGCTCAATTCGCGGGCTTCGCGCAGAGAAATGTCGGCTGGAACATCTTCCGCGTGCCGCTTGGGGACGCCCAGGCGTTGGGAAAGGTAAATGCCCGAATGGCCGCTGAAGTAATAGGCGATGAAACAGGCGGTCGCAAAATAGACCGTGTGGGGCGCACCGAACAATTCAATACCCATCACGGTGCAAGCCAGGGGCGTATTGGTCGCGCCGGCGAACACCGCGATGAAACCCAGCCCCGCGAACAAATCCACGGGCGCATGAAAAATCCATGCCAGCGTGTTGCCGAGGGTGGCGCCGATGAAGAAGAGGGGCGTGACCTCGCCGCCTTTGAAACCGCTGCCCAACGTGACGCACGTAAATAAAAGTTTCCCCAACCAACTCCAAGGGTGCGCGCCATCCGCTTGGAAGGCGGAAAGAATCGTGACCACGCCTGGCTCCGGATGCGTGACCCCGATACCAAGATAATCCCGGGTGCCGAGTGCATAAACTCCCGCGATCACAATGCTGCCCCCGAGCACAGGACGCAGCGGCGCGTAGGGGATGAATCTTTTGAACAACCTGGGTAAACGGTGCGCGATTTCCGAGAACAGCAGACTGGCCAGTCCAAAGATTGCGCCCACGACCACCACTTTGCCGAGCAACCAAAGGTCGAGATGCAGAAGACCCGTGTTCAGGTCCGTGAACTGAATATGGTAGACGGCGTGTTTGATACCCCACGCGGAACAAGTGAGATCGCCGACCACACTGGCGATGAGAACGGGAATTAACGCATCGTATTGGATGCGACCGATGGTGAGAACTTCCATCGCAAAAATCGCCCCGGTGAGGGGCGTGCCAAACACCGACCCGAAGCCTGCCGCCACGCCCGCGAGGAGCAGCACGCGCATGCTGGCTGACTTAATGTGGAACAGGCGGCCAAACCAGCTCGCCAGGGCACCCCCCATTTGCAAGGCCGTTCCCTCCCGTCCAGCCGAACCGCCGAAAAGATGGGTGATGAGAGTGCCGATTAAAACGAGGGGAGCCATGCGCGCGGGCACGCCGCCGCCCGGTCCGTGAATCGCATCCATAATCAGGTTGGTGCCCCCCTCGGCGGCGCGGCCAAACCAATGATACAACAGGCCGACCAACAAGCCCCCGATCGGCAGCAGAAACAGCAGCCAGGGATGCTCCCAGCGCAGCCGGGTGACGTGCGCGAGACTCCAGAGAAATAACGCACTGGCGGAACCAGCCAGTATAGCTGGCGGAATGATCAACACCGACCACCGGAGCAATTGCCGCAAGTTCGCAACCTGCGCCAGGGGATGGAAAAGATGCTTCATGTTCCGGGACGATACTCTGCCCTGGTGCGGGGAATTCGCGGAAGCGGGTGGAACCGACGAATCAACCCGATGGCAGGGTCCCGTTGCCACTCACCATTCCGGCTGATGGTGGCACGGCAAATTGAATTGTATTTGAGCATAACAAGCCTACTGCAGTCGATGGGCGCAATGGTCCCTCGCTGGTAGGCGCCATCAGCTCTGAACCCGATTCAGGCGGTTTTCCTTAACGGAAGGCAGACACCATTGCCGACTTAAAATTTACAATGCGGCCACGTTAGCGTAAACCCTTTTCTGCCGCGGGAACCCGAGGGTGCCCCGGCGGCGTGGCAATGCCCGGGCGCCAGGCATAATCACGTGGGGCGCTCGTTGTCCAATTTGGGTGGGGGGTGTTCTTTCCGCTTGGCCGCAAATTCAACATCGCGGGGTTCCCAACAGGGATAGCGCGAGGCGTCGATACCGGTTTTCTGGACGACGGATTTTGCAATAATTTAGCGGCCTCAAGGTCCGTTCACGGAGCCCGGGAAAGGAATTCAAACTTGAGAAAGCGTTGGCATCTGGTATAGGTGCTCGCGCGGTTGGGGCCTGTCCGGGGTGGGAGTTTCTTCTTTTTTCTTTATTTATATGTGCGGAATCGTTGGATACGTGGGAAAGCAGTCGGCGGCGCCCATCATTTTGGAGGGGTTGCGGCGATTGGAATACCGTGGCTACGACAGCGCCGGGATCTCCGTGATCAACGCCGACGGCCTGGAACTGCGCAAGCGCAAGGGGAAGATTGACGAAGGGTTGGCGAAATTGCTCAAGGTGCAGCCCTTGCTGGGTGGCTTGGGCATTGGTCATACGCGCTGGGCCACGCACGGGCCCCCTTCCGATGAGAATTCCCACCCGCATTTGGATTTCACCGGCCGGATTGCCGTGGTGCACAACGGGATCATCGAGAATTTTGACCGCCTGAAAGACCGGCAACTCAAAGCGGGGATAAAATTTGCGTCGGCCACGGATACGGAGGTGCTCGCCCACCTGATTGGGGAGCATTATGAGCGGCAACAGGTCAAAGGGGAGTCCGCGGCGGGGTTGCACCCGCTGACCCACGCGGTGATGGAGGCTTTGCGGGAAGTCATTGGCACTTACGGGATTGGGGTGATTTGCGCGGATTTTCCGGGGGTAATCGTGGGGGCGCGACGGGGTTCGCCCTTGATCATTGGGGTGGGGGACGGGGAAAATTTGCTGGCGAGTGACGCGACGGCGATTGCCCCCCATACCCGGCAAGTGGTCTATTTGAACGACTACGATGTGGCGACGCTGACGGCCGACCGGTTTTCCGTTACCAGTCTGGGATCGGACACGGCGCAGGTGCAGATCAGCCAGTTGGAATTCAGCGCCGAGGCGGCGGAGCGGGGAGAATTCGCGCATTTCATGCTCAAGGAGATTTTTGAGCAACCGCTAACCGTGGCGAACGCACTGCGAGGCCGGGTGGATTTGGAGGACGGGACGGCGAAATTCGGCGGGTTGAACCTGACCACGGCGGAGTTGCGCGCCATCGACCACATTGTGATCACGGCGTGTGGCACCAGCTGGCATGCCGCGCTGGTCGGGGAGTATTTGATCGAGGAATTCGCGCACATTCCGGTGGAGGTGGAGTACGCGAGTGAATTCCGGTACCGTAATGCCCCGATTGAGAACAACACCCTGGTGCTGGCCATCACCCAATCCGGGGAGACGGCGGATACTTTGGCCAGTTTGCGGGAGACCCGGCGGCGCGGGCATAAGGTGCTGGCGATTTGCAATGTGGTGGGGAGCACCATCGCCCGGGAGGCGGACGGCGGGATTTATCTGCATGCCGGTCCCGAAATCGGGGTGGCCTCCACCAAGGCCTTCACGTCGCAGGTGACGGCGTTGACCCTGCTGGCGGTGCTGATGGGGCGCATCCGGATGTTGTCCTTGAACCGGGGGCGGCAGGTGCTGCAGGCGTTGGAGGCCATTCCCCGCCAGATTGGACAAATCCTGTCGCAAGATGCCAACATCCATCGGATCGCCCTGAAATATGCCGGGGCGCGGAATTTCTTTTTCCTGGGGCGGCAATACAACTTCCCGGTGGCGCTGGAAGGAGCCTTGAAGCTGAAGGAGATCTCCTACATCCACGCGGAGGGGTATCCCGCGGCGGAAATGAAACACGGCCCCATCGCGATGATTGATGAGCACACACCCAGCGTGGTGATCATCCCGTCCGATGCGATGTACGACAAGACGTTGAGCAACCTGGAAGTGGTGAAAGCGCGGCGCGGGCCGATCATCGCCATTGCGACGGAGGCGAACTCCACGCTGGCCGCCCAGGTGGACGATATCCTGTATCTGCCGGCGACCTTGGAGCCGTTGTTTCCGCTGCTGGCCGTGGTGCCGTTGCAATTGCTGGCGTATCACATTGCGGTGGCCCGCGGCTGCGATGTGGACAAGCCGCGGAACCTGGCCAAGAGCGTCACCGTGGAGTAGGCGGGGAAGGGACGACGGACAACCGGCTGCGGGCGCGGTGAGCAAATCCCGCTTGGCAGGGGTGCGGGGGTTTGTTTAGATGCCGCAGTTCGATGACCATGGCCCCGCCAACATATTATCGCCGCGCGCTTTGCCGTTTTCCCGGTGGGAGCACGCGGGGGGGCGGTTTGGCTCGTGGTTTACTGCTGGTCGGGCTGGTGATGGGGGCGATTTTTACCGCCGGGGCCGCCGGGCCGCCGGAGTTGGTGATCGAGTCGGAGGGCCAGGTTACCTTTGATCAAGCCACGGGTGTGGCGGTGGCCACCAACGGGGTGGTCGTCAAGTATGGCAACATGGTGATGACGGCGAACCGGGCGCGGTGGGACGAAAAGACCCAGGAGATCGAAGGCGAAGGCGCCGTCCACATCCAGAAAGATAACCAGTCGTTCGTCGGGGACCGGCTGAATTACAATTACGGCACGCAAGAAATCACCGGGGGGCATTTTCGCACGGGGCGGGCGCCGTTGTTCGCGGAGGGCGAAGGTCTGGCCGGGGATCGCACGAATGAAACGTATGCGGTCTATCAAGGCACCATTACGACCGATGACTATGCCGAGCCGCTGGTCAAGATTCGCGCGAAAACGATGACGCTGGTGCCGGGGGATTACTTTGAGGCGCGAAACGCCACCCTGTATATTCATGATGTGCCGGTTTTTTTCTTCCCGCGCTTCCGGCATTCCTTGAAACGGCACCCCAACAACTGGGCGTTTCTGCCGGGGTATCGGACCACTTTCGGCCCGTATTTGCTGAGCACATACAATTGGTATTACAGCGACGAGTTGGACGGGGCCATCCATCTGGATTGGCGGGAACGGCGCGGGTTCGGGGTGGGGCCGGATGTGGGGCTGCATCTGGGCCAATATGGCGAGGGTCTGGTGAAGTACTATCACACCCATGACAACGACACGGCGATCGATTCCAACCTGGCACCCGTGCCGGCCAGCCGGCAGCGCCTCTACCTGTCCTACTCGGGGAGTTTGCGGACCAACCTGACGATCAAATCCCAATTGGCGTACCAGAGTGATCCCCTCATCACGCATGATTTTTTCGAGAGCGAGTACCGCAAGAACATCCAGCCGAACACATTTTTTGATGTCAACCAAGCCTGGTCCAACTGGAGCCTGGATGCCGTTGCGCAACCGCGGGTAAACCCGTTTTTCGAGACCGTGGAGCGGCTGCCAGAGGTGAAATTATCCGGCTTCCGCCAGCAGATCCTGGGCACGCCGTTTTATTACGAGAGTGAAAGTTCGGTGGGCTGGTATCGCCGGCTGTTTTCCAACACCAATCTTTTCGAGCCGAACTATTCCGCGTCCCGGGCGGACACCTTTCATCAGATCACCATGCCCGAGACATTTTTCGGCTGGTTGACGGTGACGCCCCGAGTGGGGGGGCGGTTTACTTCTTACAGCGACGCCGCGGGTCCCGGGGCAGCCACCGAGGAGCAAAACCGCGGGGTGTTCAACACCGGCGCCGAGATTGCGACCAAAATTTCCCGGGTGTGGCCGGCGGCGGAGAACAAGTTCCTGGAGGTGGACGGTTTGCGGCACATCATGGAGCCGTCGATCAATTACGCCTATGTGCCGCGGCCGAATGTGCTGCCCGGACAAATCCCCCAATTTGATTATGAGCTGACCAACAGCTTCACCCTGCTGCCGATCGAGTTTCCGGGTTACAACTCGATCGATTCCATCGACAGTCAGAACGTCATCCGGTATGGCCTGCACAACCGCTGGCAGACGAAGCGGGATGGCAAGGTGGATGACCTGATCAACTGGCAGCTGTATATGGATTGGCGGTTGCGTCCCCTGGAGAGTCAGAGCACTTTTTCGGACCTCTTCTCCGATCTCGCCTTCAAGCCGCGGACCTGGCTTACCTTTCATTCCCAGATCCGTTACGACATCAACGACGGTTGGTTCAATCTGGCGCGGCATACCGTCACCTTCCAACCGGACAACACCTGGAGTTGGTCGCTGGGACATTTTTATCTGCGGGAAGGTCCGCTCTTCGGCGTGGGCAACAACCTGGTCAGCAGTGCGATCTTTTACCGGTTCAGCGACGATTGGGGACTCCGCATGACCCAATTTTTCGATACGCGCACCGGGTTAATGCAGGAACAGGCCTACAGTGTTTACCGGGACCTGCGGAGTTGGACCACGGCGCTGACCTTCCGGGTGCGCGAGGATCTGGTGTCCGGGCGGGACTATACCGTGGCGCTGACGTTCTCGCTCAAAGCCTTCCCGCGCTTCACCGTGGGCCAGGACAGCGTTAATAACTCGACGCTGGTGGGGTACTGAGCCGCCGCTGGCCGGGCACCCGGCTCCGCCAAAGCTACCGGGGAAGGCGGTAAAACGTGAACACCGCGGGGAGTTCCGCCGCCGGATCCAAATCCATGGTGTAAAAGCCGCCATCCTTGAGCAGTTCCACGCCCGCGATCGCCGGACACAGCCGGGGGCGGAAATGACCCCAACACCGGCCCTTGGATAGGGCGGTGCTCATTTTTTTGGCCGAGTGTCCGAGAAAAGTGATGGGGGGGATCCCGGAAAGGAGGCGCGCCTTGAAGAACACCAGGTTGGAATGCAGGTGGCCGATGATGGTTTGCTCCACCTGGGATAATTTGCCGCGAACCACGTCTTCCTGCCACAGGTAAGTCAGGGCCGTGGGATCGTGGCAAAACAAGATGACTTTTTGATCGGGAGCCAGGGCGGTGAAGGCGGCCCGGACTTCCGTGAGGTGGGCGGCGCGCAAACGTTCCCATTCCGGCATTTCCACAGGGAGCGCATCGTCCGCATAGCTGGGGAGGGCGAGCAGGGTGGAGGTGACGCCGAGCAGGACATAGTGACCCAGCTCCAGGCGCCAGAATGGTTCCAAGGCCAGGTCCTTCCGCGCACGTTCCCAACTGGCCAGACGCATCCCGCCCCGGCCGCCGAAGAAACTGAGCTTGCCGATTTCGTGATCGCCGAAAATGGCGCGAAAATTCACCGGAAAACGGGCGCGCAACTTGCCCAGGCATTCGCTGGCGCTCTGGCAGGCCGCGTCATCACTCACCCCGATGAAGGCGGAGTCGCAGGAGTAATCGCCATTGGCGATGAGCCAATCGACCGGGCCGACGCGGGCGAGAAAGTCGTCCACCAAGTGGCCATGATTCAGCGGGTTCCGGAGCCAGATGAAACGGCGGTAAAAGCGGATGAAAAGGCGGGTGAGCGGACTGGTCAGATCGCGAAATTCGTAATCATTGCCGCGGGCGCGTTCCGCGGGGCCGGCATAATGGAGATCGCTGACGATGGCAATACGAAGGCGGCGACTCATGGCGGATTGTTGGGCATTTCCCGGAGCGTCTCAATTAAAAAACGGTCCGGTCCCGGGCCGACAGCGAGCCCTCAACTCGCCGTTGTGTGGGCAGAAAAACGCCGACCCGGCGGTGCGTAACTGTCGGGGCGGATTTGAGCGAGAGGGAGGCTTGAAGCCGGATGGCGCGGCGCGCAGGCGGAGATCACCGTCCGACGACGATCAGGTCGAGCAGGGCGGGGCCGTTATTGCCACGGCCACTGCGGCGACCGCCGGGTTGGCCACCGGCGGGGGCGTTGGTTGCGGGGGCGGCCACGGCGGCATCGCCGGTGGGGGTGGCGGGACGCTCCGTGGCGATCAGGATGATCGTGTTTTTCTTTTCATCCAGAGTGCAGGTTTTGGCACCGGGTTTCGTTTGGACGGTCTGAGCGACGACAAAGCTCGTGGGGCTTGTTTCCTTGATGATGGTGAGCGTGCCGTCGCGCTGGGAGCTGAAGGCCTCCATCGTATTGGGATTGAAACCGCCGCCGTCAGTACCACTGCCGATGGGCAGCGTAGTGATAATTTTGCCATCGTCCGCATTCATTATGACGGCGGTGGCGGGATTCCGGCAGAAAGCGAACAGGATGTGGTTTTTGGCGTCCAGGCCCAGACCGGCGGGGGTGGTGGCTTTGCCACCCAAGTCGTGGTGGGCGGTGACTTTGAGCGTTTTTACATCCACCACGGCGACGTTGTTGTTGTCTTCGATGTCCACGAAGAGATGGCCGTGGCCATCGCTGACGGCCTGTTCCGGCGCGCCACCCAAATCAATCGTGCCGACGATTGCGCCGTCCTTGGCATCAATGACGGTGGCATTGGGGGCGCGATGGCTGAGGACGTAAACGCGTTCGGTTTCGGCCTCAAAATAGATGCCGTCCGGGTTGCCTTCCACGGGAATCGTCTTGAGGGTCGCCAGGGTCTGAGTGTCCCACATCAGGACGGGGTTGCTGCTGCTGAAGCCGTGATGGGATTTTGGGTCGATGGCGGCGCCATGGACGCCTTTGGCGTCCGGGATGGTGCCGACGGATTTCAGCGAGTCGAGGTCAAACACCAGCACCTGGCCGCCGCGCGGCACATACAGGCGGCGGCCGACGCTGTCCGCGCAGACGTAATCGATGCCGCCGGTGCCCATATGCTGGGCGGAATTCACGATTTTGTAATGGAAGACATCCGGCGGGGGCACTTGGGCCGGGGCCGGGGTGGCGAGAAAGCCGCTGCCCGCCAAGGCCAGCAGGGAAACGGAAAGTTTGGTGATGCTCATAATGGGTGGGAGTAGACAGTCATTGGCGGTCCTGGCGGACGCAGGTCAGTGACGAGAGTGCCGGGGTGTAGCCGTAGGAGCAGACGCGGGTCGGGGGTGGCCGGTTACAGTCGGGTGGCGGTGGGGCGGGTGGAATTCGCTTTGCAAACCCGGGAATGAACCTATTTTACCCGCGTGACTGTGCTTGAGGTGATCCAGCGCAGCGCGGAGTTTTTGACCCGGAAAGAGGTCGAAACGCCGCGGTTGCAGGTCGAACTGCTGCTGGCGCATCTTTTGCGCCTGCCGCGGATGGGGCTTTATTTAAACTTCGAGCGGCAGTTGACGGCACCGGAACTGGATCAATTGCGGGAATGGGTGCGACGGCGTGGCGAACGGGAACCGCTGCAGCACATCATCGGTTCCACCTCGTTTTGCGGGTTGGAAATGGCCGTAAGCCGAGAGGTGCTCGTGCCCCGGCCGGAGACGGAATTGCTGGCGGAGTTGGGTTGGAAGTTTTTGCTGCAACAGGCCGGGGTGACCCCGATGGCGCTGGATTTTGGCACGGGCAGCGGTTGTCTGGCGATTCTGCTGGCGGCCAAGTGTCCGGCCGCCAGCGTCGAAGCGGTGGACATCTCGCCCGAGGCGTTGGCGATAGCCCAAGGGAATGCGGATCGGCATGGGGTGGCGGGGCGGGTGCGTTTTCGGGAAAGTGATGGCTTTGCGGCGCTGGAGCGGGAGGCGCGATTTGATCTGATTATCTCCAATCCTCCCTACATCCCGAGTGAGGAGATTGCGACGCTGGACCCGGAGGTGCGGGACCATGATCCCCGGCGGGCGTTGGATGGGGGCGCAGATGGACTGGAATTTTACCGGCGGCTGGCGGGGGAAGCGGCCGCTTTTCTGCGGCCCGGGGGGCGTTTGATGTGCGAATTCGGCGATGGGCAGGCGCCGGCGGTGGCGGAATTGCTCCGCACGCAAATGTGGATTGTCGAAACGGTGCTCTCTGATTACAGTGGATGTGAACGAATTTTGGTGGCGTACCGCGGTCCGGAAAACGGCGCGACGGCCGCCCCGTAATCTTTAGCCCGACATTCAATGGACAGTTTATCTATCAAAGGCGGGACTCCCCTCCATGGCGATGTGACGATCAGCGGCGCCAAAAATGCGGTCCTGCCAATCATGGCCGCCACCCTGCTGACCGCCGAAACGTGTGTGATCCGGCGGGTGCCGAATCTGAGCGACGTGAAATTCATGGCGCAGATTCTGACTTCGCTGGGCGCGGAGGTGACGTTTGAGGGGGACACGCTGCAGGTGCGCGCGGCGAAACTCAAGCCGGTGGGGGATTACGATTTGATCCGCAAGATGCGGGGATCGGTGTGCATCATGGGGCCGTTGCTGGGCCGGTTGCACAAGGCAACGGTTTCCCTGCCCGGCGGCTGCATCATCGGCGCGCGACCGATCGGCCTGCATTTGAAGGGATTTGCCGCGTTGGGTGCGGAAGTGGTGGTGGAGGCGGGTTATGTGCGGGCCACGGCGAAGCGGTTGGTGGGGACGGAAATGTTCCTAGGTGGCCGGGCTGGTTCGACCGTGCTGGGAACCGCCAATGTCATGATGGCCGCCGTACTGGCGGAAGGGGTGACCATTATTGAGAGCGCCGCCTGCGAACCCGAAGTGGTGGATGTGGCGAATTTCCTCATTGCGATGGGGGCGAAAATCACCGGGGTCGGAAGCCCGACCATCACGATCACCGGGGTGAAGGAATTGCATGGGGCGGAGCACGAGGTGATTCCGGACCGGATTGAGGCCGCGACTTATGCGCTGGCGGCGGCGGCGACGGACGGGGAGGTCCGGATTTTGGGCGCGCGGCCGGATCACTTGCATGCGGTGCTGGACAAGATGCGGGACGCGGGGGTGAAGATCGAGCGTAACGGCACGACCCTAACGGTCAGTCGGAAGGGGAAACTGAAGCCGGTGGATATCACCACGCTGCCGTATTCGGGTTTTCCGACGGACGCGCAGGCGCAGATGATGGTCTTGATGGCATTGACGCCAGGCATCAGCATCATCACGGAACGGATTTTTGAGTCGCGCTTCATGCACGTGAGTGAACTGGCGCGGCTGGGGGCGGATATTGAAATCGAGGGGCCGAGCGCGATCGTCAAGGGGGGCAAGCCGCTGAGCGGGGCGCCGGTCATGGCCAGCGATCTGCGGGCCTCGGCGGCCTTGGTGATCGCCGGTTTGGCGGCGCAAGGCACCACGCAGGTCAACCGGGTGTATCACCTGGACCGTGGTTACGAAAACATTGATGGCAAGTTGCGCCAATTGGGCGCGCGCATCGAACGCGTGGAGGAAACATGATCAAGTTTGTCACGGGAGTCGTAATCGTATTTCTCGTCATCTTCGGCCTCTTCAAGTTGTGGTCCTATTGGGATCAGATCAACAATGACAAGGTGACGGAGCAACGGCAGTCGGTGGCCAATGCCATTGTGCCGGAGCAATTAGCCGGGTTGCCAAATGAATATGAGCCCGCGCTCCGGGCGGCGCAAAGTCACGGCATTCCCGGGATGAAGGAATGGCTCCGCACGTACGGCAAAATTTGTGAAGACCCCCGCCGGGGCTGGATTGAGTTGGATTACGTGGTGCTGATCTCCCGCGAAGAGCCCGCGGAGGCGCGCCGGATGTTTGCGGCGGTGAAAGCCCGGACGCCGGAGACTTCCCCGATTTACCCTCGGATCAAGCAGCTCGAGAAGACTTATCAGTGAGGCAGGGCCGCCCGGGCCCGTTGGGCGGCGGCCACAAATTCCCCCGCCAGCCGGGTGAGTTCCGGCCAGTCGTTGTCCCGCAGGATGCGCGCCGAAAGGAGTGAGGAGCCCACCCCGAGGGCGGCGCAGCCGGCTTTGAGAAAGTCGGCGATGTTCGGCAGGTCCACCCCGCCGGTGGGCACGATCCGCAAGTGGGGCAGGGGTGCCCGCAAGGCTTTGATATAATTCGGTCCCAAGCCATCCGCGGGAAAAATTTTGATGAAATCGGCTCCGGCCTCGTAGGCGAGTTGGGCTTCCGTGGGGGTATAAGCGCCAAGCATGACCGGACGATCCAGCGCGCGGGCGGCGGCGGCGATTTCGGGACGGGTGATGGGACTCACGACGAATTCGGCGCCCGCTTCCACGGCGGCCCGGCAGGTGGCGGCGTCCAAAACGGTGCCCACTCCCAGCAAGGCGCGATTGCCGAATTCCGCGGTCGCGGCGCGGATCGCCGCCAGCGCGTCCGGTGTGGTCATGGTAATTTCAACCGCGATCACGCCCCCGGCCAGGAGGGCGGCGGTGAGCGGCAAAACCTGGTCCGCGGATTTGGCGCGAACGACGGCGATGATCCCGGGGTTCAACAGAGCGGCGATGATTTCAGATTTGGTGCGCATGCAGCCAGGTTAATTCAAGCTGGCGTGGATGATGCCAGCGCGGCCCGGCCGGCGGCAAGCGTTTCAATGATCCGGTCGGTATCGTAAACACAGCCCGCCCAGGCGCCGCCGCCGGTCAATTGGAGGGCGGCCCACAAGCGGGTGTCTGCCGGGAGTTCGGGATGGGGGGCCAGGTCCGGGCGGGAGGGGCGGGCGGCCAGGACTCGGGCGCCGATTTCCGGGGCGAAAGTCCGACCGGGCTCGCCGATCAGATCAATGGTGCCTTCATTGTTCCGCTGGTCGATCACCACGCGGATCAGGTCCCCGTCCACCAGCTTGCCGAGCGGCCCTCCCGCCAGGCCTTCGGGGCCGATATGTCCGATGCAGGCGCCGGTGGAAACGCCGGAGAACCGGGCGTCCGTGAGCAGGGCGACATGCTTGCCAAAGGGCAGATGCTTGAGGGCGCTGGTGACCTGGTAGGTCTCCTCCATGCCGGTGCCCAGCGGTCCGATGCCGGTCAGCACCATCACGTCCCCCGCCTGGATGCGGCCCTGTTTGATGGCAGTGATGGCCGCTTTCTCGCTGACAAAAACGCGAGCGGGACCCTCCTTGCGGTAAACGCCATCCTCCCCCACCACGGCGGGATCGATCGCGGTGCTCTTCACGACGGCGCCTTCGGGCGCGAGATTGCCGCGGGGAAAGATCATGGTGCGGGCCAACCCCCGGGATTGGGCGCGGGCGGGGGAGAAAATGACCTCATCCGGATCCACCCCATCCAGTTCCTGCAGCAGGGCGCGGAATCGTTGCCGCCGTTCGGAATGCTCCCAGACGGCCAGATTTTCGCCGAGGGTTTGGCCGGTGACAGTCAAGGCATCGGTTTGGAGCAGGCCGAGTTCCCGCAGGTGGAGCATGACCTCGGGGACGCCGCCCGCCAGGAAGACCCGCACGGTGGGATGATGGACCGGGCCGTTGGGCAGGACGCTGACGAGCCGGGGCGTGCGGCGATTGATGGCGATCCAGTCCGCGACGTCCGGCGGCCGCAAGCCGGCGGCGTGGGCGATGGCGGGGATGTGGAGGAGCAAATTGGTGGAACCGCCAAAAGCCGCATGAACAGTCATGGCGTTGGCGATGCTCGCCCGGGTGAGGACGTTGCGGGTGGTGAGCCCGCGGGTGGCCAGATCCGCCAAGGCCCGGGCTGAGCGGCGGGCCAGATCCAACCAGACCGGCTGCCCCGAGGGCGCCAGCGCGGAATGCGGCATGGAAAGGCCGAGCGCCTCCCCTACTACCTGCGTGGTGGCGGCGGTGCCGAGGAACTGGCACCCGCCGCCCGGGGTCCCGCAGGCCCGGCACCCCAGATCGGCGGCTTCGTCGAGCGTGATGAGGCCATGGGCGTAGCGCGCCCCCAAGGTTTGCACAGAGCCCGCGTCCTCCCCGACGGTGGGAGGCAGGGTCACCCCACCGGGAACAATGACGGAAGGCAAATCGGGGAGGCCGGCCAGGGCCATCAGCATGGCCGGGAGACCCTTGTCGCAAGTGGCCACGCCGAGCACGCCGGCACGGCGCGGGAGCGAGCGGGCCAGCCGGCGGAAAATCATGGCGGCGTCATTGCGATAGGGCAGGCTGTCAAACATGCCGGTGGTGCCCTGGGTCCGGCCGTCACAGGGATCCGAACAAAAGGCGGCGAAGGGCAGGGCTTGTAACCGGCGGAATTCCTCCGCGGCTGCCTGGACCTGCAACGCGATCTCCCAGTGGCCGGTATGATAACCGAGCGCGATGGGGGCGCCATCCGCCGCGCGTAATCCACCCTGGGTGCTGAGGATGAGGAATTGGGTGCGGCCCACTTCCGCCGGGTTCCAACCCATGCCGGCGTTTTGGGTGAGACCGAAGAGGTCGCCGCTGGGATGATTCAGCAGCAGGTCGGCGGTGACCGGCAGGCGGCCGGCCGGCCCGGGAGCCCGGGTGCGGAGCTCGAAGATCTCCGGCGGATCGGCGGTCAGTTGGTTGGCGGTGGAACTCATGGCACAATTCAAGCAGGGCGCGGCGCGAGGTCAAAGGCAAAATGGGCGACAATAACCGTTGCGATTATCCCCAGGAAGGGTTAGAAGGAAGGATCGGTTCGCTAAGCGTTGCTAAGCCCCGAAGCCCGTTCCGAAACCCGTCCTGCAGCCGCCGAATTGGACCCTGAACATGAAAAAGGCCTTCACGTTGATCGAATTGCTGGTGGTCATCGCCATTATCGCCATCCTCGCAGGATTGCTGCTGCCGGTGTTGGCGAAAGCGAAGTCCCACGCCAAGCTGGCGCAATGTATGAACAACGAGCGGCAGCTCGCGCTGACGTGGGTGACTTACGCCGGGGACAACAATGACCGGGTGGCGCAGAACGGAGAACCGCCGCAAGGGGGCAGCCCGGATGTCAAGATGTGGGTGCAGGGGGAATTCTATTATGCGCCGGACGCGACCAATCAGGATTTGCTCATCAACCCGAAATATGCGCAGTTCGCGAATTATTTGAAGACCATCGATGTGTATCGCTGTCCGTCCGATCGTTCCATGGTTCAGGAAGGAGCGGTCCAGGTGCCGCGGTTGCGCAGCTACGGCTTGAACTGTTTCACCGGATGGGATTGGACTTCCAATCCTTGGGATGGGGACACCCGGCTGAATCCCAATTCCCCCTACCAGGTATTCCTCAAGACCACGCAAATCGCCGGAATTTCCCCGGCCGATCTGCTCACTTTTCTCGACATGCATCCTGACAGTATTTGCAAACCGTATTTTGGGATCGTGATGGGGGGAGTGGGGCCGAATGGACTGTCCCTGCAGGGCGGGGAAGGTTTTTTCAACTATCCGGCCACTTATCATGACGCCACGGGCGGGGCGATGGCCTATGCCGATGGCCATGTGTCCCGTCATCGGTGGATGGACCAACGGACGATGGCGGCCAAATCGGTGAATTTTCACGATCACAACGACCCGTCCCCGGGTAATTTGGATATCGACTGGCTGCGGATCCATGCGTCGATCGCGAAGCGTTAGGCGGGAGCGGCCGGTCCGGGTGCCGGGGGCGGCAGTTTAAGCAGGTTTTCCGACCACGCGTGCACCGCAACTTCTCATTGGGATTCATCATCCTGGCGGCCGGGCAATCCCGGCGGATGGGCCGCCCCAAACTTTTGTTGCCCTGGGGGGATGGGACGGTGCTGGGCCACCTGCTGGAGTTGGGTGGACGCCTGCGGGCCGACCAAATCGTGGTGGTCCACGCCAGCGGGGCGCGGGAACTCGAAAGCGCATTGGATGGTTTGAATTTCCCGTCGGCGAGTCGCGTGGTGAACCCGGATCCGGATTCGGACATGCGGCAGTCCATTCGCTGCGCCGCCCAACGGCCGGGTTGGCATTCCGCGTTGACTCATTGGGCCATCGCGCTGGGAGATCAGCCGCATTTGGAGTGGGCAACCTGGGCGGCGGTACAAAGTCGGGCGGCGGCACAGCCCGAGTTGATCTGCCAGCCGGCTTACCAAGGGAAACCAAAACACCCGGTGTTTTTGCCGCGGGCGGAGTTCCGGCGCCTGGCGGAAAATACCGGGGGAACGATGAAGGATTTTTTGCGCGAACGCGCGGCCTTGGTGTCTTTGGTGGAACTGGCGGATCCCGGGCTGGATCTGGACCTGGACACGCCCGCCGATTACGAACGGGCGTTGAAAATGCGGTGACGGCAACCAGGCCGCCTTTGACGGGAACAGACGGACTGGTTTACGCGGGTGCCTTCAGGCCGTCCGGCACCAGGGGGAGGGAACGGAGGCGGATGCCCGTGGCATCGAAAATCGCGTTGGCGAGAGCGGGAGCGATGGCGACGATGGGGGTCTCCCCGGCGCCCGCCGAAGGCAGGTCGCGGCGGTCCAGCAGCACGACTTCCTGGGTGGGGATGTCCGCGAAGCGGGGCACCCGGTATTCGGAGAAGCGCGGATTGGTGATGCGAAGTTTGTCGAATTCCATCGCCTCGAAAAGCGCCCCGCCCAAGCCCATCACAACGGCCCCTTCCACCTGATTTTTCAATTGGTCGGGATTCACAATCGCGCCGCATTCGAAGGCGGTGACGGTTCGGAGCACCCGCACCGCTCCGGTCTGGCGGTCGGCGGTGACTTCGGCGCAGGCGGCCACATAGGAGCCTTTTTCGGTACCCCCGGCCAGGCCAAAACCGTGTCCGGGGCGGGGGACCGAGGCGCCCCAGCCAAAAGTCTTCGCGGCGGCCTCGAGGACGGCACGCAGCCGGGGATCGGTCAGGTTCAGCAGGCGGAAAGCCAGCGGGTCGATTTTCGCGAGGCGCGCCAGTTCATCCATGTGGCACTCGCGGGCAAAATGGTTGGCCGTGGCGGCCAGGCCGCGGTAGGAGCCCTGTTTGAGGGGGTAGGCGGTGGCGTGAAATTGCGATTTCACATGCGGCACGTTATAGGGCGTGGGCAGGCCGGAACCTCCGGAATTGTAATTGTGGAATTCCCACGCCGTGAGCCGTCCTTCTTTGGTGATGCCGCTGGCGATATCAATCACCCCGGCGGGACGAAAATAGGACCAAGTAAATTCCTCTTCGCGCGTCCAGACGACCCGGACCGGCCGGCCGGCGGCCCGGGCCAACCGGGCGGCCTCGACCGCGGGATCGCCGGTGTAATCGCCGGCATATTTCGAGCCGGCATGTTTACCCCCGTAACCGGAGCCGGTATCGGGCACAATGACACGGACCCGTTCCTCGGGAACGCCCAGCGCTTGGGCGAGATCACCGCGGATGCCAAACGGCCGCTGGGTGCCGGTCCAGACGGTTAATTGGTCGCCGGTCCATTCCGCCACCGCGGCGCGGGGTTCGAGCGGGGCGTGGGCGATGTAAGCGATATTGTAGGTGGCCACCTGCTTGATCTCCGCCAGGGCGAGACCTTCGGTCACCGAACCGGCGTTCTGGCCGCCACCGCGACCGCCGCCGCCGTTGGTGACGTGCTCTTTGAGGTAGGCGTAAAGATCCTGGCTGGATGGTTGAGGGGAAGTCTGCCATTCCGCAACGAGAGCATCCAGAGCCCGGGCAGCTTGGAGCGAGTCCGGGGCGGCCACCCCGACAAAATCGCCCTCATGAACCACGGTGACCCCTGGTAGCGCCGCCGCCGCGCGGGTGTCCACCGAGGTGAGGGTGGCATTGTAAGCAACGGGGCGAAGGATTTTGCCGTGCAGCATGCCCGGCCGTTTGATGTCGGAGGCGTATTGATGGCGCCCGGTGACGTAATCGGGTCCGCCGATCTTGGCCCGGGAGGTGCCGGCGATTTTCCAGTCCGTGGCCGGGTGTAACGGGGCGGCATCGGTGACCGATTTGACGAGGTTTTGGCCCTTGGTCAATTCGGCAAAGGTGATTTTGGCACCGGTATCCGGGCGGATAATCGCCCCTTCGGCCAGCTTGAGCGAAGCGCGTTCCACCTGGAAATGTGCGGCGGCGAGGTCCAGCAAGGCCTCCCGGGCGGCGGCGCCAACCCGGCGCAGCTGCGGAAACATATTGGGGGTGGTCTGACTGCCGAAGGTGCCCATGTCAAACGGCACCAATTTGGTATCGGCCATGATCAGCTTGATCTGGTCGGGGGGCACCGGCAGTTCCTCGGCCACCGCCTGGGTAAGGGAAGTGCGCGCGTTCTGCCCCACCTCGGCCTTGCCAGTAAAAACCGAGACGGTGCCGTCCGCGCCAATATGGATCCAGGCGCTGATCTCGGTGGGACGGGCGCCTCCGCCGCGACCGCCCCGCCGGCCACCTCCCCCCGTTTCCTGTTGCGCGGTTGCGGAGTCCAGCAGAAACAGGACGACCAGGCCGCACCCCAGGGTTTTGAAAAATTCCCGGCGATCCACCCCGGTGGAAAACATGGGGTCGTCCGCCAATTCGTAGCGCTCCGGCTCCAAGGCGAAGGGGAGCGGGTCAAAATGGTTCATCGGCCGGCCTCCCGGAGGGCTTGGGCCCCCAGTTTGATGGCGGCGATGATGCGCTGATAAGTGCCACAACGACAGATGTTGCCATTCATGGAGCGGACAATCTCATCCTCCGCCGGTTGAGGTTTCTTTTGCAGCAAAGCAAAAGCGCTCATGAGCATCCCGGAGGTGCAGTAGGAACATTGCATCGCTCCCACTTTCAGGAATGCCTCCTGGAGGGGGTGCAAACGACCATTTTGCGCCAAACCTTCGACGGTCGCGACCTTCCGGCGGCCGACGCCGCCGATGGGAGTGAGGCAGGAACGGGTGGGAACGCCGTCCAGAAGAACCGTGCAGGCGCCGCATTGGCCTTCGCCGCAGCCATACTTGGTACCGGTCAAGTCGAGGTTGTCGCGTAACACGCTGAGCAAACTGCGTTCGCCCTCCGCCTCCACCCGGTGGGACTGACCATTGACCTGGAGCTCAAAAATCTGGGGCATATTGATGGTAAGAAAACTGTGCTGGCTTGGCTAATCGCCAGAATTTGCAACCGCAAGGGCCGGGTTGGTGGCCAGGGCGACCGGCAACCCGGGTAAAACCCCTTCCAGGACCATTTCACCCAAGGGAAAAGGCCCGCCGAAATATTTTTGGGCACCCTCGATTTCCAAAACTATGAGCCGTCCGGCGCCGTCGAATTCGGCGGAAATTCCCTCCGCGCGGTGCCGCTGGGTAACCGGGGCATCCAGAAAAATTATGCGCAGGGAATCAGCCGCCGCATTGTAGCTGATTTTCATGAGTCAACAAGACCGGTTCTCCAGACGCGTCGGAGGGGGAATGGTTACAGCAATCGGGGTCACGGCAGGGAATCCGGACGGGGAAAGATTCGCCCACGGCGACGAACGAGGAAGCAGGTGGGGATGGCCGTTTCGCAACGCCCCGGGTGCGCAATTATTGCGCAGGTCCGGGGCCGGGTGAGCAAATCCTGCGCGGTGGGGGAACGCCCGGCCGGGGGATTGGGTGGTATTTTATGGGAATTGTGCGGCAAGAAAGATGGCGCACAAGTTGCTTGCAGGGCTGTTACAGCAAACAGCCGAGGGATGCGGAAACGCGTTCCAAAAAGCGAAAAAGCAAGCAATCAACTCTTAGCGTTAAGAAAATTATGAATAAGCTCAAAACTCTGCTGGCGATGGCTGGCTGTCTGACGGTGCTCGCGCTGAGCACGGCGACGGTTTCCGCCCAACGTAATGGTGGCGGTCGGGGGAATTTCGATCCGGCCGCGATGCGGCAGCAACAACTGGATCGCATCAAGACGGCGATGGACGTGACCGATGACGCGGAATGGAAGGTTTTGGAAGGCGCGATTGGCAAGGTGCTGGACGCGCAGCAGGAAGCGCGCGCGGGTCGCGGCGGTCCTGGCGGTCCTGGTGGCGGACGGCGTAACCGGGGTGGCGCGCAGGCGGCCGATGCGGCTGGCGGTACGAACACCCCGCCCGCGGGTGGCAATCGGCGTGGCGGTACGCCCGATCCGGATGTGGAAGCCCTGCAGGCGGCCATCGATGCCAAGGCGCCAACTGATGAAATCAAGGCGAAGCTCGGCAAAGTGCGCGAATCCGCGAAGGCCAAGGAAGCCAAAGTCGTGACGGCCCAGGGCGATTTGCAAAAGTTGCTTTCCGCCCGGCAGGAAGCGGTGGCGGTAATTTTCGGGTTGTTGAAATAAGCACCCGCCGAGGAAAAGGCTCATGAATCCGACCCAATCCCACCAGCGCGCGACGGTGATTCGTCCGGCCACGGGCGTGGGGTTGGGCGGTTCCGGCAGCGGCAGCTTTCGTAGCGCAGTCAAACTCTAAACATCAAACAAACAGCAAACTTATGAAAAAATTGAAATCCCTGGTGGCGATCGTCGGTTGCATCGCCCTTTTTGGTCTGAGCGCGGGCACGGCGTCCGCCCAACGTGGTGGTGGTAATTTTGATCCGGCACAATTCCGGCAAATGCGGATGGATGCCTACAAGGAACAGTTGGAAGTGACCGACGACGGCGAGTGGAAGGTGCTGGAAGCCGCGATCGGCAAGGTGATGGATTCGCAACAGGACGTCTTCACCGGCATGGCCCGGGGCATGATGGGCGGCCGGCGCCGCGGTGGCAACAATGGCGACCAGGGCGGCAATGCCGGCGGTAACCGGCCCCCGCGCAATCCCTTTGGCGGCACGCCCGATCCGGATTCGGAAGCGTTGCAGGCCGCGATTGAAGCCAAGGCTCCGGCCGCGGAATTGAAGACAAAGATGGAAAAGGTGCGCTCCGCGGCGAAGGCCAAGGAAGCCAAACTGGCGGCGGCCCAGGAAGACTTGAAGAAGTTGCTTTCGGCCCGGCAAGAGGCGATTGCGATCACCATCGGATTGGTCAAGTAAGTTAGCACCGGGACGGGCGGGAAAACAGCGGCAAGCAGGCGTGATATTATGGCGAACGAGATTGACACCGCGGAGGCCGGGTTCAAGCAGTTGCTCGACAAAATGGTGGCCGGCCGACAATTGTGCGCGGCCGACGCCGTCGCGCTGACCCGGTTGGCCGCCCGTCCCGGCGCCAAGCCGCCGCTCGCGACCCAGGACGATATCCTGCGGTGGTTGGGGAACGAGTACGGGGTCACGTTCACGACGCTCGACAACATCGAGCCGGATCGCGAACTGCTTTCGTTGTTTCCCGCCCGGGTGCTGCTGAAGGAAGAAATCCTGCCCTTGCAGCGGGTGAATGGCACGGCGGAGGTGGCCACCAGCCGCCTCTTCGCCACGCAGGGGCTGGACACCTTGAAGACCTTGACCGGCTTGAAAATCAAGCCGGTCCTCGCTCCGGCCGAGGCCATCCTGCGGGAGATGAAGAAGCATCTCGGGGTAGGAGCGGACACCATCGACACCCTCGATGAGGATGCGCCGCTGCAGGTGGTGGATGAGAATGCGGATGAAAGCGGCAACCTGGAGGATGCGGCGGAAGATGCCTCGATCATCCGGTTCGTGAACCAGGTGCTTTCGGACGCGATTGAGTTGCGGGCGTCAGATATTCACCTGGAACCGTTCGAAGACGAATTTCGCATCCGTTATCGTATTGACGGCGTGCTGCAGGAAGTGCCGGTGCCGGCGCAATTGAAGCGTTTCCAGCCGGCGATTGTTTCGCGCGTCAAGATTTTGAGTCATCTTAACATCGCGGAAAAACGCCTGCCGCAGGACGGGCGCATTAAAATCCGGCTGGCGAGCAATGAAGTCGACATCCGCGTGTCCGTGATTCCGATGCTCCACGGCGAAGCGGTGGTGCTGCGTTTGCTGCGGCAGAATTCCAAGAGTGCCAACCTGGGCATGAGCCAGTTGGGCATGGATGACCGGGAACTCAAGAGTTTCAAACGGGTCATCCAATTGCCGCACGGGATCATCCTGGTGACCGGGCCGACGGGCAGCGGCAAGACGACCACGCTTTATATTGCCCTGTCCTCGATCAACGACAGTGAGACCAAGATCATCACGATTGAGGACCCGATTGAGTATCAGCTCAAGGGGGTCAACCAGATCCAGGTGAATGAGAAGTCCGGGCTGACGTTTGCGCGCGGTTTGCGTTCGATTTTGCGGCATGATCCGGATGTGGTGCTGATCGGGGAAATCCGCGACGCGGAAACGGCGCAGATTGCAGTGCAAGCCTCGCTGACCGGGCATTTGGTGTTTTCCACGCTGCATACCAATGACGCGCCCGGGGCGGTGACGCGGTTGGTGGACATGAAAGTGGAACCTTACCTGGTGGCGTCCTCCCTGGAAGCGGTGCTGGCGCAACGGTTGGTGCGCGTGCTGTGCCCGATTTGCAAGGCGCCGGACGATACGGACACGACGGCGGCCTTGAAACGCCACTTGGGATTTGCGCGGGATCTGCAGATTTACCGTCCCGTGGGTTGCCGGGAGTGCCGAAACACCGGCTATCACGGCCGGCATGGAATTTTTGAGTGGATGGATATGAACGCGGAAATCCAGGAACGGATTTTGCGGAATTGCTCCAGCGGCGAGATCCGGGAGGCGGCCTTGCGGAACGGCTTGCGGTCCCTGAGTGATGACGGCTGGCGCCTGGTGCGTCGGGGCATCACCACGCCGGAGGAAGTGATGCGCGCCACCAAGGATCAGTCGCTGGCCGGCGGGATGAAGGAAGAGGCGAAACCGGAAGGCGCGGAAAAAGAAAGTGCCCAATAGCATGGCCGTATTCCATTACAAAGCGTTACAGGCGGATGGCAAGCTGACCGAAGGCCAGTTGGAAGCCGGTGGCCGGCAGGATGCCTTGCGCCAGATGGATGAATTGCGGCTCAAGCCCATCAGCCTGAACGAAAAGGGTGGTGGGAAGGCGGCGAAGCCGACCCGGCCCGCGAAGGTGGAAAAGGCCGCGACGCCCGCTCCGCCAGCCGGCGGGACCATGGTGGCCAAACCGCTGTTTCAGGCCACGAAGGTGACGCCGAAAATGCTGGAGAATTTCACCCGCTTGCTGTCCAGCCTGCTGGCGGCGGGGGTGCCGCTGAGCCGGGCCCTGGTGATTTTGATGAAGGAGGCGGCGGCGCCGGTGGCGGCGGCGAAATGGAAAGCAGTGCATGACTCGGTGATTGACGGCATCTCGCTGGCGGAAGCCATGGGGCGGGATCCGGTCACCTTTCCCCGGGTGTATGTGGCCATGGTGGAGGCGGGCGAAACGGGCGGTTTCCTGGACGTGGTGCTGGCCCAGATCGCGGATTTTCAAGCGCGGGAGAAGGAGATGAAGTCGAAGGTGATGGCGGCGATGCTGTATCCCCTCATCCTGTTGTGCCTCGCGCTGTCGGTGCTCGTGTTCCTGATGGTGTTTTTCATTCCGCGGTTTCAAACGATTTTCGCGGGTATGGGCGCCACCTTGCCCCTGATTACGCGGATCATCATCGCGATCAGCGATGCCATCCGAACTTATGGACTCTGGGCGGCCGTGATTTTGGGGGTGGGCGGTTATCTCCTGCGCTCCTGGTTCTCCTCGGAGAAAGGCCGGCGGGTTTGGGAAGGGCTGATTTTGCGATCCCCGATCGTCGGGCCCCTGGCGGCGCAATTCGCCATGGCCCGGTTTTGCCGCATGCTGGGCACCCTGCTGGGTGCCGGCGTGCCACTGGTGCAGGGCCTGAATGTGGCGCGCAAATCCATCGGCAACCAGATTCTCGTGGACGCGGTCTCGAACTCAATTGAACGCGTGAAAGAGGGCGGACAATTGGGGAAAAGCTTGGGCGAGTGCCGGGACCTGTTTGCCGGCTCCATTCTGGAAATGATTGCCATCGCCGAGGAGAGCGGCCGCCTGGATCAGGAATTAGTCCGAATCGCCAATGTCACGGAAAGCGACCTGGATCGCGAACTCAAGACGGCGGTGTCCTTTGCCGAACCCATGATGCTCTTTTTTATCGCCGCGTTCATCGGCACCATTTTCATCGGCATGGTGCTGCCAATTTTCTCCATGCAAGATCATATTAAATAGAAACCTCACTGAATTAGATTATGAGAATCAAACAACTAACTAACCGGCCCGATCGCGCGCGCGCCACCTCGGGCTTCACGCTGGTCGAATTGCTGCTGGTCCTGGTCATTTTGGGCATTCTGGCTGGCATCGTCGTGCCGAAATTCGGAGGCACCACCGAAAGGGCTAGAATTTCCGCCGCCACTGCCCAATTGAGTACTTTTGCCACCGCGCTCGACCTTTTTGAAGTGGACAACGGCTATTACCCCAAAGGCAAGAACGGGTTGAATGACCTGATCGTGAAACCCCGCGATGCCTCCGCCGCCTGGCACCCGTACTTGGAATCCGTTCCGCTGGATCCCTGGAAGAACCCTTACGTGTATGAATGCCCCGGCAAACATCGTCCCGGCTCCTATGATCTGATGTCCATGGGCGTTGATGGCCGCGTTGGGGGTGATGACGACATCACGAATTGGGAGCAGAAGAAGTAACGTTTCATGCTCGTCGCCCGCTCCATCCGGCAGCGTCAAGGTGCGGCCCCCACGGGGGCTTTCACCCTGATCGAGCTCATCCTGGTCATGGCCATCCTGGTGATCGTGATCGGGTTGGTCACGCCCAAGCTCAAGGATTTTTTTGCCGGGCGGTCGCTGGATTCCGAGGTGCGGCAGTTTCTTTCGCTGACACACTACGCCCGGGAACGCGCCGTATCCGAAGGGGTGCCGATGCTCCTGTGGGTCAATACCAAGCTGGGTACCTATGGGCTGCGCCAGGAAACGGGATATACCGACGGCGACCGCAAGCAGGAAGAGTTCAAGATCGACAAGTCGCTGAGCCTGAACATCGCCAAAGGGACGATTGGATCGGTAGCCGGGAACGCCAGCCTGGCTGGCCGCAAGGGGGCCATGCCGGGAATTCATTTCTCGCCGGACGGCCTGGTGCTGAAGGCCACGAGCGTGCCGGCGATTCAGATCCTGCAAAACGCGAAACAGTTTGTCTGGCTGGTGCCCACAGCGGACCTGCTGGGGTATGAAGTGGAAAGTCAAAATGCAAATAACGCCAACCTCCGCCGTTAAGAACCGGCGCGGCGGCTTTACGCTGATCGAAGTGCTGGCGGCGCTATTGCTGATGGCAATCGTGGTGCCGGTGGTGGCGCGCGGCTTGAGCATCGCCAGCATGGCAGGCGAGGTTTCGCAGCGCAAATCGCTGGCGGCGCGGGTGGCGGAAAAAGTTTTGAACCAGGCGATCATCAGTGGCCAGTGGAACCAGTCCGGGCAGACCGGGGTGGAAATGCAAGGCCCGTATAAGTTCCAATGGACCATCAAGAATGAGAGTTGGAAGCCGCTGGCGATCGTGAATGATGCCCTGACGGAAAATGCGATGCGGGAGGTATCGGTGGAGGTGACCTTCACCGCGCAGGGAAAAAAATGTCTGGTGCACCTGGCCACCCTGATCAATTCGCAGGCACAATGAGGCTCACCCACCATTCCGCCACGGACGCGGCCAGCACCGCGACAGCGTTCACGCTGATCGAGGTACTGCTGGCCGTGACGATCTCCGCAATCGTGCTGGCGGCGATCAATGTGGTTTTCTTTGGCGCGATCCGCCTACGGGAGGGGTCGGCGGCCGTCACCGAAAAGACCTTGCCGATGGATCAATTGGTGAGTGTCATGAAGCGCGATTTGCGCGGGATCGTGCCACCGGACGGGGTGCTTGCTGGCATCATGGCCAGCGATACAACGGCGGTGGGAATGAACCAACCCGTGCTGTTGGAGATCTACACCGCCACCGGGCAACTGGTGGAGGAAACCCCGTTTGGCGACATCCAGCGGATTGACTACGCTTTGCAGGATCCCACGAACCGCATGGCGGGGCCCGGGCGGGACCTGGTGCGGAATGTGTCGCGCAACCTGCTGGCGGTGACGCCGGAGACGCCGGTGCCGCAGCGGTTGATCAGCGGGGTGCAGCAGTTGCAGTTTGCCTATTATGACGGGACGAATTGGGCGAACGTTTGGAGTTCAACCCTCTCGAACATTCCGGTGGCTATGCGGGTGACCATCACCTTTGCCATCCCGAAGGCGGGCGGGGTGCAGAATCCGCCCATCGAATTTTTAGTGCCGGTGGTCATGGTGTCCCGAACCAACACAGTCGAAGCCAGCAACTGACCAATGAAAACCAACCCTCCATCCCGGTTCCATCCGACCGCCGCCCGCGGGCAGCGGGGCTCCGTGCTGGTGTTGGTGATGTGGATCCTGTTCGGCCTGATCAGCATCACGATTTATTTCGCCCATTCGATGATTTATGAGTTGCGGGCCTCAGACAACCGGGTGGCCGGGATCGAAGCCGAGCATGCGATTGAGGGTGGCCGGCGGTATGTCAGCCTGATGATTTCCAATATCACCGACCGTGGCTCCATTCCTAGCCCGGCGAACTACCAATGCCAGGCGGTGCCGGTGGGCAATGGCCGATTCTGGCTCCTGGGCCGGACGAATGTGGATAACGCGCCTCCCGCGGAGCCCACCTGGGGCTTGATGGACGAGGGGGCGAAGATCAACCTGAACACTGCGAACAGCAACATGCTTTACATGCTGCCGCGGATGACGCCGGAGCTGGTGAATTCAATCCTGGCCTGGCGCAGCACCAATACGAGCTCCACGACCGGCGGGGCGGAGACCGACACGTATATGCGGTTGAATCCACCCTACACCTGCAAAAACGCCCCCTTCGAAACCATTGGGGAATTGCGGCTGATTTACAACATGGACCTGCTGGTCTTGTTCGGGGAAGACCCAAATATGAACGGTATTCTGGACCCCAACGAGAACGATGGGGAAATTCTGCCGCCTTCGGACAATCAAAATGGGAAGCTGGAACCCGGCATTCTCGAATACGTGACGGTTTATTCCCGCGAGCCGAGCACCACCACCAACGGGACGGCGCGCATCCAACTGGGCCCGACCACGGACGTGGAGTCGCTGCGGACGAACATGGAGAGCCTATACGGGGTGACCCAAGCCACCACTTTTCTCGATAAGATTGCACCGATCAACCGCAGGCAGGGCAACCGGGTCTATAATCAGCAAATCAACAATCCCTTGCTGTTTTTCCGTGCGACCGGAATGAACGAGGATCAATTCGCGCAAATTGAGCCCTTGCTTCGCGGTGCTTCCCTCAATGGCTTGGTGAATATCAACACGGCCAGCAGCACGGTGCTGGCCTGCCTGCCCGGAATGGACGCCAACACCGCGGCGCAGGTGGTGGCCTACCGGACCAGCAACCAGGGCACGATTGCGGCGCGCAATTCCATCGGCTGGATCGTCAATGCGATCACCGACAAAACAATTTTGCCGCAAATCGCCCCGCGGATCACCGGACGGAGCTACCAGTACACCGCCGACATCGCGGCGGTGGGGCATGACGGCCGGGGATTCCGGCGCACGAGATTCATCTTTGACGTCACGCAGGGGGCACCTAACATCATTTACCGCCAGGATCTCACCCATCTCGGATGGGCGCTCGGAAAACAAGTCCGGGACCGCTGGCAGCTCGGAAAGAAAACATCATGATTGATTTCTTCACCAAACGACGGCTCACCTCCGTGCTCGGTTTGGCCATTGACGGCAACCGGCTCGAGGCGGTGGTATTGCGCCGCGGCAACAACTCCCTCCAATCCTCCAAGGCGGTCTCCGTGCCGCTCACGCTCTCGCCCCTGACCGGCGATCCGGAGTTGGTGGGCCGGGAAATCCGGAACCACCTGGACCAGGCGGGCATCCGGGAGCGGCGGTGCGCCGTCTGCCTGCCGCTGAGCTGGGTGCTTACCCTGCAGACCCAATTGCCGGAATTGCCGGAGGCGGATGTGGCCAGCTTCCTCGAGATCGAGGCGGAGCGGGGTTTTCCCTCGGGAGCAGATAGCTTGTTCATCGTCAATTCCCGGGCGCGGACGCCGGCGGGAGAACAATATGCGCTCCAAATGGGGGTGCCGCGGAACCATCTGGCACGACTGGAAACGGTGCTCAAAGCGGCGCAACTGAAGCCGGTGCATTTCTCGCTGGGCATCGCTGCGTTGCAACCGCCGGGCGCGGCCAACGCCCCCGGAATTCTGACCCTGGCCCTCGCTCTGCACGGCATTGATCTGCAAGTCACCGGCGGGGGTGGCATCTTTGCGCTGCGGTCGCTGGATGGCGGCGGGGAAGCGGAAGGGGTGCACCGGGGAGCGGATGCCGATCTGGTGGCCCGAGAGTTGCGCATTACCCTGGGACAACTCCCCGGCAACGCGGGCGAGGGGCTGCGTAAACTGAAGATTTTCGGCCGGGGCGAACCAGCCCGCAAGTTTGTGGACGAAATTTCGCCGCGGGCCCAGGCCATGGGCTTGAAGGTGGAATTGGTGGAGCGCGCGTCGGCGCTGGAGTTTAGTCCGGCGCTACCCGCGGAACTGGTGCTGTCCACGGCGGTGGTGGTGGCGGTGAACTTGTTGAACGAGGCGCCCGGACCGGAATTCCTGCCGCCGAAGATTCAGCCGTGGAAGCAGATGCTGAACAGCAACAAGCTGACTTCGGGCAAGCTCGCCTGGGCTGGCGGGGCGGTCGGGGTGCTCGCGCTGCTCGTGGCGGGGGCGTTTGGCTTCCAACAATGGCAGATCAGCAGTTACCAAGGCCAGATGGCCGCCATCCAGGCGCAGGTGACCGAACTGAAGACCGATCAGGACCAGATCCGGAAGTTCCGGCCCTGGTTCGACGAAACCTACCGGAGCCTGCGCATATTGAAGAAAATCACCGAGGCGTTTCCTGCGACGGGCACCGTGACGGCCAAGACGCTGGAAATCAAAGACCTCTCGAGCATCACCTGCACCGGTGTGGCGGTGAATAACCAGGCCTATTTCCGGGTGAGTGACGAGTTGGAAAAAATCCCGGAGGTCAGCGGCGTGATGAGTGATTTTCACGGCCAGAATCCGTTACAATTTACCTTGAACTTTCAGTGGGAAGGAGCCAAAGCCAGTGGAAATTAAAGATCGCCAGAAATTCCTGTTGGTCCTCGCCGCGATTGGCGTGGGATTGTTTGTGCTGGACAGCGTGGTGATTGAACCCCTGTGGCACAGTTGGACGGAGCGGTCCGCCCGGATCAAGTCCTTGAAGGACTCGCTTAAGTCGGGCCAGGACCTGATCAAGATCGGTGCGGGCATCCGGGATACGTGGGCGCGCATGTCTACCAACACCCTCAAATCCGACCCCTCGCTGGCCCAGAGCGACATGTTGAAGGCATTTGACCGCTGGGCCAAGGACAGCGGAATCACCGTGGCGAGCATACATCCGCAGTGGAAATCCACGGGTGAAGATTACGCCCAACTGGAAGTGCGGGCGGATGCGAGCGGGAACATCAGTAGTTTGTCAAAGTTTTTGTTTAACGTGGAAAAGGCCCACGCCGTGCACGGGAGCGAAAGCGAACACATCGGCGTGCGCATCGAATCCGTGGAAGTTTCGGCGCGCGACAATGATGGACGGCAACTTTCGCTTGTGCTGCAAATCAGCGGACTGCAACTTGGGGTTACTCCGGACCAATGAAAAAACATACTACCATCCTCGCCACCTTGCTTTTGGCGACTGCCACCGGCCGTCCTGTCCGCGCGGCGGAAACCGTTGCGGCGGAAGCCGTGGTGGCGGTCGAAGCCGCACCGGCGGAAACGACCCCCGCCACGACGAATGCCCCACCCGCACGCGGCACGAATACCCCGACGCCTGCCGTCAAGGAACCGCCCCGGGTTTCCCCCAGCGAGTGGGCGTTTTACAAGATCATCACCGACCGGAACATTTTCAATCCCAACCGGAGTCCCACCAATATCGAAGTGCCGCCAACCGATAGGCCTCCCACCGTCAGGACGGATTGGTTCACGCTGAAGGGGACGATGAGCTACGAGGAGAAAGCCTACGCCTTTTTCGAGGGAACCGGCAGCCAGTATAACGGCGGGTTCAAGGCCAATGACGCCATCGGCGGGTACAAGATTGCGGAAATTGCGGGGGACCATATCAACCTGGCGGCTTCGGCGGAGAAGACCATCGAACTGCGGGTGGGGATGCAAATGCGGCGGGTTGGGACCGGACCTTGGACGCTGGTGGCCAGCCCGGATTTGAGCGCGGCGGCGGAGACGGGCGACAGCGGTTCCAGTGCCGGTTCCAGCAGCGGCAGCAGTAGCAGCGGCGGCGGCGGGAGCAGCGCGAATGTGGATGAAGTGATGAAGCGAATGATGGAACGACGGGCCAAAGAAGGCGGGCAGTAAACAATCAGCTTTAATAAATATGAAATCGATCAACCGAATACTCTTGATGGCCGGCCTGGCCGGCGGCGTTTGCGCCGTTGCATCCGCCCGGGCCGCGCAGGATGCCACCACGAACCCACCGGCGACGGTTCCTGCGAATGCGGGGGCGGCGGCACCGCAACCAACCACCGCGGCGGTGCCGGAACCCGGCACACCGACAGTCCTCGTGACCAACCAACCGCCGGTCATCAGTGACCTGGCCGCCATTCGCGCGATGGGAACCAATGCCGCCGCGGATTTTGCGGCTGGCAAGGGGCTGCGACTCAACTTCCGGCAGATGCCGCTGCAACTGGTGCTGACCTACATGAGCACCGCGGCGGGGTTCATCATCCACACCGATCGCAATGTCAACATTGACGGCAAGGTGGATGTGTGGAGCGATCAACCGATGAGCAAGGCGGAGGCGGTGGCCTTGCTGAAGCAGATGTTGAGTGAGAACGGGTACGGCGTCCTGGAGAATGGGCGGATGCTGACGATTTTCCCGGCTCTCGATGCCAAAAAGCGGGATGTCAAAGTGCAGGTGGCCAAGGAGCCGGCGGATATCATCAAGAACTCCGAGATCGTGACCGAGATCATTCCGGTGCGGTCGCTGAACGTGGTGCAACTGGCCAAGGATCTTTCGCCCATGTTGGATAATCCGTTGACGGCGCAGGAGTCCGGAAACTCGCTGATCATGACCGACACCCAGATCAATGTGCGCCGGATTGTGGAAATTGTGAAGGCGCTGGATGCGGTGAGTTCCAGCGTGAATCAGATTCGCGTGTTTCCGCTGGTGTATGCGGACGCCAAGACTTTGGCGACGTTGATCAAGGATTTATTTCCCTCCTCCGATGGTGGACGTAGCGGCGGGACCAGTGGCGGCGGCAATACCCGGTTTGGCCGGGGCGGTGGTGGTGGCGGCGGCCGGGGCGGCGGCGGCGGTGGATTCCCGGGCGCGCCGGGCGGCTTCGGGGGCATGGCGGCACTCTTTGGCGGCGGTGGCGGCGACAGCAATGGGTCGACTCCCACGACGCGCGTGTCGGCGGTGGCGGATGACCACAGTAATTCGCTGATCGTCAGCGCGCCGGATGATCTGATGGCGCTGGTGGAAGACGTGGTGAAACAAGTGGATGTGGCCGTTCAGGACGTGACCCAGGTGAAAGTGTTCAAATTGAAGAACGCGGATGCGGTCGAAATGGCCGATTTGCTCACCAATTTGTTCCCGGATGACACCAATCCCAATGGCGCCAGCAGCCAGCAGTTTACCTTTGGCGGTTTCGGTGGCGGACGCGGCGGTTTCGGCGGTGGCCGCGGGGCCACGGGCGGACGCGGTGCCACCGGTGCGACCGGCAGCACTGACCGGATGTCCAAGCTCGGCAAGGTGGTGGCGGTGCCCGACCGGCGCACAGCCTCGGTGGTGGTGAGCGCCTCTAAGATCCTGATGCCGGAAATCGAAAATATGGTGCAAAACCTGGATGAAAATCCGGCGAAGAAAATGAAGGTATTCGCGTTCAACCTGGAGAACGCGGATCCGCAGGATATCCTGCAGAACCTGCAGGAAATGTACCCGGCCAGTACGACCGCCGGGGGCCGGAACACGAGCACGACGCAAAGCAATCCGCTGCAAAACCGGGCTAATACCATGCTGCAGCAGCAGAATTCCACCACCACCACCGGGTTTGGGACCAGTGGCAGCGGCGGGGGCGGCAGCGGCCGGGCGTTTTGATTGATCCCCGGCGCACGAACAGAATTCTCATAGAAAGCGATAATCATCATGACTAAGCATTTTGGCAAAAAGATCGGTCTCGGTCTCCTCGTGGGCGCCTGCCTGGCGGCCGTTCCCGCAGTGTTCGCGCAGCAAGGGCGTGGCGGTGGCGGTGGCGGCGGCGGCGGTGGATTCGGCGGCGGTGGGGGCGGATTTGGCGGCGGCGGCGGAGCCTCGCGGGGTGGTTCGTCCAGTTCGACCGGTTCCACGCGCGATTACGGGAACAGCACCCAGCTGGGGGATGCCACGTTCTCGATCGACCCGGAAACCCACCAGGTCCTGGTGGCCACGGATGAGAGTACGTACCTGAGTATCAGCAATCTGATCTCGCGCCTCGATAAGCCGAAGCCGCAGGTGCTGATCAACGCGGTATTTCTGGAAGTCACCCATGATGATGCCCTGGATTTGGGGGTGGATGGGAGTTTTTGGAAATCCATCGGCAACGGCATGAATGTGGGAGCCACCAACCTTTTTAATCTGAGCAGCCTGGGGTCTCAGGGACAGACAATTGGCTCCAGCACGATGCCGGCGGGCGCCGGGTTGTATGCGATTGCGGGCAAGGATTTTGCCGCGTCTATTCGGGCGATTTCCTCGGCCGGCAAGACCGAGGTGCTCTCCCGTCCGTCGGTGCTGGTGCGGAACAATCAGCCGGCGACGATCACGGTGGGCCAATCGGTGCCGTTGATCACCGGGGTGACATACAGCGGTTTGAACAACACACCGATCAATACCATCAGCTACCAGAGTGTGGGGATCATCCTCCAGGTGACGCCCTTTATTTCGCCCAAGGGATTGGTCGAAATGATTGTAGCGCCGCAGATCTCCAGTCTGTCGGATAAGAATGTGGGGATCACCGCCGGCATCACCGCCCCGGTGATTGATGTCCGGTCGGCGAGCACCGTGGTCGTGACCCGGGACGGAGAGACCATCGTGATTGGTGGTTTGATGGAAAACTCCAAAACGACGATCAACAGCAAGATTCCTTTCTTTGGGGATATTCCCTGGATTGGGGGATTGTTCAGTCACCGGCAGAAAGCCAACACAAAGACCGAGTTGATCATCTTCCTGACGCCGCATGTGGTTAATCAACCGGGGGAGATGGCCAAGTATACGGAGATTGAAACCCGCAAGGCGGAGAACGCGCCGAAGGCGTTCACCGAACATGAATTGAACATTTACCTGCCGCCGAACACGCTGAGCAAGCCGAATACGACCGGCCGAGTCCCGGCGGCGACCACCGTGCCGGACGGGAAATAATCCAGGGGTAGTCCTCCCGTCGGCGGACTCCGCCGGCGGGGATGGCTGGGGGTTGCGGAGCAGCCGCGTCAAACTGACAAAAATAATGATTACCCGCAGCAGTTCCCTGGTTTATGGCACCTTGGCCGCGATCTGGGTGCTGTTGGTTGCCTGGCAGACGGCGGAGCACGCGCGGGTCAAGGAATCCGCGCGCGACGGCTTGCGGCACCGGGCGAAGGATCTGTCCAACGCCATGGGCGTGGTGATGAAGTCAGTGCGGTTTCGGGGGGGGGAGTTCATTTTACGGGAGCGGTTGCAACCGGCATTGAGTGATTTGATCGGGCAGGGAGACATGCAATCCGAGTTGCAGTCGGTTGCCTTGCTGAACGCTGCCGGGGAAGTGAAAGCTTCGGCCGGGTTACCCATCGAACCGCCACTGGAGGGGTATCTGAAAAACGGGGAGAAGTGGGGGCCCACCTCGGTTATTTTTGAAAATCTGGTGGACATGGGCACCAACAACATTGTGGTGTCGCGCAATGATTTTCCCCCGGGGCGACCCGGGACCAACGCGCCCCCCTTGGTGGAACCAAGCCCGGCGACCCCGCCGTTGGATTCCGCCATTGCCGCGACCAATGCTGGCCCATTGACGAACCTTCCCGGGAGCACCGGCGCCGGGTCCAACAGCGGGCGGGGATCGGGACCGCGGCGGCGGGGTGGTCCGTCCGAAATGGAACTACGGGAAATGCGGGAGCGGAATCGCCTGCATGATTTTGTCATCGTCATGTCCACGCAGGAAGTGCGGGAGATTTCCAACCGGGATCTGTGGCTGCGATTTGTGATCGGGCTGCTTGGTACCGTTTCGGTGGCCGGTTATGGACTGGCCTGGCGGAGCTTCGGAAACACCTCGGAACTGCAGATCCGGCTGGCGCGGGCCAGCGAGTTGAATTCCCACCTGAAAGAACTGAATCTGGCGGCGGCGGGGCTGGCGCATGAGACCCGCAATCCTTTGAACATCATTCGCGGCCTGGCGCAAATGATTTCCAAGCAGCAGGATGCCTCGCCGGAAATCCGGGGCAAATCCCGCGATATCATTGATGAAGCCGATCGGGTGGCCGCCCAACTCAATGAGTTCATCAACTATTCGCGTCCCCGGGAATTGCGACGGGTGCCGACGAATCTGGCGTCAGTGATTGGCGAGGTCGTGCGGGCTCTGAATTACGACGTGGAAGAGAAGCAAGTCCGACTGGAAATCCAGACCGAGCGCCTGGTGATCGAGGCCGACGAGCAGTTACTGCGACAGGCGCTGTTTAATCTGGTGCTTAATTCCATTCAGGCAGTGCCGGCCGGCGGGGCGATCCAAATCCGCACCGGGAAACGCAACGGCAGCGGGGCCTTCATCGAGATTGCCGATAATGGACCGGGCGTGCCGCCCGAAAACCGGACGGAAATCTTCAAGCCCTATTTTACCACCAACCAGACAGGTACTGGATTAGGACTGGCCGTGGTCCAGCAGATCGTGTCGGCGCATGGTTGGGAGATCCAGTGCCTGGCCAACGAGCCCGCGGGTGCGCGCTTCCTTCTCAGCGGGCTTAAGCTTATGCTGAAAGGGTGATGACGTTATCGCCTGAAGTTCCCGCGCCCGGGGTGTCGCCCCGGATTCTCATAGTCGATGATGACGCCTCCCAGCGGAGCCTGCTGGTTTCCTTTCTGGCGGGGCAGGGATTTGAAACGGTGCCGGTGGAGTCGGGCGAGCGGGCGCTGGCGGTATTGGCGGGGGGCGGCGTGGCGATGATGATTTCCGATGTGCGGATGGCGGGTCTCACGGGTCTGGAACTGCTGCGGTTGGCGCGCAAGGAGCACGCTCATTTGCCCATTTTGATGGTGACCGCTTACACGGACATCCGGGACGCCGTGGAGGCCATCCGGGACGGGGCGGTGGACTATCTGGCCAAGCCGATTGATCTGGATGAGTTGTTGGATGCCGTGCGCCAGGCCACCGGGTTAACCCGGGACGTGCCGCTCCGGTTCGATGACAACCGGCAATTACCGGCCGGGGTGGTGGCGGAAAGTCCGCTGATGCGGGCGGTGTTTCGCGAAGCCTCCCTGTTCGCTCCCTCCGAGAGTCGGGCGCTGATCACGGGGGAGAGCGGCGTGGGCAAGGAGGTGCTGGCTGAGGTCATCCATTCCTGGAGTGCCCGGGCGGACGGACCGCTGGTGAAGTTCAACTGCGCCGCCATTCCCGAAACCCTGTTGGAGAGTGAATTATTCGGGCATGAGAAAGGCGCTTTCACGGGGGCGGTGGCCCAGCGCATCGGCCGGTTCGAGGCCGCCAACGGGGGGACGATTTTTTTGGATGAAATTGGCGAACTGACCCCCCAGCTCCAAGCCAAGCTGCTGCGGGTGACCCAGGACGGCCGCTTTCAGCGGATCGGTTCCAACACCGAGATCCGGGTGAATGCCCGATTGTTGGCGGCCACCAACCGTAATCTGGAAGAGGAAGTCAGGAACGGGCGGTTCCGGGAGGATCTGTTTTACCGGCTGAATGTCTTCGAGGTTCATGTTCCGCCGTTGCGCGAGCGGCGCGAGGACATTTTGCCGTTGGCCGAGAAGTTCATTGAGGAATTCAGCCGGGGGGCAGCACGGCTTTCCGCCTCGGTGGCGGATTGCCTGGAGCATTACGCGTGGCCGGGGAATGTGCGGGAGTTGCGGAATGCCATGGAACGCGCCGCCTTGCTTTCCCGCGGGGAACTGATCCTGTTGGAGCATCTGCCGACGCGCTTGCGCCCTCCGCCGCGCACTACCCTGTCCCGGGAGTCGCCGGAGGAAAAACCGTTGGGGGAGATTGAAAATACCGCGATCATGGAGGCGTTGCGCAAACACCATTTCAACCGCACCGAAACCGCCAAAGCTCTGGGAATCAGCCGCCGGACCCTGATTTACAAGCTGCAACGGCTGCGCGAAGCAGGTTTTGCGATCGGGCCGCTTGATTCGACCGGGGGCTGAATTGGAATTTCCGGGGCTGGTAATGAAGTGGCGGAATTTTGCCGGATTGGATACTTCGGGACAAGGGCGAGCGCAGCAGCCAGGCGCGAAAACTTGGGCCAAGCCAGTTTTTTCGCGCCGCATCGCGGGTGATTGCGGCGGATCAGAATTGGCATCCGCGCGCAGGAACCATGCAAGCCGGTGATCAGTCGGCTGTGTTTATTGAAAATACAACGACTGGAAGAGTCGTGTATGGTTCAAAATCATGATTAAACCGATGTAAAAAGCAATGTATCGGCAGCATAAATCCTCTGTAAATTGTATCGCAAAGTCCTCAAGATAAGTAATTTGCGACCGTTTTGGTTAGCTCCTCAGTATCCAGCAATAATCCATTTGACAGGAGCTTCATTTGGTGTAATATACTACCATCTTGATCGTTATTTGGTTCATTGATTGGCAGTGGTAAAGCAGGGCGCTGGGTGGCGAACGGCCTGAACTGGAAAAGGGCAGGCTCGCCGAGGGGTTGGATGGCCAAAACCAGGTGGTCGCGTGGCCCCGTCGCAATTTGATTGCAAAGGGCAATTGGCAGGCATTGTGCTCTGAAGCAGAAGGAATAGATTTGGACAGTATGGTATCAGCAGGGTGAGCTTGCTGATCTGCCCAAAAGTGTCCACCGGTGGCGGATTGAAAAGCCCACGGTGGGAAAATTTATTGACAATTGTGTTACGGATTCGTAATATCCAACTCAGATATCAGAGAAAGAATTTGGATTTCCGGCGCAATCTCCGTGGCGCCCGGCATGTGCTGCGCGACGGGCAGGTGTCCGCAATTTAAGCAGCAGATGCCTTCGGTATGCATGAGTCTAGGCAACAAAACAAATCTTGACCTCAAGTAATCAAAGCAAGGCTATGAAGTACACCCTCCCGTCAGAACGTTCCTCCCGCACCGTCGCGGTGCACGGCTTTACCCTCGTTGAACTCCTCGTCGTGATCGCCATCATCGCGATTCTGGCGGGCATGCTGCTGCCGGCGCTGGCGCACGCCAAAATGAAGGCCCAAGGCATGCAGTGCCTGAGCAATCACCGGCAACTGGCTTTCGCGTGGCGCATGTACAACGATGACAACAACGGGAACTTCGTGGTGGCCAGCGACGACGGGCGGAGCATCGCGGCTAATGCCACCAACGGTTGGTCTTGGTCGCTGACCCACCTGGATTTCACCGGGGCCAGTTACAATTACGATTATACCGTCGATATTGCGCAACGCCCTCTCTGGCCGTACGGCAAAAGTGCGGGAATCTACAAGTGCCCTTCGGATCGTTCGACCGTGAAGGATGACACCGGGCTGATTCACCCCCGTGTCAGAACCATCTCCATGAATTTCTTTTTGGGTGGTTTTGCGGGTTCGGACGGGGGGATCGGCGGTGGTTTTCAACTTTACACGAAGCAGTCGCAAGTTGATGACAGCAAAGCAGGGACCTTTGGACCGAGCAAACTCTGGCTCTTCCTTGACGAGCGGGAAGACCGGATCAATTGGGGCAATTACTTTGTGGACATGACGGGATTTAACAATCCGCCCAACACCCCGAGTAATCCGGCCGTTTTTCAGTTCAATGAGGATGTGCCCGGTTTCTACCATAACCGGGCGGCGGGTTTCTCCTTTGCGGACGGCCATTCCGAAACCCACAAATGGCAGGATGGCCGCACGACGCCGATCATCAATTATCAAAGCGAGAATTTGACCGTGATCGCATCGCCCCGCAACGTGGACATTGCCTGGTTGCAGGACCACACGACACGGCCGAAATAAGCCAGGGTGAGAGTCAATCGGAGTTTGTCCGATCGAACCACCCCGGCGGCGAGAGTCACGCCAACGGTCCAGGGACGATAAACGAAGAGGGAGGGATAAACTGTTAATGACCCCAGCAACCAACCAAACCCAAACAGCACGTAACAAATCAGAGAAGCAGCTAATCAAACTATGAAACCATCCTTAAGAATGGCCCTTGCACAAACCGCATTTTGCGGTCTGCTGCTGACGGCCGGGTCCGCGCGGGCGGATTATTCCAATGTGGTCGCCTCGTACAATCCCCTCGCCTATTGGCGACTGAATGAGACCGTGGCGGCTCCCGCGCCAGCGATTGCGGCCAACTCCTCTACTCTGGGTGCGGCAGGTACTGGCTACGTGGTGGGTAACTTGGGCCAAGGAATTCCCGGCGTGGTGGGAAACGCCGCTGGCTTCACCAACAAAGTGGGAACCGGGCATTGCGAAACAAAGATTGATGTTCCTTTTACCACCACTCTGAATCCCAGCGCGCCGTTCAGCGTGGAGTTCTGGGCTAATCCCGCGACCTTGGTGGATTCCACCGGTTTGTGCCCCATTTCCTCCTTCAATCCGAATTCGTTCAGTCCCACCTCCACGGGCGGCGGTGATCGGGCTGGATTTCTCTTTTATTTGCCTTCTTCCGGTACCTGGCAGTTTCGGCTGGGGCGCCGCAGTGGTTATGTCATCACCTTGACGGCCGCCGCGGGTCATGCAGCCGTGCCGGGAGTCTGGCAGCACATTGTCGCGGCCTGGGACGGAGCGACGGCTAAGCTGTATGTGAATGGGGCTTTGGCGGGTTCCGGGACTGCTCTGGCCGCCAACTGGGATAAAAACACGCAAATGGCTTTGCGCCTGGGCGGAACTCCGCTGACGGGCGACGCCGTGGACCCCGCCGGCCAATTGCCCAATGTTCCTTGGGATGTGACGGCTGCAGGCATTTCCGGCAATCGTGGTTTTGACGGGTTGTTGGACGAAGTTGCAATTTATGGCACGGCGCTTTCCGCCGACACCGTGGCGGCGCATTATTCCGCGGCGACGACCAACAACGCGGGTTATCATTCCCAGATTCTCGCGGACAATCCCCTTGGCTACTGGGGATTGGATGAACCGGCGACCGTGAAGCCGGATCCGAGCACCTATCCGACGATCGCCAACAGCGGCACCTTGGGCAGCGCGGCCAATGGGACCGTGAATTGGGGCGCGGTCACCGCGCAAAGCGGCTCGGGTTACGGCGGCTTCGGCGTCGGCGACAAGTCGATCTTCCTCAACGGTGAGACCGGTGACATTGCGATCAGCGACGCTCCCGGCCTCCACTTCAGCGGTCAAGTAACGCTGATGGCCTGGGTGAAGCCGGCCGTTAAGGATTTCGTCCGCGACATTATCGCGCACGGCATGGACATCCATGGGGCGGAAACTTTCTTGCGCATCAACCGGGATGCCGACCAGGACACCACCGGGTATGGCGACAATGGCAATTTTTATGAAATCGGCGCCTCGGATGGCGGCGGCGGCGGCTACTATGACAGTGCCTATTACCCGATTCCGTCCAGCGACATCGGCAACTGGGTCTTTTTGGCGGGAACTTACGACGGGACGAGCTGGAACCTTTACCGCAACGGCTCTCTCGTATCGAGTGTGGTAGCCACGGGGCCGGGGGCAATTGACGTCACCAATGCCTGGTCTTTGGGCTCTGCCAGCAATCCGCATCCTCAGGAAGGGCTCCGTTTTGGTGGTAACATCGACGAGCCGGCGATCTTTAACACGGCGCTCCAAGCTTCGGACATTCTGGCCATTTACAATGCGGCGCTGGTGCCGCCCGTTTTGACCGCGACGCCCAAAGTGACGGGGACGATCTATTCGGGCAATTCGGTGACGATTTCGGTGACGGCCGTGGGCAGCCCACCGTTGTCCTATCTGTGGTATAGCAACGGCATCCCCACCGGGGTGACCGATTCAACGATTACGCTGACCGGTCTCACGGCGGGCACGGACACGATCGGGGTTGTGGTGAGCAATCCCTACGGCACCATCAGTAATTCGGTGGTATTCCCCGTGGTGGTCTCCAAGCCCCTGATTACCCAGGCCCCGCAGGCAGCCACCCGTTACACCGGTTTTCCGTTCAGCTTCAGCGTCACGGCGGTGGGTAGCACGCCAATTTCTTATCAATGGCTGACCAACGGGGTCCCGATTCCCGGGGCTACGGCGCCGACTTACAGTGGCATTGCCACTTCCAGTGTGGCTTTCAATTACAGCGTGGCCTTGAACAATGTCGCTGGCAGCAGCAACAGCACGCCGGTGGCTTTGAATGTCCTCCCCATCCCACCGAATTATCCGGCCACGATTCTGAGCAGCGGCCCGGTGGCGTATTATCGGCTGGATGAACTGACCGGAACGAATGCGCACGACTATGTAGGCGGCAATGATGGGGTGTACTACAGCGCGACCCTGGGCGTCCCGGGCTACGCCGCAACGGATTCGGACACTGCGGCCAGTTTCACCGGCGTGAACAGCTATGTGGGTAACATCAGCGGGACGGCGATCAACTTCCAGGGACACACCAGCTTCACGTTGGAAGCCTGGGTGAAGGGGGCGGCCGGTCAGGCGGATGAATCCACGATCCTCTCCAAGGGCACCGGGGCCTCCGGGACGGTGGCCAGTGAGCAGTTCTCCCTGGACATCTCCGGTGGCAAATTCCGCTTCTACACCCGGGGCAAAGGCGCCAACATCTTTGGGGCCACCGCCACGGAAGGACCGAATGGCACCTGGCAGCATGTGGTGGGGGTTTATAATGACACCGAGAACTCAATCTCCATTTACGTCAACGGCGTGCTGGAAGGTAGCGGCGCGCCCCCGAGCTATGGTTTGCGCGCCTCCTCAGACCAGGTGACGATCGGAGCGAAACACTTGGGTAATGCGCCGGCATTCGATGGCCCGTTTGTGGGCTCCATCGATGAAGTCGCCATCTATCCCATTGCCTTGGATGCGAATACCATCAACTTGCATTTCGCCTCGATCTACGGCTCCAACACGAAGCCTTTCTTCGTGGTCCTGCCACAACCGGTGACCAATTACGCTGGTTTGCCGGCCTCCGTCTCGGCTCTCGCGGCTGGCTCCATCCCGATTACCTATCAATGGAAACACAATGGCAGCCCCATTCCGAATGCGACTGACAGCACTTACATCATTCCCGCGCTGGCGCTCTCGGATGCGGGGAGTTACAATGTGGTGGCCAGCAATGGCGCCGGTTCCTCGAACAGCGCCTCCGCGGCGATCACGGTCCTCACCGCGCCGACTAACGCGGTGGCGATTCCCGACCTGGTGTTGCATCTCACGTTCGATAACAATCTCACCGACGTGACCGGACGGGGCAACAACGCCACCAATCGCGGGGCGACTTCCTTCGTGCCCGGCCAGTTGGGTAACGCGTTGGCCTACAACACGGACATCAACGACACCAACAACCTGATCTACAACTACGCCACCCTCGGCGTGCGGCCGGACTTGCAGTTCAGTTCGAACGTAAACTTCACGATCTCGTTCTGGGTGCAATTGCCGGCGAATTACACGCTGGGTGATCTGCCCTTCCTCTGCACGGCCAACACCTCCACGTTCGGCACCGGGATTGTGCTGGCGACGTCTTATGGTGCGGATGCCGTGCCGGCCCCGGCCGCGGGGACTGCCGTGAATGGCAGCTGGGCGATGTCCTTGTTTGATGCCGGCAACAACGGTGTGGGTGGGCATGGGTCGGATGGCGATATCAGCGACGGCGGTTGGCACCATTTGGTTTTCGTGTTCGACCGGACCCTTGGTGCGTCGACCTACCTCGATGGCGTTCTGGCCAGCTTTGTCCGCCAGCAGGGGACAGCGGCATCCGATGCCGGAAACATTGACACGGGCCTGCCGATGAACATCGGTCAGGACCCGACCGGTACCTACCAGCAAACTGGGTCCGGCAACATCGACGACCTGGCCATCTGGCGCCGTTCTTTGACGGCCTTGGAAGCGGCCTCCGTTTTCGTGGCGGGTGCCAGCAACCAGGTCAGCGTGGCCAACACCTATGTCGGGCCGCTGAGCTTCACGCAGTTGCCCGGTGGGCAGTTGAAACTGACCTGGGCGGCGGGGACCTTGCAGAGCGCCGACACAGTGAGCGGACCTTATACCAATATTCCGACCGCCACCTCTCCGTACATCGTGCCGCTGACGGCGGCCAAGAAGTTCTACCGGGTGAAATTGTAACCCGCAGATGCAACCGCGCGGCAAGCGTAGTTGACTCTGGCTGAAATCGCACGGCTCTCCGGTGAAAACCGGGGAGCCGTTTTGTTTTCCGCCCAGGGCACTGCCAGTGATGGCGTTAACCGGAATCCGCCGGCAACGGGGCGCAAAATTCCGGAAAGGAGACGGAGTGGTTGTCTATGAATTTGCCAAAACTGTTACGATGTCGTAACGTGTTGGCGGTACGAAAATGGAATTGAAGGGCGACCCGGTAGCCGATGTTTTGGGCAGCAGTCGCAAGGGCCGTGGCAGGTGGTTTGGCAACTGGCCCCGCTCAATACCTTTGAAATAACTCCGGTGGGTGTCGCAAAACGCCGCGAAATGCTCAAGAAAACACCGCATTCCAGCGATCTGGCGGTTGAGCATCACCACAATCCGGTAGGAAAGCCTCATAAATCCCTGAAGTGAATTCTGCTGAAATGAAAAAAATATTGGAAAATCATCATAGTTCGGAACATTCTGAGCGCAAAGGATTCACCCTCATCGAGCTCTTGGTGGTTATCGCCATCATTGCGATCCTGGCCAGCATGTTGCTGCCCGTGTTGGCGCACGCCAAGATGAAAGCCCAGGGCATGCAGTGCCTGAACAATCACCGCCAACTGGCTTTCGCCTGGCGGATGTATAACGATGATAACAATGGGAACTTGGTGGTGGCCAGCGACGACGGATTGAGCATCGCCGCCAACCGCACCAACGGCTGGTCTTGGTCGCTCACCCACCTGGATTTTACCAGTGCCAGCTACAATTGGGACTTTACGGTCGACATTGCGCAACGCCCACTCTGGCCCTACGCCAAGAGCGCCGGGATCTACAAGTGCCCTTCGGACCGCTCGACGGTGAAGGATGATGCGGGGATCATTCACCCACGGGTCCGGACGATTTCCATGAATTTCTTTCTTGGCGGCTTCGCCGGATCCGATGGCGGCAACGCGGCCTTTCAACTTTACACCCGGATGGCGCAGGTCGAGGACAGCAAGGGTGGCACTTTCGGACCGAGCAAGCTCTGGCTGTTTTTGGATGAACGCGAAGATCGCATCAACTGGGGCAATTATTTCGTGGATATGACGGGATTTAACAACCCCCCCACGGTGGCGAGCAATCCGGCCGTTTTTCAATTCAATGAAGATGTGCCCGGGTTTTACCATAATCGGGCGGCGGGTTTCTCGTTTGCGGACGGCCATTCCGAAACCCACAAGTGGCAGGACGGGCGTACGACCCCGATCATCAATTTCCAGAGCGAAAATTTGACAGTGATCGCGTCGCCCCGCAATGTGGATATTGCCTGGATGCAGGACCACACCACCCGGCCAAAATGAATCAGGTTGGCGGGTAATCCTAATTTATCCAAACAGATGGTGGCGGTCGTCAAGGTCGCTTGCTTTCGCCGGAAGTCCCAAACAGTGGGCGGAGGCGAACCGGATAATCCACCCGTATTGGCCACTCGCGATTTGGCGGGAAGCGAGATGGGAAAACTGCGGATGGCGGAGATGGTTACGTTGTCGTAACATCGTGCCAGTACGTCAAAAACGTGGAACGTCGACCTGGTGGACGGTGTTGGGAAAGCAGTCGCATGGGCTGCAGCAGGCGCAGTCGGAAAGCGGCCACGTTCAATTCGCTGAAATGAACCCGGGTGGGAATCGCGAAATCCACCGAAATGCCTGGCAAAACGCACCATTTCAGGGCGCTCGCTCGTGACCGCAGCCATCCCACCGGGATAGCAACCTGATAAACCGCTGGAAACTCTGCTGAAATGAAAAAAACGTTGGCAAATCAAAACATTACGCGTCGTTCCAACCGGGGGGCGTTTACCCTGATTGAGCTATTGGTGGTAATCGCCATCATCGCCATTCTGGCGAGCCTTTTGTTGCCGGTGCTCGCGCATGCCAAAATGAAAGCCCAAGGGGTGCAGTGCATGAACAACCACCGGCAGTTGGCGTATGGCTGGCGGATGTATGCGGACGATAGCCGGAATTATATCGTGCTGGCCAGCGACGATGGCACGGGTGCGGCCAACAAACTGAACCAGTATGCCTGGACCCTGGCGCATATGGATTTTGACCCGAACAACACCGCCAACTACGACCTCACGGTGGATTTGTCGCAGCGGCCCCTGTGGCCGTACACTTCGGGCACGCCGGGGATTTACAAGTGCCCATCGGATCACTCGTTTGTGACGGTTAACGGCGTCCAGAAGGCGCGGGTGCGGACCATTTCTATGAATCTTTATCTTGGCGGATTTGCCGGCCGGCCGGATGCGACTTCGACCATCTACATGAAACTCACCGATTTGGATGATAATCGGGCGGGTTCCTGGGGTCCGAGCAAGTGCTGGGTCTTCCTGGATGAACGAGAAGATCGCATCAATTGGGGGAATTTCATGACCGACATGACGGGTTACAGCCCGAACAATCCGGCTGTTTATGCTTTCAACTCTGATTTGCCCGCGTTTTACCACAACCGGGGGAGCGGGTTTTCCTTCGCGGACGGCCATTCGGAATTGCATAAATGGCAGGATCCGCGGACCACTCCGCCACTCACGCTGCAGAATTCCTCGCTTGCGGAAATCATTTATTCGCAGGCTTCACCGCGGAATCCGGACATCGCCTGGTTGCAGGATCACAGCACCCGGCCTAAGTAGGCCTGCCGGCTCACGCTGACAAGGTGCCCGCTCTGTCCCGGCGAAAGCCGGCGGCAGGGCGGTTTTGTTTTGGGGGGCTACCGTTGGTCACGGAGCCAGGGAGCGCGGCCAGACTAGCGACGGGATGCCGCGGAACCGGACCCAAAAACCCGCACTGGCCAGACCGGGGGAAATGGCGTAAAGGTAGGGGCAAGGAAATGAGCGTCGCCTTCCTCAATCCATGGTTATGGCTGGGAATCGGGGCGTTGGCCGCGCCGATCTGGCTGCATTTGCGGCGCCGTCCGGAGTCGAATATACGTCGGTTTTCCGCCCTCCAATTTCTCACGGACCAGCCGGAACCGCGTCGTCGGCCCTTGCGCCTGCGTGATGGGTTGCTGTTGGCTCTCCGGTTGCTGGCACTGCTGGCTTTGGTGGCTGCATTTGCCTGGCCTTATCGACCCACCGCGGACGCGCGGGTGATCAAAGAAAGCCGCGTCTACGTCCTGGACAATACCCTCAGTCATCAGGCCATGGGGGGATTTGCGCGTGATCGTGAGAAAGTAGCCGCCGAAATTGCGGCGGCGGAGCACGGGTTGCAGATCGGGGTCATCGAACTCACGGCGCAGCCGCGAGTGGTGGTGGCGTTCGGGGACGACCCGGCGGCGGCGGCCCAAAAAGTCCGGGCTTTAGTCCCCTCCGCGCAACGGGGTTCTTATCTGGCGGCTTTCCACCAGGCCGACACCTTGCTGGCGAATTCGTTTGGTGGCCGGAAGCGGATCGTGCTATGCGGGGATAACCAGGAGAATCAATGGACGGAAAACCAGAGCGCGCCGCCGTTCTTGCATGGGGTGGAGATTGAACTACCGAAAATTGGGGCCACCCAAACGCCCAATCTCTCGCTCGCCGAGGCCCGGGTGCAAAGGGTCTTTCTGGGCGACAAGTCCCTGGTCAGTTTCAGCGTCCAGTTGACGCACACCGGCCCGGCCCGAACCGCCACTGTGACGCTGCGCGCCCAGGGCCAGACCATCTTTAACCGGCCGGTGGAATTGGCCAATCAACCCGAGACCATCCAATTGCAGGCCCAGTGGGAAGCCGACCCCAAGACGTGGCTGCGGGGGGATGTCACGGTGGTGGGGGAACCGGATGGATTGCCCGCGGACAATCAGCACTTCTTTTGTCTGCCGCCCTTGCTCGAAGGCAAAGTCGCCCTGCTGGCCCATTCGCCGTATCTTCGGTTGGCGTTGTCGCCAGAGATTATGCGCGGGCAATGGGCAACGCGGGTGCTGGAGCCGGCGGCTCTGGGGGCGGAGTTGACTGGAACCATCGACGCCGATGTTTTGTGCCTCGAAAGCAATTATCTGCAATCAGCGGACGCGCGGAAATTATTGGCGCGCTACCTGGGTAACGGCCGGGGGGTGCTGCTGCTGATCAACCGGGTGACCCCGGCCATCAACGGCTATTTGCGCGAACTGGGTTTCGAGGTGGAATCCGGTGGGGCCGGAGCGGGGGCAGCGCCGGGGCATATCGAGTACGTGGCGGCCAATCATCCGATTTTCCATCCCTTCCTGGCGGCGGATTTTGGCAATTTGACGGAAGTGAAAGTGCTGGAACACGCCCAGGTGCGGGCACCGGCAGCCCAGCCCCTCATTATTTCGGATAAGGGGCAGGTCCTGTTTTTCCAGGGCGGGAAGGAGCGTCGCCATCTCTTTGTTGCCACATTTGGTTTTGACCGCGACCAAACCACCTGGCCGGTGCATCAAACGTTCATTCCGTTTTTGGATCTGGCGTTGCAAACGGCCCGCGCCGAGGATCCCACCCCGACGAACTTTGAGCCGGGAGAGGTGGGTTTGGTGGAATTTCCGGTGGATACGAAAGTCAAGCTGGCCATCTTGCATGACGACCAGCGGGAATTGGGGCGGGCCGAAGTAATGCAGGGCAAAGCCCGCGTGCTGATGCCGGCACAGCCCGGGGTCTATTCGTTGACCTATGATTCGGGCACCCAGGTGGAAAAGGTTTTTAGCGTCAATCCCTCCCCCAAGGAATCTCATTTGAACTTTGTGGCGACGCCCGGGGTGTTGGGATCCTGGCAATTGCCGATAGCCCCGACGGCCCCGGCGGCGGTCCCGGCGTCCGGCCGGATGAATGTCCCGCTGGCGGGGATTTGGCGGCAACGATTTTGGTGGTGGTTCGTGGTGGCCGGATTGGCTGCCTTGCTGCTGGAAACCGGGATGGCGGAATTGCGCAAGGAGCGGGTATGAGTCTGGCAGAACCGACGATTGAAGCCAATTTGCGCCGGGCGGCCCGCCGCTGGCGGGCGATTCAATTCCTGTCCCTCAGCGCGCGGGTGGGATTGGCGGGTGGCGTGATTTGTCTGTTGCTGGGTGTGGCCATGGTGCGTGGCTGGATCACCAGCCCGGGTTGGGCCGGCGGACTGGCGGCGATCGCGGTGCTTTTTCTACTGCTCGACGGGGTATGGCGCGGCTACCAGGTGCTGAAAAAAACGCCGGATCGCGCGGCCCTCGCCGGGGCGGTGGAAGACGCGAATGAAGGATTGTTGGACCGGCTGAACACCCTAGTTTATCTGGAGCGGGAAAGGCGCAGTGACCGGGCCCGGTGGTTTTTCCCCCGCCTTGCCCGTCAGGCAGGCGGGGTTCTGGGCCGGCAGGCGCAGGTGCCGTTCGGGGCATCGCGCGCGTGGTGGCAGGCCGGGGGACTCGTAATCCTGCTCGCGGGGACCGGGCTTTTTTACGCCCATTACCGGCCCTGGGAGCATTTGGCGGCGGCGCAGACGGCGCGTACGGTCCCGTCCTCGACCACCGAGAAGGCGGTCGAGCTGGCCTTGCCCACGAACAATGTGGCGGAGGAAAAAAAGGTCTGGGGGGAAGTGCGGATCACCGATCCCGCGCGGGATCTGAAGGTGACCAAAGTGGACGTGGTGCCGCTGCAAATCGAGGCGGCGGCCAATCAGGGGCTGAAGCACGCGGCCTGGTTCTCGACCATCAATGGCAGCGCGGAAAAGGCGCATGAATTGCCGGCCCCCCCGGAGCCGCGCTACGCCGTGTATCAACCGGTCCTTTATCTGGATGAATTCCGCCTGGCGGATTGGGATGTGATGACCTATTACGCGAACGCCCAGACCGGGCATGGCGAGACTTATGCCTCGGAAGTTTTTTTTATCGAGGTGCGCCCCTTTCGCGAAGACATTCTGAAAATGCCGGGTGGGGAAGGGGGCAAGGCGTACGCGGCATTGAGCGAGATGACGGGGTTGATCGAGCGGCAGCAACATGTCATCCGGGAAACGCACCGTTACCAGCAAGCGCCGGTGGACCGCGCGAAATTGCGGGAGCAGGACCGGCGCAAACTGGCCGAGGCAGAGGAGGATTTGAGTGTGGCCGCGCGGCATCTATATGCCCGCATGGCTTCGGAAATGGAAAACCAGCCCATCGGGGAAGCCCTGGATCATCTGGCCAAGGCCGCCCACACCCTCACCGATGCCGGGGAGTCGCTCCAAAAAGACGCCGTGCCGGAAGCCCAGAATCTGGAGCGGTCCGCGCTGCTGGATTTGGTGGCCATGCGAAAAATGTTTCAAAAGGCGGTGAGTGATCACCCCGGGGGTTTCAAGGACCGCGGGGATGAGTCGCCCGGAGAGGAGACTCCGCCGATTGCCGAGACCAGCAAGAAATTGAATGAAATCGCCGAGTTTCGCAATGAAGCCAAGGCGGCGCAGGATTTTGTGAATGAAGCCGTGGCCAAGCAGAAGCGGATTGCGACCCAGGCCGCTTCCGCACTGCCGGCGCCGAAAAGCCCGTTGGCGGCAGAGGAGAAGGACATGCAGACTTCCCTGGAGGATTTCCAGGCCCAACATCCAGCGACCTTTCAGGCGGTTTCGAATGAGTTCAAAGCCACCGAAGAAGCGCTCAAGAGTGCGGCCGGGGCTTTGGAACGAAAGGCCGCCAATGCGCGATCCCGCGCCGAAGCGGCAAGCGGGGAACTGGAGAAACTCGCCACGGCCATGGCGAACAAAAATGCCGGTCGGGAATTGGCGGATGCCTACCGGTTGAAACAACTGCTGGACCAGCAAGTCCAACGCCTGGAGCAAATGCAGCAGGTGACGAACGATATCCCGTCCCCCCAATTGGGCCAGGCGGCGGAAGAGTCCCGGCAGACCCTGGAGCAACTCCGGGAGGTGGCGCAGACGGAGCCGACGAGCGGCGCCTTTGGTCCGCAATTAAAGCAGTCGCTGACCGGGACCAACCAGGCAGCGTTGGACGGGGCGTTGGATCAGTTGGCCAAGTCCCGCGGTATGCCCGCGCAAAAGGCGGCCGCGGCGGGTGCCCGGGAGGGCTTGGCGCGGGTCAGCCAGGCGTTCGGCGATAGTCAGCCCTCCGCCACGCAGGCGGCGCGGAAGAGCGATCCCTTGAAGCCGGGAGACCAGGAATCGTTCGAACGAGGCATGAATCAACTCGAAAGCTTGCAGCAACAAATGGAAAACGGGCACGCCTTGACCGGCGACCAGCAGGCGCAGCTCCGGGGTGAAGCGCTGCGGAATCTGTCGGAAGGGGTCTCCAAGTTGTTTGGCAATAACGCCCATTCGCAGGACGTTCACCTCCTATTGGAGCAGGAATTAAAGGATCCCAGCCGCCCGCTCGATCTCGCCCGGTTGAAGAAACTGATGGACCAATTGCGCGCCTTTTCGATCGAAGTGGCGGATCAGCGGAATCCGGAGCAGAAACCGGACCTGACCGGCATTGATCCCTCCCGCTTGCCGCCGGCCTATCGCGGTCGGATCGAGAAGTATTACCAGAAGCTCTCGGAGCAGAAGCCATGAGGCTGGTGTTTGATTTGCCGCTCGCCGGGTGGGTGGGTCTGCCGCTGGTCCTGCTGGTGGCGGGGCTATTGCTCTGGTCCCGGAAGCGGGGCGGCCAGAGCTGGCCGCGAATTGCGGCCACCGTGGGATTGCGAACCGCAGCGTTGCTACTGCTGGTGGGCCTGGCCGCCCGGCCCGTCTGGGTAGCCCGGGAAACCGCCTCCGCCGGACATCGTCCCGTGGCCATTTTGGTGGATCGCAGCGAAAGCATGTCGCTCGAGGAGGGTGGCAAAACCCGGTACGAGCGGGCGCTGGGATTTGCCCGCGAACAACTTTTGCCAGCGCTCAAGGCGGCGGGATTGCCCGCCCAGGCCCTGCTCTTTGCCCAGGATGCGGTCGCTGAATCCGGCGAGAAAATTGTGACCGCCATTCCGGATGGCAAACGCACAAATCTGGGGGGGGCGATTGCGCAAGCTCTGGCCAATGCCACGGAGCCCCCGCTCGCGGTGATTGCGTTGACCGACGGCATGGCCAACGAAAGCGCGGACAATAATCGGGCGCTGACCGGCCTGGTGGATGGTGGGGTGCCGTTCATCGGGGTGGGCTTTGGCAGTGACGAGGGCGTGCCGACCCTGACACTGCGGAATGTGGATGCGCCACCGGTGGTTTCGCCCAAAACCACGTTCAACTTCGCCGCGCAGTTGGAGGCGGTGAACGGCGGCAGCCTGCCGGAGTTCGACCTGCTGTTATTCCGGGATGACCTCCTGCTCCGCAAAAAAACCGTGCCCGCCGGCAAGGGGTCGCGGATGTGGCAGGAGAGTTTTTCACTGAGCGAAGAGCAAGAGGGCGCGCATCGTTATGAAGTGCGGCTCATGCCGCCGGACGTGCGGGGGCTGAAGTGCGTGAATCAAACGGCGGGCGCGGCGGTGCGGATTTCCCAGGACCGGGAATTGCGGGTTTTGTACATTCAGGGGGCGCTGACCTGGGATTATAAATTTGTGGGCATGGCGCTTCGCGACGACCCCGCGATGAAACTCACCGGCCTCACCCGCACGTCCAAGCAATCGATCTTTCGCCAAAATGTCGAAAGTTCGGGGGAATTGGTGAACGGGTTTCCGGCGAGTCTGACCGAAATCGCGCCGTTCCGGGTGATTGTGCTTTCGAATCTGAAACCGGCGGATTTAACCACCGAACAACAGGAAATGCTGGCGCGCTTTGTCGGCGAATTGGGCGGGGGTTTGTTGATGATCGGCGGGGCGGCGACTTTTGACTCCTCCTGGCAGGGCAGTCGTTTGGAACAATTGCTGCCGGTGGTTTTCGCCAGCGGTGGTGGGGTGCAGGGGTTGGATCGACCGTTCCGTCTGCAACTATCCGACGAAGCCTTGCAGCATCCCGTCTTTCAAATCACCGAGCACAGTCCGACGCGGGAAGCCTGGGGCCGGCTGCCGACCTTCACGCAGTACGGGGTCGTGGACGCGGTGAAGCCCGGCGCCCAGGTGTGGGCCCGGCATCAGCAGGACGAAGGCCCGAACGGGCGGCGGATTTTGATGGCTTCGCAACGCTTCGGCGCGGGCCTTTCAGCCGTGATTTCCATCCAGAATTTCTGGCGCTGGCGGCTGGCCAAGGACGCGGAACCCCGCGAATTCGACCGTTTTTGGCGGCAGTTGTTCCGTTACCTCAGCGAAATCGGCCGGCAGGACGTGAGCATTCATCTGGCCGACCAGGAATTGCGCCCGGGGATCGATGTCCGGCTGCTCCTGGAACGCCAGCCGAATCCGAGCAAACTCAATGAACCCGCCCAAACCTTCACCGTCCGGGTGTCCGACCCGAACCAGAAGAAGCTGGCGGAACAGGCCATGGAACTGGAAACCGGGCGGTCGAAGGAGTTCACTTTTCGCGCGGAGCAGGCGGGTGTTTACAATATTACGGTGGTGGATGCGCACCAGGCGCCGGTGGCCAGCCGGGCGCTGGAGTTGCGGGATTTCAACGTGGAATTTGAGAATACCGGCCGGAGCATGGAAACACTGTCCCAATGGGCCTCGGTCAGCGGCGGCCTGGCCGTGAAACAGGAAGACTGCCGGGGCGGGTCCGAACTGGTCCGCGAATTGCGCGCCAAGGTGGAGCAGGCGCAGCGCGGGCGGGCGGTGCGGCAGCCCGCCGGCCTGAACGGGTGGACGCTGGCGGCGTTGCTGGGTTGTCTCGGGGGCGAGTGGCTGTTGCGGAAGAAATGGGGGTGGGTATGAAATATTCATTACTGGTTATCCTTCGGTCCGCACTGCGGGGGCTCCTCGTGGTGTTCGTATTTTCGGCGACAGCGGCGCTCGCCCAGGGTCGGGACGAGAAGCAGGCGACGTTTTTCATGGGGCGTTTGAAGTACAGCGCCAATGACGGCAACGATTGCACCGGAGTGGGTAACGACTTGATGAAGCTGGTGTCCCGCGCCTCCACCCTGAAGGTGCAGGATGAGAAAATCGTCACCCTCAATTCGCCCGAGTTGTTCGAGACGCCGTTTGTCTTCATGAACGGCCACAACAATTTTACCCTGACCGAAACGGAGGTGGAAAATGTGCGGAAATATCTGGGGCACGGCGGTTTCATATTTGCGTCCGGCTGCTGCACCAACCCGGATTTCCCGAAGGCCTGGCGACGCGAGTTTGCGCGGATTTTTCCGGGGGAAAAGGTGAAGGCGATTCCCTATGATCACCTGATCTACCGCTCTTTCCACAAGCTGGAGCGGGTGCCGTGCCTGCATGAAAAACGCGACATCAAGCTGGAGGGGGTGTTTTACCAGGGAAATCTCGTGGCGGTGATGTGCGAGGATGGCTTGTGCTGCGCCTTCAGCGCCGATAATAGCTGCAACAAGGGCAAGGGGATCAGTCCGGAGGATGGTCAGAAACTGGCGCTGAATATCGCGATTTACGCGCTGACGCACTGAGCGGCGCGCCGCGCGCGCGGAGTTTTCCCTTTTGCCCCCGCGAGTTTTCCCCTTAAATCGACTGCATGATTCAACGTTATTCGCGGGCGGAAATGCGGGACATCTGGACCGAGCAGCGTAAATTGGAAATCTGGTTGCAAATCGAATTGCTGGCCAGCGAGGCCCTGTGCGCGCAGGGGTTGGTGCCGCGGCCGGACTTCGAGCAGATGAAGTCCCGGGCTGCGTTTACCGTGGAGCGCTGCAAGGAACTGGAGCGCACCTTGAATCACGATGTCATCGCGTTCACCACGAACGTGGCGGAAAACATTGGCGCCCCGGCCAGCCGCTGGTTGCATTTCGGGTTGACCAGCAGCGACATCGGCGACACCGCCTTCGCCGTCCAGATGGTGCAGTCGGCGGATATCCTGATCGCGGACGTCAAGGAATTGCGCAAGGTCATCGCCGCGAAGGCGCGGAAGTACCAGTTTACACCGATGATCGGCCGGAGCCACGGCATCCACGCCGAACCCACCACGTTCGGCTTGAAAATGGCCCTGATGTATGACGAGTTCGGCCGGGCGGTGGACCGTTTGACTGCCGTCCGGAAAGCAGTCGGGGTCGGGAAGCTGTCCGGAGCGGTTGGGACCAGTGCCCACCTTTCGCCCAAGGTGGAAGCGTTTGTGTGCCGGAAGCTCGGACTCCGCCCCGCGCCCATTGCCACGCAAGTGGTCCAGCGCGACCTGCATGCCGAGTTCATCGGCGCCCTGGCGCTGGTAGGCGCCAGCATTGAACGGTGGGCCACGGAATTCCGGCATTTGCAGCGCACCGAGGTGCTGGAGGCGGAAGAGTATTTTGCGGCGGGGCAAAAGGGTTCCAGCGCCATGCCCCACAAGCGCAATCCCATCACCGGCGAGCGCCTGACCGGGTTGGCGCGGGTCCTCCGCGGCAATGCGGTGGCCGCGCTGGAAAACGTCGCCCTCTGGCACGAGCGCGACATCAGTCACAGTTCGGTCGAGCGCATTATTTTTCCGGATTCCTGCACCTTGCTGGATTACATGCTGGCCACCCTGACGAAGTTGACGACGGGGTTGATCGTGTATCCGGAGAACATGGAGCGCAATCTGGCCCTGACCATGGGGATGTGGAATTCGCAGACCATCCTGCTGGCGCTGATCCGCAAGGGGTTGACCCGGGAAGAGGCGTACGATCTGGTGCAACGGAATGCAATGAAGACCTGGCAGGCGAAGCACGCGGGCGACGCGGCGGCGGATTTCAAAACCCAATTGCTCGCCGATCCCGATGTGGCCCGGCATCTCTCGCGGCCGGAACTGGAAAAACTTTGCAATTTGGAATTCCACTTCAAGCACGTGAAAGCCCGGTTCAAAAAACTGGGGATCTGAGAGAGACCCCTCCCGCGTCCGCCGAAAAACGCCTTGTGCGGGCCGGGAAGGGCAATTATGTTGACCATCAGCCAGGAGCGCGGAACCGAGACCGGGATGCGCGAGCGGCCAAACTATGCTGGCACCCAAATCCAATACCTTGCCGGGCGCGCCCAACTTTCGCGTCGGCGATGAGCGGCTGATCAAAGTGACCGCCAGTGCGGCCCAAAAGGTGGGTTCCCTGCTGACCCGCCAGGGTCGGGCGGGCGGCGTGTTGCGGGTGGCGGTGGTGGGTGGCGGTTGTTCCGGCCTCCAATACAAGATGGATTTGCAGGATGGACCCGCCAATCGCGACATCCTGGTGGAATCCGGCGGCATCCGCGTGGTGGTGGACCCCAAGAGCGCGCTTTACGTCACCGGCAGTGAGTTGGATTACGTGGACGCCTTGCAGGAGGGCGGCTTCAAGGTCAAGAATCCCAATGCCGCCACCAGTTGTTCCTGTGGTGAGAGTTTCAGCGCGTGAGGCCGGGGATGACCGACCATTTCGCCTTGCTCCAGGAGGCGCGCCGTCCCTGGGTGGATCCGGACGAGTTGAAGCAAAAATTTCTGGCGCTTTCCAGCGTAGTCCATCCGGATCGCGTTCACCAGGCTCCCACCGCTGACCGGCAAGCCGCCGACCGGCGTTATGCCGAACTGAATGCCGCCTACAATTTTCTCCGCGAACCCAAGGATTGCCTCCGCCATTTGCTGGAGTTGGAGATCGGCGCCCGGGCGGCCGAGGTGCAAAGCGTTCCCGCCGGACTGACGGAAACCGCCTTCGCCATCGGGCAACTTTGCCGCACCGCCGATGCGTTGGTGCGCGATCATCAGCGGGCGACCTCGCCGCTGTTGCAGGTGAGCCTGTTTGAGCGGGCCCAGGCGGAAATCGAGCGGTTGACCGCGGCGCGGGACGGCATCCGGGAACGGCGCCGCGGGCTGCTGGCGGAACTGCAAGCCCTGACTCCCGGATGGGATGCGCCTGCTGCTGCGGCCGACCGGCCGTGGGGACGCTTGGAGGAAATCCAGCGCCTGCTCGGCTACTTTGACCGGTGGTTGCAGCAATTAGACGAAAGAATCTTCCGCCTCTCCTTCTGATTTAAAGCCATGCACCGAATTCTCCTGGGCCTGATTTTATCCTTTCTGTCGCTGGCCTTGCGGGCCGCCGAGCCGTGGGAGGCGCCCTTGGGCGCCATGTCGCTCGGAGTCACCAGCGCGATTGTCCTGGACCAGAAAAACTGCGTGGATGTGATGTTACGGGCCTTGCAGCCGAACGATGTGGTCAAGGCGCTCGTTTTCATGCCGGGGGCGACGGACGAGTTCTACATGTTCCACCGCGCCCGCGCGACCGTCACCAATCTCATGCCCTCGCTGCTGGATGCGGTTGTGGCGCTCACCAACCAAACCCACATCCGGGTCACTTTTCGACCGCCGCTGCTCATCCTCCATACCGATGAGGATCCCCTGGAACCGTTGATCGAGATCAAAGATGCCGCCACGGCGGAAAAGGTGCGCTTGACCGTGCTCTCCCGAAATGGGGTGTATAACGACATGGATTGGGACCATTTGCTACCGGTGATCAAGAAAACCTACCGGGTGACCATCCGGCCCAGCTACCACTCGCTCGATAGCTGGCACTTCTTTCGTCACAGCTTTGCCGCCTGGAACCTGGGCGGATGGGAGGCCTTGGAAGCGATCTCGATGGCTGGGAAAGAACGCATCCGGATCGAGAAGAAGCGGCTGATATTCGAGGGTGATACCCGGGTCCGCAACCGGCCGAAATTTGATCCCCCGGCGAGATAAGCCGGTTGGAATCCTGGCGACTGTTTCCCGGCGGTGGTTCTGGCGTTGCCAAGCACAATTTTCGGCCCTAACATCCCGCTCCCCGTCGTAAAACGATGGGAACGCCGTAATGTCCGAATACAAAGTCAAATTTGAGGTCTTTGAAGGCCCGTTGGACTTGCTCCTTTATCTCATTCGAAAGGAGGAGGTGGACATTTACCAGGTCAACCTGACGCAATTGGCGACCGAGTTCATCTCCTACATCGAAGTGATGCGGGCCTTGGACCTTGAGGTGGCCGGCGAATTTGTGGTCATGGCCTCGACCCTGATGTACATCAAAAGCCGGGAACTGCTGCCCCTGGACAAGCAAGTCACCGCCGAGGCGGAGGAGGACGGCGAGGATCCTCGCTGGGAATTGATCCGGCAGTTGGTCGAGTACAAGAAATTCAAGGATGCAGCCGCCCAGTTGCAATCCCTCGAGATCCGGCAGGAGAGCGTGTATGTCCGCCAGGCTCCGAAACCGGAATTTGAATCCGAGGCGCCCCTGAAAAAGGAAGCCACGCTGTTCGATTTGCTGAACGCCGTCAGCTCCATCCTCAAACGCATCACGCAGCGTGATGACATGCGGGATGTTTTCGAAGACAAATGGAGTGTCAGCGAAAAAATCGAGCACGTGATGCGTTCCATCACGGATCGCGGAAGCCTGAAATTTTCGGAACTGTTCGCCGGGGCGATCAGCCGCACCGAGGTGGTCGTCACCTTCCTGGCGTTGCTGGAATTGATCCGCATGAAGCAGATCGCCGCGTCGCAGAACGAAGCCTTTGGGGAAATTGAGATTCGCAAGGCGGATCCGCAGGCGATTCCCCCGGCCGAGCCCCCGCCGCCCCCCGAACCGGCGGAGGCGGACGCCACCCCCTCTTTACCATGGAACTGAAGCTTGTCCTGGAGTCCCTCCTGTTCTCCGCCCAAAAGCCGCTCACCCCGAAAGAGTTGCGCGATGTGCTGGTCAATGCCGCGACGCAACCCGACGCCGAGGAACCCGCGAAGGGATTTAAGAAAATCAAGGAAGAGGAGATCCTGGCGGCGCTGGAAGTTTTGCTGGCGGAACATGAGGCGGCAGCCCGGACTTACCGGCTGGCGTGTGTGGCGGGTTCCTGGCAGTTCGTCAGCCAGCCCGAATTTGCCCCCTGGCTCAAGGCGCTGGTCGGGCATAAATCCCGGCCGCCACGGCTCTCCGCGCCGGGCTTGGAAACGCTGGCCATCATCGCCTACCGTCAACCCATCACCCGCGCCGAAGTGGAACAGGTGCGCGGCGTGGCGGTGGATGGGGTGATGCAGACCTTGTTGGAACGCGGACTGGTGATTCAAGTGGGCCGGGCCGAGGTGGTCGGCCGACCAATGACGTACGGCACCACGCCGGCCTTTTTGGAGTATTTCGGTTTGCGTTCGCTGGAAGATTTGCCGGCCGCGGATGAACTGCGTCGGATACCCGTCGTCAAGCCCGAAGCGCTCGTGACGACCGAACCCGGCCTGGCCACCCCGCCCCCCGGACAGTTGCAGTTGGCGTCCGCCGAATCAGGCGAAGTGGTTGCCGCCGTGACTCCGGTTGCCGCCGAGGCACCGGCGGTCGAAACTCCCGCCGCGGACACCCCGCCAGCGGAGCCGGCCGCGTCACCGGAAGCAGTGGTCGAACCAGCCCCGCCCGTGGAACCCGCCATTTAAGGCAGGGGCCGATACTGGGCGGTGGGTGGCTACCGTTCCCGGTCCTTTTTTGGCGTGAACAAGAGGTCACTGTGGGCGGCTCCGTCGAAATCATACCAGGTGCATTCGATGCCGTTGGTCATCTGACGTAGAGTGTAGTTACCGGGGGAATCTTCTTCGCGCCAGGGCTGGCCGGTGAAGTTGTTGGTCTGGTCCCGGGCAAAGGCATCGGTTCGGAAGGGGGAATTCTGAGCCAAACATTGACGCACCCATTCCAGACTGGGCGGGAAGGGAGGCCCAACGCGTGGATTGAGCGCGGTTAACTCAGACTGCAGTGACGTGGGAATGTCGGTTTCATGCAGTTGCCGATTTCGGACTGTGGGAAGATGGGTAACGAAAGCCGCCGTCCGGGAAAAAGAAAAGTAGCAGAGGGTTCCGACAAGAGTGGAAACAAGCGCCGCAAGGAGAAACATTCGGCCAATTGCCCGGGCACCGGCTGTTCGGCGAGCCACTGCGAGCGACGATACAAGGAGAAACAATATGAAAATGGGGGCGCTGATATTGGCGGCGGTCTGGGCGGCTCCTTGCTTGGTGTACAACGTAAGTTGGCGCTCGGTCAACGGCTGCCAGGTGATGTAGCCATCCTGCTCCATCTGGCGGCTGCTTAAAACGCCCGTCAGTTTTGTGGCCGCGGGCGCGCCGGCCACCAGGCTGCGCAGCAGGGGATGTAAAATCCGCACTCCCATCTCGCTCATCCAAAGGTTGCCTTCGGGGGCTTCCGGGTAATCCGGCGCGGTGGCCCGCTCAACTGTGAAGTGGGGAATCCCGGCCATGGCGGGCCCGAATACAAAGAGCTCGATCCGGCATGGATCATTTTCAATACCCGTCAGGCGCAGCGGATAAACCGGGCGGTCCGTTTTGAAACGAAGTGTCAAAGGATGCGGTTTGGCCGCCTGGGTCATCGACGTGTCCAGTCGGATCCTGCTGGCGACGAAGAACCAGCCTTCCTGGGCATAGGCCCGGATGGCGGGCAGATGATTCGTGGGGGTGGGGAAGCCATTTTGCGTGAGCCATTGGACCAGTGCGCTGCCATCGCGGGATGAAACGGTCGCGGTTTCGTAAACGTCAACGGTTTGGCGGCCCAAAACCTGCACGGAGCTCGCGTTGGCACCGTCCGAGCGGCTTAGGGCTGGCGACATAAGGCCGACCATAATCACCAGGAAGAAACCTGCCAACAAAAGGTCATAAAGGCGCAGACCCAAGCGGCGGTGCCAGATCAAAAGCAAGACATAGCCGCCCATGATCAAAACCGCCCAATTATTAGATTGCACCCCATGTATGACCCGCGGATGGAAGATGCCCTCAAGCGTGGGGAAGAGTCCGGGACTGGCGGCTTCCACGGTGGGAAGGGAAGGCACGGGAATGATCCAGGCGAAGTTGGTACCAGCGCCTTGAAAGGCAGTGTCGATGACCAGGGTTTCCGTGCCGTTGGCGTAATGGATCAACGCCCGCTGGTCGGGGATGCGCACCTGGGCGAAGGCAGTGGCGGGAATGAAGCAGCCATCGGCCACAGTCCGGGTGGGAAGCAAACAAAACCAAAGGAGCCAGAGGAGAACCGAGAAAAGTCGCCTTGTCGCTGGTTGAGTCACCTCATCCCTTTTCCGTCGTGGATTTATTCCTTGGGCGGTGCGTTGAGGTGGGCAATCTCCACCATCAATTTCTCCAACCGCTGATAATATTCATCTTCGGGAAGTTTGGCTTTCGTTTCACGCAGGTGGTTGATGGCGATTTCGAGTTCGTCCCGGCGCTGGCGTTGCGCGGGGGGGAGTTGTTGTTCCTGCGCGCTGCGGACGAGGTGGAATTGATGAGCGCGAAAGCCGTCGAGGGAGGCGCCGTCGCGGGCCTTTTTGATGGCCCGGACGCCGCGAAACCAATCCGCCGGCGTGCCGAGACCGTCGCCATTGTCGTCGAGCAGCGGATGTTCCGTGGCGAGGCGGTTGGCGGTTTCGTAGAATTCGGTGGTGCGGCGGGACGCCATCAGGAAGGCTTCCAGCAGGGACGTCTGGCCATCCTTGTCGAGGTCGGCTGCGGGGTCCGCAACGGCTTCGGCGAGGAAATTGCCAAAGCGCGCATAATTCTCTTCCGACCCGCTCCGGGTGGCGGTGATGACCACGCGGTTGGTGCCCTTGAGGTGGGCCATGAAGGGGGCGCTGGAGGCGGAGCAATCCAGTACGGCCAGCGGACGCTTAAAGGGTTGCAACCAGCCGGCCAGTTCCGTGGCAGAGAAATCCGGTCCGCGCAGGTTGAACTTGGCTTCCTTGCCGTCATACGTGCCGTGGCCGATCAACACGAGCCACAATTCGGCGGCGGATTCCCGGGCCTCGCTGCCGAGCGTCTGGGTGAGTTGCTGCAAATCCGTGGTGGCATTGGTGGGAGCGAGACCGATGGTGACACATTTGACGCCGCCCTGCTTGCAGGCCGCCTGCCACAATTCAGCGGAGTGGGCAAACGCCTTGCCAAACTCCTCTTCGCCGGGGGCACCGACGACGAGAATGACCGTCGGTTGTTCCGGGGCGGGCGGCAGGTCAGCCCGGCTGGTGCCAATCAAACCGATAATGAGAGACAAACCAAAAATCCAACGCATCACGCGAGTCCTTTCCAACGGCGCAGTCCCCACTCCCCGATAAAGCACGCGAGCGCGAATAGGAAAACCGCAGAGCGGTTCCACAACGGCGCGCTGACCTCCTCCATGATGGGAGCCTGCCGGTTCGGGAGGGCAGTGGCAAAATCATCCAGCTTCTCCGCGGCGATCACCTTGCCACCGGTTTGTTGCGCGATTCTTTCCAGCAACGCGCGGTTCGGCCGGAGGGAGCTGAATTCATCCGCGGCCGGATCGGAAGTCCAGCCGGATTCAGCGCGGCCCAATTCGGCGCCGGTGGCATCCGTCACCACCGCTTCCACCAGGTAACCACCGGTTTCGCGGGGAATGTACGTGGCTTCGTAGAGGCCGGGTTCGCGCGGCGAGGCCTCGGCGGGGAGGCGGATCGAGTTGGTGGCAAAGCGCAGGGCGGGCGACGCCACGCCGTTGGTGCCGGGCGGGGCGCTGGTTACCGTGCGGATGGTCAGCACGGCGGAGACATTATCCATGGGCTTGAAAGCTTTGTCGCGGACGCGCACTTGGAGGCGCATGGCCTGGTTGGGATCGTTCTTGGCCAATTCGACCTGGAGATCGATGCGGTTCGGCACATCCGAAACGAGCCAGCGAAACATTTGGCGCCAGGCTTTGTCCATATCCTTATGGCTTGCTTCGTCCCGCATGCCCCAACGCCAGAGGTCGGTGAGCATGAGGGCGCCGACCCGGCCATTGCCGAAGCGCTGGACGACCAGGGCGGGATGGGTGACGCCGTGCTCGTCCTTGACGGAGGCGATGGTGCTGGCACCGGGTTTCATATCCCGCACGCGGTTCAGGGTCATGAACGGAGGCATGCCCTGGATGCGCTTCTGCTCATCCGCCTCGTTGTTGCGGACGCGCGCCCAGGGCTGCAGCCAGCCTTCATGGGTCAGGCTCAAATGGAATTCCTTGGCGTCACCCGCCGCGGTTACGTGATCCAGATACACGGGGAGCATGTCGCCCACGGGCGTGCGCTCATACTTGCCTTCGCGGAAGGCATCCGCCCCGCCCATCATCAGGAAGCCGCCGCCGCGTTCGGAAACGAACTTTTGCAGCAAAGTCATTTGATCGCGGGTGAAATACTCCGCTTCGAGATCGTTAATCACCACGGCGTCGTATTTGGAATAAAGCTCCTCGGCCGTCTTGGGAAACCCGCCGACCAATTCAGCCGAGTCCGCTCCGTCCGGCAACAGCCGGATGAACACGGGCTGATCGTATTTTTCCACTTCCTCCTGGTTGTCAAAGCCGCGGAACAACGGATTGCTGGATTCTCCCGGCCGACCGCGAAAGGCAAACTTTGGTTCCCGGCGGGCGATGCGGATCATGGAAACCAGTTTGAGCTGCTCGTCTTCATCGAGCGCGCGGTGCATGAAGCGATATTCCCATTTGGGTTGCCCGGCGATGTACAGGATGCGGTGCGGACCCTTGCCGCGATTCACCAGCACGAGGCGGCGGTTGTTCGCGAGGGTGGCCTCCGCGGAGGTGGAGGGCTGCTCAAACTCGCCCATTTCATCCTGCGCGGCGGCCTGTACCCGGTAAAACGAGAGGCCCGGAGCTTCCGGCTTCAGTTGGAAGCGGAACGCGGTGGCTTCGCCGTCCGCGGGCGCCCGGAGCGATTGCTCGGCCACCTTCTTGCCGGTGGCATCCAGGACTTGCGCGGTCAGCGGCCTCCCGGAATAGCCGGCGCCGGTCGCGTCCGCTTGGATGTTTACAGGTGCATCCTCAAAAGCAGTCTGGCTGACGCTGACCTTTTGCAGCGCCACGTCCCGGATGGGATCATCCGTGCCAATGACTACCGGATAAATCGGCGGGAGGCCGGTGGCGTCGAATTTGCCATCCGGCAAATCGGTGGCATTGCCGTCTGTAAACAACAGGACCCCGCTGAGCGGTTGGCCGCGATAACGCTCGGAGATATCCCGGAGCGAAGTGGCCAGGGCGGTGGAACGACCATCGAAGGCCAGTTCCGAAAAATCCCGGGTGCTTTGCAACCGGGAATCAAAAAGATAACGCCGCACCTGGAAATTCTGATCCAGCTTGGCCGGCCAGAGCGCGGATTCCTGGGTGAGCAGGTGATGCAAAAACTGGCCGCGGGTTTCCCTGGCGTCCCGGTCCTTGATGCCCATGCCCTGGCTGTTGTCCGCGAGGATCGCGAATAGGTTGGCGCCGGGCCGGGCGCGCTGGGTGGTCCAGAGCGGTTCAACGAGGCAGGCCGCGAGGGTGAGCAAGCCGAGCAGTTTGAGGGCGAAAGCGGCGGTGCGGAGGCCGGGATGTGCGGGCGCGCGCCGGTACGTCCACGCCAGCAAGATACCCATGAGGGTCACGAAAGCCGCCGCGGGCAGGATCCAGTCGCGCCCCGAAATAACCAGTGTGGCAAGGGTCATCAATTACTCTTCCCCAATTGTTCGTAATAGCGGCGGACCAGTTCGGAATACTGGGCCGGCACCGGGTCGCGATCCAGCGGCACCAGGGCATCCTGATTGGAGCGGCGCGCGATTTCTTCGTCCACCCGCGCGCGGACTTCCGCCAGCGGTTTGGAGATTTCCTGTTTCACTACGGCCCAGTCGGGCTTCTTACCCACGCGTTTGAAATCCTGCCGGACCGCCTTGGCGCGGTCGCGGATGCGGGCCACCTGGGTGCGCAGTTCCGGCGAATCCACCATCTCCTCGACGTTGCGCAGGCGGTCGGACCAGTCGGTGTAATCGGCGCCGGTCAACGGGCCGCCCCAATTGCCGCCATCCACCCCACCATCGACGTAATTTCCCCCGGGACCGGCGTCATCCAGACTCTGCCGATAACCGCCGGCACGACCGCCGTTGTTGGCGTTCCGCTGGCCACCACGACCGCCGCGGCCATTCTCGCCAGGGCTGTTGGGATCCCCGGGATTGTTGCCCTGGGCATCCGCGGCCGACGCCTGGCCTTGTCCCTGACCCTGGCCGTCGCGGCCGCCGGGTTGGTTGCCGCCGCGTTGGCCTTGACCGCGCTGCCCTTGACCCTGGCCACGCTGACCACTCTGTCCGGATTGTCCCGGTTGGTCACCCTGGCCCTCCTGACCGGCGGCATTGGCTTGTTCGCCCGGCTGCTGGCCCTGGCCGGCGCCTTCGCCACGCTGACCATTCTGGCCATTCCGCCCCGGTTGGCTGCCTTGTCCACGCTGTCCCGCCTGGCCTTCCCGGCCGGGCTGCTGGCCGGCGGCATTGGCTTGGGCAGCCGGGTCCTGGCCTTCACCGGGTTTCCCGGCGGGTTCACCGGCCCCCGCTTCCGCAGGGTTGCCCGGTTTGCCCGGTTCACTCCCTGCCGCGCGATTCGTGCCCCGGTTGTCAGCTTGGGCGAGTTCGCGGTCCAGTTGCTGGCTGAGCTTTTCCAATTCCTGCCGCGCGAGGCGCAGGGCTTCGGTTTCATCGCCCAGCACGCTTTCGGCGGCCCGTTCGACCGCCTGACGGAGATCATTGATGCCTTTGCGGGCGGGTTCCTCGAATTCGCCGGCCTTGGGAACAAAACCGCGTTGCACGAGTTCCGCCGACTTGTCGAGGGCCTCATTGAGGCTGTCGGGAGTGGCTTGGCGGAGGGTGTCGTAGAGTTGCTGGGAGAGCAAGGGTTGGGTGGCTTCGGCCTGCTCGGAGACCCGCCGCATTTCGTTGAACAGATTGGTCAGCCCGCCTTTTTGTTGGGCGAGCTCCTCGGCCAAGGCGTGGCGCGCGTCGGAATCCCGCAGTGATTTTTCCTTTGGATCGCCCAATTCACCGATCTTCTTGGCGATGTCATCTTCCTTCTGGGCGAGTTGCCGGGCGTCGTCGCGCATCTGGCGCATTTCCTCGGAGAACTGGGCGGAACTCTTTTTGCGCACATCGTCGTGCAATTGCTGCAGATCGCGCTGCGCGCGGGTGCCGGAGGCGAGGGCCTGCGGTACGGATTGCTTCTCGATGGCGTCCGCGGTTTGTTGCACTTCCTGGCGGGTTTGGTCCAGTTGCTGGCGTTCCTCGGACATCCGGGACTGGTTTTCCGGCCGGTCCATGCGCTGCCGCAGCTCATCCACGTCGGCAAGCATGTCCTGCTGCTCCTCGCGTAGTCGTTTCAGCCGATCCCGGGCGGCCTCGCGTTCCTGCTCCGTCTTCGCCTCCTGCAGCGCCGTTTGGAGTTCCTTGAGGCGGTTGTTCAAATCCTGCTGCCGTTGGGCCAGTTCCTTGAGGCGGTTGACGACCTGCAACTGCTCCTTTTGTTCCGGGGTTTGTTGCGCGGCGGCTTCCCTCTGGTTTTCGTAACGGTTGTCGGATTGCTTCAGGTCCAACTGGCTGGCCTGCCGTTGACCGCGTTGGCCTTGCTGACCCTTCTGCCCGCGTTGCCCGCGTTGCTGGGAGACATTAAATTCGCGGGCCTGCAACTTGAGCACCGCCTGCAGGGCGGCCTGCTCGTCGGCCAGGGCCGGGGTCAGCGGGGGCAAGGAATTGTTGACGGCGGCATCACCCAGTTGGGTGCCGGCCTTGACCATGGCTTTTTCCGCGGCGTCCACGTAAGGCTTGATCTTGGGATCCAGCGGTTGCGCCTTCATCTCGCGCACCTGGTCCAGCGCGTCCTTCTGCGAATCGCGCACGACACTGACATCCGCCTTGAATTTGTCAGAAGGCTTGGCGCCATTCTCGCGGCGCTTCAAGTTCCAAGTGGCGGCGACGATTTGTTTCTGAATGTCCGCGAGCTTTTCCGCCTGGCTCCCCCCTTGTTGCTGCCCACCCTGCTGTTGCTGTTGGCTCTCGCTTTGGTCGCCTGGCTGACTTTCGCGAAAAATCTCATCGAAGGGTTTGATCTCGGCGAAATACATGTCGCTGACCGTGCGCCGGACAGCGCCCTGGGAATCGGAGTCCTCCGCCCAGACATAGTAACTCAAGACCTGATCCGGCTGCGCGCCGAGGCTTTCGAGGGGGAGGACGTAGCTGAGGGTCTTTTTTTCGTGGGGTTTCGAGTCCTTCCCCAGGACCACATCCTTGGTTTCGCCACCGGCGAGATTGTAACCGATGCCGTAGGATTTTAATCCAAAGTCATCCGAGACCTCGGCCTGGAAGTTAATCTCCGCCAACGCCGAAACCCGTTGATCCCCCTTCGGTAGCGTGAGTTTTACCTCGGCCGGGCGGTTGGCGAGGGCTTCGAGCACAAACTCGGAGGACAGCTTATTCGTGCGGCCTGCCTCGTCCACCAGGACAAGTTCATAGCGTTGCGACTTGTCGAGTTTAAACCCCGCATGGTAAACGGAAGGGTTTTTGGCATCCACGGTCAGCGCGGCCATTGAGCCGTCTTTGGCCACCAGCTTCGCGGTCGCCACCGGCTTGTTGAGAAAAAAGGAATAATCGAGCGTGGAACCTTCCACGGCGCTCACCCGGCGCGTGTCGGGAATGGTCTTCTCCGCCAGTCCGGTGTAGGCGGGGTAGGCGACATGGGCATCCGCCCGTTCCAATTTCGGATAGTCGAACACGGTCACCTTGAATTCCCGCGTCTGATCGCGGCCAAAATCGACGCGGTAGGTAAGATCCCCTTTAACGGCGGGCAGGCCACCGCCGAACACCGGGTCGGCGAGGTTTTTCATCAAGGGGACGGAAAGCTCGCGCTCGTTGACCGGTTTAACCAGCAGATGCGCCTCGGTTGGCAACTGGCCGCGGAATTTCGCCAGCACTACCAGGCCGCTGCCGCGTTCGAGGGCGATATCACCGGGAGTAACATCCACGCCGTTGGACACCGCCGCGTCGCTAAAGAGTGACGTGGGGCGGAAGATAAAATTGGGGCGCAATCCCACCATCACCCCGGCGAAGCAGGCGAGCCCCACCCATTGCGCGAATCGGGCCAGGGCCAATTCCCGGGCCACGCGTTGGCCCCAGGGAGAGCGTTGGTACTCCTCCAAAGCCTCGGAGACTACCCGCTGTTGCAAATAACCCAGTTCCCCGGTGGTGGCATCGGGAGTTTGCTCCACGGCAGTGAGCAGTACGGCGTGCAATTCCGGATTTTCCCGTTCGATCTCCCGGGCGACGGTCTGCACGTCGGGGGTGCTGAGCCGGGAAAAGAACAAGATCCGGGCGGCGGCGGCGAGGGCGGCGGCCAGCAGGAACAAAAACATCCAATTCGTGGACCAGCCGTAGGTGCGGTGCAACTGGAGCAATAGCAAACCCGCGACGGTGGCGCCGGCCCAGACCAGGGCGAGGGCCTTATATAGGCGGCGTCGCCGCGACCCCTGCGCAATAGGCGCCAAAAGAGATTGCAAAAGGCGGTTGATCATAGTGTGCCTTCAAGGGGGACCGTAGTCCGGTTCGTGATCCGGCTGGCGACCAGGGTTTCCACCAGCAATAGCACCAGCGCGGCCAAAGTCAACCAGCGCCAGAGCTTCTGCTGGCTCTCCAATTCTGTGTCATGCAGCCGGCGCTTTTGCTCCAGTTGTTGGGCTGGATCCACCGCGCGCGGCTTCATCGGGACTCCCAGTCGCTCCAACTCATCCAAAGGTAACGGCGCGGTCCGGCTTTCCGCGCCCGCCAGATTGACGGCAAACCGCACCGGCAGACCGCCGGCGGCCACGGAATAGATGCCGGGCAGATCGGTCCCGGTAAACCGGGTCTCGCCCGCCGCCAGCGTGGTGGTGGTGCCGTCGGGTTTGGTCACCACGAGGGGGAAGGATTGACCGGGCACCCGGGCGCCGGACAAATCCACCGGTTCACCGGCCTCGCCCTGCGTGATCTGCCCCTTGATCCCGCCAGCCAATTCCAATGCGGCATACAGCAGGGGCACGAATTTGGAAGACAACGCCAACTGGCTGTCAGCGGGCTGCCAACCCGAGGTGAGCACCAGCAGGCGCCCCGCCCCGCGCGGGATTTCCAGGAAGGCGGGATCGCCATTGTCGAATTTGGCTAACACATGGGCGCCGGGAAATTGCCTCAGGTCCAGCCGGCGGTATTTCCAGAAATGAATTTTGGTGAAGTCGTTGTAGCGGTTATCGGCGAACGAGGCAAAAAGCGGATGCTCAAAGGCGATCTGGCTCAGCATCGCATAATTGGGCGCGGCGACGTCCGTGACGGTCAATGCCGGTGCCATACCCGCCAACTGGCCCAGCGAGGCGGGTTGGGCGTTCGTCTTGAGGACGTACCAGACGGTGCCGCCATTGGTCATGAACGATTGCAAGGCGGCGAGTTGTTCGGCCGGCAGGGTATCCGCTGCCAACACCAGCCGCGTGGCGGCTAATTCGGTCGGGAGCAGGGGAGTGGTGGTGGGGTGCGGGGCAATGACCACGTTTTGCTGCCGGGTGGCCTGAAAGGCGCGTTGCAAGTAAAAGAGCGGTTGGTTCGGGTCGGTGGTTTTTTCATCCCCCAGGTAGAGGACCTTGATTTGTTCCGCTTTGGGCGGGAGGAGGTAAACTGTGTTGTCGAAGTCATCATCATCGCCGCTCAACACCAACTGCTCCCCGGTGACATTGGGCGGCAGCTTGGGGGCCGCCACAATGCGATTCTGGCCGGGCGGCACGTAAACATCTGTGGGCAGGGCACCGGCGACGCCATTCCACCGCAATTGAAACGACTCGCGTTGGGAATTGGCGGAATTGCTGACCCGGAGACGTGGCCCGGTGTCGGCCTCCGACGCAGTGGAATCGGCGGTTTCGGCGAGCCATTGGATCCCCGCGTTGGAAGTCTTGCGCGGGCTGACCACTTCAACCTGGACTTCGATGCCTTTCGGCCATTCATAGCCCTGCAAACCATCCAACCGCGCCCCTTCCTGCAAATCCGTGACCAGGACAATGCGGCGGGAGCCGGAATCCCGGCGGAGCTGGTCGCCTTCGGCGAATGCTTCCGCCGCGCGGGTGAGGGCGCGGCCCAATTGGGTGGCGGCCCAGCCAGGTTGGATTTCGGCGAGGCGCCGGGTTGTGACCGGGACCCGTTCGCTGGCGGGCAGGGCGGCCCATTGGTCAAAGCCAATCAACGGCCGCACCTGGTTATCAAAACTGTATACGGCCACCTGATCGCCGGGACCGGTTTGCCGCAGGGTGGCTTCGGCCCGGCCGAGGGCGGCCTCCCAGAGTCCGGCGCGACGCATGCTGGCGCTGCGATCCAAAAGCAGGATGACCTTGCGACCGGAATCCGCCGCCTGCGGGGCGAGCATGGGCTTTTGCAAAAAGGGCCGGGAAAAGCCGAGTGCCAGCAGGCAGATCACCAGGCAGCGGAGCAGCAGGAGCAGCAAATGCTCCAGCCGGCTGCGCTTGGTCATGCGTGGTGGGGTGGGCTGCAGAAAAATCAGGGAACTGAACGGAAGATTTTCCTTCGACGACCGCCGGATCAGGTGGAAGAACACCGGGAGGGCAATGGTCACCGCGCCGAGCAGGAAAAGGGGGGCGAGAAAGCTCATGATTCAGTTGGCTACCTCAGCCCAGCCGGCGTTTCACCAGTTTACCGCGTTGCATCCGCTCGCGGAGGAAATCGAACAGCGCGAGTTCCAGCGGACGATCCGTGCCCAAGCGACGGTAGCCGACCCCGAGGTTTTTGCACGCGCCTTCGACGGCGGTATTGTGGGCATTGAGCTTTTCCAAATAATCCTTCCGGGCAATGGCGGGGTCCACGTACAACTGCCGCCCGGTTTCCACATCGCGGAACATGACCGACTGGGTGAAACCGAAATTGAGTTCCGCCGGATCCAGGACGTGGAAAATCACGACTTCATGGCCGCAGGCAGCGAGGGAGGTCAGGTCTTTTTCCAGCGCTCCGATGGGTGCGAGCAGATCGGAAATCAAAACGAGCAGGGCCCGCTTCTTCACGGTGCGCACGATGCGGGCGAGCGGAGCGGTGAGGTTGGTGGCCGAACCGGTGGCGGGCTGCTCCAGCTTGAGCATGATGTGCCGCAGATGGCCCGGGCGATGTCGGGCGGGAAGGTAATCGCGGATGGCCTCATCGAAGGTTAGCAGGCCCACCGCATCCCCCTGCAAATAGAGGAAATAGGCCAGCGTGGCGGCGAGGGTGTTGGCGTATTGGGCCTTGGTATAACCCAGCGAGCCGTAGCTCATGGAGCGGCTGTTATCGACCAGCAGGTGGCAACGCAGGTTCGTTTCGTCTTCGAACTTTTTGATGTAATAACGGTCGCTCCGCGCAAACAAACGCCAGTCCAGGTAGCGCGGATCATCACCGGGGGAGTACTCGCGGTATTCGCTGAACTCAACCGAAAAGCCGTGATAGGGACTGCGGTGCATGCCGTGCCAAAACCCTTCCACCACCACGCGAGCCCGCAGTTCGAGATTCCGGATGGACATCAGCGTCTGCGGATCAATCAGATTGCGATTCGAGGCCGCCGGGGTGGCGGAACCCGAAGTTTTTCCGGAAAGGGTGGTTGGCGGCGCGGTGGTCATTTTTTCGCGGGTGCCGGGGTGCCCTGCAGGTTTTCCACGAGGCGGTCGATGACGCGATCCACGGTGATGCCTTCGGCCTCGGCCCGGTAATTGAGCAGGATGCGATGGCGGAGCGTGGGTTGGGCGAGGGCGTAGAGATCTTCCTTGGTCACGTGGGCCCGGCCATGGAGCAGGGCGCGGACCTTGGCCCCCAGGACGAGATACTGGCCGGCGCGCAGACCGGCGCCCCAACTCACCCATTCGTTGACATATTCGGACGTGTTGGCCTGCCGCGGGCGGGACGAGGCGGCCAGCCGGACGGCATGGCGGACCAAATCCGTGGCAATGGGCACCTTGCGCACCGTCTCGTGAAATCGTTGCACGTCCGCACCCGTAAACAAAGGAGCAATCGCGGAAGCGGTGCGGGACGTGGTGCGGGTCACCACTTCCACTTCGTCGTCCTCCGGCAGGTAATTGATGACCACGTTGAACATGAACCGGTCGAGTTGCGCCTCGGGCAGGGGATAGGTTCCTTCCATTTCGATGGGATTCTGCGTGGCCAGCACGAAGAACGGTTCGGGCAGGGTGTGCCGGACGCCGGCAGTGGTGACCTGGTGCTCCTGCATGGCTTCGAGCAGGGCCGCCTGGGTTTTGGGGGGCGTGCGGTTGATTTCGTCCGCCAGGATCATGTTGGCAAAAATCGGGCCCGGGACGAACACCATGCGGCGGCTGTCACCGGTGTCCTGCAGAATCTCCGTGCCGGTGATGTCGGCGGGCATGAGATCGGGCGTGAATTGGATGCGTTGAAACTTGAGGTGGAAAATCTGGGCGATGGATTTGACCAGGAGGGTTTTGGCCAGACCCGGCGCACCCGTGATGAGGCAGTGGCCGCCCGCAAAGAGTGCGATCAGGAGTTGCTCGATGACCTCCTTCTGGCCGACGATGACTTTGGCCAGTTCCGTTTCGATGCGGGCGCGGCCGGCAATGATCTGCTCGACCGCCTCTTTTTCCGCCAGATTTGAGTTGGGTGTCGTTTCCATAGGTTGATACTTCAGATTCGCGGTCGGTCTCAGTGAGTCATTAAATAAAAGATGATGTTGATGCCCAGCGGGAAGGCCCGCCGCTCCGAAAAGGTGTGAAAAAAGGCGTCATCCTCGCCTTCGCGTTCCCAGCCGTCCCCGTTGTCGCAATTGTGCGTGGCAATGACCATGATCCGGCCTTTGGAATCCAACATGGCGCGGACATGCATGTCCTTGGCGCCGTCGGGGCGGTAATCGTCATGGTAGGTTTCCCAGGTGATGCCGTAATTCATCGTGTCGCTGTAGCGCAACAGGCTGTTCTTGGCCCAGCGGCTGTTGGGGGTTTGCAATTCGTTCTTTGTAACCTTGATGTCGAAGACGCAATGGAAGATGGGATGATCCATGGGGAGTTCGGTGAACGTGCCCTCCGGCAGGGCCCGTTTGATTTCATATTCAAAATTGTCCCACTGCTTCTGTCCCCAGAAATCATCGACCATCAGCACGCCGCCGTTGAGCAGGTACTTCCGCAGGCGGGGCACATCGTCGTCCTTCAATTCCATCCGGCCCGGTTCGACCATGTACAACCAGGGATAGCTGTTCAGGTTGGGATCGGACAGTTTGAGCACCCGACCGTCTGGATCCACGCGCAGGGAAGTCATCTGCTGGAGCCGGTAGGAAAGATTGAGGTCGCTGTCGGGGAAATCCGTGATCCAGCCCCAGGGGCTGGCGCTGCCGGAAATCCGTGGGTTCACGCCGTACCGTCCATAGGTGTAAATTCCGCGGGCAAAAGTGAAGACGTCCTTTTCGAATCCCGGGGCGTTGGTCCAGTTGGGTGGTTGGCTGCTGTGGAGGGCAATTTCGCGGGCGGTCTTAACGGTGTCCTCATTGACCAATTCTCCATTCCGCACATCGGGGGGCGGTCCTTCGGTGGTGACCCACGGGGAACTGGCGTTGATGTCCGGCCAGGGCCCTATGTAACGACGCGTCTGGGCGGCGCAAATGCCCACCGCCAGCGCGGCCAGCGCGCTTACAAAAATCGCCTTCGTCAACTGCTTCGCGTCCATCAATGCGTCATCAGATAGGAAATTATATTGATTCCGAGCGGAAAAGCGCGTTTTTCGGAAAATTCATGAAAAAAACCGTCGTCTTCGCCTTCCCGCTCCCACCCATCGCCATTATCGCAATTGTGGGTGGCGATCACCAGGATGCGCTGCCGGTCATCCAGGATGGCCCGCACATGCATGTCCCGGGTGGCCGGCGGGCGTTCGTAATCATCATGGTTTTGTTCCCAGGTGATGCCGTAAACGGGGGAGGAGGGATTTAGACTCCAGATTCCCTGACGGGCGTTCGGGGTCTGGAGCTGGTTTTTCGGCCCCCTGATCTGGAAAACGGAATGGAAAATCGGATGTTCCATGGGCAGTTCGACGAACCGGTACTTTTCCTCTGGCAGGGCGCGCTTGATCTCGTATTCAAAATTGTCCCATTGTTTCTGGCCCCAAAAGTCATCGGCCATCAGCACCCCGCCGTTGAGCAGGTACCGGCGCAGGATGGGAACTTCGGGGTCCTCCAACTTCAGTCGACCCACCTCCACCATATAAATCCAGGGGTAGCTCGCGAGGTCCGGATTGGTCAGACGCAAGGTGCGGCCGTCAGCGTCCGTGCGGAGGGAGGTCATCTGCTGGACGCGGTAGGAGAGGTTCAGATCGCTGTCCGGAAAATCAGTGACCCAGCCCCGGCCGCTCGCGGTGTAGGAAACGCGCGGGTTGCTGCCGTTGCGGGCGGGGCTGTAGATCACGCGGGTGAAGGTGAAAACGTCGCGGTCGAAGCCGGGGGAATTCGTCCAATTCAAGGGTTCGGTGCTGTGGGCGGCAATTTCCCGCGCCGTGTTGACGGTGCGCTCATCCACCTCCACGCCGCCTTCGGTATAGGTAATCGGGCCCCCGCCGCCGCCGCCCCAGAAACCACCCCGGCCGCCCCGGCGACCAAAGCCGCGATTTTGCGCCAGGGCGAAACCGGCCAGCAGCAAGGCTGCGGCGGTGATCAGCATGGTTTTGCGTCCCGTTGTCATATTTCAGTGGGTCATCAGGTAGAATATGAGGTTGATGCCCAGCGGAAAAGCCCGCTTCTCCGAAAAAATCTCGAAAAACTTCTGATTCTCACCTTCCCGTTCCCAGCCGTCCCCATTGTCGCAATTGAAAGTGGCGATCACCATGATTCGGCCGTGGTCATCGAAAATGGCGCGGACGTGCATCGGGCGACATTCTTCATCTCCTCCATCCTCGCGAGGATGCCTTTCCCAAGTAATGGAGGGATCTTCCCCATTGCTCTCAAAAGTGCGCTCACCCGGGGTTTGCAGGCGGCTTACCGGTCCTTTGAGGTCGAAAACGCAATGAAACAGGGGATGGCTGATGTCCAATTCGGTGAACTGTTTTTCCGGAAGCACGCGGTGGATTTGTTGCTCAAAATAGTCCCACTGCCATTGCCCCCAAAAATCATCGGCCATAAAGACGCCGCCATTGAGCAGGTATTTGCGCAGGAGGGGCACCTCTTCATCGCGCAGGGACAAACCGCCGGGTTCGACCGTGTAAATCCAGGGGTATTCCGCCAGTACGGGATCCGTGAGGCGGAAAATCCGGCCGTCGGGATCCACCCTTAGCGAGGTCATTTGCTGGAGGCGGAACGAAAGATTCAAATCGCTATCCGGGAAATCCGTGACCCAATTGCCGGCCGAAGGAGGGGCGTCTTCGCCGCGATCGCGAATGAGCCGGGCAAAGGTCCAAACATCCTTCTCGAAACCGGTGGGATTGGTCCACACCGGGGTGCCGCTGCTATGCGACGCAATTTCCCGGGCGGTCTTGACGACACGCTCATCCACCGCTTCATTGCCCTCGGTCCAAACGACCGGGCCGCCGTTCCGCCGGAATCCGCGGCCCCATCCGCCGGAGCCCCAACCCCGATTCTGGGCCGCGCAAACGCCTGCAACTAGCAGGGCCAGCGCGCCGAGGAGGAGGGTTTTACGCGGGTTCAACATATCAATGGGTCATCAGGTAGAAGATGATGTTGATGGCCAGCGGATAAGCGCGGCGCTCGGAGAATTTCTTGAAATAATCCTCGGCCTCGCCTTCGCGCTCCCACCCATCCCCATTGTCCGTATTGTGGGTGGCAATGACACTGATGCGCTCGCGGCTATCCAGCCAGACCCGCACATGCATTTCTTTGGTGTCCTCGGTGCCGCGGTCGCTGCGGCCATTCCGCTCATAGTTGTGGATGCTGGGCACCTGGAGGTCATTCTTGGAGGCGCGGAGGTCAAAGACCGTGTGGAAGATCGGGTGGGAAATGGGTAATTCGGTCCAATTCCGCTCGGGGAGCACCCGCTTCATTTCGGATTCAAAGCTGGTCCATTCCCGGTCGCCCCAGAAATCGTCCGCCATAAGCACGCCGCCGTTTTGGAGGAAACGCCGCAGGGGTTCAATTTCGTCCGGCCGCAAGCCCAAGCGACCGGGTTTGACCAGGTAGATGAAGGGGAAGGACGCGAGGTCGGGGCTGGTAAGTTTCAGCACGCGGCCATCGGGATCGGAGCGCAGGGAGGTCAAATCCTGGAGGCGGAAGGAGAGATTCAGATCGCTGTCCGGGTAGTCATTCACCCAACCCATGAAACTGCCGAAGAACCCCCGCCCCCCGCTGTTCGCCTTGAATTTCCAGATGACCCGGGCAAACGTAAAGACATCGCGCTCAAATCCCGTGGCATTGGTCCAATTGGGATATCCAGTGCTGTGGGAGGCGGTTTCCCGGGCGGTGCGCACACTCTCCTCGTTTACCTCGTCGCCTCCCTCAGTGTGTACGATCGGACCGTTGGGGTCATCGCCCGCCCCGCGCCGCCCGCCCCGCCGACCGCCGAATCCGCCCCCAAAACCGCCGCGATCAAAGGACTGGGCGACGCAAAAGCCCGCTAGCAGCAGGGTGGCGGCGGACAGGAGCAGGGCTTTGCCGGAGGTTTTCACACCAGGTGTTACAAGCGATGGCCACTCCCTTCGCCAGTACCAGCGGGTGCGCCCGCTTCGATTTCCAACAGCAAAGCCTGGGCGGCGCGGAACCGGGGCGCCTCTTCCAGCGCTTGCAGCACCTGGCGGCGGGCGCCCACCCCATCCCCCTGCCGGCGGAGCAGGCGCGCCAGGTGGTAATGGACATCCGCCGGATCGGCCGGATCCAGCAGGAGCAGTCGCTGCAGGGAGCGGATTCCGCTGTCGAGCCGGTTCTGGGCCTCGGCCGCGGTGGCCAGTCGACGATACGGTTGCGCCACGAGGGGGTTGACGGCCAGGAAGCGTTCAGCGTTCTCGGTGACTCCCGGCCAGTCTGCGGCCAGGGTGTCCAAATCCATCAGGCGGGAGAAAGCGTCAGTGGCATCCGCTTCCAGCGCGGTCAGCTTGATTAACACCGCCCGTTCTTCATTCGTTTCGCCCAATTCCCGATGGGCGCGGGCGAGCACCGGGTAGGCCTCAACGCCCTTCGGGTATAATTCGATGAGCTTCAGCAAGGGCGCTTTGGCGGATTTCCAGTCCTTCGCTTTGGCGGCCTGGGTGGCGGTGTCGATCAGGTCCCAATAATTGGTCGGGTTATGGGTTGCGGCATTGGTGCCGGTGTTGCCGGGCGGACGCAAAACGCGGACCAGTTGGTTGGGCTTGCGGTGGGGGGCGGCGTTTTCGTTGTCATCGCCATCGTCGTCCGCTTTGGTCCAATCCAGACCGGGCGCGAGATTGGTCGCCTGGGCTTTGATATAGACGGCGAAGTCGCCCTCCAGTTTATCCAAAGGTTCGGTGCGGGCGGCGAGCGCGGTGTTCATGGCGACCCCGTCACCGAGGTCCTTCAAGATGGCCTGGAGCGCCGGCAGGCCGAACTTCTCGACCAGATACTGCACCACAATCGAAGACTCAAAATAGGCAAACTGGACATGCAGCGCGCTCTTCGGCGTCATGAAGGCCGAGCTCAGTTCCCCGACCGGTGTCAGCTCTCCTTGCAGAACCATTTCGCGAAAGCGCGGGTTCATGCCGCGGTCCCAGGTGGGATTGGCGAGGCGCGATTCATACACCGAGATGCCTTCGCTCAACCACCGGGGCATTTTGTTCTTCGTGAGCCCGAGCGTGATGACGTGACAATACTCATGCCAGAGCACGCCCTCCCAGTTTTCGGGATGGCCGGCCTGGGCAGCCGGGCTGTTGGCGGTGATCACGTTGCCAAAACACACGCCCAGAAATCCCGGGTTATGCGCCACCCCGAAAGTCCGCACGCCGAAATCTTTTTGTTCCGCAAAAACTTCCACCGTGGTGGGCTGCGCCGGGGTAAACCCGTATTTTTCACTGAGCCGGTCCTTGGCCCGCTGTAACAAGGCGAGCACGCGGTCGCCATAAAGGGCGGCCTCGTTGGTCGTCATGCGCACGATGAAATCGGCGTTCGTCAGGGTTCGATATTTGCCGATGGTCTCCCGCAAGGTGACCAGATTGTAGGCCGTCACGTCATATCCATCGCGGCGGTGGACCTCGTCCGCGAGTTCCCAACCGGCGGCTTCGCGTCCCAGGCGCAACCAGTCCTGAGCCAGTTGGATTTTGGACGGGAGGTAATCCGGTTCGAAGGCCAGGGCCTGTTGCTGGTAACGGGCGCCTTCGGCAAAGCGGTATTTTTGGGAAAGCTGCCGGCCAATCAGGTGATCCACGTGCGGGTTGTTGGTCCAGTATTTCAGGGCGGTCTGCCGCGCGGAAGTTTCGGCGTTGGTGTCGCTGGCCAGATGCGCCAGGACGGCCCGGTACGCCCAGGCATCCGGCTCCCAGGGGTTTACATTTAACGCGCGGGTGAGTTGTTTTCCGGCCTCGTCATATTCCTCGGCCGTGATCAGGTGTTCCGCGTACATCAGAATCGCCGGAATATTATTGGAATTGAAGGCGAGCACCTGGTCGAGGTATTTGCCCATCCGGGGGGCGTCACTCGGCGCGTAGGCCTGCGCCAGTCCGAGTTCAATTTCCGGGTCGTCGGGAAACTTCTTTAACGCCTCGAGAAAAGTCTTGGCCGCGAGTTCGTAATCATCCTTGTCCAAGGCCAGCTGACCGCTGGCGATCCAGGCATCCCGGCAATGGGAATCCGCCCGTTTGGCCTGATCGTAAAAATTCTCCAAGACCAACTTCGGGTCGAGGTTGAGGAGCAGCGCGGCCTGGCCCACCGCCACGAGGCTCGCGGCATCGCGGACGGAGTCCCGCAGGCTGCGGGAGGAGATGATGCCGCCCAGTTGTTCGAGAATTTCCTTGGCGCGGGTCGTGTTGCCGGCGGAGTTGTAAACTTGGATCGCCAGCACGCGGAGAGGGATGTTGCTGCGGTCGCGGGCGAGGGCGGTGGACACGCTCTTTTCTGCCGCGGCATATTTTCCCACTGCGAGTTGCGCCCGCACCAACAATCCCGCCCAACCATCTTCCCAGGGGGTTTTGGTCACGACTTCCTGGGCATTGGTGATGCACTCGGCGTAACGGCCTTGGAGGTAAAGCTTTTGCGCGGCGTCCAGATCGGCGGCATCCGCGGGAAGTAACAAAAAAAGGAGGGACGCCGCCAGCAGCGCCGCCCGGCCATGCACCCGGCAAAGCAAAAATCTGCTGTAGTACATGAACACTTTTACGCCAGTAAGGGGCCGGGTTCAAGCGGCAATCTTTGGCCGGAGCCCACCGGCCCCAGGAAACCGTCCCCGCGGTAAACTATCACGCTGATGGGCGGGAACCTGCTCCGGACTAGGGGCCGTGGGTCAGCAGGTGACGCCGCCAGACCTGTTTGGCGTTGCAGACATACAACCATTCTTTGCCGGGGCCCGCAAACGCCAGGCTGACGCACCCCTTGTCGTTCGGCGGGGCGATCACCCCGCCCATGCGGCCGCCGCGGTCAAACATCTGGATCCCGGCGAACGAAGTGACATAGTAACGGCCTTCGACATCGGTGGTCATCCCATCGCCGCCGCTCGTGGGTTTCGCGGTCATCCGCAGTGTCATGTAGCGTTCGGCCCCGCCCAACTGTCCATCCGGCCGGACGTAATAATGCCAGACCGATTGCCCGTTGTATTCCGAGACCGCGAGAAACTTGCCGTCGGGGGAGAGAGCGATGCCGTTGGGGCCTTTGATGCCGGTGGCCACGGCTTGCGGCCGGGTGGAACCGGCGGCGGCCAGGGGGAGCATTTTGATTTCGCCGGCGCCGGTGTCCGTATAATAAAGCCAGCCGGCCGCGCTGACGGCGAGGTCGTTGGGTTTCACGTCCGCGGCGAGTTCGGTAATCGCCTTGGTTTGCGGATCAATGGCGACCACCTTTGGTTTCACGGCGCCGTCCGGCTGGGTCACCGCATAAAGCCGGCCTTCCGGACCAAATTTGAGTCCGCTGGCTTTGACCCCATGTTCGAGCCATTTTTCCGGTGCGCCGCCCACGGCCACCCGCCAGATGGTGGAGTTGCCCAGATCACTAAAATAAAAATTGCCGGCGGAGTCCCCGCAGGCGGCATCGGTGAAGCCATAACCTTCGCCGACCAATTCCCAACCACCGGTCGGCGGCAGGATTTTGACGAGGGCTTCATCGCCGCCCAGATTATCCTTCGTGAGCGGCGCGGGCAGGGGCGTGGCCGGACGCCAGAGCCAGCGGAGAGAATCCGGCAGGATGGCACCGCCGTGCTTGCCACTGTGGCCACCGTCACCCAGCACAAAAGTCACGTCATAGCCCGCGAAGCGGAGGGCGCTTTCCATGGATTTGTTCGCCAGCGGCCAGTCTCCGTGCAAATTGTTCAAGTCGTTACTGCCGTCTTGCAGAAAAACGCGCAGGGGTTTGCGCTCGGTCTTGCGGATCAGGGCCGGATACTCGTGCCCGCCGCGGATATTCGTGAAACTGCCGATTTGGGAAAGCACCTTGCGGAACATGTCCGGTCGTTCCCAGGCCACGGTAAAGGCGGCGATGGCACCGGAACTCATGCCCCCAATGGCCCGCATTTCGGGATCCGAGGTCAGATTATATTCCCGGGCAAAGTGGGGGAGGATTTCCTCGCAGATGAATCGCGCGTATTGATCGCCCAGGGAATCATACTCAAACGAGCGGTTGCTCGCGCCGCCCGGACCGCCGCGCTCCCCGAGGGTGCCCGGGTTAAGGAAGATACTAATCGTCACGGGCATTTCGCCTCGCGCAATCAGGTTGTCAAAAACTATGGGCGCCCGCTGGCTGCCGCGTTCATCCATGTATCCCCGTCCGTCCTGGAAAACCATCACTGCAGCGGGCTTGCTGGCCTCGTATTGGGCCGGGACATACACCCACCCCTCCCGGTGGGTCCCCGGGAAGACGGTGGAATTCGTCCATTGAAAGGCGGTCACTTTTCCGGCCGGCACCCCTTCATGCCGCTCGGAATCGGGACCGAACTTGTAATCATCGGCGGCCCGGGCGGCGAGCGCGACACCGCACCACAGGCAGAGGGCAATCAGGGCTTTCATCCGCCCTGTTTAACCCAGGCCGAGGTCCCGGTGCAAGCCGCAAACCTCCCCTTTTCGCAGGGGCGGAAGCCCGGAATGCCGCCCGCACTCGTGGATCAAATCTGTCGCCGATTTGTTGCCGAAGCGGGGATGGAATTTGATTGAGCAGTCGGGGTGGCTCGTGGTCTAATTGAGGGCTGAGTAGATCATGGCAAGCAACCCAACAGCAACATCCGCCGGGCCTTTGGTTGAATTTCGCGCCGAATTCGCGCGATGCTGGAACCGCTTGCCCAACAAGGCTTTATTTTTCACCCTGTTGGCCGCCTGGCTGCTGCTGTTCCAGTTTTTGGGAACCTGTACCTTCGGTTACGTGGACACGACCTCGTTGATGTACTGGCTGTATAATGCCTTCGTCAAAAGTGCCGGTAATGAGGACCATGGATTGCTGATCCCGTTTGTCGTTTTGGTCCTGTTTTGGTGGAAGCGGGAACAGTTGCTGGCCTTGCCGAACCGGCTTTGGTCGCCGGGGCTTATTTTGCTGGCCCTGGCTTTGCTGGTGCATGCGGTGGGCTACCGGGTGCAGCAACAGCGGCTCTCGGTCCTGGGTTTTTTCGGTGGAATTTACGCGCTGATGGCGCTGGCTTGGGGGCGGGCCTGGTTGCGTGCGGCTTGGTTTCCCTTTTTCCTCTTCGCTTTTTGCATTCCCATCGGCTCGCTGGCGGAGACGGTCACTTTTCCCCTCCGCATCATGGTCACCAAGATCGTGGCCACGGTGGCCCATATCCTGGGGTTGGATGTGATCCGGGAGGGAACGCAATTGTTCAACTCGTCCCACACCTACAGTTACGAGGTGGCGGCGGCCTGTTCCGGGTTGCGCAGTGTGATTGCCATCCTTTGCCTTTCCACCATTTATGGATTCGTCGTCTTTCGCAGTCCCTGGAAGCGGTTGCTGATGATCGCGGCCGCTTTTCCCCTGGCGGTGCTGGGGAATTCCCTGCGGATGATGTGCATTATTGCCGCGGCGGAAGTTTCGGGTCAGGAAACCGGCAATTATGTTCATGAAAGCGCCATTTTCAGCTTGCTGCCGTACGTGCCCGCCATTGCCAGCGTGATGGCGCTGGGCCATTGGCTGCGCGAGCAGCCGCCCGAACCCACTCTGCCTTTGCAACCCAAAACGGTATGAACCGCTCCACTTGGCTGACTTTGAGCCTGGGTCTGGCCTTGATTGGCGGCACCGGGGCCTTTCTGGCCTGGTCCAACACCCACCAAAAGCTCGGGCGTCCGGGCATCCGGACCACGGCCATTCCCGGCAGTCCGCGGCTCGAACTGTATTTGCCTCCACAAGTGGCGGATTTCAAAAGTGAACTGGTGGCGACGGACACCAATCTGCTGCTGTTCATGCCGCCGGACAGCAGCTTCGCGCAACGTATTTATACCGCGCCGGATGGCTGGCAGGCGGCCGCGGGACTGGTGCTGATGGGCACGGACCGTTCCACGATTCATAAGCCCCAGTTTTGCCTGGTGGGCCACGGTTACACTCTGGACGACGCCAATTCCACCGCCACGACCATCCGGATGACGCGGCCGCAGCCTTACGATTTGCCAGTGATGAAGTTGCTGACCACGCGGGAAGCGGCAGGCCCGGACGGGCAAAAGGCGACCCGGCGTGGTGTCTACATCTACTGGTTTGTCGCGGACGGTCGGCTGACCGCCAGTCATGATGCCCGGATGTGGGAAATGGGTTGGCAACTGTTGAAGACGGGAGTGCTTCAGCGCTGGGCTTATATCACCTATTTCGCCGAATGCCCGCCTGGTTACGAGTTGGAAACCTACCGACGATTGGAGCACCTGATTCAAGTCTCGGTGCCGGAATACCAATTGGTTCCCGGCGCCCAGGTGGCGGGCCGGAGTACGGCCCAAGCCGCCCTTCACTGACCCGTTTCCGCGGTCTTGGTTGCCGGCCGGGCAGCCAAAGGCATTGCCCGGTCCGCGCGGTTCTGTTATTGAAATGTCCGTCCAGTCGGTTGATTTTACATGTTACGCCGCAATCGCCAGATTAAAACACAAATCCAACAATGCGTGGATGCGTGTGTCTTCGCGTTTAGTTTTTGGTTTGCCTGGCGGCTCCGGGCGGATCCCTGGATCATGGAGTGGCTCAACCTCAACCCCATTACTCCGTTCGACTCGTACACCTATGTTTTTCTGGTTTTGATTCCGGCCGGACCGCTGGTCCTCGAAGCGCAGGGGTTTTACGACCGGTCGGCGCTTTCGCCCCGGCGGATGGCGTTCCGGGCTTTGTTAAAAGGTTGTTTGGTCACCACCCTGGGTTTGATCCTCATCCTTTTCTTTGTACGCCGCGAACTGGCGCGTTCGGTGCCCCTGCTTTTCGGCGTGATCGGTTTCCTCTTGGTGCTGGCCAAGGAGGAATTGATGCGGCTGGGCTTGCGCAGCAAATTTGCCCGGGCGCAAATGGAGCGGCGGTTCGTGCTGGTGGGCACCGCCGAGGAGACTGCCGCCATGCGCGAGCGGCTCAAAGTGGACTGGCACCAGGGCATGGTGGTGCTGGCGGAATTGAACCTGAACAAAACGCCAGTCACCGAACTGGCGCATTTGCTGCACGAACATTCCGTCAATGGCGTGATCCTGAACGCGCGGCACAATGACTTTGAGCAGATCGAGGCCGCGATTCGCACTTGCGAATTGGAGGGCGTGGAGGCCTGGCTCGTGGCGGATTTCTTCAAACCCCAACTCTCCCGGACCAGTCTGGATGATTTTCAGGGCCGGCCGGTGCTGGTTTTTCGTTCAACCCCCGAGGATTCGTGGCAAAGCGTCGCGAAGCAATTGCTGGATTTCATCCTGGCCGCCAGCATGCTGATCGTGATGTCGCCGATTTTGCTCGTCGTCAGCCTCCTGATCAAATTCACCTCGCCGGGGCCGATCCTGTTCAAACAGCAGCGTTGTGGCCTGAACGGGCAGCCTTTCACCATTTATAAATTCCGGACCATGGGCACCGACGCCGAGCAGCGCAAGGCGGAGCTTGCCGCCATGAATGAAATGACGGGGCCGGTGTTCAAGGTGACGAACGATCCCCGCATCACCAAGGTGGGGACGTATTTGCGCAAATTCAGCCTCGATGAGTTTCCCCAATTGCTCAATGTGTTGCGCGGGGAAATGAGCATGGTCGGACCGCGGCCGCTCCCGGTGGACGAGGTGAAACGCTTCGACGATCTGGCGCATCGGCGCCGGCTCAGTGTCAAGCCGGGGCTCACCTGCCTCTGGCAGATCAGCGGCCGCAATAACGTGAAGGATTTCCGCGACTGGGTCCGGCTGGATTTGGAATATATCGACAACTGGTCGATCTGGCTGGATTTGAAAATTCTTTGGCTTACGATTCCCGTGGTGGTGCTTGGTACTGGGGCCAAATGAGGTTTCCTGTCCCTCCGCACTGCCGGGTGCTCAACGTTTCTCACTGATTTATGGCCGGAATCGCCAAACCCAAAGCGGGGCGCCAGGCTCCTTCAGCTACCCCCACCTCGGTGGTGACGGGTGGGGCGGGATTCTTGGGTTCGCATCTCGTGGATTATCTCCTGGCCGCCGGGCACCGGGTGGTGGCCATCGACAATTTTGTCACCGGTTCCGTGGACAATATCGCCCACCTCGGGGGCAATCCGCGTTTCAAATTCATCCAACAGGATGTGACCGAGTTCATTTTTCTCGAAGGTCCGGTCGATTTCGTCTGGCATTTTGCTTCCCCGGCGAGTCCCATCGATTATTTGGAGATCCCCATCCAAACGCTCAAAGTGGGCTCTTTGGGGACCCACAAAGCGCTCGGCCTGGCGAAGAACAAAGGAGCGCGATTTTTGTTGGCCTCGACTTCCGAGGTGTACGGGGATCCCCTGGTGCATCCTCAGACGGAAGCCTATTGGGGCAACGTGAACCCCATTGGCGTGCGGGGTTGCTACGATGAGGCGAAGCGCTTCGCGGAGGCCATGACGATGGCCTACCACCGGGAACACGGGGTGGCGACCCGGATCGTGCGCATCTTCAACACCTACGGCCCGCGTATGCGTTTGCTGGATGGACGGGTGGTGCCGGCGTTTATTGGGCAGGCGTTGAAGCATCGGCCTCTGACCGTGTTTGGCGGCGGGGAGCAGACCCGCAGTTTTTGTTACGTTTCGGATTTGATCGAGGGAATTTACCGATTAATGAACAGTTCCACGCATGAGCCTGTCAATATTGGTAACCCACAGGAAATGACCGTCCATGAATTTGCCCAAGCCATCATCCAGGCGACCGGTGCCCGCAGTCGGGTGGTCTTTCGGCCGCTCCCGGTGGATGATCCGCGGCAAAGGCAACCGGATATTACCCGGGCCCGGTCCTTGCTGCGGTGGGAGCCGAAAGTTAATTTGAACGAAGGATTGGAAAAGACTATCGCTTTTTTTCGCGAGCGCCTATTATCCACTTCACTCCGCAGGAAAACCCGGAGCAAAGAAAACTAGAGCCAAACCGATTTTATATTTGACCAGTCACATTTTTTTCAGTACCCACCACGAATTGCCATTAAAGCAAACGGTCCGGATGGCCGGATTGAAGGCTGACTGAGGCGAAAATTTGTAATGTTAAACTCAAAGTCATTTTTGACGGTCGATTTCGGTGCCGGAAGTCTCAAGCTGGCCGAATTCGAGGTAAATGAGTCCGGCGGCCTCCGGCTGAAGCAATATGGTTTTCGTTCGCTGGGCGCGGAAGGCTCGCAGGAGGCCACCCGCGAAGCCACCATGCAGAAGGCCTTGATCGAGTTGCTGGCGGAAAAGGGTGTCCGGTCGAAAAACGTCAATGTCTGCGCCCCAGGTTTTCACGTTTTCTCGAAGTTCGTCAAACTCCCGCCGGTCGAACCTGCCAAGGTCACGCAGATCATCCAATACGAAGCGCAGCAAAATGTTCCCTTTCCGCTGGCTGAAGTAGTGTGGGATTACCAGATTCTCGGCACCACTGCGGGCGGGGAGTTGGAAGTCCTGCTGGTGGCCATTAAGTCCGACATCGTGGAAGGTTTGTTCCGCGTCACCGAGTCCGCCGGACTGCGGCTCCAATTGGCGGATGTCTCGCCCGCCGCCCTCTGCAATGCCTTCCGCTACAATTATGGCGACTTGGAAGATTGCACGATGCTGCTCGACATCGGCGCCAAGACGAGCAACCTGCTCTTCTTTGAAAAGGGCAAAGTATATTCCCGGAGTATCAATCTGGGGGCGAATTCCATCACCACGGATTTCGAAAAGGAATCGAAACTGAGTTTCACGGAAGCGGAAAAGAAAAAGATCAGTGAAGGCTTTGTGAGCCTCGGTGGCGCGTATGAAGAGCCCGAAAACGCGCATCAGGCCGCGATTTCAAAGATTGCCCGTCAGTTCATGACCCGGCTGCACATTCAGGTCAATCAGACCATGCAGTTTTATCGGGGACAGCAGGGGGGGGCGGCGCCGCAACGGCTCTTCCTTTCCGGCGGTGCGTCGGTCATGCCGTACACGGCGCAATTTTTTCAGGAAAAACTGAATCTGCCGGTCGAATACTTCAATCCTCTGCGGAACGTCCAGATTGATCCGGGGATTAACCTGGAAGAGTTGGCGCGGGTGGCCCATTCGCTCGGCGAAGTGGTGGGATTGGGGCTGCGCAACTTGGCGCATTGCCCGGTCGAGTTGAACCTGATGCCCGAGAGCACCCTCAACTGGGTCAATTTCAACCAGAAAAAGCCTTATCTCATCGCCACCGTGTTCAGCCTCGTGGTGGTGGTCTTTGCCGCGGGTGTTTTGTTCGACAAATTAAACGAAGTCAACAAGCAGGAATTGCAGGTTCTGGAACAACAAATCAACCCGCTGACCGCCCGCAAGACCCAATTTCAGAAGGCGCTGGCGGATCTGGAAAAATCCAAAAAGGATGCCACGCAAATCACCACCTGGATGGATGACCGGTATTATTGGGGTGAAGTGCTTGGGGAGTTGCACAACATCATGATCCAGGTGGAGTCGGAGACCAGCAACAAGCTGCACACCGCCACCGGGGTCTGGATTGAGACCTTTACCACGGATGGAGAGACTCCGGCGACGGATCCCTCCGCCGGCTTTGTCAACCCTTTCAATGCCCCCAACCCGGCCGGCGGTGGCGTTCCGCCGCGGGATGCGGCCTGGATGCGTCGTTACGGTCGCCAGGCAACGGGAGGTGCTCCTCCGCCGGCGCCACCGGCTCCTGGTGCACCCGATGCAGGCACCACTCCTGGAGCGCCTGCCACGGCGAAAGTAAAACCGGCCAAACCCACCGCCACCAACGAAGTGGACACCATCACCATGATGTGTCGGGCCGTTGACGTATCGGCCACGGGTGGCCCCTCCGCCACCACTGACATGGCTTTTGCAGTTCGGGACGCGCTTAAAGAGAGCCCGATGTTCGACAAGGAAGAAACCCAGCTCACGAGCGCCGTGAGTCCAACCGATGACCACAGCACCTTCACCTTCAATGTGATCGTGAAACTGAAAAAGCCATTGAAGTTATAGTATGTCTTGGATCAAGCGGAATCTGTATTTTGTCATCGGTGGACTGGTGGCACTCGGCTTAATGGGCTACGGCGGCTTTGTCTTGTGGACCGCCTATTCCAACGAGGGCGCCTCTGCCGAGGAAATCATCAAACAGTACGGCGTACTGGATGAACTCAATAAACAAAACCCCCACCCGGGCTCCACGGGCAAGGTGGATAACGTCAAGGCGGCCAAAGATCAGGAGGGCCTGCTCCGGGTATTTATCGCGAAGGCGCGCGGTCTTTTTGTCACGCCTCCTCCGATTCCCTCCGGCGAAAAGGTGGATGATCAGAAGTTCTCCAACCAACTGCTTTACACCATTGCCGAATTAAACCGGGAGGCCAAGGCAGCCAGCGTGACCTTGCCGGAAAATTACGCGTTTACTTTCGCTTCCCAACGGTTTCTCACCCAGTTTGACCCCGGGAGCATTGAGCCTCTCGCCATGCATCTGGGGGAAATCAAGACGATTTGCGACGTGCTTTTTGCCGCCCGGATCAATGCCTTGGAGGGCATTCAGCGGGAGGTGGTTTCGGCCAAAGACCAGAATGTCTCCGATTATTTGACGACGCAAAAAACCATGGTTACGCCGCTGGGTGATTTGACTCCCTATCGGGTTGTGTTTCGTTGTTTTAGCGCGGAATTGGCGGAGGTCCTCAGCGGTTTGGCCAGTTCGAGTCACGGTTACATCGTCAAGACCATCAATGTGGAGCCGGCGGCGCCGATTGCTGACCCGGGAGTTCCCTCGCCCGGAACCGTTCCGGCCTTGGCCACGCCGATGCCGATGACTCAGGCGGAGCGATATAACATGCGTTACGGCCCACGCAACCCTGGTGGGCCGCCTCCGGTTGCCCCGGTTCCCGTTGCTGCCCCGCCGGTTAGCAAACCTACGGTGCTCCTGAATGAGCGGCAGTTAAAAGTAACCCTCATGATTGAGGTGGTCAAACTTAAGAACCCGGACGAAGCCGCGAAACCCAAGCCCGGCGCTCCCGCCGCCGCCGCCGGTCGCTCCCGCAATCCCGCTCCCGCTCCCGCCGCCCCTAACCAATAAGTAATATTTCCATGGAGTTCATAAAGAAAAATTACGAGAAGGTATTGCTGGTCGTGGTGCTTTCCGCCCTGACCATCGGGGTGTGCTTGCTGCCGTTTTACCTTTCGCACAAGCGGCAGGATCTGGCCGACAAACGAACCGAGAAGCTCATGACGAAAGTCAAGGAGTTGGCCGCCTTGGATATGGCGGCCTTTGAGGGATCGGCGAAACGCGCTCAAACTCCCGTGCAGTACGAGTACACCCGCAATCACAACCTTTTCAATCCGATCCTCTGGCAAAAAACTCCCCCCCCGGAAAGCCGCCTGATCAAGGGCGAGATTAAAAAGCAGGGGCCCGAGACTTTGGAAGTGGTGGAGATTCGCCCCTTGTATCTTCGAATGGCCTACGAGGGCATGAGCGGCACGCGTTACACCATTGGTTACACCAACGAGGCGGCTGTCAAGTCATCCCAACGCTCCGGACAGCATCTTGCCATTCGCGACGAAAAATGGGATTTGTTCACCCTGCGGGAAGTCAAGGGCGCCCCGGAAAAGCCGACTGAACTGGTTTTTGAGCTGACCGAGGGCGGTCCCGCTGTGTCTCTTTTCCCCGGGAAAGTCTATGAACGGGTGGAGGGGTATGAAAGTGATCTGCGTTACCCGCCCGAGCAGAATAAACTTTTCCGCAAGCAACGCCGCGATTCCAAGTTGCAATTGGGCGGCGATAAATACAAAATCGTTGCCATCACCGCGAGCAACGTTGTAGTATTTGCCGAAGAAAATCAAAAAAAGACGACGATCAACTATAAGCCGTAACCGATTTGCGTTGGAATTTTCCTGTCCACGCCACCAAACCCATGATTAAAGCAGCCTCCCCATTGTTGTTCCTTCTTTCTTTTCTTGCCGCCGTCTCACCGCTGGGGGCACAAACCAATCCGGGCGATGTCGGCCTCGCGAGTGGCGAAGGATTCCGCCGCCAGGCGGCGACCATTGAATTGCGCCAGAAATTGGTTCAGGCCGAGGGCGCGCAGCAACGTAAAGATTTGGTTTCGGCCGCCCGGCTCTATGAGCAATGCCAAACCTTGGTCGAGCGCATCGGTTCCAACGTTGATGCCGAAAGCAAGCGGGTTACGACTGGCTTGGACACGGTACTCTTGGAATTGGCTCGGGAGGCCATGAAACATCAGGATTACAAAACCGCCGATGAGCACATCAAACGGATTTTGATCGTCGATCCGCATAATCAGGAAGCTTATGCGCTGCAAAAGCAGAACAATCTGGCCATCCAGGCGAGCGCGGGAATGAAGCCCACCCAGGAAATGTTGGATAAACTGCCCCAGTTCGAGACCAATGCAATTCATTCGGCGACCTTGGTGCAAAATGGCAAGTTTCTTTACGAGGCTGGCAAATATGATGAAGCCGAAGTGCAACTGGATCTTGCCCTCAAGGAGGATCCTCGCAATCTGGCGGCTGCCAAATACATCAATTTGATCAAGGAGCGGAAAATGGGGCAAGCCACCCGGGCGAGTGAACTCGCCTCTCGCAATGCCTTGGTTCAGGTGGAGGAGGCTTGGGATGTTCCGCTGCGCAAATTGTCGGAACAACGCCCAAATCTGTGGGCGCGCACCAACCTGGTATTCACCAGCAAGGGCCGGCAGGATATTTTGCGGAAATTAAACGCCATCACCATCGACACGATCAAGTGGGATGGCCTTCCCCTCACTGAAGTCATTAACAACCTCGGCGAACTGACGCGGGCTCGCGATCCAGATAAACTCGGGGTTAATTTCATGCTCAACCGGGAACAACCCGGCACCGGAACTACTGGCATTCCGATTATCGACCCCACGACCGGTCTTCCCGCTCCCGCTGCTCCCACGGGTGAAGGTGCCGATATCGGAGCGGTCGTTATCAAAGTCAATCCGCAACTCAACAATCTCCATCTGGGCGACGTTCTTGACGTGATTACCAAATCCTCCGACAAGCCCATTAAGTTTAGCATCGAGGACTACGCCGTTTCGTTTTCGCTAAAAGCTCCGGAAGCCGAGCCGATGTATACCCGCACTTTCCGGGTCAATCCTGACACCTTTGAACAGGGCCTGGCAGCGGTTTCTGGTGTGGCCTTCGCCGGCTCAACGGCGAGCAGCGGCAGCAGTGGTGGCGGTGGTGGCGGTGGTGGCGGTGGTGGTGGTGGTGGTGGTTCCGGCGGCGGACAAAACGGTGGCGGCAACGTGGTCATTCCCCAAGTCTTTCCTGCCGGCGGTGGTGGCGGCGGTCAAACTGGCGGTGGTGGCGGCGGTCAAACCGGTGGTGGTGGCGGTGGCGGCACCGGCGGTGGGCTTCGTAATATCACCCAGACCAACTCCATGGCGAACATGCAGCTCATGGTCCGGAATTTCTTCAACCTTGCCGGGCTTAATTTCAGCACCAACCCCGTGGCAGGGTCCGCGGGTAAAGCCATGTTCTTTAATGATCGCAAAGGCGTGCTCTTCGTGCGGTCAACGCTGTCAGACTTGGAGCTCATCGCCCAGGCGGTTGAGGCCCTCAACGTCGCTCCCCCGGAAATCAACATCAAGGCCAAGTTTGCCGAAATCACCCAGAATGACAGCCGCGCTTTGGGCTTTGATTGGTTCCTGGGTAACGTTCTGACCGCCGGTGGCAACGCCGCGATTTCCGGCGGCACCGTTCCCACGCTGACTGGGGCGCCCACGACGGCCAATCCCGGTGGGAATTTCCCGACTGGCGGTACGGCCGGCCCGTCTTCCACGGATGGTCAAATCACCTCCGGTCTCCGGAACGCCGGGGTGCCGACCTTGGGAACGTTCACGGGCTTGTTGACCCAGCCTCAATTCCAGGTTGCCTTGCACGCCCTCGAACAGCGGGATGGCACCGATCTGCTTCAGGCGCCCGAAATCACCACCGAAAGTGGTCGGCAGGCACAAATTCAAGCGGTGGAAGTTCAAACCATTGTCACCGGTGTCGGCAATACGGGAACCGCCACTGCGCAAGCCCCCACCACCACGACGGCGGTGTTGCAACAGATTAGCCCCAGCTTTAACTACAACACCAGCCCGCTGCCGTTCGGGCCCGTCTTGGACGTGATTCCTTATGTCTCGGCGGATGAATTTTCGATCCAGATGACGATCATCCCGACCGTCACGGAATTCATCGGTTATGATGACGCGGGCAAGTTTATTCCCACGGCGGCTGTGGTGGGTGGCAGTGCGGTGCCCCTGACGGCGGTGCTGCCCTTGCCCCATTATCGCGTGCGCCAATTGGTCACCAGTTGCATCGTTTGGGATGCGCAGACCATTGTCATGGGCGGTTTGCTCACGGACAGCGTCTCGCGCGTCAAGGACAAGGTCCCCTTCCTCGGTGATATTCCCTTCCTGGGACAACTTTTCACCAGTGAATCGTCCACCAAGACCAAGAAAAATCTGATGATCTTTGTCACCCCCACCATCATCAACCCGGATGGTTCTCGGTATCACTCGGACGACGAAATGCCCTTTGCGCAGAACACGGTGCCTCCCCAAACCCGGGTTATGGCCCAATAAATCCTGTAATCCGAATTGACGTACCAAATTTGGAAAAGCCACCCTGCTTGCCGCAAAACCAGCCACCCATCAGGTTCACTCGGTGTGGCTGAAATGCGGCAGGCAGGAGAACCCGAGAATATTGGACAAGTGGGAACGGCTCTGTTAATGTATTCAAAATCTATGTCACCACTGCAGCGCGCAATCAAAACGCTGGGGATCTTAAGTCTGGCCCTCGCCGCTCCCGGGTTGGTCCATGCCCAATCCGGATTCAGCCCGCAAGCGCAGGAATTTGTCCCCTTGGGAAATCTTCCTGGTGACCAAATCCGGCCGGCTGTCGCGTTCACCAACGCCGGCGGCTGGATAGTTTGGCAGGACAATATCACGGATGGCAGCGGCTTCGGTATCAGCGCCCAGCGTCTGGATAGTTCCCTTTCCGCCACTTTCAACCCGTTCCGGGTCAACCAGCAGGGGAGTAATGACCAGCAAAATGCCAAAATCAGCCTGCTTGGCAACGGCGGGGCTGCGATCATCTGGCAGGGGGGCGCCACGAGCTATCAGCACGTTTACGCTCGTTTCATTGCCACCAACGGAACTTTTCTGACCGGCGAATTTCAGGTCAATACCGCCACCAACTTTCAAGTCAACCCCACGATCACCACGCTGGCGAATGGCAACTTGGTGGCTCTGTGGTCCAGCTTCAACCAGGCATCCGCCGGGAGTTTGCAGGACGTTTATGGCCAATTGCTGAGTCCCAACGGCCAAAAAATCGGTGGTGAATTCGCGGTTAACACGTTCCAGGTCAACAACCAACGGACTCCCGCTATTGCCGCGCTACCTGCCGGTGGTTTTGTCGTCACCTGGGTTTCCGAACTGCAACGGGCAACCAACGGCGTGGACATTTTTGCCCGTGTTTTTAATGCGAATGCCGCCCCAGTCACCAGCGAATTTTTGGTGAACAGTGGAACCAATGTTTGCGCCAACCCGGCCGTGGCCGCTTCCAAGGACGGGACCTTCATGATCACTTGGGGGGAGAAAGATACCGCAGTGCTGAACAATGACTGGGATATTTACGCCCGTCGATTCACGGCGGGTGGGAGTGGTGGGACGACTTTCCGGGTTAACACGCAACGCTTTGGTCCTCAATTCCTTCCGCAAATCGCGGCCGTTCGATCTGGTTATCAAATTGTCTGGACCAGCGTGGGGCAGGACGGTTCTCGCGAAGGTGTCTACAGCCAGTTTGTCGCCGCTGACGGATCACCGCTTTCTTCGCTGTCGGGCAACGGGACGGTGCTGTGGGAACTCCCCGTGAACACCACCACCTTAAACTCCCAGATATATCCCGCTATTGCGGCGGATGGATCAGGTCGGTCAATGGTGGTCTGGTCCAGCTACACCGGGGGGTTAAACAGCATGGATCTCTACGCTCAGCGCTATTCCTCGGCTCAACAGTCGCTTCCCGCTCCCGGGGCGCCCTTTGTCGCCGCTGTCAGTGGCGATCGCTTAACGGTGACTTGGCCAAACGTCGCGGGCTTTCAGGTGGCCAACTACGATTTATACATCGATGGCTCCGCGGTTCCTACGGTGGTGAGCAACAATTATTTTTCTGTGGCCGGCCTTGCCCCTTCCAGCACGCACAGCTTCCAGTTGGATTATGTGCTGGTGGGCGGTCAGCATTCACCCCTGTCAGCCACCACCTCCGGAACAACCTGGGCGGCGGATGTCAATGGTGATGGGCTGCCCGATGATTGGCAGGCTCTTTATTGGGGATCAAATTCTAGTCATTGGCCCTCCGCCGGGACTCTTTTGGCAGCCAAAGGGCCAACTGCGGAAACCGTATTTCTGTGGGGAGCCAATCCCCTGTTGCCGGCCACCTGGCTCACGACAGCCATTCAGGAGACAACGCAGGGAACATTCCTTTCCTGGAATACTCAGCCGGGTGGTGTCTATCAGGTTTTAACCTCCAAAGATCTCAACAATTGGACCAATCTGGGCAGTTCACGATTCGCGGCGGGGACCAACGACTCTGTGTTCGTCGGGCTCTCTGCGGGGGGGAATTTTTACAAGATCAATCGTATCCGGTATTAAGCGTTTATGTTCCTAACAATTAAGAGATCGAGCCTGGCCCTGATACTGGTGCTATTGGTATTGGGAAGCCCCGCCGTCTATGGTTTTTCGCTGCTCGGGCCTCATGCGATTCCCAACGGAGCAGACGCCTTCCAACAGCCGGTCATTGGCTACAACCTTACTCCCGCCAACAACGATCGCGCTGATGTCGGCGATCCCAAGAACCTGAATGAGGATTACCGCTGGAATGCCGGGGATATATATTACGCCTTTGACAGTTCCTTCATCACCTATTTTGGCACCAACGGGATGGCCGAGGTGGACAAGGCGTTTGCCATTTATAATTCTCTGAAGAATGTTTCCGCCTACAGCAGTGATCTAAGTGAGTGGCCCACGTTGACCACCTTCGTTAACTACCGCGCCAATGCGGCGGGTTTGATCGATATTAAGTCGGTCGTCATGGAATTCATTATCGAGCAGTTGGGTCTTGCTCAGCCGGAGCGTTATACCTATGCCCTGCACGAACGCGTCCTGCCTCCCAATGCCAAATGTCCCGCCTACAACTATGCGGTCATTCAGCGGAATTACGACCCCGTGAGCCAGGTTTACAGCAGTTTCGTCAACGGCACGCTTTACGGTTATAGCATTTTTGAAACTTGCGGTTTCGCTGTCAACCCGTTGCCGGGCGTGGGGGCGGAGACGGCCATCTACGCTGTCGATGCTGACTCCTACAATATTTATAATACCGTAGCCGCTGGCGATATTTCCACGGGCGGAATCTATACCTTCGGCACGAGTGTGGGATCCGGTGGGACATCATTTGGTCAGTATTACACCGGTTTGACCCGGGATGATGTGGGCGGGTTGCGCTATTTGCTTTCGTCCAACCGGGTGCACATGGAAGCTGTGGATGGCACCAGCTTGCTGGTCAGCACCAACACCTCCGGTGGCCAGCAACTTTTGACGACCCGTGATTATGGTCTTTTCGCTGCGCAAGCGTTGACCAACAATGCAGCCGCCCTTCAGGCTTTATATCCTGGCTTGGTCATCCTCAATTCGCGTTCCTATTTCGCCTTGCAGGTCACCACCAATTTCATTGCCAGTCTCACCAACCTGCCATTTTCCCCGGTTGGCAGCGTTCCCAATGTTCTTTTGACGCCCTTCTACACCACCAATATTACGACTTATTACCAACACACTTTCGGCAATATTGTCATCAATCCCACTTTGGCGCATCCCGAAGGCGAAGGTGCGTTCACGAACGGTTACAAGACAATTTTGACCACGAGTTCAATCAACTATCAATGGAAGCCGGTCAATTCCACAAATTTGATCGCAACCAATACGACTGCGGTAAATGCCACGACCGCTTTGGTTACCAACTTCCCCAATGGTGAGTTTTACATATTTCCCCAGGCGGAATGCGGACCTTACGTCCTGACGAGTCAATTCTATACCTTTATTACGGCAACTACCAATACGACCGGCACGGTAACCATCGCCCCGGGCAGCACCGGTTTGGTCGCGTCCGCTGTGAGCACCGTGACTTACGTGACGAATCATGACTTCATCTACTATGCCGTTCAATGTGACACCGCGCCCGTTACTCTTCGGGCGGGCATTGAGAAGGTGAATTTTCACCGTCAGGATTATGATTCACTGATTGGGACCAGTTGGACGCCGGTTACCAACTACCACACGATCGTCAGCATTACCAATTCAACGCGCACAGCTGATCGCTTTCAACGGATTTTGAATCAGCCTGATTTCGTCTTCTTCGCTCAGGATCTCATTGTTCCTGGAGTCGGGGCTCCGGTTGTTCCTTCCGTCCTGCGGACCACTCCGCGTTATAACTTTACGGTGGCTAATACCACCGGGTTGGCTGGACCAGGAACGATTGGGCCGCCGAATCTTGCCAGCGGACCCCTTTCCCTTACCTTCAATAAGGGAGTGCCCGCCACGCTAAACTCATACCAAGGCACTATTTTGGATGAAGGAACCGCATTTTCTACCTATTTGTGGGGTTCTTACGACGGAACGACCAACGCTCCCGTCGTGTATCCGAGCACCGCCAGCCTGAACAATTACGAGAATTCGTTGTTCCTGCAAATTACGACCCCCATGGTGCTTCCCACCGGCCATCAAGGGAAGGCTTACACAGCGCAGATTCAAGCGACGGGTCAATCGCCGGCTCCCTACACTTGGTCTTTCGTCGGGGTGGGATTGCCGCCGGGACTGACTAAATCCGCACCGATTACCGTGGTCAATACCCCCACGAGCACCACCTCTACTATAACCATTTCAGGGACGCCTACCACGACCGGAATTTTTGACTACGTTGTCCAAGTTTCGGATAGCACCGGCCGGGCATCGCAGTTGAATTTTGTGATCGAGATCGACCTTTAAGTTATGAAGCGATTGTTTTCCACCTGTCTTTTGGTGTTTTTGGCGCTGACCCGGTCGGCTTCATCACAACCCAGTCTCGGTTATACCAATTTGGGGAATGTGCTGGCTCCCCTGAACATTGACGCCTACAATTTTGTCAATGCCGGGACGGTCGATCTCACCGGTTACGGACTGCTGTTTTCGTTTAGCGACACTACCAATTTTGTCAACCGGGGGACAATGACCAGTGACATCGGTTTTGTCTTTGATACTGAACCCACCAGCGGGAGTGCCGGTGTTCATGCCGCTGCCTCCTTTAACAACGCCAGCACCGGGACAATCAAGGGATCCTCTCCGGTGCTCAAAGCCACTGGTGTCGTGGGGCTGAGTTTGCAAGGTCCGCAAGTGCGGGTGACGGCTAACGCAATAACCAATGCGGGCGACATCCACGTGGGGATTGGTGGGTTAATACGCCTGGCGGGTAATAACCTCAACTTGAAGAACGGCACCTTGGAGGTGGACGGCGTGAGTGCTTCCTCAAGTGCGACCAATATTATCTTCACCGGAATCAGTGGACTGTTGACCTCCATTCCGGGTTTGTTTCCGGGGGTTTATCCCTCGGGAGTTTACGATACCTATTGGGGTGTCGGGACCGACACAAATACGCAAATCTCCTTCCAGTATCCCCTGTTTGCAACCAGCGGGGTCTATGACCAGACAAACTCGGGTTCCAGTTTCGCGCTGCTGCAAAGCCAGTTGTCGCTCAACAATTTGACAGCTTACGGCTATACGGCCGCGATCAATGGGGACACCAGCAATCTGGTCACCCAGATCGTGGTGCTTGGTGACAACAACCTGGATGGCAATATCTCCATGTCCGCGCGTTTCGAAGCTGGTTTCCTTGGCAGTAAGCCCAGCGAATTCCCTATTCCGGTGGTGCAGTGGCTTTCGGTTGTCAAAAATTTGCCTGGGCTCCCTCCGGTCACCAACACGCTTTATCTGACCGATGATTTCGGCGTCCGGACAAACGGTTTTAATATCGTCAAGACCAATTCATCGTCGTTAAGCGGCCAAATCGGCTACTCCCCCACCAACTACACATTTAGCCGGGTATTTTCAGGCTTTACCAATCTCTCCACCGGCAATTTTCCTGGTGTTGCCAGCATCCTCACCAACGGGTTGGTTGCGGGCACCACGAATGATTATACTGCGTATGGCGTAACTCTCTTGGCGACCACCGCATCCCCGGATCCGACACACCCCCTGCAAAACATTACGAATACGCCGGGGCGGATCGAGATTGTTGGGGCCAACGCCGATTTGACCAAGGTGCGCATCACCGGACCCAATTATTTGAGTTTGACGATCACGAACCATTTTACCAATGGAGGAAACGCTCAAATCTCCGCGCCGACCGAGGATCTAAATCTCGCCACGACGAACGGCATCCTTCTAGTGACGAATCTGGTGGCCCCTTATCTCCCGCAATTTAGTGGCACGATCGATATGTATAGCACCCGTTGGACGAACATCTTTGCCGGAAGTTCGAACGCAAATGGGACCATCACTCCCGGATTTACGAACCGTTACCACATGCTCATGCTGCAAAGTCAACTGTCCTCGTTGTCCGTTGCCGCCGTGCAGAACTTTGCCTTGCGCACCACGAATACCGCCTCGGCCGGCGCCAGTCCAGGCAGCGCCTACAATGGCACGGTATATATCAGCGATTTGCTTAATATCACCAGCAACCTGCAGGTCGTGGCGGACCAGGTAATTATCACCACGAATCGGGCTGGTTCGGCCACACCCGAGGGGCAGATTAATCTGAGCAGCGATTTCAATTGGTCCGGGAATTTTCCGACTTTGAAGTCCCTGAGCAATTACGGACAAATCACGTTGCCTGGATTTGGGCAGTTCTTTCAGGATCGGATGCCCCCATATTATGCGTCCGCGAGCACTGTTGGTTACGCCAGCTTGGCGAATTACGGAGTGCTTAGTTCGGGTGGCGTAAGCATTTGGGCTACCAATTTTGTGAATGCTGGCACGAATGCTCCCGGCACTTTGGTCACTTTGATTAACACTAATTTCTTTTTCCTCACTAACAGCATTCTGTTTAATTTCAACACCTTCTCTTATTCAATTGGACAGGGTTTGATTTCGGCTTCTGCCGGTCCTGTCATTCTGAGCACCGACAATGGACTGCTCATGAACGGGGAAATTGCCGCACCGATGAGCGATGTCAGCATCACCGCTGGAAATCTCACCATGAGCAATCACGGCATTTTGGCGGGTGGGGCGTTGAATCTGGCAATTACCACCAACAATTATACTGTCGACGGAAGTGGTCGCTTTCTGACGAACACCTGGCAGGTTGGAAACGGTTTCACGATGACCACCAAACCGGTCAGCGGTGACTTCCTCGGCACCACCTTGACCAGCATTCTTCCTCCCCGCGTGGAGGCCGTCAGCACTTGGGCCGGGATTAATTACGGCGACAGCCCGGCTGGTTTTACCAACAACGGCGCTCTGGGACATTTGATTCTGGATGGGGGTGATATCGACAGCACTTTCACCTTTACTGCTGCAAATGGCACCAATAATGCCCTTTATGTGGATTTGCTTGAATTGCGTAATTACGCCACCAACCGGTTGAACCCGGATCTCACCGAGTTGAATATCGATCCCAATTTCACCATATATTTTGCGGATGCCCGTATCCTTAATAACGATGGTACCACAGCCGACATCTCTGAAAAACTCAATCATGCCAACGGTGAACGCTTGCGCTGGGTGCCCGGCTTCGCTGGGTTGTTCAGCGGAACAAACGTCACCTATCCTTCGGGCGTTACCTACACCCTCAATCGCCCGTTGGTTCAGAGCACCGCCCTCGATTCCAATGGCAATGGTATTCCCAATGCTTACGATCCGGCGCCGGTTTTCGTGAGCAGTCAGTTGGTGGTAGGCATGCGTTTGACCAACAAGCCGACTGCCGGATCGGTGGTGCTCTCCTGGCCGACGATTGCGGGCGGTACGAATCATGTTGATTTGTTGACCAATTTTTCGAACGGCAATTGGTCGAGTGTCACCAACTTTGTATCACCCACTGGTGGTAACGTTTCTGTGACGTTGCCTTCGGCGGGCAAAGCTGGATTCTATCGGGTGCGGATTGATCCGCAACAACCGTAATTAATGCATTTGGCAGAAGAGTGATTTTGCGAACGTCAAAAGTGATGCGCAGAGTCCGAGTTGACGAGGAAAATTTTAGTCCGGAAGGTATTATGTATAGAACGTACGAAAACAGCCCGAAAATGCCTGGTGCCCGAACCGCGATTCTGCGCTGGGTGCTGGGATTGGTTCTTGGCACTGTCGCGATCAACGGTTGGGCGGCGCCTGCCAACGATAATTTTGGTCAAGCTGCAATCTACGATCCGACTGTTCGCCAGGTCAGTGGCAAGACCGTTAACAATGTAGGGGCAACCAAAGAGATTGGGGAACCCAATCACGCCGGTAATGCCGGCGGTGCTTCCGTTTGGTGGTCTTGGGTGGCTCCCATTTCCGGTCCGGTGGAGTTTGACACGCAAGGCAGCACTTTTGACACCTTGTTGGCGGTTTATACCGGCACTGATGTGACTTCCTTGGCGCCCTTGAGTGCCAATGACGATGTCAATTTTCCCGCCGACAAGACCAGCAAAATTACGTTTATTGCCACCGCTGGAACCACCTACATGATTGCGGTGGACGGATACGGAGGCGCCACGGGTAGCATTTTCCTGAATTGGTCGCCCATCGGAGCGTTGGCGGGCGGCAATTTTCTCTTTGCCGCTGGGCAATCGACCGCCGATGGCATCCCCTTGTACCAAATCTCGGAGTATGAGAACTCCAGTGCCAGTATTGCGGATCCCAATAATTCCCCCGCCATGGGTAGTGCGTTGACGCGCCTGGTGGTCAAGCGTGCATCTGGCAGCGCTGGTTATCTGCATGCCACGGTGCTCATCACCAACAGCACTTATACGAATCTCGTTTGGACGAATCAATATGGTACCAATATTTACACTACCAACATTGATAACACTACGCCAACTCCCACGATAACGTACACCAACGCCTTTACTACCAACCAGGTGGATGTGTTGTGGCAGCAGTATTACTACCCGGGATTCGGATACCAATACCTTCACATCACCAACGGAACCATTTTTACCAACACATTCACTGCGGGTACCTGGCAGTATCCTCCCCCTTTGATCCCTCCCGGCTTGGTGGTGGGAACAAATATCGGCGCTCCGCCGATTCCGTGTGCTTATGTGCTCGGCAAACCGGTGACGAACGCCACTGCCGTTACTGTTGGGGCGACCACTGTGACGAATTATTTGATCACGGTAACGGAATCCTATTGCACCAACATCCTAACCGACGTGGTGGTTCCATCGGCCATCGCAGGACTTGATTATACTCCCGCGGTTTTTGATGTGAATTTTTATGATTACCAACAAAGCGCCGAAATCACCGGTATTGGCATTCGTCCTTCTTTCTTAAAACCACCCCGACTTGTATTGGCATTGATCACCAACGTGTCCTTGGATTCAGCCGAAATTTCCGATATCGTTCCTCCAACAATTGACCCGGTGGGTGGTGCTGCGTTCATCAATGTGGTGAGCCTGAGTGGTCGTCCTTTGGATCCGAACAATGATCCTGAAGGCCCGGGCGGCACGACGAATTCAATCGTCAATTTTGTTGCCACCAATCATCGCTACAGTGAAGGCAACAGTGCCAGAAATCTGGCATCCGTGGGTGTTGTTTGGCTGGGATCTCAGCCTGGAGGCTCAGTGAGTTATACTATCAACTCTTTGGATATCATTGGGTTTAGTATCGATACTTTTGCTTTGCAAGCTGGATCTGATTTTGCCACCCCGTCGGTCGGGCTTCAGCGTCCCTCTGGTCAATCGGTCGACGTCACGAACATTCAAGGTACGATCACCTATAAGCCATTTCCAAATCCTCAGTACATCGAAATTCCTGTCCCGGTCGACAACCTGGTTGAATTTAACGAGGATTTTCAGGTTAACCTCTATAACGCCAATGGTTGTTTGATTGGCCAGAACCCAACCGCCACAGTTACGATTCTGGATCGTAATTTACCCGCCGGCACAGCCGATCTTACCTTTAATGTCGACGCCAGCCCCTTGACCGATCCACCTTATAACGCCCATCCTGGACCCAACGGTGAGGTTCACGCAGTTGCTGTCCAAAGCGACGATAAGATACTTCTCGCGGGTGATTTCAATGCTTTTAACACCAAACCACGCGGGCACATCGCCCGGGTTTTGGCGGCCACGGGTCAAATTGACGAAGGGTTCATGGCCTTTCCTAACAGTGGCTCCGACGGAATTATCAATGCTTTGGCATTGCAAGGAGACGGTAAAATTCTGATCGGCGGACAATTTACGTCCTTTAACGGGAGCAACCTGTTTTCCATTGGGCGCTTAACTTCGAGCGGCGGAGTGGATGGCTCGTTTAATCCGGGTTTGGGCGTGCAAACAATCGGTGGTGTCCCGGGCAATGTGCTTGCGATGGCGCTGCAGCCCGATGGGAAGATCCTTGTCGTCGGTGACTTTAACCGTGTGGGTGGGACCAATCGCATTAACATTGCCCGCTTTAACGCGGACGGTTCGGTGGATTCTACCTTTGACTCCGGGGTCGGGCCCAACGGAATCATCAATTGTCTGGCGTTGCAACGGGACAATCGCATTGTCGTTGCTGGTCAATTCACAACTTTTGACAATGTCAGCCGGGCTTATATTGCGCGCTTGATGCCGGATGGTAGTTTGGATAACAGCTTTGATCCCGGGACGGGAGCCAACGATGCCATCTACGCGATTGCGGTGCAGCCGGATACTCGTATCGTCGTGGGCGGTGCTTTCACCAGCTTGGAGCTCAATAACTTCCCGCATATCGGGCGTTTAAATTCCGATGGGTCACTGGACACGACATTCCTCCCGGGTGCAGGCCTCGACGCCAATGTGTATGCGATTACCTTGGAATCGAGCGGTAAGATATTTCTCGCGGGGAACTTTGAATCCTATAACTCCACCCGGCGTATGGGGCTCGCTCGCCTGCTAACCGACGGCAAGTTAGATACCTCGTTCCTTGATACCGCGTACAACGAATTTGCCGGTTTGCTTCGTCACTATAACAGCGAAGATGTGGAGCCGCGCGGCGCGCTTTATTCCGTGGGCTTACAAAGCACCGGCGACGTGATCATTGGTGGAAACTTTTCGAAATTGGGTGGATCTCCGGGTGCCTATAGTGGGAAGGAAACTTCCGGTCACTTGGTGATCGTGGCTCGACAGAATTTTGCCCGTCTGATTGGCGGAGGAACTCCCGGTCCCGGTAATATTGGCTTTGCCAATTCATCCTATTCCGCTGACAAAGCGGGTGCTACCAGTTTCATTACGCTGGTCCGCACCAACGGTTCCCTTGGGCAAGCTTCGGTTTCGATTAATACGACTGCACCGGCCAGCGGCAATGGTGCTGCGGTTCAGGGTGTGGATTATACCCTGCTTCCTAAATATCAAAATCCAACCTGGATCAGCAGCGGCCCAACCTATGGTGGGGGAATTACCTGGATGGATAGCGATGCGGTATTTGGTCCGAACAACACGGTCATCAGCGACATTACGCAACAGATTTATCAGAGTGCGGCGGCACAGGTGTTCATCACTCTGTTAAATCCGCCCGGTCAATCCGGTAATCGTAGTCTGGATTTGGCAGTGAACCTGCCGGCGATTCCGAACTTTGTTGATTTGGGAGGCGAGCCGATGCCAACCGGCGTCGCTTTGGGTCTTACGTATGCCCCTTTGACCATTGTGGATAACACCACTCCTCACGGTGTCTTGGGCTTTAGTTCCGCCCTTTACACGGTGGATCAAAACGGGACCAACGCAGTCATTACGGTTGTTCGTACTAATGGCAGTTCCGGAGTGGTGCAGATTAATTACGCCACGGCCAACGGGGTGGATAATCTTCCGTTTACGGTGGGCGCGCGCGCAGGAAGCACGAATGATTACCTCGCCACGAGTGGAAAGTTAACTTTTGGTGACGGCATCACCAACCAAACTTTCCGTATTCCTTTGATCAACAACGGAATTGTTAAACCGGATGCAACTATCCAGGTTTACCTGTTTAACGTCACCGGTGGTGGTGTCCCCGGTCTGACCAATACAATTGTCAAGGTGATCAATGACAACTTGGTCTACGGCAAAATCAACTTTACCGCCACCAATTACACCGTTCGTGAAACGGAGACCGCCGCTGTCATTACGGCAACCAGAACTGGAGGAAGCGCTGGCACCGTCCAGGTTACCTATTCAGCAAGTAGTGGTGCAGGCGCAACCGCCGGAGTGGACTTTACCGCGGTTACCAATACGCTCTTGTGGAACAGCGGCGACGTCGCCCCTAAGACCTTTACCGTCCCGGTGTTCCACGACAATCAGGTCTTGACCAACCTGAAGACAGTGAATTTGAAGTTATACGGTGCCATCGTCAATACCGCCCCCCAAAAGAACGCTTTGGGTACTGTTACCAACGCGACCTTGAGCATCCGTAATGATGATCAGTTTGGTCACCCGACTTTTAGCGTGGCGAACTATTACGTAAACGAAAATGCGGGCTTTGCCAATATTACGGTACTTCGCCAGGGAGGCAGTGCGCAAACGATTGCGGTTGATTATTTTACCTCCGATTTCACCGCCAAAGTTTCCAATAATGATTACCAACCCGTCCACGGCACGCTCACCTTTGGTCCCGGGGTTTTTAGTCAAAATTTCACGGTTCCGATTACGGAACACGCCCAGGCTGGTGATGCTCCTGCCGGTATCTACTCGTTCCTGGTGAATCTTACCAACCCGGTTCCCGCTTCCGGTCCTGGTGGCGGCGTGACATTGGGGAGTGTTAGCACTGCCGTGGTCAATATCATTGACAATTATACTTACAATCAGCCTCCTGGTGGCAACGATCCCGTCTTCAACCCCAACGCTTATTTTAACGGCACCGTGTATTCCCTGGTGTTGCAGCCCGACGGCAAGATTTTGGCCGGCGGTGATTTCACGGTCGCAAATGCCTACGTCCGGAATCACATTGCCCGTTTGAATCAGGATGGTTCACTGGATGTGAAGTTTTCCTCGGAGACGGAAGGAACCGACGGTGTGGTTCGCTCCATCCTGCGTCAATCTGATGGTGGTATTGTCATCGCGGGCGGCTTCCAACAAGTGTCCAGTGTCAATCGCAGCAAGATTAGCCGTTTGAATCTTGACGGCTCTTTGGACACGACCTTCAACCCCGGATCGGGTTTTGATAACACGGTTTATTCTCTCGCCGAGACCTTTAGCGGCACCGGTACCAATGCGACGCGCAAACTGGTTGTCGGGGGCGCCTTCACCCTGGCCAATGGGTTTGTGCTTCACGGCATCGCCCAGTTGAATAACAACGGCACGATTGATCAGGGCTTTGTCGCCACGGGTGCGAATGCACCGGTTTATGGGGTGGCGGTTTATTCTACGAACGATTTTAATTCCGGAAAGATCATCATTGTCGGTGATTTCACCATGGTAAACGGGACGGCCCGCAATCATATCGCCCGGCTCAATGCCGACGGCACTCTTGACACGACCTTTGATCCCGGGGTTGGTCCCGATCAGCCTTTGCGAGCTGTGGCGATTCAGGTGGATGGGAAACTCCTGATTGGCGGACTCTTTACCTCGATTGGCGGTGTTCCCGCATCCCATCTCGCGCGTTTGAATAGCGACGGAAGTATCGACGCATCGTTTGCCGCGCAACCGGGCACCAGCGACTCGGTCTTGACCCTGGCATTGCAAGAGGACCTGAAGATTATCGTTGGTGGGGCCTTTACCAGTGCCAACGGTGTGACCCGGGGGCGGATTACCCGCTTAAACCCTGACGGTACTGTCGACGGCACAATCAACTTCGGCTCCGGGGCGAATGATTTTGTCTCGAGCGTGGTTATTCAATCCGACGAGAAGATGATTTTAGGTGGCGGTTTTACCACTTATGATGGAGTCAGTCATCCCTACATCGCCCGGATATATGGGCTCACCGAGCAGGATGCCGGTGCGGTTACTTTCACCACCGCTGGTTTTTCGGCCATCGAAAGCACCACGAACGGAGTCATCACGGTGCGACGCACCGGCGGAACGACTGGTGCGGTGCAAGTGGACGTGGCTACCTCGGATGGCACGGCCATTGCCGGTCAGGATTACGTGGCGGTTTCCAAAACGTTAACGTTCCCGAGTGGCGAAACATTCGAGAGCTTTAATGTGCCGCTCCTTGATACGCTCAAGGTGGGACCGAATTTGACAATCAATCTGACATTGTCCAATCCTCGCGGAGGTAATTCCTTTAATAATCTCGTTCTTGGAGTGCAACCCACGGCGGTGCTGACGATTCTTAACGACAACAGCACGGTGAGCTTCTCCAGCCCGAATTATCGTATTGTTAAAAACAACGCCCAGGGATCAGCCAATATTTATCTGGAACGTTCCGGTAGCACGATCGGACAAGCCACGGTTGACTTTGCTACGACCACCACTGGAACGGCAATTCCTGGAATTGACTTCACCCCCGTGGCCAGCACTGTGGTGTTTTCGCCTGGACAAACCGAAGTCGTCGTGACGGTGCCGGTCATTAACAATGGATTGGTGGAGGGCAACACCACCGTCGGTTTGGCCATCATGAATGCCTCCAACACAGTGCCTTCGGTGCCCTCGACCTCGCTGTTGACAATTGTGGACAACAATTTGTCGCCTGGCAATCTCTCCTTCGCTGGAACGAATTACATCGTTTATGAGAATCCGGCCACCAATTCCAATGCCACCAATGCGGTCGCGGCCATCAAAATTCTGCGGACTGGGGGCACTTTGGGTCAGGTATCCGTCCAGATCGGAGTAAGCGGTGGGACCGCCCTTCCGGGAGTTGATTACATTGCCACGAATCAGACGCTCGCGTTTGCTGATGGCCAGACGGAGAACACCTTCTACGTCACCATTCCGCACAATCCCCGAGTCACGGGCAACCAGTATGTCAATATCGGCTTGAGTAACCCCACCGGGGGAGCATTGATCCTCGGTCCGAGTAGTGAACAATTGATCATCGTCGATCAGGATGTTGGATTCGGATTTGTTCAGCCGAGCTATTTTGTCAGCGAGACGGCTGGCAGTCTGTCTGTCAGTGTCCAGCGATTGGGACGGACAAACGGAACCTATTCCGTTACCTATGCGACAATGGACGGCACCGCGCTGGCCGGGACGGCCTATGGCCCGCTTAGCAATATCTTGACCTTCGCCAGCGGCGAAACGCTCAAGACATTTACACTTCCGATCTACCATAACACCAACGTTACTGGAAATCAGTCCTTTACTATTAATCTTTCCAATCCGTCCCCCTTGACGCAACTGGGTGCCGTAAGCACCGCCTTGGTAACGGTTCTCGACGTTGATACCGGCTTGGCGTTTGCCACAAATCAAGTGAGCGTCGTCAAGTCGGCCGGACAAATCGCCATTGGCGTGGTTCGGACTGGCAGTCCGGCGGGCTCCGTTGGTATTGCTTACAGCACTTCCGATGGTAGTGCCACCGCTGGGGTAAAGTACACCTCGACAACCGGGGTGTTGACTTTCCTCGACGGCCAGACCAGCAATTATTTTACCGTTCCAATTTTGAATGACAACGCGGTGGATGGCGACCAGACGTTTAATGTAACCTTGTCCAACCCGTCGAATGGCGCCCAGTTGCTGGCTCCGTCGGTCACGACCGTTACCATTGTTGATATTACCAGCGGGTTCAATTTCGCCAACTCCGTCTTCTCGGTGAACGAAAATGGAGTTAGCGCACTGATTACGGTTCTGCGCAACGGGGTTACCAACACCGCGGTGAGCGTCAATTACGCTACCACGGACGGCAGCGCCCGGGCGGGGGTGGATTATGTTGCCACCAGTGGCGTCCTGCAATTCCTCCCGGGTCAGACCAGCCGGACCTTCCCGATAACCATTATTGACCGCGGTTTGATCGGGGGCACCGTTACTGCGTTGATCAGTCTTTCGAATCCCTCCACCAATGGGATCCTGCTGGCGACCAACATTGCCACGCTCAATATTAATGACAATGACGGCAGCCTGATCGTTCCGGCCGGCGTATCGCTAATTACTGAATCGGGACCGACAAATGGCGTCATTGATCCCGGTGAGACGGTGACCGTCCTCTTTGCCTTGCGGGACGGCGCTGGCAACAGCACCTCGAACCTGGTTGCCACTTTGCTCAGCACCAACGGGGTCACTGCTCCGAGTGCGCCGCAAACCTATGGAGCCCTGCAGGCTTTTGGCCCGAGCGTTTCCCGGCCCTTCACGTTTACCGCGAATGGGACCAATGGTGGCAACATCACCGCGGTCTTCTCATTGCAGGATGGGACCAACAATTTGGGCAGCAGCCGTTTGGTGTTCTTCACCTTCGCTTTGGGTGCCAACACCAATACTTTTAGCAATAATTCAACCATTGTGATCAATGATTTGGCGCCGGCTTCTCCCTATCCCGCCACGATCAATGTGGCTGGTCTCAATGGCTTGGTAAGCAAGGTTACGGTTACCGTCTCGAACCTTTCCCACGGCTACCTTTCCGACGTGGACATGCTTCTCGTTGGGCCGGCAGGGCAGAAGCAATTGCTGATGACTCACATTGGAGGTGGGCATGGAGCGACCAATCTAACTCTTACCTTTGATGATTCCGCGGCGAATTCGCTCACGACTTCAACGCCCACGAACGGAACTTATAAGCCGACGCAATTTGGCATTGTGCCATTCCCGGCGCCCGCTCCCGTTCAGCCTTATGCGCTGAACTTGGCGACCTTTAACGGCACCAATCCGAATGGGGCATGGTCGCTTTACGTTTTGGATGACAATGCTCTGGATGTCGGTGGAATTACCAATGGTTGGAGTTTGAAGATTCAAACAGTCAGCCCTGTCCCCGGCAGTTCTGATTTGGTGTTGGGATCTGTCAGCACTCCGGTGCAGGTGGTTGCCACGAGTAATCTTGTGTTTACGCTCAATGTAACCAATGCGGGACCCTCTCCCGCCACTGGCGTGGTGCTCTCCAATACATTGCCGGCGGGTGCCGCTTTTGTGAGCTCGGTGCCTGCCAATCAGGCCGTTTATAATTCCGGGGGCACCGTCACCGTGGTATTTAACTTGGGCAATCTCGGCACCAATGGAACCACCAATGTGTTCATTACCGCCAGCGCCCCGGCGTCGGTTGGGAGTATCACCAATTTTGCCTCGGTAGCTGGCAATGAAAGCGATCCGAACCTGGATAACAACGTTGCCTCGTCCGTCAGCGCCGTGATTCCCGCCAATGCGGATCTTGCGATTGGCTTGGTAGGTGCGCCGGATCCTGTCTTCGCTGGGGGCACCTTGGTCTATACGATGAGTGTGACAAATCTCGGTCCGGCCAGCGCCACGAATGCCATTATCACCGACGTTCTGCCTGCCGGAATGGCCTTTGTTTCCACTTCTGCGGGCGGTTCCTATACGACCAATTCCAACACGATTACGTTTAATCTGGGTGGCTTGGGCAGCGGCACGGTTGTTAAGCCAACGATCACGGTGCGCCCAACCAGTTTTGGCATTGTGACGAACACGGTTAGTATCACCTCCGGTGTTCCCGATCCGTTCAAAGGTAATAATCGTGCTTCGGTAAAGACAATCGTCCAGGCGGTTGAGATCGCGAGCGGGAGCAGTGCTGGATCCGTGGTGTTCACTTGGCCCGCCTCCGTGTCTGGGTACGTCATTGAGTTCACGCCCACCTTGCTCGCCCCGGTGGTTTGGACCACCGTAACCAACCCGCTTCCCGTGATTGTGAATGGCCAGTACAAATTCACGCCCAACCTGCCGGGGTACTACCGGTTGCGCGCTCCGTTGCCCTGATAGCCCAGCAATTCCGTTAGGGGACAGGTCGGTGGTCGGGTGGGATGAGAGTCCGGAGTAGTTGCAGTTTATTAATTAACGGCAGAAGAGTTTGGTTTGTAGCTAAAATGAAAAAGCGTATTTTTGGATTGGGGCCGGTCACGCGTGGTTTCACCAGCCTCGTCCTTGTTTTGGCGGTCTTCACGACGACCGCCTTGGCTCAGGTAGCCCCCAAACGGGCCACGCTGCCCAATTTTGACAGCCGCCTTACCAAGTCACCGGGCCCGGCCGAATTAGCCGGTGATGCTCGCTCCGCTCTTTTGGCGCTGCAATCCACCATCCCGGGTGTGCAGGTGGAAGTTGATCCACTCACCAAAACGCCCAAATTTATTCATTCCACGCAGGGTTTTCTGACCGGACCAAACGGTCAGGCTTTGAACTTCTTGCCCGGGGCGATCGGTCAAACCTCCGGGGGTAATGACGCGTATCAAGCGATCCGCGGATTTTTAAACGATCATCAAGGATTATTCGGCTTTACCGCGGAGATTTTGACAAATGCCACCACCAAACGTGACTCGGTTGGAGCCCACAATGGTTTGCGGACGGTTGTCTGGCAACAACAGTTGGATGGAATTCCGGTCTATTCCGCGATCCTGATCGGAAATGTCACCAAAAACGGTCAAATTGTCTCACTTGCTAGTCAGTTTATAGCGAATGCCGCCACCAAGGCCGACGCCGGCAACCTCAATCGCGCAGCGATTCTTTTCCAGCCGCCCGTTGACACCATCGGTGCGGTGAAAGCCGCCTTTCAGAACTTGGGAGACGTTTCGGTCGGTGATGAGGCCATTCTCACGGGCAATGTCCAGGGTGAAGGTTACGAAGTCGTTCAGCTGGCCGGGGCAGGGGTCGCTTACGCGCGGAAGGTTTGGGTGCCGATGAGCAGTGAAGCACTTCGCCTTGGTTGGGAAGTGGTTTTGACCAGCCCGAAATACCACGAAATGTTTTTGGAGGTGATTGACGCGGAAAATGGCAGCCTGATTCGCCGTCAATCGCTTACAGAGTATGTCAGTGACGCGACCTATCGCGTCTTCACCAGTCATAGTCCCGCCCCTTATTCGCCGGGTACGCCAACTCCGACTGCGTTTCAGGCCCCCTTGGTTGCCCGGGATTTGATTACGACCAATGCCTACTCTCTGGTGGCTTCTCCCAACGGATGGATCAACGACGGCGTCAACGAAACCCTGGGAAACAACACCGATGCGCGCCTCGACCGCAATGGCGATGGTCAGCCTGATGGTCCCCGTCCGCAAGGCAATCCCAACCGGGTTTTTGATTTTGCGCAAGATCTGACGCTTGCACCCATCAATTACACCAACGCTTCCATTACTCAGTTGTTTTACTGGTGTAACGTCTATCACGACGTCCTTTACAGCCTCGGTTTCACCGAAGCGGCCGGCAACTTTCAGACCGATAATTTTGGTCGCGGGGGCCTTGGTGGTGACGCGGTGCAGGCGAACTGCCAGGCCGGCGCGGATGTCGGTCAGGCTGACAATTCCAATTTCTTTACCCCGCCAGATGGTCTTCCCGGGGTCATGAACATGTTTGATTTCAGCGGACCCAACCCCCGTCGTGATGGCTCATTGGATGCGGATGTGATCTTGCATGAGCACACCCACGGTTTGAGCAACCGGTTGGTGGGTGGCGGAACCGGTATTTCGGCCTTGCAGACGCGCGGCATGGGTGAAGGTTGGTCTGATTTCATGGCCGCCTGCTTGTTGAGCAAGCCGGGTGAAGACCCTGACGCCACCTATCAAGGTGGGCCTTACGTTAGCTACCTTATCGGGGGCTCGGGGTTCACAGCCAATTATTATTACGGCATCCGCCGCTATCCCAATTCCACGGATTTGGGCAAGAGCCCGCTCACTTTCAAAGATTTGGATCCGGCGCAAGCAAGTCCCCACACCGGAGTTCCGCTCAGTCCTCTTTTCTCGCCTTTTGACCCGACCTCCGCGAATGAATTTCATAATGCTGGTGAGGTTTGGTGCGAAACCCTCTGGGAAGCGCGGGCAAATCTGGTTCATAAATTGGGTGGCGCAGCCGGCAACCAAACCATCATGCAATTGGTGGTCGACGGCATGAAACTGGGTCCGTCGGATCCCACTTTCCTCGATGCGCGGGATGCCATTATTTTGGCGGACCAAGTGGACAATGCGGGAGCGAATTTTACCGAACTATGGAAAGCCTTCGCGAAACGCGGAATGGGTTTTAACGCGGTGTCGCCGAACAGTTCCTCAACCACCGGGATTATTGAAAATTATGAACTCCCGGGATTGATCGTGTTGAGCACGACATTGTCGGGTGGAAATGGCAACGGCATTATTGACAATAACGAATGCAACAACCTGCAAATCATCCTGCGCAATTCCGGAGCCGCACCCGCCACCGATGTTTCTGGTCGTCTGACCTCCCTCACACCGGGAGCGGTGGTTTCGCAACCAGTTTCCACCTATCCCAACATGGCGAGTGGTGGCCGCGCAGTTAATTCCGTGCCGTTTAAACTGAGCACAACTCCGGATTTTGTATGCGGGACACCCATCAATTTTGCCTTCGTAGTCAAATCCGACCAGGATACGCGCACAAATTTCTTCCAACTGACCTCTGGTACAGCCGGTTCACCCATCCGGTATGATAACCCCAATTCCTACTCGATTCCGGATGGGAATCCGGCTGGTGTTAGTTCTCCGGTGACTGTTTCTGGATTTAGCGGCGGGGTCGGCAAAATCAGCGTGGCCTTGAATATCAATCATACTTATGATGCTGACTTGACCCTTGAATTAATCGCGCCAGATGGCACGAGTGTCATCCTTTCCAGCCAAAATGGCGGTTCGGGCAATAACTATGGCACTGGCTGTCAGGATACGTCGCGAACGATTTTTGATGACGCCTCGCAAGTCGCGATTTCCTCCGCCAAGCCTCCCTTTGTCGGAACTTTTGCCCCGGATCATCCGCTCGCGGTCTATAATGGCAAATCGGGCGCCACGGTAAATGGTGTCTGGCAGTTGCACATCGTCGATGGGTTTCAAGGTGATGTCGGCACTTTGAATTGCTGGACGCTCCTATTGTCTCCCGCCCTCTGCACGGACGGCGGTGGAACCTGTGCGGGCGTTGACCTTTCGCTTGGTATGACTGGCGAGCCGAGCCCGATCACCTTGGGGGCCAGCGTTACCTACCATATCGCGATCACCAATAACGGTCCGCAAGTTGCCAAAGGCGTGACCATGAACCAGACTTTGCCTCCCGGTGCCATCTTCGTATCCGCCAGCAGTTCTCAGGGTAGCATTGCCCCTTCGAGTGGGGGGATCACTGCGAGTTTCGGTACGCTGAATCCGGGCGATAGCGTGCAAATTGTCGAGGTGATTACTCCGACCAGCACCGGAACAGCTTTTTCCACTGCGACCGTTGGCGGTAGCGTAACGGAAAATGATCCCTCCAATAATTCCGCCACCGTGGGTGTGGTGGTGAATCCGACCTTTACGGATTTGGCCATTGGATTATCGGCCTCGCCCAATCCCGCCCCGAATGGTTCTCCGATCATTTATTCGGTGTCAGTCACCAATTTTGGTCCGTATCGGGCGACGGCGGTTTATGTCACCAACACGCTGCCGGCGGGAGTCATTCTGAATTCGATAAATCCCTCTCAGGGGACGTTTACGTTGGCGGGCAATTCTGTGGTGTGCAATCTCGGCGGTCTGGCATCTGGTGCCTCCGCTCTGGTCGCAATTTCCGTCACGCCGACGAATTTGGGGAATATTACCGCGAGTGCCACCGTGGCAAACTTGGCGCAAATCGACCCGATTCCAGGGAATAACAGCGCCTCGTTGCTGGTCATCGTCAATCCGGCGGCCGATCTTGGGGTGGTCATGACGGGTTCCCCCAGTTCCGTCATCGTGCGCAGCAATCTGAGTTACGCCATTCTGGTCAACAATCGCGGGCCCAACGCGGCTGCCGGGGTGACTCTTACCGATCCGTTGCCGGCTGGTGTCCGACTGCTCTCCGTGACGAGTTCGCAAGGGACGATTGTCACCAACGCAAATTCCCTGACATTTAATTTGGGAGCTCTGTCTTCCGGAGGCAGCGCCACGGCCGCCATTGTTGTGGCGGCGACCAATATTAATGTTTTGACCAATGTAGTGACCGTATCCTCCAGTCAGGGCGATCCCAATCTCGGGGACAACACGGCTGCGGTGATCACTCAAGTGGCCAACCGGTTTACGAATATCGTTGCCGCAGGATCCTCGCTCGTCGCCGAAAGCACCCTGCCGCCGAACGGGGCCATTGATTTGGGTGAGACTGTTACGGTCGGCTTGCGCCTGCAGAATATCGGAAATGTTCCGAATGGTAATCTCGTGGCCACTTTGCTGCCCACGGGTGGGGTGACGGCCCCGAGTGCCGCCCAGAGCTTTGGCGTGCTGAATCCCGGCGGATTGGCCAAGACCAAGAATTTCAGTTTTACCGCCAGCGGGGTGAGCGGTGGAATTTTGACCGCAACGCTGCAACTGCAGGATGGCACCAATAATTTGGGCACGGTTCAGTATGCTTTTCCGCTGCCTACGGTTTCCCAATTCGCGAACACCACGGATATCATCATCCCCGATCACGGACCGGCGACGCCCTATCCCTCCTCCATTACCGTATCGGGAATCACGGGTCTGGTGGGCCACGTTGCGGTTACGCTGACCAACTTGAATCATTCGTACCCGAGTGATGTTGACATTCTTTTGGTTAGTCCCGGTGGCCAGAATATCCTGCTCGCTTCGCATGCGGGGGATGGCAATTATCCGCTGACCAATGTCTCCCTCACATTTGACGACGCGGCGACATTGTCACTGCCCGCCGCCAATCAGATTTTTTCGGGAACTTATAAGCCCACTCAGTACGGGGCGGCGACCCTCCCGCCGAGTGCTCCGGCGAGTCCGTATGATACGGTGCTGTCCACCCTGAACGGCGGCAATGCGAATGGCAAATGGTCGCTCTATGTTGTGGATGAATCTCCGGGTGATTCCGGTAGCATTCTTGGCGGATGGAGTCTGGCTATTACCGCAATTCAACCCTTGAATCAGGTAGCCGATCTGGCTTTGAGCGCTTCAGCGACACCCAATCCGGTATTGGTGGCCAGTAATCTCACCACGACTTTTGTGATCAGCAACCGGGGACCGAACACAGCGACTGGTTTGGCGTTCAGCAACACCCTGCCGTCCGGGGTAAGCTTCATCTCCGGTAGTTCCGCCCAGGGGAATGTCCTGAACAACGGTGGGTCGCTGTATTGCATCTTCACCAACAGCCTCGCCGCGGGGTCCGCCGCCACGGTGACGGTGATTGCTTCGCCCACCGTAGCGGGCAGTTTGACCAACATCGCCAGCATTGGCGGCAATGAGATTGATCTCAACCTGACCAACAATTTGGTAAATCTTGTCACTATCGCCACTCCCGCGAGTGCCGATCTTTCCGTTAGCATCCTGACTACCAACTCCGTGGTCGTGAGCAGCAACCTCACCTACGTCGTGACCGCCACCAACAGTGGTCCGAATAGCGCCCTGGCGGTTGTGATCACAAACCAATTGCCCGCCAGTCTTACGAACGTGCAATTTAGCGCCAACGGGGGCGTGGTCACGAATTATGGCAATCTGGTGGTTTGGAATCTCGGGTCTTTGGTGCCCGGGGGCAGTGCCTTTATCACAGTCCAGGGCAATCCCGCGGACTTGGGACTGATTACCAATAGCGTTTCGATTGGCTCTTCGGCGAGTGATCCAGTGCCCGGAAATAACCTGGCTTCCGCGATTACCACTGTGATTCTCGCCTCCCCCACAATTGCCGCCAGCGGTGTGGAATTGTTGGCGGAAAGCGCCCCGGCAAATGGGGTGGTTGATCTTGGTGAAACCGTGACCGTTGGTCTTAAATTGGCCAACATCGGTTCGGCGGATACCGGCAACTTGACAGCTACTCTGCTGCCAACGGGTGGTGTTTCTCCGGTGACCACCTCACAAAATTATGGTTCATTGGTTCGTGGTGGCGCCGCGGAGGAAGCTCCGTTTACCTTCACCGCGACCAGTCAAACCGATGGCATCGTCACCGCGACACTACAGCTTGCTGATGGCGGCACAAATCTCGGAACGGTTTCTTTTGTCTTCAACCTGCCCCGGACAAATCAATTTGCTAATCCCGGCGGAATTCTGATCCCGGATAGCGGTCCTGCCGCGCCTTATCCCTCGACCATCGTGGTTTCTGGCGCCACCGGGTTGGTGAGTCACGTCAGTGTGACCCTGTCCGGCGTCAGTCACTTGTTCCCGGATGACATCAATGCCCTTTTGGTGGGGCCTGATGGTCGCTCGGCACTCTTGATGTCCGGTTCCGGCGGCGGGCACAGCATCAGCAATCTCACCCTTACATTTGACGATTTTGCTTCCGCGACTCTGCCGAGTGCGACGCAAATTCTCTCCGGCACGTATCAACCTTCGGATAATGCTCCCACCCGGAACCTGGCTTATCCTGCCCCGTCTCGGCCTTATGGCGCCCTATTGACCGGGTTTAACGGAATTAGTCCCAATGGCAATTGGCAATTGTTTGTCTTTGATAGCGCGGCCGGGGACGCTGGATATATTGCTGGAGGCTGGAGTTTGAATTTGACCACGGTTAATACCCTTAACCCGGTCGCGGATCTCGGGGTGACCATGACGGTGGCGCCTGCGGTCAATTTGTATGCGGGTATCACCACCTTTGCTTATGTGGTCACCGCCACCAATGCCGGACCGGCCAACGCGACCGGCGTGACCATCAGCGACCGGCTACCGGTGGGCCTGAATTTGATTTCGGCTGTCGCCTCCCAAGGCACGGTTTCCAATATCGAGGGGGTCATCACTGCCAATCTCGGAAATATTTACGCGCAGAGCAATGCCACCTTTACGATCACCGTTACAGCGGCCAATCCCGGCACGTTTGTCAATTCCGCTTCTATTGCCGGTACCTCCACGGATTTGAATCCCAGTAACAACCTGTCCCAGAAATCAGCGATCGTGAATGGATTCACTCCTTTCGATTTGACGGCGGGTGTGCTGGATGCAAATGGGGCATTTTCCCTCACGCTGACCGGCGGCATCGGGCAAACTTATGTGATTCAAGGCTCCAGCGATTTGATCACATGGACACCCTTGACCACCGTCACTCTGACTTCCGCCAGTTACCGCTTCCTGGACACTAGTTCCACCGGCCTCAGCCAGCGATTCTACCGCGCCGTCTTTAATCCATGATCGTTTTCGGGCTCACGGGTGGCATCGGTACGGGTAAAACCACCGCTGCCACTCGCTTGGTGGAATGGGGTATCCCCGTAATTGATTCCGACGTCATTGCCCGGCAATTGGTTGAACCCGGTTGCCCGGCGCTGCAGACCATCGTTGAGCTGTTCGGAGAGGAAATGCTCGACTCCTCGGGTGCCTTGCGTCGCCACGCGCTCGCCCGCCGGGTCTTCGGGGATCCGGGCGCTCGGGCGCAATTGGAAGGAGTGTTGCATCCCCTAATCCGCGCAGCCTGGGGCCGCAAAGTCAGCGACTGGCGATCTCAGGGAGTGGACCGCGCGGTGGTGGTGATTCCGCTCCTATTCGAGACCGCGGCGGAAGCTCAATTTGATGTCACCATTTGCACCGCCTGCAAACTCGCCACACAGCACCAGCGGCTCTTGGAACGGGGTTGGGACGAGGCCCAAATCTTGGGAAGATTGCAGGCGCAATGGCCGTTGGAGAAAAAAATGGAGCGCGCGCGCTATGTGATTTGGGCGGAAGGTCCCCTGGCGGTGCTGGAGGCGCAGCTACGACGTGTTCTTCCTTGACGGTCAGACGGGTTGGAACACCACCACTGAGAGCGGCGGCAGGGTAAATGTGGCCGAGCACGGCTGGTTGTGGACGTGATAATTCTCCGTGTCAACGCCCCCCAGATTGCCGGTATTGGAACCCCCGTATAACTCAGCGTCGCTGTTGAGGATTTCCCGCCAGTGTCCGGGGCGGGGCAGTCCAATGCGGTAACTGGGGCGGACGACCGGCGTGAGATTCATGATTACCACGACTTCGCTGGTATGATCGGCCGTGCGCCGGCCGAACGAAAGCACGCTGTTAGCTTGATCCGCACAGTCAATCCAATAGAACCCCTTGGGATCATAGGCGGCATCCCAGAGGGCCGGAGTGTTGCGGTAGAATTCGTTCAAATCCGCTACGAAACGCTGAGCGCCGCGATGAAAGGGCCCTTGGTCCAGCAGCTCCCAGGCGAGACCGGCGTTGGCATTCCATTCGGAAACCTGGCCGAATTCGCAACCCATGAACAGGAGGGGTTTTCCGGGGAAGAGCCATTGATAGGCCAGTAAAGCCCGAAGATTCGCAAATTTCCGCCAGTCATCCCCGGGCATTTTGCCCAGCAGTGAGCGCTTGCCATGGACGACCTCATCATGGGACAGCGGCAGGATGAAATTTTCGTTATAATGATACAGCATCGCGAACGTGAGATCGTTCTGGTGATAGGGGCGGTAGATGGGATCACGGCTGAAATACCCCAGCGTGTCATGCATCCAGCCCATGTTCCACTTTAGCGTGAAACCCAGGCCGCCCAGATAAGGCGGACGGGTCACCATCGGCCATGCCGTGGACTCTTCGGCGATGGTCATCACTCCCGGAAACTGGGTGTGCGTGAGATAATTGAATTGTTTGATGAATTCGATGGCCTCCAGATTTTCCCTTCCCCCGTGCCGGTTGGGGATCCATTGACCTTCCGCCCGGGAATAATCCAGGTAGAGCATGGAGGCCACCGCATCCACGCGGAGCCCATCGATGTGGAAACGCTCGCACCAAAACAGGGCGTTGGCGGTGAGGAAATTGCAAACTTCGTGGCGACCGTAGTTGAAAATCAGCGTGCCCCAATCCTGGTGGGCTCCCTGGCGGGGATCCTCGTGTTCATACAGGGCGGTGCCGTCGAAGCGGGCCAGCGCCCATTCATCGCGGGGAAAATGGGCTGGAACCCAATCGATAATGACGCCGATGCCCGCGGCGTGGAGGGCGTTGACCAGGAATTGGAAATCATCGGGGGTGCCGTAGCGTTCCGTCGGAGAATAGAAGCCGGTGACCTGGTAACCCCAGGAAGGGTAGAAGGCATGTTCCGACACCGGCAGAAACTCCACGTGGGTGAATCCCATTTCCTGGATGTAAGGAATCAGCAGACCGGCCAGTTCCCGATAACTGAAGGATTCGGCGGCCGACTTCTTTTTCCACGAGCCGAGGTGTACCTCATAAATGCTAGTAGGAGACCGGAGGGCGTCGTTTTTGCCGCGGCGATCCAGCCAGGCTTGGTCCGTCCAGGTGAATTTCTGGTTGTTCCACACGATCGAGGCATTCTTGGGCGCGGATTCAAAGAAGAAACCGTAAGGATCGGTCTTCAAGCTGATGCCCCCCTGCAGTCCTTGCACTTCAAATTTGTAATGGGCGCCTTCCCCGATGCCCGGCACAAAGATCTCCCAGACTCCGGAGGCCCCCAGCAGTCGCAGCGGATGGTAGCGACCATCCCAACCGTTGAAATCACCCACCACACTCACACGCCTGGCGTTCGGAGCCCAGACGGCAAAACTGGTGCCGGGCACGCCATCAATCACGCGCAATTGGGCCCCAAGTTTCTCATAGATGCGGTGCTCCTCGCCTTTGCCAAAGAGGTAAAGATCGGTTTCCCCGAGCGTCGGCAGGAAGGAATAGGCATCCCGGGTGGTGCGCACCTGGCCCTGGTAATCCGTGATCACCAGGTCGTATGCGTAAACTTTGCGGGCGGTTTTCGTGACCCCTTCATAAAGCCCGGCGGGATCCAGACGCTTAAGCGTGAAGGCCGGTTTGTCCTTCTCCAGCGTCGGGCGCACCTCCACCTTGGCGGCATTCGGCAGAAAAGCCCGGACCACCAGGCCGGAGCCGTCACCCAAAGGATGCATGCCGAGCAATTGGTGCGGGGAGCGGTGAGTGACCTGGGTCAGACTTTGCTTTTCTTCAGGGGTCAGGAGCATTGCGAAAATGCTACCAAACGCCCCTTCTGAATGCCACGGAAAACTCTGCCTCGCCGCGTGGCGGTTGGCGGTCGGATGGCAAATCCGTGACAGGACGCCAGATACGAATTACGATGCGAAACCAGCGTGCCGGACCACCAACCGGGCCTTCCCGGTTTCCGCGAACGGACTTTGGGGTCGGGATGGCCAGCAAAATGAAACCAGTATCCCAAAATGAACGGCCAGACCGCCCGCAAGGGCCGGGGGCACCGCGTCAGCGCCAGCCTCTGCCTGGTGCCGTGGTTGTGGTGGTGCTGGTCGTATTCTTTAGCGGATTGGCCGTGGTGGCGTTCAGGATTTTGGGTCGGCCGCCTGCCGGGGCCGCGACCTCCACGGCAGCGGCGGACGCCAAAGTGATTTCTCCGAAAATTTTTGAGCGTTACCACGCCCTGGATGCCCGGCAACGCGAATGGGACCACACGGTGTGGGCGGATGAGACCCTGGCCGAGCAGCACGAGGAGGTGTTCGTGCAACTCTGGGATAAGTTAAACCGCGCCCCCGATCCTCTCGCGGTGTTGCTGGAGGTCGGTGTGGCGGAGGTTCGGTTGGGGGTGACCAATCGGGAACAGAATCTGGGGCATGGCGTGCAATCCGTCCAACTCGGCGAGCCGGCGCAAAGGCTCACCCAGACCGCCTGGCGGGAACGCCTGCAAGCATGGCGTCAGGACGGCTGGCGCTTGGAAAACTCGGAATGGCGCATGCGACAATTCACGCCGCCGACCAATTCCCAGCCGGCGACTTCGGTCATTGGCCTGGTCGGGGATGCGCTGAACACCGGCAGGAATCTGCGGGCAATAGTCCGGGGCGACTTGCTGGTGAGTTGGCGGCCGGCGGGGGGGGAGGAGAGTCTGCCGCAACCGCTGCTGATCGACGCCACCCACTTGGAATTTCTCAGCCGGCCAGGGGAGACCGGATTCCGGGAACGTCAAAGCATCCCGGTTTCACCCGATCCCAAGTCATCTTACGTGGACCCCCTGATCGTTTACGATCTGGACGGGGATGGTATCGATGAAATCATCCTCGCCTGCAAGAACCTGGTACTTCGGAACCAAAACGGTACGTTTGTTGCCCGGCCCCTGTGCGATCAGCCGCCGAAATTGTTGCATACAGGCGTGATCGCCGATTTCACCGGGGATGGGCTCCCGGATTTCCTCTGTGCCGATCGCGAAGGTTTGTTGTTGTTCGTCGGCCAGCCCGGTGGCCGGTTTCCTGATCCCGGTCGACGCGTCTGGCGAAGTCCCGGGCCCTTGAAGTTTGTGGAGGTGTTGACGGCGGGTGATTGCAATGGCGATGGCAGCCTGGATGTGTGGTTGGCGCAATACAAGGTGCCGCATGTGCGGGGTCAGATGCCCACGCCGTACTACAATGCGAATGACGGTTATCCCTCCTTCCTGCTGGTGAACGACGGAGCGGGAAATTTTCGCGACGCCACCGAGTCGGCGGGCCTGGCGGCCAAACGATTCCGGCGATCCTACAGCGCTTCGTTTGTGGACTTCAATGGGGATGGCCGGCAGGACCTCCTGATCATCAGCGATTTTGCGGGCGTGGATTTGTACCGCAACGATGGGGGCGGCCATTTCACCGATGTGACGACTGCGCAGGTGGATGAGCCGCATCTTTTTGGAATGGCGCATGCGTTGGCGGATTTCGATGGCGACGGTCAATTGGATCTTTTGGCAATCGGAATGAACTCGCCGGCCGCCGAGCGTCTCGATCATCTGGGCTTGGGGCCGCGCGAACGTCCTGATTACCAGGCGATGCGCCGCATCATGACCGCAGGGAACCGGCTCTACCTTGGGCGTGAAGGTGGCTTCCACCGGTCACCGGACCATGCGCAAATCGCCCATACCGGCTGGTCGTGGGGGGTGACCGCACTGGATTTTGACAATAGTGGTTCGTTGGCGCTTTACATCGCCGCCGGACACGAGAGCAAGGGGTCGGTGCGCGATTATGAGGCGCGTTTCTGGCAGCACGACATTTATGCCGGAAATTCAGCGGATGACCCCGCCACGGAAATGTTCTTTGGAGCGGAAAACCTCGCCCGGGGGGCGGGATCATACGGGGGTTATTACCAGAACCAGTTCTTCCTGCACCACGCCAATGCCGGCTTCCAGGAAGTGGGCTACCTGCTGGGTCTGGCCCCGCGGGCGGATTCGCGCAATGTCGTGAGTGCGGACCTGAATGGGGACGGCAGGCTGGACTTGGCATTCATCACCGTGGACCCGACCTTCCAGCACCAGGTTTTGCATTTGCTCGAGAATCGCCTGCCGGAGATGGGAAATTGGATCGGATTCCGATTGCGGGAGGAGGGCGGGGGATATTCACCCGTCGGCGCGCGCGTGACCATCACGACCTCCAATGGCCAACAAACCCGGTGGCTGGTGCTCGGCGATTCCTTCCGTTCCCAACACCCCCCCGTGGCCCATTTCGGCTTGGGGAAAGAGACCAGTGTTCGAAGCGTGGAAATCCACTGGCCCAATGGTCAAACCCGCACCCTCAACCAGCCCGCGATCAACCAATATCATGCGGTCAAAGCGCGGTGACCGAGGTATTGAAACCAGATTTCGCGGCGGCCCGGACATTTCTGGAGCGCTGGTGTTTTCTCAAGGACGGCGCCGTGACTTTCTTGGGAGCGTTCGTTTGTGCTAATCATCCGGGGGATCAACTTAGCTTTCGCAGCCGCGTCCATGGCTATATGGATGTGCCGCAGCAGATCGCACAGGACAAGCAGGTGATCATCGCGCTCAAGCCGGGAGCGCATATTGCCATTCGCAATCCGGGGCGATCTGCCCTACTAAAAAGCTGACTTGACTCCCGCCTTGACGAATACCAGACACCCTTTGAGAATCGTCAAAGATCAATCTACCTATTTTTATGCGTATTCACTCCTCGTGCTGGCTCGCCAGCCTGCTGTTCGCGATCTCCGCCTCGGCGCAGACGCCGACCGCCAATTCCGCCGATCCGTATCTCCAGAAGTTTCCAGCGATGATGTCTCCCGCGCCGCTCCGGGGTCTGTTGCAAAAAGGCGATCGGTTGGCCATTTGCGGGGACTCGATCACCGAGCAGAAGATGTACTCGCGGATCATGGAGACGTATCTGACCGTCTGCGTGCCGGAAATGGACATCACGGTGCGGCAATACGGCTGGAGCGGCGAGAAGGCGGCGGGTTTTCTGGGACGGATGACCAATGATTGCCTCCGGTTCAAACCTACAGTGGCCACCACCTGTTACGGGATGAACGATCACGAATATCGGGCTTACGAGCCACGGATCGGGGAGTTGTACCGCGAAAAAATGTCCGGAGTGGTGGAGTCGTTCAAGGCCAACGGAGTGCGGGTCCTGCTGGGCACGGCGGGAACGGTGGGCAAAAAGCCGAGTTGGGTGGGAGACCCGAACGCCTCAATCGGGGACATGAACCTTAATCTTGCCAACCTGCGTAACATTGACATCGAAATCGCCGGAAAAGCAGGGGTGGGATTTGCGGACGTGTTCTGGCCGATGCTGACGATCGGGCATTCCATGGCGGTGAAATCGGACGGCGCGTTTGCCTTGTCCGGCAAAGACGGCGTGCATCCCGGCTGGGCGGGACAGGTGGTGATGGCGTATGCTTTTTTGCATGGCTTTGGCTTGGATGGGGCCATCGGCACTTTCACGATGGATTTGGTTTCCGGCACCGCGTCGGTCACGCCCGGGCATGAGGTGATCAGTTCCAGCAAAGGAGAGGTGGAAATCAAGAGTTCCCGTTATCCCTTTTGCCCCGGCGAGGGGGATCCGGCCAAAGATGACAATATCCGGGCGGGGACGTTGCTGGTGCCTTTTGCTGCTGAACTCAATCGCCTGACGCTGCTGGTGAAGCACGCCGATGCGCCCCTTTACACGGTGACCTGGGGAGAGCAGAAGAAAATCTTTAGCGGCGGACAGTTGCGCCGGGGAATCAATCTGGCGGAGGAATTCTTGACCAACCCCTTCTCGGACGCCTTTAAAAAGGTGGATGCGGCCGTCTTCGCCAAGCAGCAGTTTGAGACCCATCAAATCAAGGAGGTCTTTCATGGCGGGGAGGGCAAGGCGGACATGGAAGCGGCGGCTGCGAAGACGGAGGCGGAGCGCGCGCCCCTCGCCGCGGCGATCAAAGCCGCCTTCGTGCCGGTGACGCATCACCTCAAAATTACCGCGGAATAGTGGGACTCAGGGGCCGCCCGCCCGTCGGATTATCGGAAAACCGCCCCGACGGTGCCGAAATGCTTCTTGCAACTAAGTCTCAACTGGCCTAGTTTTCGTACGAGTGAACGTAGCGAAAAAAACGACCATCGTCCGGCAGGGAGCCTGCGGCCAGCCGGCCCTCTGCCGCCTGAGCCAGGTGCGGGCCGGAACGGTGGTTTGCATCAAGCAGCTTTCGGCCTCCCAGGCCATCATGGATCGCCTGCGCGAGATGGGGTTCTGTGAAGAGCAGAAAATCCGCCTGTTGAGCCGCGATGGTAATTTGATTTGCCAGGTTTGCGAAGCCCGGCTGGGGATTAGTGCCGAACTCGGGGAGTCCATTTTGGTGGAAGCCGTTGCCCACCACTGATTTCCAACGCACCATGCCTGGCACCACCCAACCCCTGACCTCGCTCACTTTGGGCGCCGCCGCCACGGTCACGGAGATCAAGCTCCCGCCGGCCAGTCGGCCGCGATTGATGGAGATGGGGCTGCTGGTGGGCACAAAGGTGGAATTGGTGCGCTTCGCCCCGCTGGGTGATCCCGTGGAGATCAAAGTGCGCGGCTATAATCTGACCCTGCGGAAGCACGAAGCGGAACAAATATGGGTGCGCCCGGTGGAGTAGTGGCCGAAGGCGGTCCGCAATCCGCCCCCACCGGTTCCGTGTACGTGGTCCTGACCGGCAATCCCAATTGCGGCAAGACGACGCTGTTCAATTCCCTCACGGGTCTTCGGGCGAAGGTGGGCAATTACGCCGGGGTGACGGTGGAGCGGAAGGAAGGCCGGCTGCTCAATGCCCCCGCCAGTGCCGGGATCAAAATCCTCGATCTTCCGGGCACCTACAGCCTCAGTCCCCAATCGCTCGACGAACAGATTTCCCGGGACGTGCTGCTGAACCGCCTGCCCGAATTGCCCGCCCCCAAGCTGGTGGTCGTGGTGGTGGACGCCTCGAATCTCCAGCGCAATCTTTACTACGCCACGCAGGTCATCGAGTTGGGCTACCCCACCTTGGTGGCGTTGAATATGGTGGATGTGGCGGAAGCCAACGGCCATCACATTGATACCGAAGGCCTTGGTCTGGCCCTGGGGGTTCCGGTCCTGCCGCTCATCGCGAGTCGCGGGGAAGGGGTGGCGAGCCTGCGTGAGGTAATCATCACCGAGACGACCGCAGCGGAAGGCCGACCGGCGACGCCGCGCCAATTCTGCCGGTTACCCGCACAACTCACGCAGGAAGCCGCCATCCTGGCGGGCTTGCTCGCGGAGACTTTCCGGGAACGGCGGACCCAGGCGCAGGCCGAGGCGTTGTTGATCCTGAGTAATGAAAATGCCGTGGCCTCCAGCGGCGCCCATTATCCACCGTCCATTCAAGGCGCGGTGACCGCGGCCCGCGCCCGATTGGATGCCGCCGGCATCGATTGGCGCACCGTGCCAATTGAATCCCGCTATACCAGCGTGATGGAGATCCAGGAGGCGGTGGCCACCACCACCGACCACCTGCGCGAGACTTTCAGCGACAAACTGGATCGCGTTTTGACCCACAAGGTCTGGGGCACCGTGATTTTCGTGGCCATCATGGGCCTGATGTTCCAGAGCATCTTCAGCTTCGCCCAACTGCCCATGGATGGGATCAAAGGCTTCGTGGGCTGGCTCGGAGAACACGTGGCTCACCTGCTGCCGCCCGGGGAGTTGAACAGCCTGCTCGTCCACGGCGTGGTGGCCGGGGTGGGGGCGGTGGTGCAGTTTCTCCCGCAAATCCTGCTGCTTTTCTTTTTCATCGGCCTTTTGGAGGACACCGGTTACATGGCGCGCGCGGCCTTTTTGATGGACCGTTTGATGAGCAAGGTGGGGCTGCATGGCAAGAGTTTCATTCCCATGCTGAGTTCCTTCGCCTGCGCGATTCCCGGCATCATGGCGACGCGAACCATCGAGAGTCCCAAAGACCGGCTCGTCACCATCCTGGTCGCGCCGCTGATGAGTTGCTCCGCGCGCCTGCCGGTGTATGCAGTGCTGATCGGGGCTTGCATTCCCCATCGCCGGCTCCTGGGATTTCTGGGTCTGGATACGCTCACGATGCTGGCAATGTACCTGCTGGGAATCGTGGTGGCGCTGCTCATGGCCTGGCTGTTCAAGCGCACCCTCTTGAAGGGTGAGCCCCCAATGTTGATCATGGAGTTGCCGCCCTATAAGCGCCCGTTGTTCCGCATCGTGCTGCGGCACATGTGGGACCGCTCCCGGCTGTTTCTCCGCCGCGCGGGCACCGTGATCATGGGCATCAATATCCTGCTCTGGTTTCTGGCCACCTACCCCCACAGCGCTGGAAATGAACAACGCTTTGCTGCGGAAAAGGCCGCGTTACTGGCGGCGGTGCCCGCGTCCGGGAGTGTGGAAACGACCACGAATGCGGCGGGTTCGGTCGCGCTCCAGTTGGCCGTCCTCGAGAAGGAGCAGAGCGGCTTGCGCCTCCGTAACAGTTTTGCGGGCCGGTTGGGACGCCTGATTGAGCCCGTCATTGCTCCGTTGGGATTTGATTGGAAAATGGGCATTGGCATTGTTTCCTCCTTCGCGGCCCGGGAGGTGTTCGTCAGCACCATGGCCACCGTTTATAATCTCGGCGAGGCGGAGGATTCCGAGACCGTCCGCCCCAAACTGGAGGTTATTCTGGCGCAGCAAACCCGTCCGGACGGCACCCCGATTTACACCGCGCTGACCGGTATCACTCTGATGGTGTTCTATGTTTTTGCCCTCCAATGTGTGAGCACGGTGGCGGTGGTGCGCCGCGAAACCAATTCCTGGAAATGGCCGCTGTTCCAGTGGTTTTACATGGGCGCCCTCGCCTGGGGTTTGGCCTTCCTGACGTATCAGGGTGGCCGGTTGCTGGGCTGGCATTGAATTGATCCCGGCCCATTCCCACTGGCAGTCACTGGAGGCTTTTCAGATAAAGGACCAGCGCTTCGATTTGGTCATCAGTAATCACGCCTTGATAACTGGGCATGCCGGCGTCGGATTTGTCAAAACCGCGCACTATTTTGGCCTGCGGTTCCCGGATGGATTCGCGCAAGTAAGCTTCATCGGCCACCACTTGCCGGCCGTCTTTCAGCGGTACCTTGCTCCCTGAAAGACCTTTCCACGTGGGACCCACCTTACCGGCCAGGGTGCCATCGGTGGAATGGCACGCGAAACAACCCAGCAGGTTGGCCAGGCGCCGGCCTTCATCGACAGTGACCGGGGTGGCCGCAATAGTGGTCGTGGACCGGCGGGGCGTCAGGTCGATGGTCAAAGGCGGAAAACCTTCCGCCGTGGGATTGAATTGGGAAAGTTCATGGACGGTGAGGTAGGCATCCTGCTCGAGGCGGTTGCCATTCTGCGCAGTCACCGCCCAACCGACGCGCATTTGCATCACGGTATGCATGTCCGGCAGCCCAAGAAAGACGGCGCGACCATCCGCGGAAAGGTAGGCGCTGGTCGGGAGCATGGTCTCCTGGCCCGGATGGCCATCCCGCAGCAAGTGGGGGGAACCATAGGCCGCCGAGCGGCGATAATTCCATCGTTCCACGGAGTAATTGACGGGATTGGTGGCCACTGCGGGCGCCAGCGGTTCATCGAATTTAAGCAGAATTCCCTGCGCAAATGGGGCCACGACGCGTGGCAATGGGGACGGACTCCCCGTATAACGCACGCGGGCCAGGCCGCTGATCTGGGGGGCTACGGTGCCCCAGATTTGAAATCCGGTCAGGTAGAGTTGGCCATCCACTGGATTGACCGCACCATTCAAAGGGGCGAACGGCAGATCCGTGGTGAGGCTGACGACCGCGGCTTGCGGGTGCGGGGAGCGTTCGTTGAGCAGCACGAGGAAGAGCTCGGGGCGGAAATAACCGATCGCCAGGCAGGCACCGTTTAGTGGTCCCATGCGGGCGTTGTTGAGCCAGACCTGGCTGGCGGCCGACGCATTGATGGTATGCGGAATCCAGGTCAGAGGTTCCGCAATGGGGGCGGGGTATTGCTCTTTGGGCATGCGGCTGGAGAGGAAACCGTAGAATTGCCCATCGCGAATGATGTGGATCGGGGTGGCGGGGACATAATTGCCCTCCTGATCGCTGGCGGTCACCATGCCGGTGACCGGATCAACCCCAATAAACGGTTGGCGCAGTCCCCAACCCAGCACTTGAACCGACTGGCCATTCGCCGCGACCCGGAGGATGGTGCCATTATGCCGGCCGGTGGTGGCGGACTGTTGGCCACCTTTGGCCAGGACGAATGACCCATCGGGAGCCACGCGCAGGCCGCTGGCAAATTCCCGCGTTTCCGCGGTTTGGGCAAAGGCGTCGGAGAAAAGCTCGTGAACCTCGGCTTCTCCGGTTTGACCCGGATGGGGTAAGCGCCACAGGCCATTACGGTCGAAAACAAACAAATCACCTCCGCGGGTGGCGATGCCCAATGGTTCATGGAAGCCCGAGGTGAACCTCCGCCAGGTCACCGCCGACAGATCTCCCACCAGTCCGGAAACCAGCCAAACATCACCATCAAATGTGACCAGCGCGGCGCGGCCATCCGGGAGAAAGGCGATATCCGCCAGCCGGATGTTTCGCCGCCAGGGATTGGCCAGGGGCAGGGATAAATTGTCCACGACAAAGGCTCCCAGATTGGTTGAGAGCGTGCCTCGGGTGGTGACGGTCTGAGGCCAACGCGCGGCTGGGGCAGGGGAAGGGATAGGTTTTAGCCTGGGTTGATGGCCGGCGGTTTGGCCACCAATGGTCACCGTGAACGCGATGGCGTTCGGCGAAGCCCGGATTTGGGCAACCGTCAGGCCGGTTGCGTCGGTCCGAAGTTCGATGGCGGCTTGGTTGGATCGCGAATCGGCCGCCACGGTGATGGCTAGTGGATTGCCAGCACCCGGGGGGCGTTGGCCAAGGACCAGCGTCAACGGTTGGGGCCGGGGTGCCATTTTGAAGCTCCGGCTCACCAGGAGTTGGCCGTTCTGGCGGGAGGCGGTCATTTGTTCCTGGACCAAAACTCCCGCGACCTCATATTCCAGCACGGCTCCGGACATGGCGGGCCTGATGGAGCGGAACCTCCCGTTTTTTGGGTCCAAGGGTCCCCGGCCGACCTCGCTGGGGTCTGGAGTGGGCGGGCGCGGGTCCTCCAGAACCGCGTTTGTCCCGGTTTGCCAACCCGGATAAATCCCGTTCGCCAGCCAGGGAGTTCCGGAGATCCGGGGCAGTTTTTCCTGGCCTTCAGGGGCCTTTGCTCCGGGATCATGATAAGAGATCTGCGCCATTGAAACGGGAGTAATTCCCGGTCCTGACCAGATCATCGCCACACGGAGGAGGTCCGTATCGAAGCACGCCCAGCAATCCTGGCCCAGGTTCAATATGAGGCCGCGTGGCGTCAGGTTATGAGCGGGCCAGCCCGGACCCGTATTGCGGGCATCCAGAACGGAAGAGAAAAAAGGGAAATCGGTTTCGACAAAATCCGCCCAGCGGGGTGGATCCGGCGGTGGGGGGCCGGAGTCAGCAACTTGCCCCTGCGCCGCCAGCAGTTCGGGAAACGCGGCCAACCACAGCCAGGTGCAAGCGATGGCCCATGGCTTCGCAACGATCCCGCGAATGGGGTGGCGATGATTCATCAGTTGATCAACGCATCCTGTCATCGGCGCAGTCGCAGGGCAAGTTGGATTGGGCGAACCGGGATTCGATTTTGGTGGCGGGCAGGGGCGATTGTGCTACTTTGCGAGCATGACGAAATCAACTTTGCTCAACCGGGTTTTGTTGCTACTGGGGGTGGGTTTACTCGCGCTGGTGGTCAGTCCCGACAACTGCCCGGCCGATGATGCGAAGGGCACCCGGCCGGCCATTTATGACCCCGCCATGGACGGCGAAAAGCAGGTCGTTGCCGCACTGGCTCAGGCGAAAAAGGAGGGCAAGCGGGTCCTGATCCAATTCGGCGCGAATTGGTGCATCTGGTGCCACCGCCTCCACGGTTTATTCAAAAGCGATGAAACCGTCGCGGCCGAGTTAAAGCGCGATTACGTCCTGATTTTGGTGGATGTGGACAAAACGCACAACCACGCCATGGTGGAAAAGTATAATGCCGAGAAACTGGGACTGCCTTCCTTGGTGGTGCTGGACGCGGACGGCAAGCATGTGAAGACCCAGAACACCGACGCGCTGGAGGAGGGGGATCACCACAGCCCGGTCAAAGTCATGGCGTTTCTCAAGGAATTCGCCCCGAAACGGTGAGTGGCGGTGATTTTGGGCTGTTGGACGGCAAAATTGCCCCGCTGCGCTTAGATCCCGCGCGATACCAGTTGGTCTCCTTTGATTGTTACGGGACTTTGATTGATTGGGAGGCGGGGATTTTGGGGGCCTGGCAGCCGATTTTGCGGGGGCACGGATGCGACTGGGAGGAGCGGGAAATTCTGGCGCAGTATGCCGCCTTGGAGTCGGCGATCCAGCGCGAGCCCTACCGGATTTATCGCGAGGTTCTGCGGGAGGTCACGCGCCGTCTGGCCGCGTTGGTGGGTTTTGTCCCCACGCCGGAGGAACTGGATTGTCTCCCGGATTCGCTGCCGCAATGGCGGCCGTTTTCGGATACCGTCATGGCGCTTCAGAAACTGCGGTACCGTTATCCCCTCGCCATTTTATCGAACATCGATGATGACCTGTTCTCCGGTACCGCGAAGCAGCTCGGGGTGGAGTTTGATTTTGTCCTCACCGCGCAGCAACTGGGATCCTACAAGCCGGCGGCGCGGAATTTCGCGGCGTTGATCCGCCGGGCGGGGATTGCGCCAGCCAACATTCTGCATGTGGCGGAAAGCCGGTTCCATGACATCACCCCGGCCCGGGCGCTGGGGCTGACGACGGTCTGGGTGCCGCGGCAGAACCAAGCCACCATCAGTCTTTCGCCGGTTTCCGCGAGCGAGGTCCCGCCGGATTTCGCGATGCCCGATTTGGCGTCTTTGGTCGCCGGGCTGGGGCTTTGAGTTTGGCCTGACAAAGGGCCGCATAAATCTTTCGATGCGCACCGGGAAAGGGGAGTTCGTCCAACTCGGCAAGGTTGTGCCATTCGCCGGCGAAACCGGGTGGGGCAGGGGAAGTCAAATTGATTTGGTAGGCCTCCAGCGTCATCCGGAACCGGGTGATGGAGTGTTTGATCGTGCAGAGCCGTTGGGCGGCGGGCAAATCCACGCCAAAAACCGCTCGTGTCGCGGCGGCGGAGGTCGGAGGGCGGCTGGTAATGACAAACTCGGCATTGGGAAACTCCCAGAGTTGGGCATTCACCACGTCTGCCGGGCGTTGCCGAACCAAATAACGCCCCTGGTGCTCAAGCGCAAAGGCCACAAAATGCCGGGCGGTCACCTGAGCGCGGGCGGGCAGATTGGGTAATTCCGCCACCCGGTCCTCCCGTCGGGCCACGCAATCCTCACGCACAGGACAAACGCCGCACTGCGGTTGTTTGGGAGTGCAAACCAGGGCGCCCAATTCCATGAGCGATTGGTTAAAACTGGAGGCGGCGCGCGGGGCGATCTCCAGTGAGGTACGGGCGGCCGCGGTCACCAGTTCGGTCGCCAGTCCCCACAGTCGGTCATTCGCGGCGCGGTCGCGGGGATTTTCACCAATGCCAAACTGTCGGGTCAGCACCCGAATCACGTTGCCGTCCAAAATGGGGCGGGGTTCATTGAAGGCGATACTGGCGATTGCCCCGGCGGTGTAACGGCCGATCCCAGGAAGTTCCAGCATGGCCGCAAAGTCGTGGGGAAAGACACCCCGGTGGTCGCGCTGGATCAGAATGGCGGCTTTTTGCAGATTACGTACCCGCGAGTAATAGCCAAGCCCCTCCCAGAGTTTGTGCAGGGTTTCCGATTCCGCCTGGGCGAGGTGTTCGAGGGTGGGCAATTGACGCATCCAACGCACCCAGTAAGGGATCACCGTCTTGACCTGGGTTTGTTGCAGCATAATCTCTGACACCCAGACCGCGTACGGGTCCGCGGTTCTGCGCCAGGGCAGATCCCGGGCGTGAGCGGAAAACCACTCCAGCAGCGCTTTTGCGATGGTCGAGATCTTTTCGGCGGCTGTTTTTGATTGTTTCACTCAAGAATTTGCCAAACCGGATTCATTGCAGGGGGATTAGGACGTGAAAACCAAAAAATAATCGCACGCCGAGCAATCGGATCAGGAAGCGATCGACTTTCGAGGAAGACCTGAAAGCTGTTGTCTTTCGTATTCCTTCGGTTTTTGGAAATTCGAAATCCCGCAAGATGGGCGGCACGGTCATTCGTCAGTAATCCAGTTTCATCGGCAGCTGATGCTCCACTGAAAGCTGGGCATGGTGCAGAAAGTTTGCCAATCCAAATTGTGCCGATTCTTCAAATGGGTCTTCAGGTCCGGCGCCATCAAATTTCCATCTTGCCAACGTCTCAGCGTCCGCTCCGTAGGTCTCAGTGTTGAGTTGGCGCAACTGTTCGAGCAGAGTGACTGAGGAACCGAATTGAATCTCGCTACCGGTGGGGTCAGCAGCGATAAAAGTAAACGGAAAAGAGCAAGGAAGCCACACCTCCACTCCGAAGATTTGGAAGAATCGGCAGCGAAATTCCTGAGCCGCCAAGCTTTGATATGCCGCATCCCTGTCAAAATGTGCTGTCGCCCGCTTTGGTCGGGGATACTCCGGCAAAGCAGTGTGTGCCGCGAGCAGGACGAGGCCTGCGTAACCCACCCAATCCGGTTTGTCCGTAAAATAATCCGCTTGTGCCCGTTCATCCCAAGAAAGTCCCCCTGGCAAGGCTGAGCCGAGGCCTGTCTCCAACGAATTTCGCCAAGCATCAACGGCCTGCGAAATCACCGCGGGGTCAATTATTTTGTCAGGTGGGTCAGGATTGCTGCGGATGACCTCGAATCCCATGCCTTGTTCGCGTGCTGCCCGTGCCACTACAGTTTCCCAATCGCCACTATAGTAACGTGTCAAAGAGCCTACATAAACATCCAGACCCATGGATTGTGATATTGGGGTATGCCCAGGCAACCAGCAAATAATTTTGCAATTCGAAACTGGAGGGTTTCGGCTCGCTGGTCCCGAACGAGGTTGCCACCATCGAATCGCTGAAACCGACTGAAGGCTCACTGTTTGCCCTCGCAGTTGCGGATTTGCGGGCAAACCCCTAAGCTTCAAGCATCAAGTGAAACCGTTGACGAGTTACACCTGCAAATTGAATGACGCCCAGGCGGCCAGCTTGGAGGCCTATTTGCGCGCGCATGATTTTGAATTCCGCACCGTGCCCTACGCCCGGTATGCCGGCGCGCGCAAGGATTTGAATGCGGTGTTCTACGCGAGCGGAAAATTGGTGTTGCAAGGGAAGGGGACCGCCGAATTCCTCGAATTCGTGCTGGAACCCCAAATTCTGCAGGAAGCCCGATTAGGCTATGAGGCGGTGCTCAATCCGGAATTGCTGGCACCCCGCCTCGGTGTGGATGAAAGCGGCAAGGGCGATTTTTTTGGTCCGTTATGCGTGGCGGGTGTGTATGTGAACGAAAAAGTCATTCACGCCTGGCAGGATGCCGGAATCCGGGATTCGAAGAACATTTCCAGTGACAAACGAATCCGGGAACTTGCCGAATTGATCCGCAAAACCCCGGGTTGCGTCACTTCCGTGGTGCCAATTGGCAATCTGGCGTACAATCGATTATATGCCAAGATGCACAGCGTTAACACGTTACTGGCATGGGGACATGCGCGGGTGATTGAAAACTTGATGGGCCAAAAAACCCAGATGAATCCCCCGCCGGTGCGCGCGATCAGCGATCAATTCGCCGCGAACAAGGAAACGGTGGCCCAGGCGCTCATGCGCGAGGGACGGGCGATCGAGTTGGTGCAAAGGCATAAGGCAGAGGAAGATATCGCGGTGGCGGCGGCTTCCATTTTGGCTCGGCATGAATTTGTCACCCGGCTCGCGGCCTTGGGACGGGATTACGAAATGACTTTTCCGAAAGGGGCTTCGGCTGAAGTGGATCGGGTGGCGGCGCAGTTCTATGCCAAATTCGGCGCGGAAAAACTCACCTCCGTCGCCAAAATGCATTTCCGCACCGCCTTGCGGGCGCAGGGCCTGCCGGAACCGCCCAAAACCGAGTGGCGCAAACCCAAAAAAGTGTCCAAATCGGCCGGATGAAATAATGACAAAAAAATTACGAAAACTGTTTGACATCCCGTCACGCCCAAATTATTTTCCTAAGTAGTCATTGGGCCGTAGAGCATAGCAGACTGAAAAATCGTCAGCCCCTGAAGTTTTTGAGAAAATCCCAGGGGCTAGGGTTTTTGTCGCTTTTAGCGTGTCGGAATGGCCGGTAGCAGGTAATCAGTGGTCTATGAGCCATGCCCATGTAGCTCAGTTGGCAGAGCACGTCCTTGGTAAGGACGAGGTCATCAGTTCGAACCTGATCATGGGCTCCAGTTTTATTTGAGTGCGCAGTAAATAATCAAAGTAAACGCAGCGACGAACGAACATAAACAAATTCAGGAGATCGAGTAATGGCAAAAGAAAATTTTCAAAGAACCAAACCGCATGTGAACGTCGGCACCATCGGCCACGTTGACCACGGCAAGTCCACGCTCACCGCCGCCATCGTCGAAGTCCAGCACCGCAAGGGTCTGGCTCCGGCTATCTCCTACGCGGATATCACCAAGGGTGGTACCGTTCGTGATGAGACCAAGACGGTCACCATCGCGGTTTCCCACGTGGAATACGAGAGCCCGCTCCGTCATTATGCGCACGTTGACTGCCCCGGCCATGCCGACTACGTCAAGAACATGATCACCGGTGCCGCCCAAATGGACGGCGCGATCCTGGTGGTCAGCGCGGCGGACGGCCCCATGCCTCAGACCCGTGAGCACATCCTCTTGGCTCGCCAGGTCGGTGTTCCTGCCATCGTGGTGTTCCTAAACAAGGTTGACCTCGTGGACGACTCCGAGTTGCTCGACCTCGTCGAAATGGAAATCCGCGATTTGCTGACGAAATACGGTTTCCCGGGCGACACCGCCCCCGTGGTCCGTGGCAGTGCGACCGCCGCCCTCGCCGCCAAGCCGGAAGGCGAAAAGGCGATCGCTGATTTGCTCGCCGCCGTGGATTCCTATATCCCCCTGCCGACGCGCGAAATCGACAAGCCTTTCCTCATGTGCATCGAAGACGTCTTCAACATTGAAGGTCGTGGCACTGTGGTGACTGGCCGTGTGGAACGTGGTGAGTTGAACCGCAATTCGGAAGTTGAAATCATTGGTCTGACGGACACCCGCAAGACCACGGCGACCGACATCGAAATGTTCCGCAAGCTCTTGGATAAAGCCAGCGCTGGCGATAACGTCGGTGTGCTGCTCCGCGGCACCAAGAAGGAAGAAGTCGAGCGCGGAATGGTCCTGGCGAAGCCCGGATCCATCAAGGCGCACACGAAGTTCAAGGCCGAAGTTTACGTGCTTTCGAAGGAAGAGGGTGGCCGTCATACTCCTTTCTTCAACAAGTATCGTCCGCAATTCTATTTCCGCACCAGCGATGTGACGGGTGATGTGACCCTGCCCACGGGCGTGGAAATGGTGATGCCGGGTGATAATGTCTCGGTTGACGTGACCTTGATCGCGCCGGTGGCCATGGAAAAAGGCCAGCGTTTCGCCATCCGTGAAGGTGGCCGGACGATTGGTGCGGGTCGTGTCAGCGAAGTCTTAACGGCCTGATCGTTTGCAGTAGGGCGGTAGCTCAATTGGTAGAGTAGCGGTCTCCAAAACCGTCGGTTGGGGGTTCGAGTCCCTCCCGCCCTGCCAAACCCTTACTTTTCAGGAGGGGTGGCAGAGTGGTCGATTGCGGCGGTCTTGAAAACCGTTAAGGCCTAAACAGCCTTCGGGGGTTCGAATCCCTCCCCCTCCGCCAAAGTGAATTATTGTGAATGTAACGAATATCATATTGATGGCGCTGGTGGTGGTTGCGTTCGCCTATTTGTGGCGGACCGGCCAGTTGCTACGTTTTTCGGATTACGTGCGGGAAACCCGGGAAGAGTTGCGGAAATGCACCTGGCCCACCTGGCCGGAGCTGAAAGGCTCCACCATCGTGGTTCTCATGTCCATTTTCCTCCTCGGCTTGTTCACGATCGTGGTGGATGTGGTCTTCCATTTCATCCTCCGCCGCATCACGTAATTTAAAAGCCTTAACATGCAAAGCCAATGGTTTGTCATCCACACCCTCTCCGGGCAGGAACAGAAGGTTAAGGAGAGCATTGAGAAGCGCCTGAAACCGGAAGAAATGTCCGAGTACGTTCAGGAAGTGTTGGTGCCCATGGAAAAGGTTGTGGAAGTCCGCAACCAGAAAAAAACCGTGTCCACGCGCAAGCTTTGGCCCGGTTACGTCTTCGTTCAAATGGCTTTGCTGGATGAGAACAAGCGGATTATCGAACGTCCCTGGTATTTCATCAAAGAAACCCCGGGCGTGATTGGTTTTGTGGGTGGCGAACCGCCCACCCCCACTCCGGCCGATGAAGTGGAAGCCATCAAGGCCCAGATTTCCGACTCCGAAGACCGGGAAAAACCCAAGGTCAACTTCGAAGTGGGCGAAACGATCAAGATCAACAATGGTCCTTTCCTGAATTTCAGCGGGGTGATCGAGGAAATCGAGCCGGATCGCGGCAAGTTGAAAGTGACGGTCAACATTTTTGGACGGAATACGCCAGTCGAGCTGGAATATTGGCAGGTTGAGAAAGCTTAATTGAGATTTTATGGCAAAGAAGATTACAGGTTCCATCAAGTTGCAGATTCCTGCCGGCCAGGCGAACCCCGCCCCGCCCGTTGGTCCCGCGCTCGGTCAGCACGGTGTCAACATCATGGCGTTTTGCAAGGAATTCAATGCGGCCACCAAAGCCGATGCCGGTCTGGTGATCCCCGTGGTCATCACTGTTTATCAGGATAAGTCCTTCACCTTCATCACCAAGTCCCCGCCGGCTTCCGTCCTCCTCAAGAAGGCCGCCGGAATCACCTCCGGTTCCAAGACCCCCAACAAGGACAAAGTTGGCAAGGTCACCCGTAAGCAGGTGCTGGATATCGTCAAGATGAAGAGCAAAGATCTGAATTCGGCTTCGGAAGAAGCCGGCTTCCGGGTTGTCGCCGGCACTGCCCGCAGCATGGGCATTGACGTCGTCGGTTAACCAATAACGCCAAAGCGGGAGAGCCCAAAGCTCGTTTGCACCGCAAATAATACATGCCCTCGAAACCAAGCAAAAGATACCGCAAAGCGCTGGAACTGGTCAAAGTTGGTCAGCACTACCCGCTCAAGGCCGCAGTTGAACTGCTCGCCAAGTTCCCCAAAGCCAAATTTAACGAAACCGTAGAGGTGGCGTTTAAATTGGGGGTTGATCCCAAGCAATCGGACCAGATGGTCCGTGGCACGGTTCCGCTGCCCCACGGCAGTGGTAAAACCGTCAAGGTCTTGGTTTTTGCCAAAAATGGCGCCGCTGCTGATGCCGCCCGGGCCGCCGGTGCGGAATACGTTGGCTATGATGATTTGATCAAGAAGTGCGTTGAAGGCTGGTCGGATTTCGATGTCGCGATCGCAACGCCGGACGCGATGGTGGAAGTCCGCAAACTTGGTAAAGTGCTGGGGCCCCGTGGTTTGATGCCCAACCCCAAGACTGGGACCGTGACCGAAGACACCGCGAAAGCGATTCGCGAGGTCAAGGCCGGACGCGTTGAGTTCAAACTCGACAAGGCTGGCAACGTTCATGTTCCGGTTGGAAAAGCTTCCTTTACGGCGGTTCAATTGAGCGAAAACACCCGGGCCGTCATTGAAGCCGTGGTCAAAGCCCGCCCCGCCAGTGTGAAGGGCTCTTATATGCAGAGCTGCACCTTGTCAGCTACGATGAGTCCTCCCGTGCGCATCGAATTGCGCGAATTCCTGGCGACGACCGCCTAATCCCAATATCCAGATACCATGCGCGCTGAAAAATTAGCTCTCACGAAGGAATACGCCGCCCGGCTCAATGCTTCACCCTTCTTTATTGTGGTGAATTATCAGGGCCTGAAAGTCGGCCCGATCACGGAACTGCGCAAACGCCTCCTAAAGGCGGGCGCTGAAATCCACGTTGTCAAAAACAGTATTTTCCGCCTCGCGGCCAAAGAAGCCGGGGTTGCTGATCTGAACGGTTCATTGGTCGGTCAGGTGGCAGTCGTCACTGGCCAACGCGATGTCTCTTCCGCCGCCAAGGTGGTGAAGAACTTCAACGCGGAATTTGACAAGCTGAAAATCCACTTCGGCTTTTTGAATAACAACCGGCTTTCGCCGTCTGACCTCATTGCCCTGGCTGATTTGCCTCCGCTGGAAGTCCTCCGCGGCAAGTTGCTCGGTTTGCTCAACACACCGGCAACCCGTCTCGCGGCTATCATCAATACCCCGGCGGGTCAATTGGTGCGGACGATCCAGGCGCGCGTCGACAAGGGCGAATGATTTGAACCGGCGCAGCCTGCTTGAGCGGACTGCGCCGGGCAATTTCGTCCCCGCTTTAGACCAGCGGGGGTGAAGAACCAACAAAAACAAGAGTAAATCGTCGGCACACAGGCCGGAAGCTTAATCCATCCGCGGCCGCGGATGGCGACGAAACTGAAAGGTAACATGGCCGAATTAGGACCTATCGTAGAAACATTGAGCAAGTTGACCGTGATCGAAGCCGCAGAGCTGGTGAAGCAATTGGAAGCCGCGTGGGGCGTGACCGCCGCCGCTCCTGTTGCCGCCGCCGCTGCCGGTGGTGCCGCTGGCGCCGCTGCCGCCGCTCCGGTCGAAGCGAAAACCGCGTTTGACGTCATTCTCGTCTCGGCTCCTGCCGACAAGAAGATTTCCGTCATCAAAGCGGTGCGCGAAATCAAAGCCGGACTGGGTCTGGCCGAAGCGAAAGCCCTTGTCGAGGGCGCGCCGAAGCCGGTGCTCGAAGGTGCTCCGAAAGCGGACGCCGATGCCGCCAAGAAGAAGCTGGAAGAAGCTGGCGCCAAAGTCGAAGTCAAGTAAGCGGGATTTCAGCCGGGGGCGGCGGGAGCAATCCTGCCGCCCCCGGCTTTCCTGCCTCGCCGGTTGGGCGGTCACTTGCAAACTGGTGCGAAAGAAGCAGATTAGACTCGTTTTAATATCAGAACTGCCTGCAGCGGTTTTTGTCCGGCAAGTTTCCTGTTGAACGCAGGGTGCTTGCCTCGTGTCGTTTATTGTGAACTAAGGGTCGGGCGTTGTTGCCAGGCCAATTAATCAAAGGTCCAAATGCCATCGCGAGTGAGTGAACGCATCAATTTCGGGAAGATCAAAGAAGTCATCGCCCCGCCGAACCTGATCGAGTTGCAGACCAACTCGTACCGGGAATTTCTGCAGGCCGATGTCGCCCAGTCCAAACGGAAAAACCTGGGTCTCCAGGCCGTCTTCACTGAGGTCTTTCCCATCGAGAGTTATGATGGCAAGTGTGTGCTGGATTTCCACAGCTACGAAATTGGCGATCCCAAGCTCGACTGGCTGGAATGCCTGCGCGAAGGCCTCACTTTTGGCGCGCCGCTTTACGTCACCTTCATGCTGAAGGAGGAGAAGGGCGCCAAAGAGGAAAAGGTGTTCATGGGCGAACTGCCCCTGATGACCCCGCAGGGTACTTTTGTCATCAATGGCGCGGAACGCGTCATCGTCAGCCAGTTGCACCGTTCACCTGGTCTCGCCTTTGAGGCCGCGCAACATCCCAATGGCAAAATGCTCCATTCGTTCCGGATCATTCCGGACCGTGGTTCCTGGTACGAGGCCCAATTCGATACCAGCGACCTGCTTTATGTTTATCTGGATCGCAAAAAACGCCGCCGCAAGTTCCTGACCACCACTTTCTTCCGGGCCTTGGGTTACGGTTCGGATGCCGACATTCTGAAGTTGTTCTACGAAATCGAAGAACTCAACATCAAGGATGCCGACAAGCTGGAAGACCTCCAGAACAAGGTTCTGATTGAAGATGCCCTGGATGCCGACAAGGGCATCGTGGTGGCCCGTGCCTTTGAACCGCTGTCCAAGGCGGTCGTGAAGCAGATTCTCGATGTGGGCGTCACCAAAATTCGAGTGGTGGATACGACGGCCGACGACGGCATCGTGATCAAGTGCATGAAGAAGGATCCGGCCAAAAACGAAGAAGAGGCGCTCAAGGATATTTATCGCCGCCTTCGTCCCGGGGATCCGCCGACGGCAGCCAACGCGCGCGCGCTGATCAAACGGTTGTTTTTCGATCCCAAGCGTTATGACCTCGGTCGCGTGGGCCGCTACAAGATCAACCAAAAGTTGGGCATCAAGGGAGGTGACTCCCGGATCCTGACCAAGGAAGATCTCGTGGCCGCCACGAAATACCTCCTGCGTCTCAAAAAGGGCGAAGGCAGCCTGGACGATATCGATCATTTGGGTAGTCGCCGTGTTCGTACCGTGGGCGAATTGCTCGCCAATCAGTGCCGCGTCGGTCTGGCCCGCACGGAGCGCTTGGTCAAGGAACGCATGACCCTGTTCGATCAGGGCATGGAAAGCATGGCGCCCCAGAAGCTGATCAATCCCAAGGCCCTCTCGGCCGTGATTCGCGACTTCTTTGGCCGGAGCCAGCTCTCGCAGTTCATGGATCAAATCAACCCGCTGGCGGAATTGACGCACAAGCGCCGGTTGTCGGCCCTCGGGCCTGGCGGTTTGTCCCGTGATCGCGCCGGATTTGAAGTTCGCGACGTGCATCCGTCCCATTACGGCCGCATTTGCCCGGTGGAGACCCCCGAAGGTCCCAACATCGGTTTGATTGCGTCCCTGGCGACCTTTGCGCGGATTAACGACTTCGGTTTCCTCGAAACTCCCTACCGCAAGGTGGAGAGCGGTCGGGTGACCAACCATATTGATTATCTGACCGCCGACCGGGAAGAAACCTTCGTCATTGCTCAGGCTAATGCGGCGATTGATGACAAGGGCCGTTTTCTCACCGAGAAGGTCATGTGCCGTGGCAAGGGCGACTTCATCGACGTCGAACCCGCCCGCGTGGATTACATGGACGTTTCCCCGAAACAGTTGGTTTCGGTGGCCGCCAGCCTGATTCCGTTCCTGGAGCATGATGATGCGAACCGCGCTTTGATGGGTTCCAACATGCAACGCCAGGCCGTGCCTTTGCTGGTGACCGAAGCTCCGCTTGTGGCGACCGGTTTGGAAGACCGGGTGGCCCGGGATTCCCGCGCCGTCATTGTCGCGGAAGATGCCGGCAAAGTGGCATCCGTCCTCGGCAGCCAGGTGATCATCACTCCCGATGGGAAGCTCCCGGAGACCAAGAAGCGGATCAAGAACAGCCCGGACAACGGCGTGTTCGTTTATCCCATCCGCAAATTCATGCGTTCCAACGCCGCCACCTGCATCAACCAGAAGATCCTGGTGAGCAAGGGCGAGACCATCAAAAAAGGTCAAGTGATCGCCGACGGTCCCTGCACCCAGGGTGGGGAACTCGCGCTCGGGCGCAATGTGCTCTGCGCGTTCATGCCGTGGAACGGTTATAACTTCGAAGACGCCATCCTGATCAGCGAGAAGATCGTCAAGGAAGACATCTTCACCTCGATTCACATTGATGAATTCGAAGTGGGCGCCCGCGACACCAAACTCGGGCCGGAAGAAATCACCCGCGACATCCCCAACTTGGGCGATGAAGCGTTGAAGAACCTTGGGCCGGACGGCGTTATTCGCGTCGGTGCCGAAGTGAAACCCGGCGACATTCTGGTCGGCAAAATCACGCCGAAGAGCGAAACCGAGCTGGCTCCGGAAGAGCGCCTCTTGCGCGCCATCTTCGGTGAAAAAGCCGCGGATGTTAAGGACACCTCGCTCAAAGTGCCCTCGGGTACCTACGGCATTGTCATGGACGTGAAGGTCTCGGCCAAGAAGGATGCTGATCCCAATACCCGGGTCGTGGCAACGGAAGAGAAGCGGCATTCCAAGGAAGTCGAGGAAGACTTCAAGAAGAAGACCGAGGAATTGCGCGAGCAATTGACCGAGGCTTTGAGCAACATCCTGCTGGGTGAAAAGATCCCCTTGGATGTCGTGAATTCCGAGACCGGTGAGATCATCATCCCGGCGAACCGCAAAATCACCAAGACCCTGTTGCGGAAACTGGCCACGGTGTACGATCGCATCGAAATTGATCCGTCCCCCATCCGCAACAAGATCAATGAAATCATCGGCAGCTTCAAAAAGAAGTTCGATGATCTCCAGATGCAGTACGACGAGGAACTGGAACGGGCCGAATCGGGTGACGGTGTGGACACCGGCATCATCAAATCGGTCAAGGTTTACATCGCCTCCAAACGGAAGCTGTCCGTGGGTGACAAGATGGCCGGTCGTCACGGTAACAAGGGTGTCGTGGCCAAAATCGTGCCCGAGGAAGACATGCCGTTCCTGGACAACGGAACGCCGGTCGAAATCGTGCTGAACCCGCTGGGCGTGCCCTCGCGCATGAATGTCGGTCAGGTGTTGGAAACCCATTTGGGTTGGGCGGCCAAGCTGCTCGGCCTGCGGTTTGCCACCCCGGTATTCGACGGCATCAAGGAAAAGGAAATCCGCGGCTACCTCAAGGAAGCCGGATTGCCGGAACATGCCAAGACCCGGTTGATTGACGGCCGCACCGGCCAGTCCTTCGATCAGGAAATCGTCGTAGGTTACATCTACATGATGAAGCTGGGCCATTTGGTGGCGGACAAGATTCATGCCCGCGCCGTGGGACCCTACTCGCTCGTCACCCAGCAACCCTTGGGCGGCAAGGCCCAGTATGGCGGCCAGCGGTTCGGGGAAATGGAAGTTTGGGCCATGGAGGCTTACGGGGCGGCCTACACCCTGCAGGAACTCCTCACTGTCAAATCCGATGATGTGCAAGGGCGCACGCGGATCTATGAGAGCATCGTCAAGGGCGACAACAGCCTGGAAGCCGGCGTGCCGGAATCCTTCAACGTCTTGGTCAAGGAAATGCAATCGCTGGGCCTGGATGTGAAAGTGGGCTACTCCAACCCGCTCGACCAGCCGGCCGAGAAGCAGACACTCGCCGCGGTCTAAGCCACGAACCGAACTGAAATTATTTGGGCGGGGCAGCCCGCCCCCACTGAAAATCGTATGATTAGCCAAAAAGAAAACGCCCGCGAATTGCTCGGTCTGGACAAGGTGAATCAGGTGGAATACGTCGCGATTTCGGTCGCGTCGCCGGAATCCATCCGTTCCTGGTCGAAAGGGGAGGTGAAGAACCCCGAGACGATTAATTACCGCACGTTCAAGCCGGAAAAAGGCGGATTGTTTTGCGAGCGCATTTTCGGTCCTGTGAAGGATTGGGAATGCTCCTGCGGCAAGTATAAGCGCATCAAGCATCGCGGGGTCGTCTGCGACCGTTGCGGCGTGGAAGTTACGCTGGCCCGGGTGCGTCGGGAGCGCATGGGGCACATCGAACTGGCGGTGCCCGTTTCCCACATCTGGTTTTTCAAGTGCATGCCGGCCCGCATCGGCCTGGTTTTGGATATGACCGCCCGGAATCTCGAGCGCGTCATCTATTACGAAGATTACATGGTGATCGATCCGGGCTCGACTCCCTTGAAAGAGCATCAGCTCTTGAGCGAGCACGAATACCGCGAAAATCGCGAGACCTACGGTGTGGATGCATTCGTCGCCAAGATGGGCGCCGAAGCCGTGCGCGAAGCCATGATGCGCGTGGATCTGGCCAAGCAGATTGATGCCCTGCAGATCGGCATGACCGAAACCAAGAGCAAACAAATCCGCAAGAAAATCGCCAAGCGGATCAAACTGCTCCAGGGCCTGCAGACCTCCAAGAGCCGTCCCGAATGGATGATTCTGACCGTCCTGCCGGTGATTCCGCCCGATCTGCGTCCGCTCGTTCCGCTGGAAGGCGGCCGGTTCGCGACCTCGGACTTGAACGATTTGTACCGCCGGGTCATCAACCGCAACAACCGGTTGAAGAACCTGCTCCAACTCAAGACCCCGGAAGTCATCATCCGGAATGAGAAGCGGATGCTCCAGGAAGCCGTGGACGCTCTGTTTGACAACGGTCGCCATGGCCGTGCGGTCACGGGTGCCGGCAATCGTTCCCTCAAATCCCTCAGCGACATGCTGAAGGGCAAGAGCGGCCGCTTCCGCCAGAACTTGCTCGGCAAGCGCGTCGATTACTCCGGTCGTTCCGTCATCGTCATCGGACCGGAACTGAAATTGAACCAGTGCGGGTTGCCCAAGAAAATGGCGCTCGTCCTGTTCGAGCCCTTCATCATCCGCCGGCTCAAGGAACTTGGCTATGTGCACACGGTGCGCTCCGCCAAGAAAATGATTGAACGGCAGACCACCGAGGTGTGGGATATCCTCGAAGAAGTCACCAAGGGCCATTCGGTGTTGCTTAACCGCGCGCCGACCCTCCATCGTCTTTCCGTGCAGGCCTTTGAGCCGATTCTCATCGAAGGCGAAGCCATCCGGATTCACCCCCTCGTCTGCACCGCCTACAACGCGGACTTCGACGGTGACCAGATGGCCGTCCATGTGCCCCTCTCCGTGGAAGCCCAGATGGAAGCCCGTCTGTTGATGCTGGCGCCCAACAACATTTTCAGCCCGTCCAGCGGCAAGCCCATCATCACGCCCACCCAGGACATCACCCTGGGCTGCTATTATGTCACTGCTGAACCCCGGGCCAACATGGCGCCGACCGGCACCATCAAGCTCTTCGGTTCCAAGCGGGAAGTCATTTACGCCTATTCCGACAACGCGGTCCGGACGCACGAGCGCATCCGCATGGCGAACCCGGATTATGGCACCAAGACCGAATACGGCGATGCCGACAAGAAGGTCATCGAGACCACGGTCGGGCGCGTCATTTTCAGCGAAATCTGGCCCGACGAAATGGGCTTCCCGAACAAGGTCGTGGGCAAGTCCCAATTGGGTGACCTGATCTGGAAGTGCTACAAGATCTGCGGCAAGGAAAAGACGGTTCTCACGCTGGACCGGCTCAAGGAGCTTGGTTTCCGCGAAGCCACCCGCGCGGGCGTTTCCATCGGTATCGATGACATGATCATCCCGAAGGAAAAGAATCAGGAAATCGCCGCCGCCCAGAAGCAGATCGGTGAAGTTGAGAAGCAGTATCGCAAGGGTGTCATCACCCCGGGCGAGCGCTACAACAAGATCATCGACATCTGGACGCATTGCACCGACCAGATCGCAAACGTCATGCTCACCACCCTGGACAAGAACCAGGGCAAAGCCGAATACAACCCGGTTTCGTTGATGGTGGATTCCGGGGCGCGCGGTAATCGCCAGCAAGTCCGCCAGTTGGCGGGTGTGCGCGGTTTGATGGCCAAGCCTTCCGGTGACATCATTGAAAAACCGATTCTCTCCAACTTCCGCGAGGGATTGACGGTGCTCGAGTACTTCATCTCGACCCACGGCGCCCGCAAGGGTCTCGCCGACACCGCGCTGAAGACGGCGGATTCGGGTTACATGACCCGCAAACTCGTCGATGTGGCCCAGGACGTAATCATTCGCGATTCCGACTGCGGCACCAGCAACGGCATCTGGGTGCAGGCCATTTACGAAGGGGAAGACGAAGTGGTCAAGTTGGGCGAACGCCTCGTGGGCCGCTTCTCCTGCGACGACATCTATAATCCGAACAATCTCAAGGAATTGCTGGCGAAGGCCAATGAGGAGATTGACGAGATCAAATCCAAGAAGATTGATGGCGCCGGCATTGAGCGCGTCAAGATCCGCTCGGTGCTCACTTGCGAAAGCAAGCACGGCGTCTGTGTTTACTGCTATGGCCGCAACCTGGCCACCGGCGGACTCGTCAAGCTCGGCGAAGCCACGGGCATCATTGCCGCGCAGTCGATCGGCGAACCCGGCACCCAGTTGACCATGCGCACGTTCCACATCGGTGGCACGGCGTCGCAGGTGTTTAAGCAGCCGCAAATCAAGTCCAAGCACGAGGGCACGATCCGTTACAACGAATTGCGCCTGGTGGAATTGGAAGACGGCAACAACATCGTCCTGAACAAGAACGGCTCCATCTCGATCATCGGCGACGATGGCCGCGAATTGGAAGCGCACAACCTGGTCATCGGCTCGGTCATCGCCGTGAAGAATAACGGCCGTGTGAAGAAAGGTGACGCCTTCGTCCAATGGGATCCGTACAACGTCCCGATCTTGTCGGAAAAGGCCGGTCGGGTGAAGTTCAGCGACATCATCGAAGGGGTGACGATGAAGCAGGAAGTGGACGAGACGACCGCGCAAGAAGCCATGGTCATCATCGAACACAAGGAAGATTTGCATCCGCAGATCGTCATCACCGACGAGAAGGGCGAACCCCTGGCCAACTACCCGATTCCGTCGGGCGCGCACATCGTGGTCAACGCCGGCGACAAGATCGTGGCGGGCACCCTGATGGCCAAGACTCCGCGCAAGACATCCAAGACCAAGGACATCACGGGCGGTCTCCCGCGCGTGGCGGAATTGTTCGAAGCGCGCCGGCCCAAGGATGCGGCGGAAATCTCGAAGATCGACGGCGTGGTGGACTTCGGTCCGAGTGTGCGCGGCAAGCGTTGCATTCTCATCAAGAACACCGGCACGAATCTGGAGGAAGAGCACATGATCCCGATCGGCAAGCACGTCATCGTCTTCAAGGGCGATTATGTGAAGAAGGGCCAGCAATTGACCGAAGGCCCCGTCGATCCCCATGAAATCCTGGACATTTGCGGGCCGCAGGAGCTGCAGGAGCATCTCGTCAACGAAGTGCAGGAGGTCTATCGCCTGCAAGGTGTGACGATCAACGACAAGCACATCGAGACCATCGTCCGGCAGATGTTGCGCAAAGTGCGCATCACCGAACCGTCCGATACCACTTTCCTGTGGGGCGAGCAGATCGACAAGATCGCCTTCGAAGAGGAAAACGCCCGCGTCGAGAAGATGGGTGGCAAGCCCGCCGAGGCGCAGCCGGTGCTGCTGGGCATCACCAAGGCCTCCCTGGAGACCGAGAGCTTCCTGAGTGCCGCGTCCTTCCAGGACACGACCCGGGTGCTCACCGAGGCGGCTACGCTCGCCAAGGTGGATTACCTGCGCGGGTTCAAGGAGAACGTGATCATGGGGCACATCATCCCCGCGGGCACGGGCTACGACTACCACCGCAAGGCGACCCTCCGTCCGCTGGTCGAATTGTTGGAAGAAGAACCCGCGCCGGAACCCGCGCTGGCATTGGATAATCCGCTGGTCGGATGAGACAATGAAAAAAAGTTTAAATATTAGTTGCAACAAATCATCATCTTGATATTATCCGCGCTCCGTTTCGCCGATGTCCGGGAAACGACGCAACGCTGAAATGCCGACAATAAATCAACTGGTCCGAAAGGGCCGCAGCAAGTTAAAGCGCAAGTCGAAGTCGCCCGCGCTGGAAGTGGCGCCCTTTCGCCGGGGCGTCTGCATCCAAGTCATGACCCGCACACCCAAGAAGCCTAACTCCGCGATGCGGAAGGTGGCCAAGGTGCGGCTCACCAACGGGTACGAGATCATCGCTTACATTCCGGATGAAGGCCACAACCTGCAGGAGCATTCAATTGTTCTTGTGCGCGGCGGTCGCGTTAAGGATCTTCCCGGTGTTCGTTACCACATCGTCCGCGGCACCCTGGACGCCGCCGGCGTCGAGAAGCGCCGGGTTAGCCGTTCCAAATACGGGGTGAAACGCCCCAAGGCTGCCAAGGTGGCCGCTGATGCCAAGAAATAACTGAATTTATGTCCCGACGTCGTCAAGCAGTCAGAAGGCCGGTCTCGAAGGATGCCAAGTTTGGTAGCACCCTTGTGTCCCGGCTGGTTAACACCGTGATGAACAGTGGCAACAAGAGTGTCGCCCAGCGGATCGTCTACGGAGCGTTCGACCAACTCGCGGAAAAGAATCCCGCGTCGAACCCCTTGGAAATTCTCCAGCGCGCCGTGGACAACGCCAAGCCGCGTCTGGAAGTTAAAGCCCGCCGCGTCGGTGGTGCCACTTATCAGGTTCCGTTGGAAGTCTCGACGGATCGCCAATTCGCCCTCGCCTTGCGCTGGCTCGTGGATTTTGCGGATGCCCGCAAGGGTCTCCCCATGAAGGAAGCGCTGGCCGCGGAAATCCTCGAAGCCTATCAGGGGCAGGGGAATGCGATCCGGAAACGCGATGAAGTGCATAAGATGGCCCAGGCAAACAAGGCATTCGCACACTTCCGCTGGTAACCAATCAACCATTGACTTCGCCCCGATGGCCAATGCGAATCGGGGCGTTTTTAGTCTCAAAATTTAAATCAAACAGTAATGGAAACCAAACCCGTCAACGCCCCTAGCCGGCAATACACGCTGGAGCGTACCCGTAACATCGGGATTGCCGCGCACATCGACGCCGGGAAGACCACCACCACCGAGCGGATCCTGTTTTACACGGGGTTGATTCACAAGATTGGTGACGTGGATGATGGCAATACGGTGACGGACTGGATGGAGCAGGAACGCGAACGCGGTATCACCATTACGTCGGCAGCGGTAACTTGCTTCTGGAAGCAGAAGCCGGAAGTCGGTCTGCAGAAATTATTCGCGGGCTTGGATAACCGCATCAACATCATTGACACTCCTGGTCACGTGGATTTCACCGCCGAAGTCGAGCGGTCGATGCGCGTGCTGGACGGTGCTGTCGCCGTATTCTGCGGTGTGGCCGGGGTGCAGCCCCAGTCCGAAACCGTTTGGCGGCAGGCGACCAAATACCGCGTTCCCCGCATTGCGTTCGTCAACAAGATGGATCGTACCGGTGCGAATTTCTACAACGCGCTGGATGACATGCGGAAGAAGCTGAACGCCTATGCGTTTCCGATCTTCCTGCCCATCGGCGCGGAAGACGCGTTTGCCGGTGTGGTGGATGTGGTGAACCAGAAGGCCATTGTTTGGGGCCCGGGCGACACCACCAGCGAAGGTCTGAAGTACGAGATCACCGAGATTCCTGCGGATTTGAAGGAAAAGGCCGCTGAAGCTCTCCAGGAACTCATTGAAGCGGTCTCCAACAAGGACGACGGTATTGCCGAATTGGTGCTCGAAGACAAGCCGATCGAGCCGCTCGTGCTGAAAGCCGCCATTCGCCGCCTGACCTGCAAAATTGAATTGGTGCCCGTACTTTGCGGTTCCGCCTTCAAGAAAAAAGCGGTTCAGGTGCTGATCGATTCCGTCATTGATTATTTGCCCGGCCCGCTGGACGTTCCCCCGGCCGAAGGTCATGAGCCCGGCACGGCCACCATCGTCAAAGTCCCCACCACGGACTACGAGAAGTTCTGCTCCCTGGCGTTCAAGCTGTGGACCGATGTGTTTGCCGGCAAACTGGTGTTTTTCCGGGTTTACTCGGGCCAGTTGAAAAAGGGCGATACCATTTACAATCCGCGCACCCGCCGTCGTGAACGCGTCAGCCGCCTCATGATCATCCAGGGCAGCGAACGTAAGGACGTCGATCAGGCCAATGCCGGCGACATCGCCGCCTTGGTTGGTCTCCGCAATATCACCACGGGCGATACCCTCTGCAATGAGGACTTCGACGTAATGCTCGAACCGCCCACCTTCCCTGAACCGGTCATCAGCATGGCCGTGGAACCGAAGACGAAAGCGGATCGGGACAAGATGTCGGAAGGTCTGCAGCGCTTGGCGGAAGAAGATCCCACCTTCCGTTGCTTTACCAACGAAGAAACCAGCCAGCTCATCATCGCCGGGATGGGTGAGTTGCACTTGGAAATCATCATCGACCGCTTGAAACGCGAGTTTAAGGTCGATGCCAACACGGGTGCTCCCCAGATCGCGTATCGCGAAACCATCACCAAGCCGGCCGAAGGCGAAGGCAAATTCATCCGCCAATCCGGTGGTCGTGGTCAATACGGACACGCCAATGTCAAAGTAATGCCTAATGAAAAGGGCAAGGGCGTCGAGGTTCTGAACAAGATTGTCGGCGGTGCCATTCCCAAGGAATACATCCCGGCGGTTATCGACGGGATCGAAGAAGCGATTCGCGGCGGTGTTTATGCCGGCTTCCAAGTCATTGATATTAAAGTCGAAGTGGTTGACGGTTCCTTCCACGAAGTGGATTCGAACGAACTCGCCTTTAAGATGGCTGGCATCTTTGCCCTCAAGGACGCCTTCAAGAAGGCCGGTCCGATTCTCCTGGAACCCATCATGAAGGTGGAAGTCACCACCCCGGATGAATACCAGGGCGACCTCCTCGGGGATGTAAATCGTCGTCGTGGTCAGATCATCGGGATCGAAGCCAAGAGCGGTCAGACCATCGTCAATGCCAACGTGCCGCTGGCCGAAATGTTCGGCTACGCCACCGCCATCCGTTCCCTTTCGAAGGGCCGGGCTTCCTATTCCATGGAGCCGCTCACGTTTGAGCAGGTCCCCAACAGTGTGCTGGCAACAATTTTGGACAGCGCCAAATCTAAACCCGCAGCGCGATCCTAAGCAGAAATTTAACTTGTTCTTTTTATGGCTGGACAACGCATTCGTATTCGCTTGAAGGCATTTGATCACCGCGTGATTGACCAATCCGCGCGCGACATTGCCGATACTGTCAAACGCACCGGCGCCCGCGTGGCGGGGCCCATTCCGCTTCCCACCCGCGTGGAGCGGTTCACCGTGCTGCGCTCACCGCATTCCGACAAAAAGTCCCAGGAAACCTTCGAACAACGCACCCACAAGCGCCTGCTCGACATCATCGAGCCCACGGCGAAAACGGTGGACGAACTCAAGAAGCTTAACCTCCCCGCGGGCGTGGACATCACCATCAAAATCTGATTTTATGCTCGGCTTACTTGGAATTAAATTGGGACAGACGCGCGTTTACGACGACAAGGGCATCCTGCGCCCCGTCACCGTCGTATTGGCGGGACCAAATCGCGTGCTGCAGTGCAAAACCCAGGAGAGCGACGGCTACAATGCCGTGCAACTCGGGTTCGATGACCAGAAGGAACAGCGCGTCACAAAGCCGCTGCTCGGCCACATCAAGAAGCACAACGGTGTCGCGGTGAAGAAAATCCAGGAATTCCGGGATTTCACTCTGGCGGTCAAGCCGGGCGACGTTATTGGCGCCACGGTATTTGCCAAAGGCGACTTTGTGGATGCCATCGGGGTGACCAAAGGCCGTGGTTTTGAAGGTGTCATGAAACGCCATAATTTCCGCGGGGGTGATGCCTCCCACGGTTCCAAAGGCTGGCGCCGTCGCCCCGGTGCGATCGGTCAGCGCCTGTTCCCAGGTACCGTCATGCGTGGCATGCGGATGCCCGGTCACATGGGCCAGGTCAAACGGACAGTGCAGAGCCTGGAAGTGATTCAGGTTCGCGAAGCGGAAAATCTCCTGTTGATTTTCGGCGCCATTCCCGGAGCCAAGGGCGACTACGTCGTGATCCGTGAATCCAAGAAGCACCCCAAGGTGGCAGCCACATCGAAATAACGGACGCGCATGAAACTTAAGATTCAAGATATTCAGGGCAATGCCCAAGGCGAGCTGGACGTGAAGTTCGCCGTGATTGAAAATGGCAAGGGTACGCAAGCCGTCCATGACGCCGTGGTGGCTTTCAACGCCGCCCAGCGCAGTGGCACCGCCTGCACCAAGACCGTCGGCGAAGTGGCCGGCACCAACAAGAAGCCTTGGAAGCAAAAGGGCACCGGTCGCGCCCGCGCCGGCTCCTTCCGCTCGCCCCTGTGGCGTGGTGGTGGTGTGGTTTTCGGTCCCCGGCCCCGCGATTTCACCAAGAAAATCTCCTCGGCCACGCGCCGGTTGGCCCTTCGTAAGGCCCTGAGCGCGCGGATGCAAGCCGGTGATGTGGTTGTTCTGAATGACCTCAAACTGGCCACGCCCAAGACCAAGGAACTCATTGGGATCCTGGCGGCGCTGAACTTGGATGGGACCACTTTGCTGGTCGTCCAGGGCAACGAAACCAATCTGACTCTGGCCGCCCGTAACATTCCCCATGTGGAATTGACCACCGGGGACGATCTCAACACCTATCAGGTGCTCGACGCCGACAAATTGGTGTTCACCCGCGGTGCGTTTGACAAGGTCGAAGCGCGACTCGGCAACGAATAACTGACATGAATACTTTCGACATCGTAAAAACGGTGCGGTTGACCGAAAAGGGCACCCGCCAGGGCGAAAAGCTCAACCAATACACTGTGGTCGCTGACCGCCGTGCCAACAAAATCCAGATCCGGCAGGCCGTTCAGGAATTGTTCAAAGTCAAGGTCATCAAAATCAACACCTTGAATGTTCGTGGCAAGGCCCGGCGCAAACGCACCGCCCAGGCTGGGACCACCTCCACCTGGAAAAAGGCGCTCGTCACCCTGAAGGATGGCGATAAGATCATCCTGACCTAAACTACCGAATTGTATGGCCGTTAAATCTTACCGTCCCCTGACCCCGTCGACGCGCTACATCACGGTAGCCTCGTACGCGGACATTACCAAGACCACGCCGGAAAAAAGCCTGGTCTTTACCCGGAAAAAAACCGGCGGTCGTAATTGTTACGGCCGGGTGACCAGCCGCGGCATTGGCCGTGGCAACAAGCAGAAGATCCGTAATGTTGACTTCAAGCGCAACAAACACGGTATCGAAGCTGCCGTCATTGCGATTGAATATGATCCCCGCCGCACCGCCCGTCTGGCCTTATTGCAATACAAGGACGGCGAAAAGCGGTACATCATCGCCCCTGTCGGCATGGTGGTTGGGAACAAAATCATGAGCGGTGCAGTTGCCGCCCCTGATCTGGGCAATAATCTCCCGCTGCGCACGATCCCGGTGGGCTTGGCCATTCACAATATCGAGCTGACCCCGGGTCGCGGTGGCCAGATGGTCCGCACCGCTGGTGGTTCCGCCACCCTGATGTCCCGCGACGAGGGCTATGCCCAAGTTCGCCTTCCTTCGGGCGAAATCCGGCGCATCAATGAAAATTGCCACGCCACGATCGGCCAGGTTGGCAATACGGAGCATGAAAACGTAATTTTGGGCAAGGCGGGTCGCAGCCGTCATCGCGGTATCCGGCCGTTGAGCCGCGCCGTGGCCAAAAACCCGGTTGACCATCCGATGGGTGGCGGCGCCGGCAAGACCTCTGGTGGTGGCCATCCGGTCACGCCTTGGGGTGTCATCACCAAGGGCTATAAAACCCGCAACAAGCGCAAGCTTTCCAGCCGTTTCATTGTGACACGTCGGGATGGGCGGCCAATGAAACACAAATAATAGTTTATGGGACGTTCGATTAAAAAAGGCCCGTTTGTTGAGGCCCATTTGTTGGAAAAGATCGCCAAGCTGAATAGCTCGGGATCCAAGAAGCCGATCAAAACCTGGTCGCGCCGCTCGATGATCACCCCGGACTTTGTCGGTCACACGTTCAACGTGCACAACGGCAAGGTTTTTAACCCGGTCTTCGTGACCGAAAACATGGTGGGCCACCGTTTGGGCGAGTTTTCACTGACCCGCACCTTTAAGAAACACGGGGCACATACCGCCAAGGCGGAAGCCAAATAGTAATTTTATGGAAGTCCAAGCCATCACTCGCAACGTGGGAATGTCGGCGCAGAAAATGCGCGAAGTCGTTCGCCAAATCCAGGGTTTGCCCGCCGCGCAGGCGCAGGCCATCCTCGCCGTGGTCCCGCGCAAATCCGCCCGCTATGTGGCCAAGACTTTGAAGTCCGCCATTGCCAACGCGGAAGATCAGGCCCGGGTCCAGAAGATCGCCCATTTCAAATCGGAAAAACTTAAGGTGCTCAGTGCGGTGGCCGGTACCGCGCGCACTTCCAAACGCTTCACGCCCAAGGCCCGCGGTTCGGCCGGCCCCATCTTGAAGCGCACCTGCCACATTCAAATTGTTTTGTCGGACGAATAAATTTTGTTATGGGTCAAAAGACTAATCCAATCGGTTTCCGCATCGCTGTCAACAAGGACTGGCGCAGCAAGTGGTACGCCGGCAAAAAGGATTTCGGCCGGTTGCTCACCGAGGACCGCCAAATCCGCGATCTGCTGAAGAAGAAGCTCGAGTCGGCCTCCGTGCCCAAGATTCTGATCGAACGTGCCGCGAGCCGTTGCCGGATCACGATTCTTACCGCCCGCCCGGGTGTTGTCATCGGCCGTAAAGGCGCCGAAATTGACAAGCTTAAGGAGGAACTGAGCAAGATGACCGGCAAGGAAATCTACGTCGACATCCTGGAAATCAAGACCCCGGAATTGGACGCGCAGTTGGTTGCCGAAAACATCGCTCTGCAGTTGGAGCGCCGGGTATCCTTCCGTCGTGCCATGAAGAAGGCCTTGCAGACCACCAAAGACTTTGGTGCCGAAGGCATCAAGCTTCGTTGCGCCGGCCGTTTGGGCGGGGCGGAACTGGCCCGGGTGGAACAATATCATTGGGGCAGGGTGCCCTTGCACACTTTGCGCGCGGACATCGACTACGGTTTTGCCGAAGCAAAGACGGTTTATGGCAAACTCGGCGTCAAATGCTGGATTTGCAAGGGTGAAATGAAGATCGAAAAAACCCAGCCGGCGCCGTCGAACGCGGCCGCCTGATAATTTAGGAGAATTTTGTTATGCCAATGATGCCCGCCAGAGTAAAGTACCGCAAAATGCACCGCGGCAGCCGCACGGGGATGGCCTCGCGTGGTGAAAACGTTGCGTTCGGCGAGTACGGCTTGCAGTCCCTGGAACGCTGCTGGCTTGACACGAAGCAGATTGAAGCTGCCCGTGTTGCCGTGACCCGTTACATGAAACGCCGTGGCAAGGTTTGGATCCGGGTGTTTCCGGACAAGTCCTTTACCAAGAAACCTTTGGAAACGCGAATGGGTAAAGGTAAAGGGCCGCTGGAGTCGTGGGTCGCCGTGATCCGCCCCGCCAACGTCCTGATTGAAGTGGATGGCGTGACCGAAGCGGTCGCCCGCGAATCGCTCCGTCTTGCGGCAACGAAGTTGCCGATCAAGACGAAGTTTATTTCCCGGCACAAAATTAGCTGATTTTGATTATATGAGAATGTCGGACCCCAAGCTCAAAGATGCCACGCTGGTCGAGTTGACGGCGCTGGGCCGCGATTTGCGGCAGGAAATGTTTAACCTGCGGTTGCAGCAGGCGAGCAGCCAGCTCGAAAAGCCGGCGCGCCTGCGCCTGCTGCGGCGCGATATCGCCCGCGTGGAAACTCGGATGACCCAATTACGCAATAAAGCGGCATAATAGAATTTGTATGGCTGAAACAATTACCACCCCCGTTGAATCGGGACGTGGCCACCGCAAAGAACGCGTTGGCCTGGTCATCTCCAACAAAATGACCAAGACGATCATCGTCCGGGTTGAACGGCGATTCCCCCACCCACGCTATAAAAAGGTGGTCACCGGGTATTCGAAATTCTATGCCCATGACGAAAAGAGCGAAGCAAAAGTGGGCGATCAGGTCCGGATTGAAGAGACCCGCCCCTTGTCCAAATTGAAGAACTGGCGCCTGGTTGAGGTTGTGGAACGCGCCACTCAAACCACCACTGCGGCGGTCTGATTTAGCGATTTTTATTTATGTTACAGATACGTTCCATTTTGGATGTGGCCGACAACTCCGGCGCCAAACGCGCGGCCACCATCGGTGTGATCGGGCGCAACAAGCGCTACGCCGAAATCGGCGACGTGATCAAGGCCCATATCAAGGAAGCCGCCCCGGATGGGACGGTGAAAAAGGGTGACGTGGTGGACGCCGTTTTGGTGCGCACCCGGAAGGCCATTCGGCGCGATGATGGCTCGTACCTGCGCTTTGACAGCAACGCCATCGTGATCATCGATAAGGAGCACAATCCCCGCGGGACGCGTATCTTCGGCCCCGTCGCCCGGGAGTTGCGCGATAAGAAGTTCATGAAAATTGTGTCCCTCGCGCCCGAAGTGATTTGATGTTATGAAGAGATTTCACGTTAAAAAAGGTGACGAAGTGGTCGTTATTGCCGGTGCCGAACGCGGCAAACGCGGCAAGGTCATCGAGGTTGAGACCAAGAAGGAACGCGTGATCGTCGAAGGTTTGGCGATCATCAAGAAGCACATGAAGAAAAACCAGGCCAATCCCAATGGCGCCATTATTGAGCGCGAAGGGACCATCCACATTTCCAACGTGATGGCGGCCGAGAAATTTGACGCCCGCGCCGCGAAGCGGACCACGGCGACTGCCACCACCTGATTGATATGAAACCGAGACTTTACGAGAAATTTGTCAAAGAAGTGCAACCGGCACTGGTCGCCAAGCGCCAATACAAGAACGTCCATCAGGTGCCGCGCATGGAGAAGATTGTGGTCAACATGGGTGTCAGCGCCTCCCTCGAAAAGGGTGCGATTGATGACGCCGCCAAGGATCTGGCCATGATCACCGGTCGCAAGCCGGTCATCAGCATGAGCCGCAAGGCGATCGCCAACTTTAAGTTGCGGGAAAATCAGCCCATTGGCTGCCGCGTTACCCTGCGTCGCGAAGCGATGTATGAGTTTTTCGACCGCCTCGTGGCGGCCGCGCTGCCCCGCATCCGTGATTTTCGCGGCACCTCCACCCGTTCTTTTGATGGCCGGGGCAATTATTCCATCGGAATCTCCGACCAGACGATTTTCCCCGAAATCGAGTTGGAAAAGATCAAGCGTCAGCAGGGCATGGATATTACTATTGTAACCAGCGCCCCGACCGATGCGGAAGCGATGGATTTGTTGAAACTGATGGGCATGCCTTTTGCCGAAGGAGGACGCTGATTTATGGCTAAGAAATCGTGGTTGGAACGTAACAAAAAGAAGGCGGAAACGGTCAAGAAGTACGCCGCGATCCGCGCTGAACTGAAAGCCAAGGGCGATTACGCCGGTCTGGCCAAATTGCCGCGCAACGCGAGCCCGACCCGGGTGGTCAATCGTTGTGCCATGAGCGGTCGCCGTCACGGCTACCTGCGCAAGTTCAACTGCTCACGAATGACGTTTCGTGAAGGTGCCTTGAATGGGCTGATTCCCGGAGTAACCAAAGCCAGCTGGTAAGACTATGACTGATACAATTTCTGACATGTTGACCCGCATTCGCAACGCCAGCCGCGTGCAATTGCCGGTCGTGGAAATGCCCCACTCCAAAATGAAGGAGAGCATCGCCTGGATCCTGAAGAAGGAAGGCTATGTGGCGGAGGTTGCTGTGGAAACCAAGTTTCCCAAGACCATTAAGATGAAGCTCAAGTATGAAGGCAAGCGGAGCGTCATCGAAGGATTGAAGCGGATCAGCAGCCCCGGGCTGCGCCGTTACGTGGGCGCCACGGAAATTCCCCGCGTCCTCGGTGGGCTTGGCATCTCGGTGGTCTCGACTTCCCAGGGAGTGATGACCGGCACCCAGGCTCGCAAGAGCAATCTGGGCGGTGAACTTATTTGTTACGTCTGGTAATTTAGGAGAGAACGTTATGTCACGTATTGGAAAACAGCCGATTATTGTCCCGGCCAAGGTAAAGGTCAGTGTCAGCGGGCAAAAAGTCTCGGTCGAGGGGCCCAAGGGCAAGCTCGCCATCGAGTTGCATCGCCGGACCAGCCTGACCGTGTCCGACGGCAAAATTGTGGTGACTCGCGACGGCGAAGATGCCCAAGCCAAGGCCATGCACGGTCTGAGCCGCGCTTTGGTCAATAACATGGTCAAGGGCGTCAGTGAAGGATTTGTCAAACGTCTGGGCATTCAGGGCGTCGGTTTTAAAGCCGCCGTTCAAGGTAAGAATGTCAATCTGAGCCTCGGGTATTCCCACCCTTTGCTCTACCCCATCCCCGACCAGATCAAGGTCACGGTTGAGGAGAATACCAAATTGACGATTGAAGGGCCGGATAAGCAAGTCGTCGGCAAAGTAGCTTCGGAAATCCGCAGCTTCTACCCGCCGGAACCTTACAAGGGTAAAGGTGTCCGTTATGACGATGAGAAGGTCATCCGGAAAGAAGGCAAAACAGTCCAGTAAGGCTAATCTGGTTACGGCCATACCGTGACCAAAATCAAAATGAGAACCCAAAAGAAACAGAGATTACAGCAGCTGCGCCGTTGGCGAATTCGCAAAAAAGTTACCGGCACCAGCTCCCGCCCCCGGATGAGTGTTTGCTTCACGAATCAAAACATTCACGTGCAATTTATTGACGATACGGCGGGTGTTACTTTGACTGCGGCTTCGACCGTGGCCAAGTCTACCCCCAATCGCGAAAATCTGGCGGCGAATGTCATTTCCGCGAAGGCGATTGGCACTCTTGCCGCTCAGGCAGCCCAGAGCAAGGGCATCAAACACGTGGTTTTTGACCGCGGTTCCAAACGTTACCACGGCAAAGTCAAGGCACTGGCGGACGCTGCGCGCGAGGCCGGCCTCCAATTTTAATCCAACTCTCTTAATATTGTGGCAGAAATTACCAAGACTGAAGGCGGGGATTCCCGCGGCGGGCGCAGCAACTTTGGCGGCCGGGGTCGGCGCAATCGTCCCGGTGGGGATAACCCGGATTCCGGGCAGGATGGGGCTAATTCCCAGGAACTGACCGAAAAGGTCGTATTTATTAACCGCTCCGCCAAGGTGGTCAAGGGCGGTCGGCGCTTCAATTTTAGCGCCCTCGTGGTCGTCGGTGACCGGCGCGGAAAAGTGGGCATCGGTCTCGGCAAAGCCGGGGAAGTTGCCGACGCCATTCGCAAGGGTGGGGAACTCGCCCGCCAGCACATGGTCAGCGTGCTCCTCAAGGATGTCACCATCCCCCATGAAGTATATTCCCAATATGATGGGGCCAAAGTTCTTTTGCGTCCCGCCTCCCCGGGAACGGGCATCATCGCGGGTAAAACTGTCCGTTCCGTTTTGGAATCGGCCGGTATCAAGGATATTTTGAGCAAATCCTTGGGTTCGAAGAACCCCGCCAACGTGGTCAAGGCCACCTTGAAAGCGCTGCTCCGTTTGCGCCTCAAGGAGGACATTTACCGCAGTCGCGGGCTCACGATTAAGAAGACCGAAACTCCCAGTTTGCCCTCCGCGCAAAGCCCGGCAGTGGTAACAGCAGCTTAAGTATATGCGTTTACACGATCTTAAACACCGTCCCGGAGCCAAACACCGTCGCAAACGACTGGGCCAGGGTGAATCCAGCGGCCACGGAAAGACCAGCGGTCGCGGTGGCAAGGGGCAGAGTGCCCGCTCCGGCAGTTCGATCCGTCCCGGTTTCGAAGGCGGCCAGATGCCCTTGATTCGGCGCATGCCGAAACGGGGCTTCAATAATGCTTCCCACACCGTTGAATACATCCCTGTCAATCTCGCCGCTTTGAATGACTTCGAAGACGGCGCCCGGGTTGACGAAGCCGCTTTGCGCACCTTGGGTTTGGCAAACGGCAAACTCCGCCTGATCAAAATTCTGGGCAACGGTGATTTGACCAAAAAGCTCACTGTCGTTGCCCACGCTTTCAGTGGCGCGGCGAAGTCGAAAATTGAGGCGAAGGGTGGAGTTTGCGAGCTGATCGCTCGTAAACCGGCGCAGGTTAAACTGCCAGCCTCGACCCGGAAGCCGGCTCAGCCGAAGAAAGTGGGATAACCTCGGGTTTTTAGCCAGACATGTTTGCCTCCATCGCCAACACATTTAGTAATTGCCTTAAGATTCCGGAACTCAAGTCCCGCATATTCTTCACCATGTTGGTGTTGGCGGTCTGCCGGCTGGAAGCCTACATCCGGGTCCCCGGACTTGACGGGGCGGCGTTGAAGCAATTCGCCGACAGTCAGTCGTCCACCTCTGGCGGTGTCTTGGGTATGTACAGCCTTTTCACCGGGGGCGCTTTGGAAAATTGCGCCCTGGGTGCTTTGGGCATTATGCCTTATATTAGCGCGACCATTGTGCTGCAACTGCTTACCGCCATCATCCCGAGTCTCAGCAAGCAGGCCCGGGAGGAAGGCGGTCGCGTTAAGATCATTAAATGGGGTCGTTACCTCACCGTTCTCCTGTGTCTCGGGTACGGTTTCGGCATGGCATTGGGTTGGGAGAATCCCACTTCAATTCCTGGTTTCAGCGGTTTCCAAGGTTCCTTGGTGCTTTATGATTCCATCTGGTGGTACCGCATTCAGACGGTGATTATTTTAACCACGGGAACCATGTTGCTGATGTGGTTGGGTGAGCAGATTACGGAGCGGGGTATTGGCAACGGGGTCTCCCTCATTATTACCATTGGTATCCTGGCGCGTCTTCCCATGGCGGCTCAGTCGTTGGTGGACATGTTTCATCCCGCCAGCGGTGATGCCCGCTTCAACTTCGGACATGCCATCCTCTTGGTTGGCCTGCTCGCGGCAGTTGTCGCCGGGGTGATCGCCGTAACGCAGTCCCAGCGCAAAATTCCGGTGCAGTACGCCCAGCGCGCCGTGGGCAAAAAAATGTATCAGGGCGGTACCTCGTTCCTGCCTTTGCGGCTCAACTTCTCTGGCGTCATGCCGATTATCTTTGCCCAGGCAATCTTAATGATCCCACAGAAGTTCTTCTTGTTCGTGGGCAGTTCCTACAAGATTAGCTTGTTTAACGGCATCGCCAAGATGCTCAACGAAGGGTCGTTCTGGTATTTGGTGATTTATACCGCGATGATCCTGTTCTTTTCCTATTTCTGGACCGCCACCCAATTCAATGAACTGCAAATCGCGGATGATTTGAAGAAGAATGGTGGCTATATCCCGGGAGTGCGTCCTGGACAGGCCACGGCCAACTATCTGCACAATTCGATGAGTCGCATTACTCTGGCAGGTGCGGTTTTTCTGACGGTTATCGCCGTCATACCGATCATCCTGGCCAGAATTTTGAACGTGCCCTATGCGGTCGCGACGTTTTTTGGCGGCACCAGCATGCTGATCATGGTCGGTGTTTTGCTGGATACCATGCGGCAAATGGAAACTCATCTCTTGATGCGCCATTATGACGGTTTCCTGCGCGGCGGTGGCCGGGGTGGCCGCGGTGGTGGTGGTCCGCGCTTGCGCGGTCGGCTCTGACGGCGCTCAGTCGCTGATATGTCTGTTCGCGGTGTTGCGATCGGACAACTCGGTGGCTGGTCAAAATGATCATTCTTAAAACGGAACGGGATTTGGAGGCGATGCGTCCGGCATGCACGCTTGCCGGAACAGTGCTGGACGAAATTGCGGCATGGATTCAGCCGGGTGTAACGACTCGGGAAGTGGACGCTTACGCCGCCACCCGGATTAAGTTTTACGGTGCGAAGAGTGCTTTTTTGGGTTACCGGAAGTATCCGTGCCAGATTTGCATCTCGGTAAATGATCAAGTGGTTCATGGTCTGGCCGGCCCCCGGCGCCTCGAATTTGGTGATATCGTAAGTCTCGATGTGGGTGTCGTGCATAATGGGTTTATTGGCGACACGGCCCGCACGGTGGCGGTGGGTGGCTGTGGGGTGTTGGCGCAACGTCTGATGGATGTGACTGAAAAGTCACTCTATGAAGGCATTGCGCAGGCGTTGGCTGGCAAACGGGTGGTGGATATTTCCCGTGCCATCCAGAATTACGTCGAAGCAAACGGGTTCAGCATTGTGCGGGAATTTGTGGGGCATGGGGTGGGGCGGGCAATGCATGAAGAGCCCCAGGTGCCGAATTTTGACGACGGTCAGCCGTCGAAGAAGTTGCGGCCGGGAATGACGCTGGCGATTGAGCCGATGGTGAATGCCGGCCAGGCACCCGTAAAAATTTTAAATGATGGCTGGACAGTGGTGACTCAAGATGGTTCACTGTCCGCCCATTTTGAACATACGGTGTTAATCACCGAGGCGGAACCGGAGATTTTGACATGGCCCGAGAAGAAGCCATCGAAGTTGAAGGATCAGTAGTGGAAGCGCTTCCACATACGTTGTACCGGGTCGAGTTGGCCAACGGGCATCGGGTGTTGGCCCACTGGCGGGGGCAGGCGCGTCGGAACTCGGTTCCGTTGCGCCCCGGAGACAGGGTCAGGTTGGAAATGTCGCTTTTCGATTTGTCGAAAGGCGGAATTATTTGGAACGAGAAAGAATTATGAAAGTTCGCGCATCAGTTAAAAAGCTTTGCGAAAATTGCAAAGTGGTCCGGCGCAAAGGCGTTATTCGCGTCATTTGCACGAATGCCCGCCACAAACAGCGGCAAGGATAGGATTTTATTTTATGGCACGCATTATTGGTGTTGAGATTCCCGGCGAAAAGCGCATTGATATCGCGCTTCGCTACATTTATGGCATCGGTCCGGTTAATTCCAAGATCATCTTGGAACACGCCAAGATCGATCCGAGCATTCGCGCGAAGGATTTGACCGAACAGCAGATGTCGCTGATCGTTCACGCGATCCAGGACGGCAAGTACGTCATCGAAGGCGATCTCCGCCGCGAATTGGGCATGAACCTGAAGCGGCTTCAGGGTATTAAGTGCTACCGCGGCATCCGCCATTTGCGCAGTCTGCCCGTCCGCGGCCAACGCACACAAACCAACGCCCGCACCCGCAAAGGTCCGCGCAAGACGGTCGGTGTGCAACGCAATCCCAACGCCAAAACCGGCATCCACTAATTTTTCAGTATGGCTGACGAAATCAAAAAGAAACCCGCTCCTAAAAAGGAGGGCAAAACCGAAGGCGCCACCGCGACCGACGAAAAGAGTCCCAAACCCGCGAAGTCGGCGGAAAACGTGGAGGCTCCCAAGTCTGACGTGCCCATCCCGGCCGTTTCCGCTCCTACCGCTGCCGAGCTGCTCGGTGATGATCCCAATGCGAAGAAGATCATCAAGGCCAAGGGTGCCAAAAACATCTCGACGGGTATCGCCAATATTCTCGCCACGTTCAACAATACCCAGGTCAGCATTACCGACCTGCACGGCAATTTGCTGGGTTGGTCCAGCGCCGGCCGCGTTGGCTTCAAGGGTTCCCGCAAAAGCACCGCTTATGCCGCGCAGCAAGTCGCTCAGGATGCCGCCCGTCAGGCGATGTCCCACGGCATGCGCGAAATCGAGGTTCGCGTGAAGGGGCCTGGTTCCGGTCGTGAATCCGCCATCCGCGCCTTGCAGGCCATCGGCTTGGAAGTCACTGTCATCAAGGACATGACCCCCGTGCCGCACAACGGTTGCCGCCCCCGCAAAAAGCGCCGCGTGTAATCACTCTCACTTTAACCATTTACTTTTAAACTGCCATGGCTCGTTATTCAGGTCCCCGCGTCCGCATCAGCCGCCGTTTCGGTGTGCCCATCTTCGGCCCGTCCAAATATTTGGAACGCCGTAACTACGGTCCCGGTGTTCACGGTCCCAAGTCCCGCCGCAAACACACCGATTACGGTCTCGGTTTGATCGAGAAGCAAAAGCTCCGTTATTACTACGGGCTGATGGAGAAGCAATTCCGTGGTGTCTACGAGCGCGCTTTGAAACGCCGTGGCGTTACCGGCGAGCAGATGCTCCAAATCCTGGAAACCCGTTTGGATAATGTGGTTTTTCATTTGGGTTTTGCCAGCACCCGCGCCGCCGCCCGCCAGTTGACCGCCCATGGTCATGTCAAGGTGAATGGCCGCAAGGTCAATATCCCCTCTTTCGCCCTCAAGGTGAATGACGTGATCGAAATCAAGGAAAACAGTGTTTCCCGTCAACTCGCCACCAAGAACATGGAAGGTTCCACCAGCCGTGCGATTCCTGATTGGCTTTCCCTGAATAAGGAAGCTTTCAAGGGTGTCGTGATGCGGGTTCCTTCCCGCGACGAAATCCGCCCCATTGCCAACGAGCAAGCTGTGGTTGAATTTTATTCCCGCTAATTAAAACCGCTCCCTGCAGGAGCAATAGGCAAATACACGGGCCTCACCGGCTGCGGGAATCAACCCGGCGGGGCCAGATTAAATTTGCCGGAAAGTAATATATATGCCAGTTCGTTTAGGTCGTTTTGAAATGCCCAAACGGTTGACCAAGGAAGAGTCGACCGCCACGGAAACTTACGCCAAATTCGTTGCCGAACCGTTTGAAACCGGTTATGGGCACACGATTGGTAACTCGCTTCGCCGGGTGCTTCTTTCTTCGCTGGAAGGCGCCGCCATCACCTCGATCAAAATCGATGGGGCGATGCATGAATTTACCACCGTGGATGGGGTCGTGGAGGATGTCACCGACATCGTCCTCAACCTGAAGAAGATCCTGTTCAAGGCCCACAGCCGCGAATCCCAGAACCTCCTGTTGTCCGTCAACAAGGAAGGCGAAGTGACCGCCGGTGATATCACCCTGAACCAGCACATTGAGTTGGTGAATCCCAAACAACGGATTTGCACCATCGACAAGAAAAAGAAGCTGGAGATGGAACTCGAAGTCAAGGTTGGCCGCGGTTTTTGCCCGGGCGACGAGAATAAGAAACCCAATCAGCCCATTGGCGTCATTGCCATTGATTCGCTTTTTTCTCCCGTCACTCGCGTCCGCTATGCGGTCGAAAGCGCCCGCGTTGGACAGCGCACCGATTATGACCGCTTGCTGGTCGAAATCTGGACTGACGGCCGCATCACCCCCGATGACGCCCTCACCCAGGCCTCGGCGATCCTCCAGCATCATTTGGATGTGTTCGTGGGTTACGACAAGAACGCCGTCGAGTTCGAGGAAGTGGTGGACAAGCAGGACGAGGAAAAGACCAAGCTCAAGAAGCTCTTGAGCATGAGTGTCAATGAAATTGAACTCAGCGTCCGCGCCGCCAACTGCCTGAATAACGCCAACATCACCACTGTCGGCCAACTCGCCATGAAGAGCGAAGCAGAGATGTTGAAGTACCGTAACTTTGGCAAGAAATCGCTCAACGAAATCAAGGATAAACTTTCGACCCTGGGTCTGACTCTGGGGATGACTTTTGACGCCGACACCCTCGAAGCCCCGAAGGAAGAAGGGGCGGCTCCGGAATCGACCACGACCGAATAATAGTTTTTATGCGACACTTAAAGCGAACTGCCAAATTGGGCCGCACGGGTACCCACCGTAATGCGATGCTCGCCAACTTGGTTTGCAGTCTGATCATTCACAAACGTGTGACCACCACGCTGGCCAAGGCCAAAGCCGCGCGTTCGGTGGCCGAAAAAATGGTCACGCTGGGCAAGCAGGGCACCCTTCATGATCGCCGATTGGCGGTCGCCCGATTGCACCAGGAGGACGCCGTCCGCGTTCTGTTTAACGACATTGCCCCGACCCAAAAGGAACGCCGCGGAGGCTATACCCGCATCATCCAATTGGAGCAACGTCCCGGTGATGCCGCCCAAAAGGCCATTCTTGAATTTGTGGATGTGCCTGGGGCCGTCGAAGTGGTGGCTCCGGTTGACGCCGGATCCGGCCCCTCGGCCTCAGCCTGATTAGCGGTTTGATTTTTCACGGGCCCGTTCTTCGGAACGGGCCCTTTTTATTTCCGGGCCACGACTCTCGGCGCTCGGCAATTTTCCTTGGCGCTGATTCGAAATACGGTTAGGTAATACCTCTTTCACGGATTGATTATTATTACCGGCGCATGACTTCTCAACCAACCACTGCTGTTTCACCCTGGTGGCGTCAACTAAACCGGGGGCATTGGTTTGTTTTTGCCGTGGCCTCCCTGGCCTGGCTTTTTGATTGCCTCGACCAACAGCTTTTTATCCTGGCCCGAAATTCCGCGATGGTCGCCTTGTCTCCGCCCCACACGGATCCGGCGCTCCTGAAAGCCGCGGGTTCGAATGCCACGGCAATTTTTGTGGCTGGTTGGGCGGTCGGTGGGCTGATTTTCGGTGCTGTGGGCGACCGGATCGGGCGCGCCAAAACCCTCGCCATGACGGTGCTGCTTTATTCGGTGTTTACGGGTCTATCCGCCTTCGCCACCAGCGTGCCGATGTTTGAATTCTTCCGCTTCCTGACGGGATTGGGGGTGGGGGGGGTGTTCGGTCTTTCCGTAGCCCTGGTGGCGGATTCCCTGCCGGATGCGGCCCGGCCCCATGCCCTCGGGGTGCTCCAGGCGCTCTCCGCCGTGGGTAATGTTTCCGCCGGATTGATTAGTATTCTTGTGGGTTGGCTGGAGACATTCAAGATCGCCCCCGGGAGCGCCTGGCGGTGGATGTTTCTGATCGGCGCTTTGCCGGCTTTCCTTTGTGTTTTTATTCAGATTCGGCTGCGGGAGCCCGAGAAATGGGTCAAAGCCCGCGCGGCCGGCAAGGTCAGCGGCGTGCGCTTCGGCAGTTATGCCGTCCTCTTGGGCGATGTCCGCTGGCGTTCCCGGGCCTTGATCGGGATGTTGTTGTGCGTTTCGGGTGTTATTGGCTTATGGGGGATTGGGTTTTTCAGTCCCGAATTGACCAAAGATGTCATTGGTCGAATGCTGAAGAGCGAGGGCATTCCGCCGGAAAAATTGGCTGGCTACGGCACCATGTGGACCGGACTGAGCCTGATTTGTCAGAATCTCGGGGCGTTCGCCGGCATGATGATCTTCACGAAGCTTGCCAGCCAATACGGTCGTAAGCCGGTTTTTGCCGTCGCCTTTGTCTGCGCCATGTTGAGCACCATCGGGGTGTTTCGATTCTTTAACGCTCGGGGCGACATTTTTTGGATGATTCCGCTGATGGGATTTTTCCAACTTTCCCTGTTCGCCGGTTTTGCCATCTACCTGCCGGAACTCTTTCCCGTAAGTTTGCGAAGCACGGGCACCAGTTTTTGCTACAACGTGGGGCGTTTTGTGGCCGCCGCCGGTCCTTTCTTCATGGGGCGGTTGACCACCGCTTTGGCGGCTGGTGCCGTGACGCCCGAGGCTAAATTGCAGGCTTTCCGCAATGCGGGTTGCTGGATGAGTGGCATTTTTCTGCTCGGCTTGATTGCCCTGCCTTTTCTGCCGGAAACCAAAGGTCGCCCCCTCCCCGAGGACTCGCCCTAATTGTCCGGCCGGCCCGGCCAAAACCGGAAATCTTCATCCGACGCAAACAATTTGTTTCCAAACCGTTGCGATTGGGATAAATTAAAAATGTATCGGGTATGAATTATTGCGTGACAAGCGTCTGCTTCCGTTTATAGTTCATCCCCCTTGACGACCCTATCGTCTAGCGGTTAGGACACCGCCCTTTCACGGCGGGTGCACGGGTTCGATTCCCGTTAGGGTCGCCATTTTTATCTTTCCCGCCTCGGGGCGCATTCGTTATGCTGATTTCATAATGACCAAAGCCTGATTGATCCGTGTGATTTCCACCAACTTCAATCGCATCCTGATCATTGATGATAACCGCTCCATTCATGATGATTTCCGCAAAATTCTCCGGGCTGAAGATGAGCTGACCGCAAATTTGGACTCCGCTGCGGCGCTCCTGTTTGACGAAACCCTGACTGCCGATGGCCTTCCCCGTTTTGCGATTGACTCGGCTTATCAGGGCCAGGAGGGCTTGGAAATGGTGCAGGCCGCCGCGGCCACCGAGCACCCTTATGCGATGGCTTTTGTGGATGTGCGCATGCCTCCGGGATGGACCGGGATCGAAACGGTCAAACGGATTTGGGAAGTTGTTCCCAGCTTGCAAGTCGTCATCTGTACTGCTTTTTCGGATTATTCCTGGACTGATATCATCCGGCAATTGGGCGTCAGTGACCAATTGCTGATTCTCAAAAAGCCCTTTGACAGCATCGAGGTCCGGCAGTTTGCCTGTGCGATGTGCAAGAAATGGGCGCTTGCCCGGGAATTGCAGAACCATCTTGAGGGATTGCAGGCGCTGGTGAGCGCGCGCACTGCCGATTTGAACCGGGCCTTGTCCCTCACCCAGGCTGCTTTTGAGTCCACGGCGGATGGGTTGCTCGTGGTCGATCTGGCCGGACGTTTGGTGAATTGCAACCAGCGCTTTCTCAAGATGTGGAGCCTGCCGCAGCCACTGCCGCCCCTCGGCCCGGAAGAGATTTGGACTTTGCTGGGCGCTCGTGTGACGGGGCGGGAGCAGTTTTTGGCCCATGTTAGCAGTTCGGGGACGGGTGTTCCCGCCGGTGGTTCCCTGCCTCTCCAACTCACCGATGGTGTCTGTTTTGAATACAGTTACGAGACCCAGCGGATTGATGGCCAGATCGTGGGCCGCGTTTGGAGTTTCAGCGATGTCACCCAGCGCAAGGTAGCCGAGCAGGCGCTTTTGGATTCCCGAACCCGCTTGCGCGCCGTCTGGGAGAGCTCCGTCGATGGTATGCGATTGACCGATGAGGAAGGGGTGGTGGTATCTGTCAACCGGGCTTTTTGCCGACTCATGGAAATGCGCCGGGAGGAACTGGTGGGGAGTGTCTTCACCGTCTGTTACGCGCCCAGCCAAAAACCCGAGCATGCCCTCAATAAATACCGGCAAAATTTCGCCTCCCGCAAGACCGAGAAGTTCATCGAACGGCGGGTCACGCTCCGCTCCGGCCGGGAAATTGATCTGGAGGTGGCCAATTCCTTTTTGGAGTTGAGTTCCGAGCGTCCGCTGCTGTTGGGGCTGTTCCGGGACATTACGGTCCGTAAACTTGCGGAGCGCGAATTGGCCCAGGCCCGGGATCTGGCTTTGGAATCCGCCCGTCTCAAGGCGGAATTTTTGGCCAATACCAGCCACGAGATTCGGACGCCGATGAATGGCGTCATTGGCATGACCGGTTTATTGCTGGACACCACCCTTACTCAGCAACAGCGGCAATATGCCGAGACTATTCGCGGTTCGGCGGAAGCGCTGCTGGCCATCATCAATGATATTCTTGATTTTTCGAAGATTGAAGCGGGTAAGCTGAACTTGGAGTCCCTTGATTTCAACCTCAACGATGCGGTGGAAGGCGTCCTGGAACTGCTGGCGGAGCGGGCCCAGGCCAAGGGGATAGAGCTGGCCGGTTTCGTCCATCCGGAAGCGGAGAGCCTCCTGCGTGGTGACATTTACCGGTTGCGTCAGATTTTAACCAATTTGGTCGGTAACGCCATCAAGTTTACCGAAGTCGGCGAGGTGGTAATTGACGTGACGCAGGAGGGCATCAATGACGGTCACGTCCGGTTGCGCTTCACCGTCAAGGACACCGGGATAGGGATCGCGCCCGAAGTCCAGGCCCGGCTGTTCCAGGCCTTCAGCCAGGCCGATGGTTCCATGTCGCGGAAATATGGCGGCACGGGGCTCGGTCTCGCCATTACCAAGCAACTGGTCACGCTGATGAATGGGGAACTGGGAGTTGAAAGCCATCCTGGCGAAGGATCCCTCTTCTGGTTTACCGTGCAATTTGAGCGGCAGACGCCTGCTACCCCGGCCGTGGTTCTGCCCAATTATGACCTGGCTAATGTCCGCATTCTCATCGTGGACGACAACAGCACGAACCGGCAGATTCTCCGGCATCAGACGGAGTCTTGGCGGATGCGGAGCGATGTGGCAGCTTCCGGCGGGGAAGCATTGGAGCGGCTGCAGGTGGCGGCCGTGGCCGGGGATCCTTACGAGATCGCCATCCTCGACATGCAGATGCCCGAAATGGATGGATTGTCCCTGGCCCGGGCCATCAAGGAAGTTCCGACTACCGCCGGCACCCGATTGATCATCCTGACCTCCTTGGGACAACAATTGGATCCCGGCCAGCTGGGCAACTACGGGATCGACGATTATCAGACCAAGCCGGTTAAACAGTCCCAGCTTTTCAATTGCCTTGCCGCGATCCGGGGACGCGTCACGCCACCCGGCCAGCGCCCGCCAACCACCAACCCGGTGAAGGGCATCCCTTTGGCCGGGCAAAAACCTCGCATCCTGCTCGCGGAGGATAGTGCCGTGAACCGGCAGGTCGCCTTGGGGCAGTTGCGGAAACTGGGGTGTGCGGCCGACGCCGTGGACAATGGCCTCGCCGTCCTTGCCGCGCTGGCTCATTCGGACTATGACATCATTTTGATGGATGGCCAGATGCTGCAGTTGGATGGCTATGAAACCACCCGGCAAATTCGAGCGACGCCGGCTCTCCGCCGGACCGCTCTCCGGCCCGATCAACCGCTGCACATCATTGCCATGACCGCCAATGCCATGACCGGTGACCGGGAAAAATGCCTTGCCGCCGGCATGGATGATTACTTGAGTAAACCGGTTTCGGACAGCGAATTGCGCGCGGCCTTGCAACGGTGGCAAAATAAGATTTTTGGCGCCCCGCTGCCTGCGGTGGTGACCCCGGTGGACCCCGGCGAATCCCGCGAACTGCCGGTTGAACTGGAACGCCTGGACGAGATCACCGGCGGTGAGGAATCCATCCGGGCGGAAATCATTACGCAGTATTTGCAAAATGCCACGGAATTGTTGGGTGACCTTGCCCAGGCGGTCGCCGCCGGGTCGGCCGCCGACCTGCAACGCATCGCCCACCAATTGCGGGGGTCCAGCGCGACCTGTGGCATGACGGCCGTGGTGGCTCCCTTGCGGGAGATTGAACAATTGGGCCGGGAGGGGAAGGCGGAGGGATCCGCGCTCATTTATCGCGAAGTATTGGCGCAATTTGAGCGCATCCGCCAATTTTTGGGCCGGTGACATCGGGTTGGCCGGAGTGCCCGCGGGCGGCTTTTCGGGATGCTCTCCCGGCTTGACTCGTATCCCCCGACTCAAGCAGGGTGTAGCCGGATCTTTGTCGAACCATTTATTGCACACATATGCCGAATCCCTGGACTGGAAAAGGAAACCCTTATACTCGTAAAGAAGTCATTGAGCGTCTGCGCGCCACGCTGAAAAAGGGACAACCCCTGATTGCCGCCGGCGCCGGCACTGGCATTAGTGCCAAGTTTATCGAACGGGGTGGGGCGGACCTCATCATCATCTACAACTCCGGACGCTTCCGCATGGCGGGGCATGGTTCCACCGCCGGCTTGATGGCGTATGGTGATGCCAATGCCGTGGCCATGGAAATCGGCGAGTTCGAAGTCTTGCCCGTCGTGGAGGAGATTCCCGTGATTTGCGGGGTTCATGCCACCGACCCCCGCCGGCGTATGTGGCATTGGTTGCTGCAGGTCAAGGACATGGGCTTTTCCGGTGTGAATAATTTTCCGACCCATACCATTGTGGACGGTCATTTTCGCCAGGTTTTGGAGGAAACCGGCATGAGCGTGCAAAAAGAGTATGAGATGGTCGCGCTGGCCTGCAAAATGGACCTGTTCAGCATCGTTTATGTGGCCACCGCCGCGGAGGCTAAATTAATGGCGGAAGCCGGGGCGGATGCCATCATCGCGCATGTCGGAACCACGATCGGTGGCTCGATTGGCGTGACTGGGGCGGTTTGTACCATGGATGATGCCGTGGCCCGCACCCAAAGTATCATTGATGGTGCCCGCAAAGTGCGGAAGGACATTTTCTTCCTCTCCCATGGCGGACCAATTTGCACGCCGGAGGACGCGGCTTACATCAACGAGCACACCGATTGTGTGGGATTCGTCGGCGCTTCCAGCCTGGAACGTATCGCCGTGGAAAAATCCCTCACGGATCTGACGCGCAAATTCAAGACCATCCCCGTTCGCAAGGAGTCCCTGAGCCCATTTAGGAAAAAATGAGACCGCGCCCGGTGCCCCCTAGGCACTGACCGGTTGCCCGGCCTTCGCCCGGGCCAGGTTCTCCAGCAAAGCGTTGGCGCAGGCGGTGGCAAAGGCGGGATCGTTGATGGCGCAATCCATCTCGATCACCGGAATATCCCGGCGCAAACCGGATTTCAGGGCCGCGAATAACGCGGTGTCCGCTTCACTGTCCGCGAACGGTTGTCCCGGTTCACTGATCACGCTGACGCCGCCCCGGGGCAACAGCACTGTCACCGGTCCTTGGGAAAGATTCAATTTCTCTGCCAGAATTGCCCCGAGGCACGCGCATTCCGCCGGGGACGTCCGCATCAAAGTCACTTGCGGATTGTGCGCGTAAAATTTGCGCCCCTGATATTTTGCCGGGACGGTTTCCGGCGCGTTGAAGTTCACCATGTCCAGACAGCCCGGGGTGACGATCGCCGGTACCCCCATGCGCGCTGCCGCCTCCAGCCGGGTTGGCCCCGCCGAAAGCACCCCGCCGGCCAGTTCATCCGCCCATTCTGTGGTGGTGATGTCCAACACCCCGGCGACCAGTCCGGTTTCGATGAGGGACTCCATTATCCGTCCCCCGGTGCCGGTGGCGTGAAATACCAGGACCTCGTAGCCAGCCGCCTCCAGGAGTTTGCGGGCGACTTGCACACAATCGGTCGTGTTGCCAAACATGCTGGCCACGATTACCGGCTTGTCCGCCGCGACCGGCACGACGGCCTCCACCATGCCGCAGATAGCCCCCGCCGCCCGGGTTAGTATTTGCCGTGAAATCCGGTTTAGGCCGGCCACGTCCACGATGCTGGGAAACATTACAATATCCTTCACCCCAAGGTATTGGGCGGTGTTGCCACTCGCCAGGGTGGACACCATCACTTTGGGGAAACCGATCGGCAAAGCGCGCATTCCCGCCGTGCCGATGGCGGTGCCGCCTCCTCCTCCCAGGGAGATCACGCCATCGATCCGCTTTTCCGCCAACAATCGGGCGAGGATGCGGGGAGCCCCTTCCGCCATGGCTTTGACGGCCTCGCCCCGGTCATGGCGGGCCACCAGGCTCTGATAGTCAACTCCCGCCGCGGCGGTCACCTCCTGCCGGGTGACATCGGGTGCCAGCGTTGGTGCGCCAAGGATGCCCACATCGATCACCAGAGTTTGGTGCCCGCGGGCGCGGATTTGTTGTGCGACGAACCCATGTTCCTCGCCCTTAGTGTCCATCGTCCCCAAAATTGCGATTGTCGCCATAATAATCCGTGGTTTTGCATCCAACATTATCATTCCGCCGTCGGCAGGTTAAGCAATTTGATGCCGGAGAATTGCCTGAATGCGGGACGTTGCTGCGGAGTCAAATTGAAATTGCATTCACTTGATCGATAATCTTATGCCACCACTGGTTCGTGGATGTTTTACTCTCCTGCTAACCGCCATCGTTTGTGGAATGTTTATTTCCAACTCCCCGGCGGCGGGGGTTCCGGATGTGGTCATTCCCGAGGTGACCGAGGATTGGGGTGATCCCGGGCAGATGGATCGCCTGGCGGTGATTGAACATACCATGCGGTCCTACCATGGGCCGAGCCATTCGGGGGTGAATCCGGGTACGCTGACCGGCAAGGTAATGGCCGGCTATCAAGGCTGGTTTGCCGCCCGGGGCGACGCATCGCAGCGGGGTTGGGCTCATTGGGAACTGCAGGGCCGGTTTGAACCGGGAAGCTGCAAGATTGATCTCTGGCCGGATGTCCGGGAGCTTTCCTCCCCGGAACGCTATGCCACCCCGTTTTTGCATGCCGATGGCCGGAACGCGGAAGTTTTCAGCTCTTTTAATCGCCGCACCGTTCTCCGGCATTTCCAATGGATGCAGGAGTACGGTCTGGACGGGGTATTCGTGCAACGATTCATCACCGAAACCGCCGGGGCCAAATCTCTGCGCCATGTCAACGTCGTCTTGGACCACTGCCGCGAGGGCGCGAACCTTTATGGTCGCACCTACGCCGTCATGTATGACTTGAGCGGCTTGGGGAGCAATCAAATCCAACGGGTAGTGGAAGATTGGAAGTTGCTCGTGGACCGCATGCACATCACCGGCGATCCGGCTTACTTGCACCATAACGGCAGACCCGTGGTCTCCGTCTGGGGCCTCGGCTTCAATGACCGGCGCCGCTACACCCTCAGCGAAGGAGCGGAGTTGGTAAAATTTCTGAAAGATGACCCAAAATATGGCGGTTGCACCGTCATGCTGGGGGTCCCAACTTATTGGCGGACGTTAACGCGCGACACTCTGAATGACCCTGCTTTACATGAGCTCATTCTCCAGGCGGATATCGTCAGCCCCTGGACCGTGGGGCGGTATTCCAACGACCGGGAAGTGGCCGATTACGCAGAGAAGACCATGAAACCGGATGCCCAATGGTGTCGGGAGCATGGCAAGGATTTCCTCCCCGTGGTTTTCCCCGGTTTTAGTTGGCATAACATGTTTCCGGCTTCCCGCAGCAACCAGATCCCCCGCCGCCACGGGGAATTCCTTTGGGGGCAATTTGTGCAAGCCCGCAAAGCCGGGGTCTCGATGGTCTATCAGGCCATGTTCGACGAAGTCGACGAAGGCACCGCCATCTTTAAATGTACCGATGACCCGCCCATCGGCGCTTCCCAATTTGTGAACCTCGAGGGTCTTCCCAGCGATTTTTACCTGAAGTTGGTCGGCCAGGGGGGGAAACTGATTCGGGGAGAGATCCCGGTTACCGATAAATTTCCATGAACTGCCATTTGAATCTGTACCGCTGGCACCCGGGCCGGTCCGGGCCGATTTGCTTTTTCCCCGGTTCGCACTCGCATTCTGTTGTTGGTACGAGTCCTGCTGTAGCGTCACTTTGGCAGGGAAACCCGGTTTCCGGTCGTCGTCGACCATCTGCGTGGTCGACCCGTCCTTGAAAATAGGCCTTTGACAGGGCGCGGATTCACTCCTAGCCTCCCGGTATCAAGCTCTTATGGGCACAGATCAATTAATCAGCAATCCAGTGGGCGGCGCCGAAAGCGGCCGTCGCAAGCCCGTTCGCATCCTTGTGGCGGACGACGATGAGTCGATTCGCCGTCTGCTCGAATACAGCCTGCGTAGTGCCGGTTACGACCCGGTGGTGGCGCGTCACGGCGGGGAAGCCATCGCCTTGTCCGGGCGGGAATTCGCTTGTGCCCTGATCGACCTCAAGATGCCCGAAGCGGATGGTTTAACGGTATTGCGCCAACTCAAGGCCCAGCATCCCGATCTGCCCGTCATCATCATTTCCGCCGTAGGCCAGATTCGGGAGGCCGTCTCCGCGGTGAAGCAGGGGGCTTTTGAATTCATTGCCAAACCCTTCGAATTGGAGGAGTTGCTCGCCGTGGTGAGTTCCGCCCTCCAGTTGGGCCGCGCCCTCCGCGAGAATCGTGAGTTGCGGGAAGCCGTCTCCGTGCCCGCTCCCGATGAAAGTTTCGTCGGCATTTCTCCGGCCGCTGAAAGACTCCGCCAGACCGTGCGAACCATCGGCCCGCGGGATTCCACGGTGCTCCTGACCGGCGAAAGCGGCGTCGGCAAGAGTTTGCTGGCGCGCATGATTCACCGGGCCAGCCTACGGGCCGGCAAGCCGTTCGTGACCACCAGTTGCCCCGCGTTGCCGAGCGAATTGCTGGAATCGGAAATGTTCGGGCATGAGCGCGGGGCTTTCACCGGGGCCGTGAACCGCCGCATCGGCCGTTTTGAAATGGCCAGCGGGGGCACCCTTTTTCTGGACGAGATCGCCGAGTTGCCGCTCGCGCTTCAGGCCAAATTGTTGAATGTATTGCATGACCGGCAGTTTCATCGCGTGGGGGGCTCGGAACTGCAGACGGCCGACATCCGCCTGGTGGCGGCGACCAATGCCGATCTGGCCGAAAAAGTGGACCGGAAGGAATTTCGTGCCGATCTCTACTACCGGATCAATGTCATCCCCCTCGTCATCCCTCCTTTGCGCGAGCGCATCGAGGATTTGCCTTTGCTGGCCGAGCAAGTCCTGGCTAAGGGAGCTGCGGCCGAAGGGCGTGAACCCCTGCGCCTGAGCCCAGGTGCCTTGGACGCCATGTCTCATTACTCCTGGCCCGGGAACATTCGGGAACTCCAAAATGTGCTGGAGCGCGCTTCCGCATTCTGTGGCGGTTCCCAGATTCGTCCGGAGGACCTGCCCGAGGAAATCAACCGTACGCCCCGCACCGTCGTCCATCCAGACCCCAAGCATCCCGTGGTCCCCCAATTGGGCGGTTGGGCGCTGGAAGATGTGGAGCGATTGTGCTTGGAGCAAACGTTGGTCCTTTGCGGCGGCAATAAGGTTGCTGCCGCCCGGTCCCTGGGCGTAACGGAGAAAACCGTTTACAATAAGATCGCCCGGTTGGGACTGCGCTGAGTGCCCTGCCGGCCCTGACCGGAAGCCTTCCCCGGAACCTTCCCCACGCGAAATCCGTCGCCTACCTCGCGATTGCGCTTGGTATTGGCTTCGCGCATTTACCCATTCAAGTCCTGCTCGTCCGAATTTCCAAGTCTTCAGCCGCCGGGGCTCGAGCTATTCCCTCGGACTTTTTCTTGGCATTTCAACTGCTCATGGTGGCGCCAATGCTGCCGGAAATTTGGTGAATTGATAAAATCATGAGCAAATTAATTAGGCACTTAGGGATGGGATTGAAAAAATTACACCCCTGTTTATCCCTGCATGATATTTTTTTTAGCCTCTTCGCCGGATCACATCGATGTGATTGCTTGTGCGGTTGAGCAATGTGGATAATTCATAAAAATAATACAGCTTCCTAACCGGCTTACCGAGTATTTACGCCAAATCTGAAGGGGATGATGAACGCTGGATTGGGCATTTCCGCATCGCAAAGTGACTGGGCTTTTCCGGTGGTTCATCCGCTTTCTCCGGCTGAGATTGCGTCGATCTTTCCTTTTTATCTGGGATTCGACGCGGCCGGTCGAATCGCCCATTTCGGTGGCAAAGTCCCGGAAATCTGTCCCGGCTTGCGCAGCGGCGAGTTGCTTTCGGCCCGTTTCGAGTTTCTCCGTCCCAAGGTCGACTTCACCCCGGCCAGTTTTGCGTCACTCGCACGGTTGCCGGGTGAGTTTGTCCTCTTGCGTTGTCGCTTCTCGGGCCGGCTGCTGCGGGGCCAGGTCTTGGTCCGCTCGGGCGGCCAGGATTTTCTGTTTCTGGGTACGCCTTGTCCCATCCCCAACTATGTGGCGGCAGGCTTCGACCACGGGCTCGTGGACCCCATGGCGGTTGCTTCCCACCCGATGGGGACCGTGAGCGATAGCGAGGCACTGCCCGCAATTCATGCCTTGCAGGCTGGGATGGAGGGGCTCCGGAGGTTAAACGAAGATCTTTACCGGAAAAACGTGGAACTGCGCGAGGCCAATCGGGAATTACAGGAACGCCACGCGGCACTTCAGCAGCAGGAAGCCCACATTCGCCTGATGAGCCTCGTTGCTTCCCACACCGAGCATGGAATCGTGATCACTGATGTCGCGGGCCGGACGCTTTGGATCAACGCCGGCTTCACTCAATTAACGGAATACTCCCTCGCGGAACTCCTCGGGCGCACTCCCGGTTCGGTCCTGCAGGGACCCGCGTCTGACCCCGAGGTTGTTGCCTACATTCGAGGGCGGATGCACGAGTGCCTGCCCTTTCAGGCCGAGTTGATCAATTACACGAAATCTGGGCGGACTTACTGGGTCAGTTTGGAGGTTCAACCGGTTTATGATTCCCACGGTACGGTCACGAATTTTTTGGCCATCGAACGGGATATCAGTGAGCGCAAACGCATTGAGGCCGAACTCACTTCTCAGCGGGAGTTGCTCCTGGCCACTCTATCCAGCATGCTGGATGGCATCATTGTTGTGGATGAACAAATGCGCATCCGCCTCGTCAATCCCGCCGCGGCAAGAATCACCGGCTGGGAGCCAACGGCGGCCGCCGGCCGCCTGTTGAGTGAGATCTTCACCCAAATCAGTGAGCCCGGCATCCCTGGGAATCCGCCCGAAACTCCCCCGCAATGGATGACCACCGCCTTCTCCCGCGGGGCGGTGGCCGGCGATCCGGCTTCCTTGCCGGAAAGCGTGCTCCTCCGCACGGCGAAAGGGGAGTGTTACTCGGTGGCGGCCAGCGCCGTGCCGCTGCTCGGTAAAGCGGGTGAAATCAGCGGCGGTCTGCTGGTCTTGCGCGACGTCTCGGCCGGCATGGAATTGGAACAAATGCGGGAGGATCTCGTGCAGGCCGTTTCCCACGAACTCCGCACCCCTCTGACATCCATTCTCGGTTTCCTCCCGGCGTTGCTCGAAGACCAGGAACTTTCCCGGGGTAAACAACTGGAATTCCTTAACATCATTAACCTGCAGGCCACCCGGATTCGCCATTTGGTTGAAAACATCCTCGAAATCTCCCGGGTGGAGTCCCGCAACTCAACCTTTGTGGACGTTCCCCTCGATTTGCGGCAGGTGGCGCAGGCCAGTTTGCAGGAAGTGCAATCTCAGGCGGGCGCCAAGTCGGTGCAAATTTTGCTGGATTTGCCCGCTACTCCCCTGGGATTTTGCGGCGACGCCGTGGAACTTCAGTCCGTGATCACCAATCTGCTGACGAATGCCATCAAATTCACCCCCGCCCGGGGGACCGTGGATCTGCAACTCCGGCAAGGGAACGGTGAATTCACCATTGTCGTCCAGGATACCGGCACGGGGATTCCCCCGGAGGCTTTGGACCATATCTTTGAAAAATTCTACCGGGTCCGCCAACCGGGATCCCAAGTTCCGGGAACCGGTCTCGGTCTGGCGATCGTGCGGCGCATCGTCCAGCATTATCACGGCCACATTGAAGTGGAAAGCGCCCCCGGGGCCGGTGCTTGCTTCCGGATTTATCTGCCTTCCTCCACGACGCGTGGTTGAGGGGGGATGGAACGCGAATTCCCGTTCCGCCAGGGGGATCCCCCCATCCGGCTCAAGGCACCACCAGGTAGGCATTGCCCCAATCACAGTCGGTGTTCGACGTCGGTCCCTGAAATGCCGCACTCATCACCTCCAGCGTCAGGACCTGGCCGCCCCAGACTGGGAGGTCGATAACCTGGGTGGCCGAGCCCTTGCCCAACATGCCGGAATCGTATTGCAGAATGCCATCCACCCAGACCCAGAAAACGGTGTGGGATCGGTCTGTCACCAGGTCATCAATCCCGATTTCCGCATGGAACGTGCTGGCTAGTCCGCCCAGGGCGAACTGGAGCCAGCCGTTGGCCATCATCCCGATGCCTTTTTCATAATGCCGGGCGTTGATCGACATGGGCTGCTGGCCCGTTGCCCGATCCCGCGCTGGCCACCAATCCCCGGCGTGTTGAAAGAGAATGGCTGATCCGTTCGTCCATCCCGCGAGGTAACCCAGGTCGGAAAGATAATTTGTTCCGCGGGACAGGAAGGGCGGAGCCCCCGCCGTGATCGTCACCAACTGGCAATCCTGGGGGCCCAAAGTCACCGAATAACTGTCCGTAAAATTGCCCACGTTCGCATGTTGAAACAAATCCCGCACCAGCGCCGGGCGGTTGGAAAGTCCGATGGCGCTCCAGGGCACGGTGATGGTCTGCGAACTGTTGGTGCTGCGGTTCAGGCAGCACACGGCCTTCACATCGCCCGTCCGCGTTCCCAGGGGTTTGCACCAAACCTGGCCCAGTCCGCTCGCATTTGCCGCCACCAGGGTCCCCTGGATTCCTGCCGCGTCCTGGTGCACGGCGATTACTTCTGAATTGGTCAGGTAATAGAGCGCCGTCAAGGGGAGTCCTTGCAAGGGCGGGATGCCGCTCCACATCAGGTTGCAGGCCAGAACGGAAAACATCGCCATCTCGGGCTTCGCGAATCCCCCGGGCCAGTAACTGGGATCCGCCGCGTCCGGATCATTCCAATGTCCCGGTCCCACCGTGTCCGCATATTGCGCTATGTAGTCAATATGTTGGAGCAATATCTCCCAACCACTATAGTGGATGCCGGCGATGCTCACCCCCCCGGGGAGCAGGTCGGTCAGGCGATTTACCCCGCCGTTGCCCCGCCAGGAGCTGGTCTCGGCCGGAATCCAGGGCTCGAAATCACCATAACTCGGTGCGAAAAACAACGCCCTTCCTGTTGCCCGGAACGCATTGCCAAACAGCTCGAAATCGATGCGCGAGTCCCCATCAAATTTTACATAGTCCACCCCCCATTTGGCGTAGGTTAATCCGTCCTGGGCCAGGTGGCCCCCGGAGCCGATGAAACCATGATAGTTGGTGGCCGATCCTGTGTACAAACCGAGCTTCAAACCCCGCGCGTGCAGATAATCCGCCAGATAGGCCATGCCATGCGGAAAATTGGTGCTGATGACGGGGGTTCCGTCCGCGTTCCGATCATTGGCGGTCCAACCCTGGTCGAGGACCACATATTGGTAGCCCGCTGCCCGCATGCCATTGGTGGCCATGGCATCCGCGATCGCCAGGATCAGACTTTCGCTAATCGAGGCGCCATTGCCGATCCAGGAATTGTAGCCCAACGCCGGCGTCCGGGCCGGCGCCGCATAGGCTCCGGCGGGTGGGGGATGTTCATATTCATTGGTCCCGTTTGCGCGAAACATCATCGGCTTTCGCCGATTGACGTTCACAATGAACGCGTCCTGCCCGGGCGCCCCGGTCGCCACGGGATAAAATACTGGGGGAAAAACTGCGGCGCTTGATTCGATCCGGTACGTCCAATCCGGCTTGCTGCCTTGCAACCGCAAAACCATCTGGTTCGTTCCGGGTACGCGTGCCGTTTGGAGGGTAAGTTGGGCTTCCGCACCCCAGCCCAATAGGAGAATCCCCGCCAGCCAGCCCCGCAGAGCCAGACGCCGCAGCGCTTTCTGGACGAACGATTCAGCTCCCCTGGACCGTGCCGACGGAGTCCCGGACCGGGTTTCTGCGTGGCAGAATGACCCGGAAGCACGATCCCTGATCAACGATGCTTTCGACTTCAATGCGGCCATTATAATGCCGGACGATCCGCTGCACAATCGCCAGTCCCAACCCGGTGCCCGGAATCTGGGTTCCCGGCCGGGCCACCCGATAGAAGCGTTCAAAGATGTGTTCCCGCGCTTCTGGTGGAATCCCGAGCCCGTTATCCTTCACCAGCAGAAATACTTTGGTTCCCGTCTGCTCCACCCGAAATTCCACCCGGCCGGCCTCCCGGCTGAATTTGATGGCGTTGGAAAGCAGGTTTGTGGCTACCGATTGCAGCCGCTCCGCGTCGCCAAAGAAGGGCAGGGCCGTTTCCGGCAGGCAAAATTGGACTTCGATCTTTCGTTCCTCGGCCAGTGATTTGACTTCCATCAGGCTGGCTTCCGCTACCTGTCGCAAATCCAATGGCTGATCGTCATAATTCGCCCCGCCGGACTCCACGCGTGAAATTTCCAGGATATCCTTCACCAAATTGTGCAGCCGTGTGGCCTGCTTTTCGACGATTCCGAGAAATTCCTTCCGCAATGCCAGCGGCATCTCCGGCGCCTGGCGCAAATTGGCTATGAATCCGGTGATGGAGGTGAGCGGGGTGTTCAGTTCATGCGATACCGCATGCACAAAGTCCTCCCGCATTTGCTCGATCTCGGCGAGTGAGGAAACATCCCGGAACACCAGTAATCCTCCCATGACCTCGCCCGAGGCCCCCGTCATGGGAACCGCACTCGCGGAAACGGTCATCCGCCGGCCATTGACGGTCTGGATGACCACGCTATCCGCCAGGCTGGGTCGCCCGCCATCAGCCCGGTCCGTCAGGGCCGTAGCCAGCCATTCCTCCTGCGTACTGACCAGGCCGCCCTCCGGATAAGTTACTCCCGCCACTGTAAACACCTCGTTGACTTGCCGGCCCCGGGCGTCATCCCGGTGCCAGCCGGTGGCTTTTTCGGCCGCCGGGTTCAGCAGGCACACTCGCTGGGCCTCGTCCATCACAATGACGCCTTCCAGCATGCTGTTCAGGATGGTCCCAAGCAACTCCCGTTCCGCGCGCAAAGCCGCTTCTGTCGCCATTTGGGCGGTGATATCGGCCCCCACCATCAGGAAATTGCTCGCCTTGCCGGTCGTGTCCAACACCGGTTGGGATTCCAACCGCAACCAGAACGGTTTACCCGACCGGTGTTGCAGCAGTAGTTCCAGCTTCACCGCCTGCCCGGCGCTCACGGCGCGGCGGATTTCTTCCAGGCTTTCCCGACTGGAATCCGCTCCCCGGCAGAGTTCCCCGGGAAAGCAACCCTGCGCTTCCGCAGTAGAATATCCGGTGATCCGTGTGAAACTTTCGTTTACCCAGAGGATGCGGCCTTCCCGGTCGGTGATGATCATGGCGTTGTTGGTGCGGGTAGCCACCAATCTGAGCAGGTTGTTGATGGATTCATCCGGCTCCGTGATGTTTGGGCAGGGGTGAATGGTCAATGCGGGTTGCGCTGATTCCGGATTGTCCCGGGGCGGTTCGGCCACCCGCCGATCCGGGCTTTCACCGGGTCCGGGACGGTCTGGCGCTCCGGCCTGCCGGCTTTTCAAGTTCAGAAACAGCCGGACTCCGGCGACACTTACCGCGAGATCATCCAATTTCAATCCGGCGTTTAGCATGGCAGTTAGATCGTTGAACCAAGGTGACCCGACAAAAAGAAATTGCTCCCCCCCGGGCATGGCGAGGAATTCCCCGTGTAGCAGAATACGGGTACTGCGGCAGCGCAGCAGGCAAAGCTGGCTCTGATTCAGATTGTCCCACCAGGCTGCGGGGCTCAAACTGACCTTCGGAGTTTCCAACTCAAATAGGCTTGCGATGGCTATTCCTACCCTCGCTCCCGGACATATTTTTACCAGTCGCCGGCCGTGCTGCAGTAGTTGGCCCGCCCGATTCAAAAGCAAATGAAAGGGAAAGCAATCCACCAGTTCGGCGGCCGCATCGCTGGTATTCGCGAATGTCAGCGCCCTCCCGGGGTAATCCGCCATGCTGTTTTGACCTTCCATTTTTAGCCTTCCCGCCTGCTTACTCACTGCTTGCTGCGCATGGGCACCCGCCCATTCACGGCCGCATCCTGTATTCAGTACTGGTTCGCTGATTCGCACATTTCTTCCGTTATCTGCAACGGACTTCAAGCAGGAGCCATGCCAGCCCATGGAGCTGACAGGATTGCGAAGAACGACAAAGACCGCTTTCGGCACGTCAAATTCTCCACACCCTGCGTCCCGGCTGCACCCAACCCCGCTCAGCTAGGAGCCCGATAAAGCTCCAGGTAACCCCATTGTTTTCGCTTGATTTGGCCAGAATTCCAAATTACAAGCTCCGAAAACTAGCATGACCCTCCGGCTCTGACAAGCCTGCTCCATACCTGAAAGCTCCCCCGAAGGTGCAAAAAAAGCTGTTGCCGGTAATGCCGGACTATAAAATAAATGGCACCCGGGTGATTCTTCAGTGCGCCCGCGTGCCGCCGCAGCCTGGGGCTCGCGGGGTTCCGTGCCCCGGCTATTTCTTGGGAATCTATAAGCCCATACCCGTGCCGGCATTGATCCCCATCAGCCCAAATCGCGCCTCCCTGATGCCGTCCAGTTAGCGGGCGTTCCTCGCCTTCCCGCCGGATATTACGAACCTGCCGGATCCGCCGGGTTCGTGCCTTCGGCGAGCAGTTCCTTGATCCAACTGCTGCGGGCGCTGGCGCGGACTGATTTGCCGCTCCGGCTCTTGAGCGCCGGGCTCAGGCCGCGCTTTAGGAACTCCCGAATGATTCGCTGTTGGGCCTCGCGGGCCGCGGCGGTGCCGCTCCCGCCCCGCCCCGTGTCTTGCACGGCGAGGTGAAAGGGAGTGGCTCCGGATTTGTTTTCCGTTGTCCCGGCGTCACCTGCCGCCAGCAGGCAGCTCACCGCCGCGGCGCACCGGGTGCGGACGGCGCGGTGCAAGGGGGAGGCCCCATTTTTGTCCTGCGCCAGCCGGTTGGCTCCGGCCGCCACCAAACCTTGAATGGTCATTACCTGGCGCTGCTCATTCCACTCCGGGGCATTGGGCTGGCCGTCGGCGGCGTAATGCAATGGTCCGCTCGCCCGATGATTACCCCGGGCGTTCGGATCGGCGCCCGCGGCCAGTAATTGCCGAACCAGTTCCACCCGGTGCCCCGCCGCCGCCAGGTGCAGCGCGGTATCACCCGCATAGAGCCAGTGTCGGATCTTCCGGTCATAAAGCCGGGCTCTCGGTACCTGCTGGGTGGCCAGGCCGGGGGTCGCCTGAAGCAGGTTTAACACCCCCGGGCGATCATCCTCCACGATGGCCGTCAGCAGTTTTTCCAAGGCCTCCGGGGCCGGGCGGGATTCGCAATTTTCCTTCCCGGCGGTGTCCTTTTGCTGGTTCGCAAATTTCGTTCCCTTCGTTTTGCCTCGCCGCATGGCGCAATATCGTTCTTGCCGGCAAAAATGCCAGATCTTTGCGATGGTATCCTCCCGGGAGGGCAAATTCGTTGGACAAGCCGCCCGGGGGGGTGGCAGAATTCCGCGGATTTTAAACTAGAATCCTCTCATTTCATGAATCATCAGCCAAATTCGTTCTCGAGTCCCATCTGGATCAACTTGGGTCGTCTGGCCCTGGCTTGTCTCGTGCTCGGCCTCGTTCCCGGCCCCGGCGGAGGGGGCGCCCGGGGCGAAGATACGCCCGCCGATCTCCGCTTTGATTCCCTGGCGGGCGAGTTCATGACCGGCCACTATTCCTTCCGTCCCCTCGCCGGCGTGGCTTTGGGATGGCACCAATACGATGGTCGGTTGGTTATTCCGGACCGCTCCGCGAATTCCCATGAAGAAGCCCGGTTGAAACGCTTCGAACGGCTGTTTGCGGGGCTGCAACCGGGGCAACTGTCTCTGGCTCGCCGTCATGACTTGCGCGTTTTGGGGGCCGCGGTGGCCAATGAATTATGGAGCCTGGAAGTCCAGCATAGCGTCACCCATAACCCGATGACTTATGCCGGGGGCCTGGATCTTACCGTCTATCTCAAACGCGATTTCAAACCCCTGCCCGAACGGGTCGCCGATATGACCTCCATCCTGCGCCAGGCGCCGGCCTATTACGCTGCCGCGCGGGCGAATCTCGCGCCAGTTCTGCCGTTGCCGTTCGTCGAAACCGCCATCGAGGCCGCCAATGGGACCGCGGATTTCATCGAGCATGATGTGGCCAAAGCCGCCGCCACGGTCAAGGATCCTGCCCTAAATGCCAAATTTGATCAGGCCCGCCAGACCGCCGTGACTGAACTCCGCGGTTTTGCTGATTGGCTGAAAAAAGACCGCCTGCCCCGGGCTGATAACTCCTTTCCCGTCGGTCGCGCCGGTTACTTGCAGATGCTGAAAAACGAAATGGTGGACCTTACTCCCGAACAGGTGCTGGAAGCGGGGATGCGCGAATTGCATGCCGAACAGGAGCGTTTTGCCGCTGCCGCCCGGGCCATTGACCCCACCAAGCCGCCCATCGAGGTGTTCAAGTCCATCCAGCACGACCATCCCACCGCGGCGAACTTGATCGCCGACGCCCGCCAGGATTTGGAAGGCATCCGGCAGTTTCTCCTCGACCACCACATCGTTACCCTTCCCAGCGAGGTTCGCGCCTTGGTGGAGGAAACGCCGCCCGCCTTGCGGGCCACCTCCTTTGCTTCCATGGATACCCCCGGACCGTTTGAGAAAAAGGCCACTGAAGCCTATTATTACATCACCCCGGTGGAGCCCGATTGGACCCCGGAACATGCCGAGGAATGGTTGACGGCGTTCAATCATTACACCCTCACCGTTGTGAGTATTCACGAAGCTTACCCCGGCCATTATGTGCAATTCCTGGGGCTCAACGCCTCCGCTGCCAGTCCGGTGGCCAAGGTTTTTTCCAGTTACCCTTTTGTGGAGGGTTGGGCGCATTACAGTGAGCAGATGCTTCTGGCGGCGGGCTTCGGCCAGCCGGTCAACCCGGCCTCGGCCTCCGCGGCGGAGACTCTCCGCGGTGCCCGGTTCCGGCTCGCTCAATCGGATGAAGCCCTGTTGCGGGTCTGCCGGTTGTGTTGCTCCATCAAGTTGCACTGCCAGGGAATGAGCGTGGCGGAAGCCACCAAGTTCTTCATGGACAATTGCTATTATGAAGAAAAGCCCGCGCATGCCGAAGCCACCCGGGGGACCTATGATCCGGGTTACCTCTACTACACGCTCGGCAAGTTGATGATTCTGAAGTTGCGGGAGGACTGGCAATTGCAGGAGGGCACGCGCTATTCCCTGCAACGATTTCACGACGAATTTCTCCGCCACGGGATGCCGCCGATCCGCCTCCTGCGGGAAATCATGCTGCGCGATCCCAACCAGTGGCCGGCCCTTTTGTAAACGCCCGGCGACGGGCGCCTTGCTCCGGCCGCCCGGGATGGCGGTCCGGCCTCAACCTTTCCGCAACACGGTGTCCCGTTGCGCCCACGCCGGATCGGGCCGTGGAAAGTCCAGATTGTAATTCAGTCCGCGGCTTTCGGGCCGCTGCAACGCGCTGGCCACGATCAATTCCGCCACGGTCGCGATATTCCGCAGTTCCAGCAGATCACTCGTCACAATAAAGTCCCAGTAGTACTGCTGGATCTCTTCCTGCAAATTCGCGATGCGCGATTGCGCCCGCAGCAGGCGCTTGTTCGTGCGCACAATCCCCACGTAATCCCACATGAGCCGGCGGATTTCGTCCCAATTATGGGAGATGACCACCAGTTCGTCCGGATTCGTGGCGTGGCCGGACTGCCACGCCGGGATGACCGGAGTCGTTGTCGGGTGGGTTTGGGCGAGCACGCGCAGGCCCGCGCGGTGCGCGCAGACCAGGGCTTCGAGCAGTGAATTGCTGGCCAGCCGGTTGGCCCCGTGCAACCCCGTGCAGGCCACTTCCCCCACGGCGTACAGGCCCTCAATCTCGGTCTCCCCGTCCACGTTGGTCAGCACCCCGCCGCATTGGTAATGCGCCGCCGGCACCACCGGGATGGCCTCCTTGGTGATGTCGATCCCATAGCGCTGGCAGGTTTCGTAAATGTTCGGAAAACGCTCCCGCACAAATGCGGCGGGCATCTGCGTGATGTCCAGCAGGACGTGCCCGGCGCCGCTGCGTTTCATCTCGTTGTCAATCGCCCGGGCCACGATGTCCCGCGGCGCCAGCGAGCCCAGCGGATGATACGCGTTCATGAATTCCGCGCCCTGGATGGTCTTGAGCACGCCGCCCTCGCCGCGCACCGCCTCGCTAATGAGGAATGATTTGGCCCGGGGATGATACAGACACGTGGGATGAAACTGGATGAACTCCATGTTGGCCACCGCCGCCCCCGCCCGGTAGGCCATGGCCACCCCGTCCCCGGTCGCAATGTCCGGGTTCGTGGTATACAGGTACACTTTCCCGCAGCCGCCCGTGGCCAGCAAAATCACGTTCGCCGCGAAGGTCTCCACCACCCCGGCCCGCTTGTCTAGGACGTATACTCCCCGGCAGCGATTCGGGCCCGGTTCTCCCAGTTTCTGGTTGGTGATCAGGTCGATGGCGAAGTGATCTTCAAAAATTTCGATGCTGGGTTGGCCGGCCACGGCGTTCAACAGCGCCCGCTCGATTTCCCGGCCGGTGACATCCTTGGCATGCAGAATCCGGCGCTTGGAGTGCCCCCCCTCCTTGCCCAGGTCCAGTTCGCGGGCCCCCTCGGACCGGGGGATTTCCCGTTCGGAAAATTTCATTCCCAACTCGATCAATTCCGCGATTCTCGCCGGACCCTCCTGCACGATGGTGCGCACCACGGCTTCCCGGCACAGCCCGGCGCCCGCTTCGAGCGTATCGCGCACGTGCATCTCGGTCGTGTCCTCCTTGCTCGTCACCGCCGCGATGCCTCCCTGGGCATAGTTGGTGTTCGACTCCGCGCGGTTCTTTTTCGTGATGATCGCCACCCGCCCATGCGGGGCCACCTGGAGTGCGAAGGTCAACCCGGCGATGCCGCTGCCCAATACGAGGTAATCAAATTGTTTCATTATCAATCAGTCGCGTCTTGCCAAAAAACACCGCCAGCGCCATCCGGGCTCCGGGGGTTGCCTGTGCCCGTGGCACCAGCGTTTCCGGGTCGAATATCTCGATGTAATCCAGCCGCGCCGCCGGCCGGCCGGCGATGAACCGGCTGAGCTGCTGTTTGAGTTGGACGCTGTCTACCGGACCGGCCTTCACCGCTGCCCGGGCCTGGCGCAATGCCTCCGCCAGCACGACCGCCTGCCCGCGCTCCTCGGCGGAAAGGTACTTGTTGCGCGAACTCATCGCGAGGCCATCCGGTTCCCGGTGCGTGGGGGCGACGTCGATCCGGACCGGGAAATTGAGGTCGCGCACCATCCGTTGGATCACCGCCGCCTGCTGGTAATCCTTGGCGCCAAACACGGCCACGTCGGGCAATACCAGGTTGAACAGCTTTGCCACCACGGTGGTCACTCCCCGGAAATGCGTGGGCCGCGCGGCGCCTTCCATGCCTCGGGCCAGGGTTTCTTCGGTGACGTAGGTGCTGAATCCAGCTTCGGCCCCCGGCGGGTACATTTCTCCGTCCCCCGGGGCAAAAATCACATCCACCCCCGCCGCCCGGCAGAGTTGCTGGTCCCGCTTGAAATCACGCGGATAACGCGACAAATCCTCCTGGGGGCCAAACTGCGTGGGGTTCACATAAATGCTCACCACCACCCGGCCGGCCGGCCCCACGCGCCGGCGGGCCCGCTGGACCAGGCTCAAGTGCCCCGCATGCAGGTATCCCATTGTCGGCACGAAACCAATGCGGCAGTGCTCCCGTCGCCAGCGTAGCGCCAGGCGCTGCATGGCGGCGGCCGTTGTAACAATTCGCATCGGTGAAAATTGGTCCAGGGGCGGTCAAGTAGCAATATTTATTGTCATCTTGGGCGGCGGTTGCTACTTTCCCGCCACCAACCAATCCCGTAATTATGGCCTTTCCCAAGCTTCTTTTCACCTTTTCCCTCCTCGCCGCGTTTACTTTGGCTCCCGCTCCGCTCCCGGCCCAGACCGCCCCGGGACAACCGGTGCCGGAAAAACCCGATCCCCACGGCTGGTTGCCGCTCTTTGACGGCACCACGTTGAGCGGGTGGACCTCGGTGGGGACCAACCTTTGGCAGGTCAAGGACGGCGTGGTGGTCGGGAGCGGGCCGGTCAGCCATCTGTTCAGTCCCAACTTCTACACCAACCTCGAGTTCAAGGCTGAAGTACGACTGAACCATAGCGGCAACAGTGGCATGTACATTCGGGTGGCCAAGGGCCCCGGATTTCCCCGGGGTTATGAAGCGCAAGTGGAAAACACCAGCCCCGATCCGCAACGGACCGGCAGCCTCTATGGTTTCAGCCCCGTCCGCCAACAGTTGATTGCGGATGACACCTGGTGGACCCAGCACATCGTCGCGATTGGCAATCACATCATCATCAAGGTCAATGACCAGATCGTCACGGATTTCGTGGACGAGAAGAATACTTACAAACAGGGCCGGTTGGCGTTTCAACAGCATAATGATGGTAGCGTGGTGGAATTTCGCAACGCGGTGGCCAAGCGGTTGCCGGATGACCCGGCCGCCGCCTGGGCCATCGCCCGGCAGGATCTGCCCGACCTGAAAGTTCCCGCGCCCGTGACGGCCCCGGCCAAATAAGGAAAAAAGGAGGGGGGCCTCCCGGCCCCCCGTCGTTTCGTAGGATTCCCGCAATCCGAAGATCGTGGGGTGAAACGATGACCGCCATCATCGTTCAAGTTGGCCGCTTGTCAAACCTTGAAGCGCCGATTTTTGGGCAGCCGACGGCTACCACTTGACCGGCACGGTCATCTTTTTGCCGAATTTATTGTGGTATTGCAATTGATGGTGCTGCACTCCGTGTTCATGCACCATCTTGGTGAGCTTCACGTCGTAGCAGCAATACTCGGCGATCTCGAGCAGTTTGCCTTCCCGGAACCACTGGATCGCCTGTAATCCTTCGGCCGTCTTTTCCACTCCGAAGGTGGCCGTCGCGATGGAATCGAGGGACAAACGGTGCTGCAGCGTGGCTTGCAATTCCACCAGCATGTCGAGCGTGGGCAACTGCCGCAGGTCAAAGGAGGTGTAATCGTGCAACACCTCGTAATCAAATCGCAGATTGTTGAATCCCACCACGAGATCCGCCCGCTGCAATTCCGCCAGCAATTCATTCACCTGGGGCTCCCCGTAGATTTTGTAACTGCCGCGCGCGGTACTGTAGGTCACGCCGATGCTCATCTTCATGGAGCTGATCTTGTCCCACCCACCCACTTCCTCCGCGGATTTCTGGGTTTCAAGATCGAAATAAACGATGTTTTTCATCTGCGCCCCGCAATTAAACCGCAGAACCTTTGCGCGAGTCAAACGGTGTTTCCCGGCGCGACCATAAACCGTCCTTCGCAGCCCTAAATTCCCCTTTGACCAGTCCCCTTCAGGACCTTAGTTTGGACGCGTGGAAACAGCTAAAATCCCGCCGCAGGATGACTTGCGACTGCGCTGGCTGATATCGGCGCCGGTCCCACGTTCCCTCTCCGAATACGTGGGGCGGCGGTTGTTCCGGTTGCTTTTGACGGTGGAGGGGATCGGCGCCTTTGCGCTCATCACCGGCGCTACCATGATCAAAAAGTTCGGGGTCGGGCGCGCGGTCATCCGCCCCCTGATCCGCCGGGAATCCGCCCGGGCCGGTGTTCGGTTGCTCCCCATGTTTTTTTTCCTCGCCCTCCTGCTGGGATTCGCCGTGATCGGCCAGACCGTTTCCTGGTTGAGTCAATTGGGAAGCACTGAATACCTCGGCCGGGTGATGGTGGTGGTGGTGGTTCGGGAACTGGGGCCCTTGCTGACCGCCCTCCTCGTCCTGCTGCGCTGCGGCACCGCGAACGTGATCGAACTCGGCACCGCCCGCGCCCTCGGCGAGGTCGAAGCCCTCGAGGCGGTGGGGATCGATCCGATTCATTACCTGGTTGTGCCCCGGGTGGTCGGGATGGCCCTGGGAGTTTTCTCGCTCACCGTGTTTCTGATCGTCAGTTCCCTCATCAGCGGCTATTTTTGGGCTTTCTTGCAGGACATTCCCCTGCCTCCGGGCGATTATTTCCGGCAACTGGCGGTCGCTTTGGGCCCCTTGGATTTTCTGGTGGTCGCGCTGAAATCCGCCTGCTTTGGCGCCTTGATCGCCGCGATTACCTGTTACCATGGTCTGGCGCAACCGCTCCGCCTGGAGCAGGTTTCCGGCGCGACGATCAGCGCGCTGGTGCAGAGCCTCATTGCTTGCGTGGTGACCGATGCCCTCTTCATCCTGCTTTACTTGTTGGTGTGACCGGACTGGCGCATGAACCCACCGCCTGACAACTCGCTCGTGCCCGCGCTTGCCATGCGCGGGGTGGCCGTCGCTTCCGTGCGGGATCCCCAAACCGTGGTTTGTGAAGGGGTGGATTGGACGGTCCTGCCAGGAGAGTTTTGGGCGGTGGCGGGAATGCACGGTTCCGGTAAGAGCGATCTGCTTGCTTTGGCCGCCGGGTTGACGGCTCCCGCCGCCGGCTCCTACCGGCTGTTCGGCCGGGAAATGCCCCTCACGCGGGAGGATTCGCTCCCCGAGCGGTTGCGGGTTGGCCTGGTATTTGACGGCGGCGGCTTGTTGCAGCATCTCAGCGTCCGGGAAAATGTCGCCCTGCCATTATTGTATCATCTGGCCCTGCCCGAAGAGGAGACTGCCCGGCGCGTGACGGAGTTGCTGGAGCGCACCGGATTGACCGCCGTGGCGGATGTTACGCCGGGTAACCTGAGTCGCAGTCGTCAAAAGCTGGCGGGGCTTGCCCGGGCTTTGGTTCTCGCGCCCGAGGTCCTCTTGCTGGATAACCCTCTGGGCGGGCTGGATTTGCGACAGGCGGCCTGGTGGCTGGGTTTTCTCGAAAAATTGGCCGCCGCTCCCCGCTTGCCCTCCGGGGCCGGGATGACGCTGGTGGTGACCACGGAAGACCTGCGGCCGTGGCGGTGCCGGGCGGGCCAATTCGCCTTGTTGCGGGATCGTCGCCTCATTCCCCTGGGTGGCGGCGGGCGGCTTGCGGATCATCCCGAGCCGCTCGTGAAAGAGTTTTTGGCGGAGCATCTCTCCGCCGTCTGAGAAAGTTTACCCATGGCCTTGCAAGATCTCACCCCTCAATTACGCACCCGCCTGAACCGCATGGAAAAATCCGTCGGTTGGTTCGTGCTGGTCGCTGCCGCCCTGCTCCTGTTTGGCCTGGGCTATTATGTCTATGCCACCGCCGAGACCAAGGGCTGGTTCAAGCGCAAATCCCCCTATTACTTGTACGTCCGGCACGCCGGCGGTTTGCACGTCAAGGACAAGGTGGTGATGATGGGCCGCGAGGTGGGGGAGGTGCGGCACATTGAACTCATGGAGCCCGGCAGTGAAAACGACGTCTATATCGAAATCTCCGTGGTCGAATCCTACGAGGGCTACATCTGGACCGTGGGCTCCAAAGCCCGGGTGGTGGATCAATTCCTGGGCAAGCGGACGCTGGAAATCAGCAAAGGCACCGCGGGTTACCCCACCTACATGCTGAACCCTTTCCACGACAAGATCACCCTGGCGGAAGCCAAGGTCTTGCCCGAGTTGCGCAAATGGTCCCTGGGTTTGGAAATTTATCAAACGAATGGCGCCCAGCGAACCTTGCTTTTCAAACCCAAACAGTTCCTCTCCGTTGATTTGCTCAACCAGATCGCCGGACTCGGCATTCAGGAAATTTGCGTCTTTGACACCCGCTCCCAATCCCGCTCCGACACCGCGGTGTGGCGCCCGGAACTGGGCCGGTTCGTCCCGTTCATTCCCGGTAAGACCGCCGGCTACGAACTCCCCACGGATGAGCCGCCGTCCATCTCGGATCGTGCGGAGGCCTTGATTTCCCAGGTGGAAAAAGCCCTGCCCTCCTTCCTGAGCCTGACGAACCAGATCTCCAGCACGCTCTCCAATGCCCAGCGCCTCACGCTGACCCTGAATGGGGTGGGGGAGGATCTCCGCCCCTCCCTCACCAATGTGTCCCTCATCACCGCCAATCTGCGCAACCCCAATGGTTCGCTGGGCCAATGGGCGATTCCGACCAACCTCAATCAGGATCTCGCGCTGGCCCTGCTCAATGCCAATGGCACCCTCACCAATGTAAATACCAATCTCCTCGTGCTGGTCGAGGGCATTGGCAAATCCTTGGAAAGCCTCGCTGGCATCACCAGCAATCTCCACCGCCAGGTCGATGCCAACACCAATATGTTGACCCGTATTTCCGACACGATCCTGCACAGTGATGAAATGATCCAGGGCCTCAAGCACCATTGGCTTTTGCGGACTGCCTTCAAGACCCCGAAGACCAATGCCGTGCCCGCCAATGCCGCCCCGGTTAACCGGACCCGGTCTCCCCGCGGACCGTAACTGCGCCCGCCCGCAGTCTTGCTTCCCGCCCACCGGTTTCCTAGCATCACCCCGTGCCGTCACCGATATTCTCCCATCCCCACCGGGTCACCTATGCCGAGTGCACCGCGGGTGACCATATCTACCACGCCCGCTATCTGGATTTGCTGGAAGCCGCGCGCGGGGAGTTTTTCCGGAGCCTCGGCTCCCCGTTGCGCGCCTGGCAGGAACGGGAGGTTATTTTTCCCGTGGTGGAATGCCAGCTCCGTTTCCGGCGTCCCGCCCGGTATGATGACTCATTGCTCATCGAAGTTTGGCCCTGTGCCATCGGGGGTGTCCGCCTGAATTTCGGCCACCGCGTTTTGCATTCTGACGGCGGGGTTATCCTTGAGGGCGAAACCCGTCACGCGTGCACCAACGTCGCCGGGGCATTGAAACGGTTGCCCCCGGAGCTTGTCGATCTCCTGACCCCTTACCTGATTCCCGCGAGCGCCTGACCTTGCGCTACCCCGCCGTCCGTATTGCCAAGGCAATCCGGCCCGCCCATGGGCGGTAAGGCATTCCTTACCGCGCCTGCCCGAGGCCAAATTGATTCCCCGCCCGGACCGGATCTTTTCCCGCAAAATCGATTTCCAGTAACTTTTCACTCTGCACCTCCCGGACGGTTTCATCCTTCAAACCGGCCACCACCTTGTGCGTGGCGGTCTCGACGACATCGCCCGTGGAAGGATAGGCATATTGGCCACTGATGCCAAACGTCACCCAGCCCGGTTCATCGCGCAGTTCAATGCTGCCGGTCTGTCTCGGTGGCATCACTCGCGCATCAAACAGGTGGAGTCGCCGGTTCGTGGCATCCGTCAACCACAACTCCTTTTCATCCGGGGTCAGCGCGATTCCGTGCGACGGACAGCCGTGCCGTTTCGGTGTCCCCGCCGTGAAGCCTGTCACTTCCACCCGGTGCAACACCTTCCCGGTTTCCAAATCGCCCACTTCAAATCCCAGCAGATTGTTGACATTCACAAAGCACTGCGTTTGCTTCCCGTTCACTGTGAATGGCCGGATGGCCGCGCTGAAGGGCCCGACCGTCCGCACCACCGCGTGGGTGTGCCCATCCGTTACGGTCAGCCAGGGCGACTTCAATCCCGCCAGATACGCGTGCGCCCCATCAATGCCATAGATGGTATTGTGCGCGCCGGATTTCGGGGTGACTTTCGCGATCACCGCGCCCGTGAGCGCCGCCACCACATGCCAGTGGTCGGATTCCAGCGACGGTAGGTAAATCGTCTGGCCATCCGGCGAGATCGCCATCCGGTCACAACCTCCTTCGTAAGTCTTTTCCCACAACAGCTTGTCCGTGGTCAGGTCCAGGCACTGCAGCGTGCGCGTGGTGCTCACATAAACCCGCTTCGTCGCCGCCGACGCACAGATCCCCTTCACCGCGAGCGGTTTGCCCTTTTCATCCAGTCCGCCCAGCGGAATCCGCCGTACGAATTGATGGCCGTGGTCGATGTCGAAGACCACAATTCCGTGCCCGCCGTGTTCCTGGTAATCCCGGATACCGGGTTCCGCCACATAGAGCAACCGGTGGCCCTCCGGCGATTCCACCGCCTCCGTGGCCCCTATGGCAAGCAACAATCCCAAAAGGGCGATACCGCCCGTCATCAAAGGTTTCATGGTTGGCGCTGAATGTGACCTCTCGCGCGGGAAAACTCAAGCCAGCAGCCAACCGGCTGGCTCCGGCAGAATTTTCCAGCCCGGGTGTGGCTTCGTCCGCCCGTCCCGTCCTTCGCTTGGAAAGCCACACTGCGCCATCCCCGCCAGTTCCTCCTTCCTCGACTCGCCCCCATCGGAGTGCCGCCGTCTCCGGATGCGGCAAGGTTCGCTCGACCGACGCTTCCAACCCACTCGAAACCCCCACAAATCCGCCCTTGGGGAGTTCCCCCCATAGGGTTTTTTTGGGCGGAACGATAAGGTTTTTTCGGCCGACACCCATGTCCAATATGACAAAGTCTTCACACTACCGACCCGACATTGACGGGCTGCGTGGCATTGCGGTGCTTTGTGTCTTGGTATTTCACGCCTTTCCGCTCCTTTTGCCGGGCGGTTTCATCGGGGCGGACATTTTTTTTGTCATTTCTGGCTACCTAATCTGCGGCATTTTATTGCGGGACATTCTGGATGGTCGCTATTCGGTGGCGCAGTTCTATGCCCGGCGCATAAAACGCATCTTCCCGGCGCTCACTTTGGTATTGGCCTGCACGGTCGCGTTCGGCTGGTTGCTGCTGTGGCCGGGAGAGTTCCAGAACCTGGGCAATCATGTGGCCGGGGGGGCGGCTTTCATTGCCAATCTCCTTCTCTGGGGAAATACCGGATATTTCGACGAAACCGCGGAGAAGCAACCTTTGCTGCATTTGTGGTCACTGGGCATTGAAGAGCAATTTTACATGGTTTTCCCGATTGCGCTCTGGTACGCCACCCGACTGCGTCTTTCTATTACCAAGTTTCTGGCGGCGTTGTTGGCCCTCTCGTTCATCTTCTCCTATTACATGACGATGACCCATCCAAGTGTGGGCTTTTATTTTCCCGTGAGCCGACTATGGGAACTGCTGGCGGGAGCAGTGCTGGCGGCATTCGAGCAAAACGTCCGGCAATCGACGACTGCTGGGCCGGCAGGCCAAGTTTCCAGCGCTGGTTTTCTTGGTGTCAAAAGTTGGGCGGCTTATCTTGGTCTTGCTTGTATTGCCGGAAGTGCTTTGTTCCTCACCAAAAATATTCCTTTTCCCGGCGTCTGGGCTGTGTTGCCTGTGGTTGGCGCTGTCCTGGTGATTGCCGGCGGGATTCAATCCTCCTCCCGAGCCGGAATCCTCTCTCACAAATTGCTCCTCTGGGTTGGCCTCATTAGTTATCCGCTTTACTTGTGGCATTGGCCGCTTTTTTATTATTCCCGCCTCTTTCACCCCTTCGGCCTGCCCACACTCTGGACGTTCGCCGTGCTATTCTCCTCCGTCCTGCTCGCGTTCCTAACCTTTCGTCTGGTGGAAACGCCCATTCGATTTGGACGCGGTAAGGAAACCCGTAATATTGCTGGTTTGTCGATTGTCATGGCAGCCATTTTTCTCGTGGGCCTGCTCGCCAAAAGTGGGCGATTCCAGCCCCGGCTCGCTGGCTCGGTGCTTGCCAAAGAAGTCGGCGCAGCTCAGAAAGACCGGGATTATCCGTTTAAGGACAATTATCGGCTTGCCCGCGGCTTCCACCTGGACGCGGAAATAGTGCAGGGCAAACCCCAGGGCGCGATTTTGTTTATCGGTGACTCGCACCTGCAGCACTATTGGCCGCGTATTGAGCAAACCCTCAAGACCTTGCAATCCCAGGCGCGCCCGGTGTTGTTGATCACCGCGCCTGGCAGTCCGGGACTTCCTAACATCGAACGGCTGGATAAAGGCTATCACTGCGCAGATTTCTTCGATTTTGCCATTCACGAGGCGGAAAAAACCAACGTTTCCACGGTGGTCTTCAGTTCCTATCTGGAACTTTATCTCGTCGGCAATTATCCCAATCACCAGCCTTGGGAAGTTTACCAGTCGGGCGACAAAGCGAAGACTCCGCTTCGCATGGACAGTCCGCGGGCGCTCGCCGCTTTTCAGGAATTTGGTCGGGTTATTACCCGATTAATCAGTTTGGGCAAAGAGGTGATCATCATTGGTAGCAACCCTGCTGATTCGGCTTTTGATCCTAACGCCTTCCACCCTGGAGTTTTTCACTCGCAGGTTTTGGGTCGGGCAAGCGTCCCGCGGCAGGATTTTGAGTCGTATATTTTGCCTGTAAAAAGCCAGCTTATCAACCTGGCCAAGTGCACCGGCGCCAGATTTATTGATCCCCTTGACTATTTTGACGAGGATGGCCGTTTCTATGGGATGACCCGGGATGGTCATTTTAATTACCGAGACGCCAACCACTTGCGTCCCTTTTATGTGAAGGACCGGGCCGTTTTTATCGACCCTCTCCTCGCTGCGCCAAGTCAATCACCCCCTCCATAACGATTCCGCCTGGGAATTGGCGCCGCTCTCCGCCGCCGCGCGCACCGGTATCCGCGCCTTGTAAACTCCTTGGTTTCCCTTTCCCCTCCCGCTAATTTGGGCCGGTGCAAGTCCTCCTCATCTCCATCGGCACCGACGGCGACATTCTGCCGTATGTGGGGTTGGGGGTTGAATTACTGTCCCGCGGCCACTCCGTCGCCCTGGTGGCCTGCGAAGACTACGAACCTCTCGCCCGCCGCCATGGGCTTGGCTTTCACGCGTTGGTTACTCGTGCCGAAAATCAGGAGCTCTTCAGTCACCCGGATTTCTGGCATCCTCGGAAGACGCCTGCCCTTTCCGCCCGCTGGGGTGTTCGTTTCCTCCGGCGCCAATACGATTTGCTGGCGGGGCTGGCCACCCGCGACACGGTTCTCGTGGCGAACCCGGGGGTCTTTGCGGCGGACTTGCTTCACGAGACCACCGGAATTCCCTGGACCAACTTGATTCTCCAGCCCTGGCTCCTCCCCAGTTCCATCTCTCCGCCGCTGATCCCGGGCTACACGCTCCTGGCCCACGCGCCACCCCTGGTCTGGCGGGGTTTCTGGCGGGCGTTGGATTGGGTGGGGGATCGCCTCGTTGGCCGCGAACTCAACGCCTTGCGAGCCACTCTCGGACTCCCCCCTGCGCGCCGCATCTTTCGGGATTGGCTTTCCCCGCAACGGCTTATCGGCCTGTTCCCGGATTGGTTTGGCCCGCCCCCCAAGGACTGGCCACGGCAATTGCGATTGACGGGTTTTCCCCAATTTTCCGGTGCCCCGGAGGCTGCCCTCCCGCCCGCGATTCTCCAATTCTGCCAGGCGGGCCCGTCACCGGTGGTCTTCACCTTCGGTACCGGCATGGCCCATCCTGCCGCCCTGTTCCGCCAAGCCCTGGAGGCGTGCCGGCACCTGGGCGTGCGCGCCTTTTTCCTGACCAAATTCCTCGACCAACTACCGCCGGCCCTGCCGCCCACGATCATGCCTTCCGCGTTCCTCCCTTTCTCCCGGCTGTTTCCGCATTGCGGAGCCCTGGTTCACCATGGCGGCATTGGCACCACCGCCAATGCCCTGGCCGCCGGTCTTCCGCAATTGATCCGCCCGATTTGTTTCGACCAACTCGACAACGCCAGTCGCGTCAAGCGCCTCGGTGCCGGTGACTGTCTTCCCGCGTCCAAAACCACCGGCCGCCAACTCGCCACCGCCCTCGCGCCTTTGCTCACCGCGGCCGCCCAGGAGCGTTGCCGCCAACTCGCCCGGCGCTTGGCCGGCCCGGATCCCCTGATCCAAGCCGCCGATTGGGTGGAGCAACTGGGTGGTGTCTGAAGTGGACCGGGCCATCCGGAGCTGCTCAAGCCATTCCGGAAATGGATTGTGGCCGACGATTTGGTCCCCGGTCCTTGCGCTGGGGATGCGGCACTCCCCCCCCGTGGCGACCCCATTCTCCTTCCCGTTTTATCGCTGGATGCGTAAACTCTCCGCTGGAATCAACATGGAAATGCCTGTTACTCCATCCCAGCCGAATGATAGCGCGGTAGTATCGCGGCGCTTTCGGACTCCTTTACCCATCCGGTATGCGCTCCCGCTCGTTTCCGTCGGTTTGACCCTCCTTCCCACCGACGCCTTGATCCAATCCCTGAAGCGAATTCCCAACGGTCTGTTCTTCGGTGCCATTATCTTGTCCAGTTGGTTCGGTGGCTTTGGCCCGGGATTGTTTGCGACCCTGCTTTCGATGGCGGCCGTCCGCTTTTTTCTTCCGGATCCTTACGCTCATGAAACCTCCCGGCTGGTGGTCATTTTTTTGGTGGGCGGCTTCATTAGTTGGTTGAGCGGGCGACAAAGGCGGGATGAGGCGGCCCTGCGGCTGGCGCAAAAAGAGCTCGAAGCCAAAATTGTGGCGCGGTCCGCGGAGCTTTTCGAAGCCAACCGCAAGCTGGACCTTTTCCAACGGGAACAAACCGAACGGGCGCTGGCCGAAAGTCAAAAGCAGAATGAATTTCTGGCCCAGTTGATTCGCGATTCCTCCCAGCCCGTTGCGGTTGCCTATGAGGATGGTCGCATCGGGTTGGTCAACGCCGCGTTTGAAAAGCTTACCGGTTACACGGGCGAGGAATTGCGGGTGTTGGGCCGGCCGCGGCTGACCCCGGCGGAGTATCACGAGAGTGAGCGTCTAAAGCTCAATGAAACGCGGCGCACCGGGCAACCCGCCCGCTATGAAAAGGAATACCTCCGCAAAGACGGAACCAGGGTTCCGATCGAGTTACTCGTTCATTTGGTGCCCGCCCGGGGGAATGAATCCGAATATTATTACACTTTTGTCAACGACATCACGGAACGACGACAGGCCCGCGCGCTCCTGGAGGAGGAAGTCCGGGCCCGCACCGCTGAACTGACTGAGGCCAATCAGAAGCTGGCCGCCGAAGTGCTGGAGCGTACCCGTAACCAGGCCGAACTCCAGCGGATGAACCGGGGTTGGCGGATCCGCTCGACGTTGCTGAAGGCGGTCAATGAATGCACCGAGGAAATCGACCTGGTCCAGCGGGTCTGCGACGCGATGGTGGTGGATGGCGCTTTCGCCTGCGCCTGGGTGGGGTATGAGCAACCGGGACCAACCGGCGTCAAACTCATCGCGTGTTCCGATGGCCTGCGGACTGGCCTGGCTGACGCCGTGCTGGCCTGGTCAGGTCATGAACCGGGAATGGAACTGGCCCAACGCGCCCTTCAGTTGGGAACGCCCGTCTTTGGCTCGATCCTCCTGGGGGATCTTCCTGGGGCGGCTTCTCCCAAGTGGGCGCAAGATCGTGGGGTGGATTCCCTCGTCGCCTTGCCCTTGTTGGCGGAAGGGAATGTCCTTGGCGCATTGGTGGTTTATGCCAGTCGGCGGGAGACGGAGAATGAGCAGATCGTGGGCATGTTACAGCAAGGGGCGAACGGTCTGGCCCAGGGAATCGCGATGTTGCGGGGCAAATCCGCTCGCCTTCAGGCGGAGGCGAAACTGAAACGAACGGAGTCCGAACTGGCACGGGTGGCGCGAACCCTTACCGTGGGTGAACTGACGGCTTCGATCGCCCATGAAATCAATCAGCCCCTGGCCGCCGTGGTCACGAATGCGAATGCGTGCGTGCGGTGGCTTGACGCCCCGACGCCCGACTTGGGGGAAGCCCGGGAGGCCGCCCGGCGCATCGCCCGTGATGGCAACCGCGCGGCCGAGGTAATTGCTCGTATCCGCGCCTTGCTGGCCAAGGGCGAACCGTTGCGGGAGCATTTGAACATCAACGACGTCATCCGCGAGATCATTCCGCTCGTGCAGGGGGAAATGCGCCGGCGCGAAGCGACGCTGGAAATTGAGTGGGGGCAGCAGCTGCCCGTGGCGTCGATGGATCGGGTCCAGATTCAGCAACTATTGATGAATCTCCTCATGAATGGACTCGATGCCATGTCTGCCGTGGTGGATCATCCCCGGGTTCTTCGCCTCCGCACCGGGGTTGATCAAGCGGGAGCCGTCCTGGTGGCGGTCCAGGATAATGGCGTTGGCTTGAGTCCGGAGCAGATGGGGCGGCTCTTCGATGCCTTCTATACCACCAAAGCTCACGGTCTCGGGATGGGCCTTTCGATTTGTCGATCGATCGCGGAAGCGCATGGCGGCCGCTTGTGGGCGGAATCCACTCTGGGATCCGGGGCGCTATTTCAGTTCAACCTGCCCGTCGAGAATGCAACCGCTCCCTGACTATGGTGCCAGATTCAAAGCTCACCCCCATTCCCCCGGCGGTCTTCGTGGTGGATGATGACGAAGCGATTCGTGAATCGCTGTCCAGTTTGATTCGCTCTGTTGGTTTGCGGGTTACCACCTTCGCCACCGCCACCGAGTTTCAACGCCACCAACTACCCGACGCCCCTTCCTGCCTGGTCCTGGATATTCGGTTGCCCGGACTTGGGGGCCTGGACCTGCAACGTGAACTGGCGAATTCCCGGCGGCGCATTCCGATCATTTTCATCACCGGCCATGGTGATATTCCCATGAGTGTCCGCGCGATCAAGGCGGGCGCGGTGGAATTCTTAACCAAGCCCTTTCGCGACCAGGATCTCCTGGACGCCATTCAGGAGTCCCTCCAGCGGGATGGCGAGGCGTTGGCTGTTCAGCGACAAATGACCGCTCTCCGGGCTCGCCACGAATCCCTGACCCCGCGCGAGCGCGAAGTAATGGGGTTGGTCGTGACCGGGTTGCTGAACAAGCAGATCGCCGCGGAATTGGGCACCAGCGAAATCACGGTCAAAATCCAGCGCGGCCAGGTCATGCGTAAAATGGCGGCGGAATCACTGGCCGAGTTGGTGCGCATGGCGGAACGATTGGCCCGCCATGCCTGACCCAAGCGGTGCGCCGGATAATGGTCCGCGTTCAATCTCCCGGTTTAACACCATGGTATAGTAGATTTGCCGCCCTTTCGCGGCGAAACTTGCGGCCGTGAATTTATCTGCCAAAGAAATCCGGCCGCGGATTATCGCCCTCGTTGATGATGAGGAATGTGTTCTGGAAGCCTTGGCCAGCCTCCTGCGTTCCGTCGGTTATGCCACGAAGGAGTATGCTTCCGCGGAGTCCTTTCTGGACTCCGTGCTGCTGGAACCTCCTGACTGCCTGATCCTTGACCTGCATCTGCCCGGGATGGACGGGTTGGCATTGCAACGGAGGCTGGCGGAACAATCCCCGCCATTTTCCATCATTTTCATTTCCTCCAATGGGACCGCTGAACAGCGACACCGGGCCTTGCAATCCGGCGCCGTGGCCTTCATCTCCAAACCCTTTGGCGATGACGCAATTCTCGCCGCCGTGCGCCGGGCAATCCGGGGCGCCAGGGAATCGGGGCAGTGAATAAATCGAATCTGGCTTCCAGGGATTCTCGCGATTGGCCGAATTGGGGGGGCTTTCCCCAGCGTATACTGTCATAACCCTTACGTATAATAGACCAATCCTGTCGAAAGTGATTTTATCGTAGCACAAACAGTAGTTACCAGCTCGCCAATCCGGGTATGAATATTGACACAAACCAACCGCCACAGGCGGGATTTGAGCCGGCCTTCTTAGTTCCACTGGCACCAGCTCAACGGGCGCCTGCCCAGGGTGTTGACGCGTGCGCAATCACTGGACCAGAAAGCGATCCCTCCCAACCGGCGGCCCGCCGACTGCGCGAGTTTCGCGGCTTGGACGACCCGAATCGCAAATTATTGGAAGCCTTGATCCAGCGCATGGGGGTGGGCGATCAGGACGCCTTGGGGGAGTTTTATGATCGGCTTTCGCCAACGCTCTTTGGTCTTGCCCTGCGCATCTTGCGGGACGAAATGGGGGCGCAAGAAGTTTTGCAAGATGCCTTCCTCTACATTTGGAACAAAGCCTCGACTTACGCGCCTGAACTCAGCAGCCCTTTCTCGTGGGCTATCATGATCTTGCGCTGCAAGGCAATCGACCACCTTCGTGCCCGCCAGCGAATGACCAGGATTGTAAAACGGGCCACCGAGGAATTCCCCGCTGACCGCGACGTTGATTCGCTTTCCTCGGAGGAACCGTTTTTTCGCGAACAGCGGGGATTGATGCGTGCTGCGCTGACTCGCTTGCCCGCGGAGCAAAGGGAATCGTTGAACCTGGCCTTTTTTGGTGGCTTAACCCACGAGGAAATCGCGCACCATTTGAACCTCCCAATCGGAACGGTTAAATCCCGCATTCGCCGCGGCCTGCATGGTCTGCGCGATCTGGTTGCGGACGCGATTTGAGTCCCTTGACGAATCTCCCCCGCAACTTGCGATCAGGCAAACCAACCGCGCGTCCGGGACGCTCAATAATCCGCCGTGGTGACCATTACCAGCAAAGTGCACCCTTTTTCCGTCCGGCTGACCCCGTGATCCGAATTGGCATCCGCGTGATGAAAATCGCCCGTCTGCAGCACCCGGCCTTGGACCTGAAAATCTCCGGAAATGACATAGCATTCTTCCGCACCTGAATGATGGTGCTCGGGAAATTGCGCCCCCGGCGCGAGCTCATACAACTTGACGGAAGTTCCCCGCGCTTCATCCACCTGCAAATTCTTCACCCGCACGCCGGCAACGGGCAGCGTTTCCCATTGCCCTTCGCTCCGGCCCACGAAGGAGAAGGGGTTTTGCGCGGGTTCAACCGCGCTGCGTCCGTTGGTTTGGATGCTCGCCAGCAGTCCTGCTTTCAAAGCGGCCGGCGGCCTGAGCGCCGGACTGTGGGCGACTGCCAATAAAGCTGCCGCATCCGCCAATTGGACAACCTCGGCCTTGGTTTGGGCATCGGTCATTGCCAAAAGCTCGCGCAGCTTTTGCGTTCCCGGGTCATCCAGCGCGCCGACCGCATTCAGCACGGCCAGTTCATTCAGTTGCTCAGACTTCATACGGCTACTTTTGTTCGGACGCCTTCGGGCGTCGGTAATCCAATTGAATCCTTAGTCCTCGCAATGGTAACGAATGCAACTGACAAATGCAACCATCCCCGCCCGTTTTGCGGTGTTCATTTCCTGTTGCTCCGTGGCTTTGCTCATCCCAGCGAGACGGGTCACCGCTAATGTTACGCCTCTCCGGCCGAATTGGATTCCAGCAAATGCGCCCCTGCCTGCCTGTTTTGCGGTCGCACAAAGAAAAATGTGTTTCGCTGAATCCATCCCGCGAAATGCCACGTAAAGGTTCATGTAAGTTTAATCATCAACCATCAAAAAAATCCAAATCATGAAATCCATTGGCATATTCAACATCAATAACGTCAAAACCTTTTTTACCGCCACGGCGCTGCTCCTTGCGGCGGCGTCAGCGTCGGCTTCCAGCCATCGCGAAGCTCCGCTCATCACCGGCACCCCGAAACTCGACGGCACCGACTTTTACCTGTTCAACAGCTATGAAGCCGGTCGCTCAAACTTCGTGACCATTGTCGCCAACTACCTCCCGCTGCAGGATGCCTATGGTGGTCCCAACTATTTCAAGTTGGAAACCAACGGCGTTTACGAAGTACATATCGACAACAATGGTGACGCCCAGGAGGATATCACCTTCCAGTTTCAATTCTTCGAGGAGCCCCGTCACATCAGCCTGGCCATTGGCTCCCCGGGCAATCAGGTCACTAATGAAGTCCCCGTGGTCACCGCCGGGCCCATCACCGTCGGCGATAATTCCGGGCTCAATTTTGTGGAAAACTTCACCGTGAAGATGATCACGGGCAATCGCCGCACGGGCGTTGGCCGCTATCTGACCAACGCCGCCACGGGGGGGACGCTCTTCACCAAACCGGCTGACAACATCGGCAACCGGAGCATTCCGGACTACAATGCCTACGCCGCCCAGTATCTGTACTCCGTGATTATTCCCGGCTGCCCGACGCCGGGACGCCTGTTTGTGGGCCAGCGGAAGGATTCTTTCGTGGTCAACCTCGGCGAAACGTTTGACCTCGTTGGCTACGCCCACTTCACCGGACCCGTTGATGGCAGCAAGGACAGCCTGGCCGACAAGAATGTCACTTCGTTCATCCTGGAAGTGCCCAAAACCTGCCTGACGAACGGCTCTCCGGTCATCGCCGGATGGACGACTGCCAGCCAGTTCCAAGGGACAAATCTCGTGCAGGTTTCCCGTCTCGCCCATCCGCTCGTCAACGAACTGGTCATTGGCCTGAAGGATAAAGACACCTTCAACGGCAGTCAGCCCAAGGACGATTTGCAATTCGCCAAGTACGTTACCAATCCGACACTCCCGACATTCATTGAGTTGCTTTACGGCAGCCAGGGAATCAAAGCCCCGACCCTCTTCCCGCGCGCGGATCTGGTCGCGGTCTTCCTGACCGGTGTTCCGGGTCTCAACCAGACCACCGCCACCGCGGAAATGTTGCGGCTCAACACCAGCACCCCGACGCTGCCGGCCTCCGCCCAGAATAATTTGGGCGTTATCGGCGGTGATGTTGCCGGGTTTCCGAACGGTCGCCGCCCCGGTGATGACGTGGTGGATGTCGCTCTGCGCGTCCTGATGGGGAAATTGCTCTCCACGAATGATGCGCCTTCCGGTCAAGTGCCCTTCACCGATGGTGCTTTGATCAACGCCGGCATGTTCCAGCCGGTGTTCCCCTATTTGAATCCGCCGATCCCGGGATCGCCCCAGGACGTGAGCGTCACCATCACCCTGCAGAAAAGTGCCAGCGCCAATGGGCCTTTCCTAAACACGGCTGCGAAATACAACCGCGCCAACGCGACGTTGTCGACGACACCCGCGGCCGCGCAAGTTTTTTTCTGTAAAATGTTTTAGCATTTTGAACTGAGAGCTGGGTATTGGTTATCCATGTTGAGGTAAATTTTCTCGCTGAGCCATTCGTCGCTGATTTCGGCGAGGAGGGCGCTAATCAAACGGAG
>CAIXFN010000015.1 GCA_903918755.1 uncultured Pedosphaera sp.
CTTTCGCTACGCTCAAGCTTCCGCAAGGCCCGCAGGACTGGAAGTGTTCGCCTTTGCTCGCACAGCAGTCCGGGTTTGATCGCACGGTGTTCGCCTTTGCTTGCCGCGCGACAGAAAAAAGATTCATAACGGCAGGCGCGGAAGGCGTGACTTTATCAGTAATGCGGCAGTCGCGTTCCGTGCAACGCCGCATCCACCAGCGTTCCGGCGTACGCATTGGCCAAGCTGGCCGACGTAGCGAAGGTCATGCCGTGCCGCCACTTTTCCGGGGCTTCGGGATGGACCCCGCAAAGGATCACGAAGCCCTTGCCCGAGGTTCCTTCCACAATGGCCGGCGTCCCATCCGGATACTTGCCCACCACGTCCCCCCAACCGGTGAACTGCGGACCATCTTCCCAGTAGTGCTCGATCGCCGGCGCCCCCACCACGGTGATGGGCACCGCCGCCTTGTGAATGCCGCGATTCACCACCGCATAAAACCCCACCCGCACCCCGGACGTCAGATTCAGGCTGTTGGTCGTCGTATTCCCCGCCAGCAACCCGCCCGCGCAGATCCCCAAAAAGTTCAAACCGCTTCCCACCGCATTATGAATATTCGTCGCCGCGCCCGGCGTCAGGTGGTTGGCGACATTGAGGTAATTCCCGCCGGGAACGATCAACAGGCGGTAAGCCAGCAATTGGGCTTCGCTCATGCCATTCAACTGCGCGGAATCCGCCGTCGCGTAAGCATTCCGGCTAGTTTTTAAGACCGCCTCAACCGCCTTGACGTCATTGGGCGACGTTCCTGTGCCGTTAAACAGCAGAATTGGGGGCACCTCGTTTGCGGCCTTGGACACACCGACTCCCAACGCCAGCCAGGCAAGACACGAAAAGAATTGGAGCGCTCGGGTATGCACGCGATGGAGCAATGCCTAGTCGGTTTTCGGCCAAACGTGAATTTGGTCAGGCCGGACTTTGGTGGGCCGAGCGGGTTTCATGCTGGAGGAATCTAGACCCGTTCCGCCGGAACTGGCAAGCGCAGGATGGGACCGCAGACATGGCGGCGGCGGGAGGAGACATTGCCCAAGCTGCACGCTCCGCCTTGCGATCGGGCTTCCTTCGCAGTCGCGCTTGACGCGGCGGGTAAGCTCACGTCCATGACATCCCCCTATTCCCGGCTGCTTGCCTGGGCAGGCATCGTGGCAATTTGGTCCTCGTTCGTGGTGGGCTCTGCGCCGGCGCAGACGGCTCCCGACCAGATCATGCTGAAGGATTACCGCCCGCATTCCATTTTCAAAATCCCCGAAACGCGCGTGGCCAAAGCCCGGTTCGCGGCGGTGGATGTCCATTCCCATGATTACGCGCGTGATGCCGCCGCGGTTGAGCGCTGGGTGCGAACCATGGACGAAGTCGGCTTGCAGGAGACCATCATACTTTCCGGCGCGACCGGCGCCAAATTTGCTGCCGCGATTGCGAAATATGGTAAACATCCCGGACGGTTCGCGGTTTGGTGCGGATTCGATTTATCCGGCCAGCACGCGGCTGGATTTGGGCCGGAAGCCGTCGCGGAACTGGAACGTTGTCACCGGTTGGGGGCAACCGGAGTGGGAGAACTGAGCGACAAAGGGCGTGGGCTGGGTGCCACCACCAATCAACTGGGCATGCACATCGATGATCCGCGGCTGGACCCTTTGCTGGAGAAGTGCGCCGAGTTGCGCCTGCCCGTCAACCTCCATGTGGGCGAAGACCAATGGATGTATGAACCGATGGACGCCAACAACGACGGTCTAATGAACGCGTGGAAATGGCGCGTAGTGCCAGGACCAGGTGTCCTCTCGCACGATGAAGTGGTTGATAGTCTGGAGCGGGCTGTCAAACGACATCCCAACACGCTGTTTGTCGCCTGCCACCTGGCCAATTGCTGTTCCGACCTCGGGCACCTGGGCGAGATGCTCGACCGGTATCCCAACCTTTATGCGGATATCGGTGCCAGATTTGCCGAACTTTCCCCCATCCCCCGCACCGTCGCGAAATTTCTTAAGAATTACCAGGACCGGATCTTCTACGGAACGGACATGGATCCGGAACCGGAAATGTACCGGGTCACGTTTCGATTATTGGAGACCGAGGATGAGCACTTCTACCCAGCCTACTTCCAAAAATACCATTGGCCAATGCACGCCTGGGCACTTCCGCCGGAAGTCTTGGAGAAAATCTACCGCCAAAACGCCTTGAAAGTTCTGGGCGTGAAATGAATGCGCGGTGCAATGACTCAACCAATTCAAACGAGCTTGGGGATTTTTTTCATGGTTACCTACGGTAGGCTCTCGTGCCTCCCGCCAACCCCGGGCGGGAGGACACAACACCGTTGGTATTGCGGCATGGGAGTGCGGCTGGCGAGTTGAATGGATCGCACTTTCAGCACTTGGGGGAGCTCTGATGGAAGCGATTCTTGAGGCGTCCCTCGGGACGCTTTGCCCCAGGCTGGTTTCGCATCGGCCTTTGGCTCTGGGGGGGGCGGAGGAGTTGGTGAACGCACTTTTCCCAGCACCTCAAATAAAAAGGGCGCGCGAGGTCTGACCTCGCGCGCCCGAAATGCTTGGGGATTTGGATCCGCTTACTTGGCGGCGGCGTAGAGGCTGGCCACTTCGGCCCAGTTGACCACGCTCCAGAAGGCCTTCAAATAATCGGGCCGTTTGTTCTGGTACTTGAGGTAGTAGGCATGTTCCCAGACATCGACGGCCAGGATGGGTTTGCCTTCCACTCCGGCGATCGCTTTGCCCATGATCGGGCTGTCCTGATTGGCCGTGGAAACGACTTCCAATTTGCCCGCGTTCACCACCAGCCAGGCCCAGCCGCTGCCGAAGCGCGTGGTTCCGGCCGCTTCAAACTTTTCCTTGAAGGCATCAAAACTGCCAAAAGTGGCCGTGATGTCCGCCGCCAGCGCGCCCGTGGGTGCGCCGCCCGCTTTCGGAGCCAGCAACTTCCAGAACAGCGAATGATTGGCGTGACCGCCGCCGTTGTTACGCACCGCGCCGCGGATTTCCGCCGGCACCGCATCCAGGTTGCTGATCAGGGCTTCCACCGTCTTGGCTTCCAATTCCGGCTTGCCGGCGATGGCTTTGTTGACGTTGGTCACATACGCGTTGTGATGCCGGTCATGATGGATTTCCATCGTCAGGGCATCGATATAAGGTTCCAGCGCGTCTTTGGGATAGGGCAGCGGGGGGAGTTCGTAGGGCATAGTATTTCTTTACGTTAAAGTTTATTCAGGCCAATGATCCCAAAGGGGCATCATTGACGGGCACAACCTCGGGTTGTGTCGGGCAACATAACGGACCATTTCGACCGGCACAAGGGCGTTTTTACTGGGGTAAACCCCCGATTCCCTCCCGTGGCAACGGCTCAGGCCGCCGCCGCCAGGGTCACGAAATTTTGGAGCAATTGCAGCCCCACCCGCTGGCTCTTTTCGGGATGGAACTGGGTCGCATAGACATTGTCCCGCCACACCGACGAGGCAAACGGTTGGCCGTAAGTCGTGCGCGTGGCCACGATGCCCGGGTCCACCGGTTGGGGGAAAAAGCTGTGAACGAAATACACGTAACTCCCTTCCGGAATGCCGCGGTACAGCGGACAATCCGGCTGGACCATTTCGAGCTGGTTCCACCCGATCTGCGGAATCTTCAACCCCGGTGCCTCGGCAAAGCGAACCACGGACCCGTGAAACACCCCCATGCCCGCCGCGCAACTGTTGAACTCTTCGCTCCGGTCAAAGAGCGCCTGGTAACCAACACAGATCCCCAGGAACGGTCGCCCGGTCTGGATGAACCCGCGCGCCGCTTCCAGCATCTCCTGCTGTTGCAGGGCATGGAGGCAATCGTCAAAGGCCCCAACGCCGGGCAGCACCACCGCCCGGGCTCCCGCCAATTCCTCCGGCCGACGCACCACCCGCACGTCGGCCCCCACCTTGAGCAGCGCTTTTTGGGCGCTGCGCAGGTTGCCGGAACCGTAATCAATCAGGGCGATCACGCGCTGGTCGCTTTTTTCACCTGCGCCGTGGCTGCCGCCACCACGTTTTCCACGGTGAAGCCGAATTTTTTCTGCAGGTCCTTCATTGGGGCCGAGGCGCCAAACGTGGTCATGCCCACGCACTGGCCGTCGAGTCCCACGTACCGCTCCCAGCCCAGCGTGGCCGCTTGTTCCACCGCCACCCGCGCGGTGATGTGCCGGGGCAAAACGGCTTCGCGATACGCCGCGTCCTGCCGCTCGAACAATTCCCAGGAGGGCAGGCTCACCACCCGGGCGTGGATGCCCTCTTTCGCCAGCGCCGTTTGGGCGTCCACGCAGAGCGACAGTTCCGTGCCAGTGCCCAGCAGGATCACGTCCGGTTTGCCATTCGCCGCCTCGGACAGCACATAGCCACCCTTCGCCAACCCGGCTGCCGGGGCCAGTTTGGTGCGGTCCAGCGTGGGCATGGCCTGGCGGCTCAAAATGAGCAGCGCGGTTTCATGCTTTAATCCCGCCACCACCCGCCAGGCTTCGGCCACTTCATTGGCGTCGCCGGGCCGCAAAACCAACAGTCCGGGCACCGCGCGCAGCGATGCCAATTGCTCGATCGGCTGGTGCGTCGGACCATCTTCGCCCACGCCAATGGAGTCATGGGTGAACACATAAATGACCGGCAGTTCCATCATCGCCGCCAGGCGGATCGGGGTGCGGCCGTAGTCGCTGAAAATCAGGAAGCCCGCACCATAACCCCGCACTTTGGAAACGGACAGCCCGTTCAAGATCGCGCCCATGGCATGTTCCCGCACGCCAAAATGGAGATTGCGACCGCCATATTGGCCGGCCGCAAAAACGCCGGCGCCTTCAAAGTTCAGCCAGGTCTTGGTGGACGGAGCCAAATCCGCCGCGCCGCCGAGCAACCAGGGATAGTGCTTGGCAATCGCATTCAGCACCAGGCCCGATGCCTCGCGTCCCGCCATGCCTTTCGGATCCGCCGGGAACACGGGGATTTCGCGATCCCAACCGTCCGGCAATTCCCGCCGTTGCATCCGGTGGATCGTTTCCGCCGCGGCCGGTTCCGCTGCCTGGTATTTCACCGTCAGATCCGCCCAAGCCCGCCGCAACTGGCCACCGCGCGCGCCGATGCCCGCCTGAAAGTTTGCCGTCACTTCGGCAGGAACCAGGAACTTAGCCCCTTCCGGCCAACCGTAGTTGCGCTTCGCACCGGCGACTTCACTGTCGCCGAGCGGCTCGCCGTGCGCCGATTTTTTGCCCTGCTTCGTGGGTGCGCCATAACCAATATGGCTCTGCACGATGATCAGCGTCGGGCGGTCGTTGGTTTCCCGAAAAGTCTGGAAGGCGGCCCGCACCGCCGGCAAATCGTTCGCATCCGCCACGTGCACCACGTGCCAGCCATAGCTGAGAAACCGCGCCCCGACGTCCTCGGAAAATGCGATCGCCGTGCTGCCTTCGATGGTGATCTGGTTGCTGTCATAGATCCAGCACAGGTTGCCCAGCTTCAAATGCCCGGCCAGCGAGGCCGCCTCGCTGGAAATGCCTTCCATCATGCAGCCATCGCCCAACAGGGCATAGACATCATAATTAAAGAGCGGAAAACCGGGACGGTTGAACTGCACCCCCTGCCAGGCGGCCGCCATGGCCATGCCCACACTCGCCGCGGCCCCCTGCCCCAGCGGACCGGTGGTGATCTCAACCCCGGTGGTCCAGCGATACTCGGGGTGACCCGGGCATTTGCTGTCCAATTGCCGGAAGCGCTTGAGATCGTCCAGCTTCACCGCCAGTTCACCCGTCAGCTCGTAGTGGTGATTGACTTCTTTGACCCCCGCGAGGTGCAGAATGGAATACAAAAGCGTGGAAGCGTGGCCCGCCGATAACACAAACCGGTCGCGGTTCGGCCAGATGGGGTCCGCCGGGTCATACCGCAAGAACTCCTGCCACAAAACATAGCCTACGGGCGCCATGCCCATGGGGGTTCCGGGATGCCCGGAGTTCGCCGCTTGCACGGCGTCCATGCACAAGGTCCGGATCGTGTTGATCGAAAGCTGGTCTAATTCAGTTTGATTCATCGTGGGCTTCTTTGTTGGGCGGTCGGATCCCGTGGCCAGCACAGCCACATTCACCCAGCGCCGATTCTTGCAACAGCCGTTTCCAGAATACTCCGCGAAACCCGCCCCGCCCGCAACCGAAAATTCCCGACCGGTGCCCTGGTCATCGGATTGTCACACCCCGGCTAAATTGTCGCCGCCGGAGGCCCCTGCTCCACCGTCTTTCTTGCCTGCCGCCGCCCATTCGTTATCTTGGCGGGGATGACCGGCACTGATTGCATTACCGCTTTGAAAGCCTTGGGGGAAGTGAACCGCCTGCGCATCGTCCGGCTTTTGCTGGATGAAAAACTGGGCGTCAATCAGATTTCCACGCGGTTGGTCATGTCCCAATACAACACCTCGAAACACTTGCGCATCCTGAAGGAGGCCGGGTTGCTCGAAGTGGAAAAAGAAGGGCAGCAACGGCTCTACGCCGTGGTTCCCCGCTTGAAACAGCAACTCACCGACCATCAAAACGTGCTGGATCTGGGCTGCTGCACTTTCAATTTTGACAAACTCCCCCAATGACCGCCCGGACGCATATTTCGTTGCCGCCAAACCTTATCATATGTATGGTTGCGCATATATGCTTTCATGATCTAAACGCCCAATTATCCTCCCCCCTGCGTTCCGGGTCTGCCAAAACGGAACGGAAAAGCCCTTGTTTGGCCACCCCGGCATTGGCAGACTCTCCCGGTGATTGTGGTAGTCCGCTATCCAATTGAATAAAACCTTGACCGTTCGCAATCAAAGCCCGCCATGAACCAGCCCCCCATTTCTGCCCCCACTCGCACCAACTCGCCCATCTTCCGCCCCCCTGCGGCCTCCCGCCGATACCGCTCGTGGTGTTCCGTCGCCCTCGGTGGCGCCGCCCTGGCCATCGCCAGCCTTTCCCTTCCGGCCGCCACACTATATATCCCCAATGCCTCCTTCGAATCGCCGGCCATCCCGCAATTCGGACCGGTGATCGATTCCTGGGTCAAGGCCCCGCAACCCGGCACTTTTGACCCCAATGTCTTCGGCTCGTGGGACAACCTCACCGGCCTGTTTGTGAATTTCCCCGGCACCCCCTACTCGATTGACAACGCCAGCGGCAACCAACTGGCGTTCCTGTTTTCCTACCCGCAAGTCGGTTTGAGCCAGACCCTGCCGGCCAAATTCCAGCCCAACAAGACCTACACGCTGACGGTGGGACTGACGACCAGCATTGTGGAACCGCTGACCCAGGGTGCCACCCTCGCCCTCCGCCTTGGTTACCTCGATGCCTCGACCAATCTCGTGACCGTGGCGGCCTCGACCGTCACGTATGACACCAACATTTTTAGCAACCCGACGCACTTGGTGGATATCCAGGTGGCGGTCACTAACGTGGCCCCGTCCGATGCCGCGGTCGGCCGGAACATCTCCCTCCAGTTCGAATCCACGGTTGACCCCCGGCTGCTGGGCGGAGTTTGGGATCTGGAAAATGTTCGCCTCACGGAAGCGGTTTACGTTCCCAATGCCTCATTCGAAGCCCCCGTCGTCCCCCAATTCGGCCCCGTGGTGGATGCCTGGACGAAGGCCCCGCAACCTCCCACCTTCGACCCCAATGTGTTCGGTTCCTGGGATAATCTGGCCGGTCTGTTTGTGAATTTTCCCGGCACCCCCTATTCGATTGACAACGCCGCCGGCAACCAACTCGCCTTTCTCTTCTCCTACCCGCAGGTCGGCCTCTTCCAGGATCTGAATGCCCGTTTTGAACCCGGTGCCGCTTACACGCTCACGGCCGGCCTCACCACCAGCATTGTTGAACCGCTCACCCCGGGGGCCCAACTGCTCCTCAGCCTGTATTACCGGGACGGGACCGGCAACCCGGTCACGCTTGGGGCCACGACGGTCACTTATTCCACCAATGTCTTCACCAACGCCACTCACCTCCTCGACTTCTCCGTATCAATTCCCGGCGTCAAACCGTCCGACCCCTGGGCCAGCCAGCCCATCGGCGTGCAGCTGATGTCCATTGTGGATCCCTTCCTGATCGGCGGTGTTTGGGATGTGGAAAATGTCCGGCTCGTCGATACCGTGGCCCCCGCGCTGGTAAACCCGGGCATCACCGCCGGCCAGTTCCAAGCCACGATTCGCAGTGAACCGGGCCTGCATTTCGAGGTCCTCGCCAGCACGGATCTCACCGCTTCGGTGACCAATTGGACCAGCGTCGGCACGGTGACCAACACCACCGGTGCCACCGTTTTCACGGATGCCTTGCGCGGTACGAGCCGCCATTTTTACACCGTGCGGACAGCGCCATAAGCCGGCGGCTTGCGACGCCGGAGGTTCCGGGTTACCGTCCTCCGACCGGTCGAATCGCATGCACCCTCCATCACAGCGCCCCAGCGGCTTCACGCTCGTTGAGCTGTTGGTCGTGCTTGCCGTGATCGCGATCTTGTCCGCCCTGCTTCTTCCGGCCATGGCGGGCGCCCAGGCCAAGGCCCGCAAAACCGCCTGCCTTTCGAACCTGCGCCAACTGGGCATCGCCATTCACAATTACGCTTCGGACGCCGAGGGTCGCATCCCCTACGGTCCCAAGGCGCCGCCTTTCAGCAATCCCTCGGATTTCTACCCCGCCACCGGGACGGTCACGAGCCTGATTTCCCTGCAGGATGGCTCACCGGTCGGCTTGGGCCTTCTGCTCAAACAGTGCATCGCCACCCAACCAAAAGTCCTGTTTTGTCCCGGCAGTGATCAAACTATCGACGCCGACGCCGAATTGGCCAAGGTGGGGGTCCATCAAGCCCAATCGAGCTATTACTACCGCCATGCGGGAAATATCCAATTGCATGACAATCCCGCCGATCCCCCCCCGGCGCACCTGCTCCTCGATAATCTCGGGGAAAACCGCAATGGCCTCCCCATCCGGGCGCTGGTCATGGATACCGAATATCTCGCCCCGGCCAATCTGGCTGTTTATGGCGTCAAGACCACCACCCATCACAGCCAGCAGTTTGCCGACATCCTTTTTTCCGACGGTCACGCCGTGTCCCGGCCCAATGCCGATGGCCGTTTCACCGTAAACGTGCTCGATTTCATGGAGATCCTCAACTCCTTCGACAAAATCCTGCGCACGCTCGAGACCGCCGACACCCAACCCTGACCGGACCTTACCGGCCCGGCTTCGGCGTGAGGATCAAGTTCCCGTCCTTCACTACCACACTCTCCAACCGGCGGATACCGGCCCCGTTCGTGGGATCATTGGCCAAACTTTGCGCCAAGTTCTGCGATTGGAGAAAGGGCAGGAACTCTTTCGGCAGGGATTTGCCCCGCGCTTCAAACGATTCGAGGTTGGCCCACAGGATGCCATTGGTCAAAGCAATGTGTAAACTCGCCGAACCGTTGAGGTAGCGCCCTTTGAGATCGATCAGCGGGACTTGAACGTCATTGAGCGGCACGCTGACCTGCGCTTTGATGACATCCCCTTCAATCGTCAATCGCATCGGGTTGGCGGAACCATCCCCTTCCCGCGAACTGGCGATCCAATTATTCAAATCGGCACCGTTCAACACCAGCGGCGCGGCATTGCTGCCCGCATCCAGCGCCTGCATGAAACTCGTGATCCGTTTGTCCAGGGCTTCCCGCTCTTCCTTGCTGGGCTTGGCTTGCTCCAGCGCCAGGGGCTTGGTGTCCAGGATGTCGGTCACCAGAGAATGCGCTTCCTGACGCACATACCGGATGACGAGGAAGACCGCCAATCCCCCCATCAAAAAGAGCACCAGCAGAATGATGAGGCCCCACATCAGGCAACCGAGCCCTTTGCGTTTGGGCGGGGTGGGCGGCTGGGACGGGGTGGTGGGAACCGGAGTTTGGACTTCGTTCATAAGCGTTATAGTTTCCATTTGCGGACGTTGGGGGTCGGGCGTATCCGCGGGGGCAGCGGCAACCGCCCGGGAACCGGCGGCGGCGGCCGGATCGCCGCCGGGGCGGCCCCGGCGGCGGGAGTAGGTCCCAGCCGGGGCGGCACTTCCACGCGCGGAATTCCCTCACCGATCAAATCCCCCGTTCCGGCGCCGTACTCCCCGATTTTGCTCGTGGGAAATTTCATTTCGCCCAGTTGGAACCCGGCCATTCCAGAGAGTGCACCGATCGCCTCCCCGTTGTCCTTCCCCAGGGAATCCGGTCGTCGGGCGGGTGCCTGCTCCAGGACCTGATAACCATTCACCACCCATTCCAATTGACCCGTGGCGATATCCACCATCAGGCCGTGAACGGGGATGCGCGGCCCGATCAGCGGACTGCCGCGTGTGATTTCCACCGCCTTGATTACATTCTGGCGTTCGCTGGCAAACAGTCCGAAAAAATCCAGCAGGTTTTCCGGCAAAGCCGCCCGTTCCACCCCCAAGGCCCGAAATGCCTCGGTCAGTTTCATGATGGAGGACTTGGCCACCAGGCAATCCGTGTGGCCAATGATGGCGATCTCCCGGCCATTCTTCACCGCACAGGCCAGCGCCAGCGACCGCATCGTGCTGCTCACCGGTCCGGTAATGATATTCCCGGCATTCCGCAGCCAGATGAACTGCTCCTTGGGCAACCCCAGCACACCGGGAAACAGGGCGTTCAACCGCGCATCAATGCACGTCAACACCGCCACCGGCAGGGCGTCCGCAAACTCTGCCAGGTGCAACCCCGCCTCCGCGTCCCCGGCCAGCGCGCGCTGGTTGGCGTCGATGATGGCTTCGAACAAGCGCATGCGTCTCAGCCCGGCGGCGACTGACCGACCGCTGGGCGGGGTTTCCGGCCGGCAAAAAAGTAGATCACCGCGCCCAGGAAATGCAGCAACGCAATCACCAGCACCCAGGCCACCTTTTCATTGCCCATGATCCGCTCGTCCTTGATACAGTCCACGAGCATCCAGATCCAGAATGCCGTGCACGCCAACCCCACCGGCACCAATATCAGGGCGAAAAGAATCAACACCAATTCCCCGCCGCCCACAAATGCTCCAATCATAATGCGCCTTTCACTTCTTCCGCTTTCCCGCCGTGCTACCGCCGCCGGCCCGCAACGAAATAGATCAGCGCGCCGAGGCAATGCAACAACACCACCACGAGAATCCACACGATTTTCTCGCCGGACTCCAGTCGCCGGTTGGTCGCGCAGTCCACGATCATCCAGATCCAGAATACGAACGCCGCGATTCCGATCACTAATCCAATCAAGCCTAACAACAATCCAATGGCACCTGATATCATGCTGATTCCTCTTGTATATTATGTGGTCTTTTGGTCGTTTCCATCCGGCTCCATCGCCTGCTTCAAGGCCGGCACCTGGGCCAGTAATTTCTCGAATTTGATTCCCGTGAGGCTCTCGATCACCGGCGGCAACTGGCTGATGATTTGCGTCATGTCCCCGGTCAGCTTGCTCGCGCCGCCTCCCGGCCCATTGCCGCTGTTGATGATCACCATCTTGTCCAGCTTCGCCAGCGGCTCGCTGATCTTCCCGGCCAGCTCGGGCAGGATGCGCACAATCATTTCAATAACCGCCGCCTCGTTGTACTGCTTAAAGGCATCGGACTTCAACCGCATGGCCTCGGCTGTCGCTGATCCTTGCGCCTCGATGATCGCCGCTTCCGCGAGCCCGCGCGCCTTGTTCGCGTCCGCCTCGGCCATACCCGTGGCCTTGGCCACATCCGCGTTCGCAAAACCCGTCGCCTTCGCCACATCCGCGTTGGCAAACCCGGTCGCCTTCGTCGCCGCCGCCGACCCCGCCGCCTCGGTTTCCAGTTGGAACTTCTTGGCGTTGGCCAACGTTTCCACGCGGTAGCGCTCGGCGTCCGCGGGCTTTTGCACCATCGCCTCCAACTCGCGCTGCTTGCGCAAGATTTCCTGTTGCTGGAGTTCGATCTGCTTTTGCTTCTCCACGATGCTGACCTGGACCTCCTCCGCCTTCACCAGTTGCCCGGTCTTGTACTTCTGCAAATCATACGCCAGGTCCGCCTCCGCCTTCCGCTGATTGACCACCGCCTGGTATTGCGCCACGTTCGATTGGTAATCCCGCTGCGCTTCCGCAATCTTGCTATCCGCCTGAAATTTCGCCTCCTGCCCGGCCTGCGTCGCTTGCGACGACCGGATCATCGCGTCCCGGTCCGCCTCCGCCTGGGCGATCTGCGCATCCCGCTTCACCTGCGCGATCCGCGGTTTACCCAACGCCTCCAAATACCCCTGACCATCCCGGATGTCGCGAATCGTGAAGCTCACGATCGAGAGGCCCATGTTCGCCATGTCCCCCGCCGCCACCTCCTGCACCTTGGAGGCAAACGCGTCCCGATTCTGGTAAATATCCTCCACCGTCATCGTCCCCAGGATCGCCCGCAAATGACCTTCCAGCGTTTGCGTGGCCACGTTCTTGATTTCGTCCACCGACTTGCTCAAAAACTGTTCCGCCGCCGTCGCCACCGAAACATCATCCCCTTTCACTTTCACCTGCGCCACCCCGTCCACCTTCACCGGCACGCCTTTGCTGGTGTAAACTTCCGGCGTCTGCACGTCGATGGTCAGCAACTCCAGCGACAGGACATCCACTTTTTCAATCACCGGATAAACGAACGTCCCCCCGCCCTTCACGATCCGGAAGCCGCGGATGCGGGTCATCCCGTCCGGATCCACGTAGCTGTGCTTCTTGCCCGAAACAATGAGCACCTGGTTGGGGCCGACTTTCGTGTACCGGCTGAAAAACGTGACCGCGAGGAGGAAAAAGATGATGCCCAAGGCCGCCGGTACGATAATCACCAGTCCCGGCCACTCCGCAAGCATGGGTGAGAGAGTTGTCATATTCATTCCATTGTTTGATTTTACCCGCCGATTTTAACCGCGTGCCACGTAAAACTGCGACCCGACGATCCGCACGATCCGCACCTGCGTGCCCGCCGTCAGGGACAGCCCTTGCGCTTCCCGGGCGGGCGCCGTGTAACGCGAACCACCGGTCACGTATGCGATTTCCCCCACCCCGTCCGCCGGAATCGGGGAAATAATGTCCGCCTCCGCCCCGAGCAACTCGCTCACCTTGGATTCGCTGGAGCTTTGGGTGTGGGAAAAAACCTGCCGCATCAGCCAGAGAATGACGGTCGCCCCGAGCACCGCGCCCGCCAACGCCAGGGGCGCGCTCAAATACGGGGATTGCGTGCCGGGAAATTCGTGGAAAATCAGCCCCAAACCGCCGAAAACCGTGACAAAAGAAGTGATCACCGTGGGACTCAACGCGGAAACCCCGGGCATATCACTGCCGTTATCCCCCGCCTCGGCATGCCCGCCGCTACCCCCCACATGCCCATCATGTCCCCCGCCAAAGAGGTGTCCGAAAAACGTGGACAACAATGTGAACACCAGTCCCACCACCAAACACCCGAGATAGATTTGAAAGTCCATAACGCCGGTCCGGTCGGTTCTTGCTTGCTTGCCCCGATACTCCGCCAATTCCCCACCCCCGACAAGCCAATTAACCGGCCTGCTTCGCCTGCGGAAACCCTACCCCATAGGCGATGCGCTCGCATTTACAATTCCCCAGACCGTTTATAACCCCGCTGGACCACTTCCCGGCAACTCCTCCGCCTGCCAGGCAGGCAATCCGCCCCGCCGACGCCCCGAATCCGGCTTCGGAACCCACCGAAAAATTGCCTGCTCATTTCCTTGCCACGCCCGTCCGGTTGGCGTAATGTTCTCGTCACAAAACGCTTCGCGTTTCGTCCGACAGGTCGCCAGAGTAGCTCAGCGGTAGAGCAGAGGACTCATAAGCCTTTGGTCCCCGGTTCAATCCCGGGCTCTGGCACCACTCAAAACCCCAATAAAACCCAATAGCATCAAGCCTTTGGTGCATTTCGTCTCCTCTCCATGAAATAGCGAACAAAAGGCAGCAATGGGTATCAATTTGGGGTTTTTGGTCAACTGCGGTCAACTGACAATCCCGCTCGGAATGGTGCCGATTTCCCCTTGGCTGGCAAAATAATTTGAGGGTCCCGCCCCGGTTTTCCCCGCTTTGCGCCCACCGGTTGACCGGCCGTCTGCCCATCCATCCCCAACCGTCCGGCATTGGGTCCGGGTTCACCCGTGGCACCTTGGAACCGTTGGACCGTTCAACCGCCGCGCAAACTTCACCCGGCCCTGCTCGATGGTTCCCGGCTCGGTGGGAATCCGGGCAACGGGTCCAACCGCCGGCGCTTCCGGGTCATGGGGCGCCTCGGGTTGCTCTGGCGCCATCGGTCAAGGTCGAGCCGCTCCCGCTTCCCCACGATGGTCACCCGGTCTTGCCGTCCGTTTACTGGTCACGGAACCACCCCGCCAATCCTTGCCGGCGTCTCGTTCGCGCTTCGTGCTGTTGGTGGTCGTGCTGTTGGTGCCTTTATACGCTGGCCACGTCGCCCGGTGGTTGCTCCACGATGCCCGCCATGGTCGCGCAATGGCCGGCAGGCCAGTTCATGCCATCGGAGCGCATGAAATCCCCCAAGCGGTTCCCATTGCCCCCACGCCCGGGTTCACTGGCGACGATGCCGCCAATTTTTGGGCATTGCGGCCCCATACCGATCGACGGTTGGCCATCCTGAGTCACGGCCCGGCAGGAAAACCTTGCCGGCCTTTTTTGTTGCATAATCGCGCAGCCGGGCCTTAATGATCTCTCAAAGACAGGAAAAGAGTTTATGAACGCCAATTGCAATTGTCGGCACTGCAACAATCCAATCGAATTCGATCAAATCCAAGCTGGTTGTAACGCTCCTTGCCCCCATTGCGGATTGGAAACGGTCTTGTTTGTTCCAAGTGCCACGCCAAAGTGGTCGGCAACTCCCTCCAAACAGAAAACCAGACAGTCCACTCGTTCGAAAGCCTTGGCTTGTTGTGCGGCTATCATGGGAATCGTCATCGGATGCTGGATTTATCAATCAAGGGTAGGACTTTTGACCGACTCATTGACCGGCCTGTCAGTAGCGGATTATACTCCTAAATACATTCCGAAACATCTGCAAGCCAACCCCGGGGCGAGCACAAATCAGAATCAATGAAACCATAAGTCAAAGCAAGCCTTCGTGACACAACCAAAAACAGTCCTTACAAAAGTGCTGCTGGATGTAACGGCGAATGCAGCGCTCTTTTTGATCGCCACGTTTGTCATCATCAAAATTGCCTCGTGGTCAAGGGGAATGGGTCTATTCCTCGCATGGATCGAAGCAATTTGCGCTCTCCTTCAGTCCCTCATCGTAATTTCCCTCATCACTTCAGGAATCGGCGTCCGGGTAATGATCGCCCTTGGAAAATTCAAACGCCAAAGCGATGAAACCGAGTTAACATTGGCAAGCTTGTTGCGTGTGGCTGAGCTTGCAATCTGGATTGGGTGTTTGATTGCCCTCTACAGATTTTTTTATGGCTCTAATTAATTCGGTCGCTCACTTCACTTGCGGCGCACAAGTTCCCGACGGCACGGCGAGGGAAACTCTGCCGGGCCTTTTTCGCAATCTGACTCGAACCGCGAATCGCTCAAATCATGATAAGAGCGAAGCGAGTCATTGACGGCAATTTAAACGAGACAAATCAAGTGTTTTTCCGCACCCTTACCCAATGAGTATTGCAAAATGTCCGATCTGCGAATCGCCAGCAATAGATTACGAACTATCACCCGATATCGGCAGCTTTAATTGCAGTCGTTGCGGACCATTCAACATCACGCCCAAGGGTAATCATCTACTGGCAAAGGTCCGCGCAAATCCCGAAATCATTGGAAATATTTCAGGTTACATTTTCGCACACCTAGGCATAGTCGTTGACGAGGAAAAAGCAACTTTTCTATTGAGCTTGCGCAGTCTATCCATTTCAGAAAAAGCAAATCTCCTATTTCAATTCATAACCAAACGGCACCCGAAAATCGGCGCGACTTTTTACCCGCCAGATTTCGCAGTCGAATCCGCCATTACTCAAATCAACATTGCTGGATCAGTTGGAACACGCGAGAAATTCTATTCTGATGGATTGGCGCTGACTGGAAGACCAGACGAATTCTACGCAAATTGTGATAAAAATCTTAAGTGGTTGTCTTGCGCATCAATAAGCGACGGACCGGAATTGAAGTTCATTGTCAGAAAAATATTAATTGAGGAAAGACGATATCTTGAAGTAGCTGGGCAAGATCGTCAGTTATCCATTACTCCTAAAGGATGGGATTATCTATCCAATAACCGTGACAACGCATCTCAAAGTACAACCGCCTTCGTGGCAATGTGGTTCCACAATAAAATGGATCATATTTACAACAATGCCATTTACCAAAGTATAAGTGATGCTGGATTTACGCCATCACGAATTGACGGGGTGCACCACAACAACAGGATTGATGACGAGATCAAGGTCCGCATTAAAGAATGCAAATTTTTAGTAGCTGATTTTACAGGGTGGCGTGGCGGGGTATATTTCGAGGCGGGATTTGCGCTTGGATTAGGAAAGCCCGTAATATGGACCGTCAAGAAGACCTACCTCAGAAATATCCACTTTGATGTCAGACAATACGCCTTTATAACCTGGACGGAAAACGATCTGCCGGCATTTAGGAAGCAATTGCTAGATCGAATCAAATTGACGATTGGCAAAGGTCCAAAAGCGCTTTGAGCCAAAAAGCCCGGGAAGTTGGCAAAAAACAAGCTTTACAAAAGCAAATTCACTGGTGATTTTTAATGTCGCTGTGAGCAAAACTCGGCCCCGTGCCGTGAGAACCCTTGGGTTCCTATACTCACGGCTTTTTGTTTTCCGCCGGATGGTCGAAAGCGATCTCCACCCCCAAAACTTTGCGAGCGGGTTCGTTCTCCGCGACCCGGTCGCTGTCCATGGGCAACGGGGCCAGGGTCCCAGTCAGGTTCCGCACCCTCGCCGTCGGGTCGCCCCGTTCGCCCACGCGGAGGGCGGCCAAGTCGTTCTGGCGATCCGGGCTGAAGCGATCGGCGCAACGCGGCGCCGGATCGGGCTTTTTCCAGCACCACTGAGGCGGACAGGACCGGTCATTCCGGTGCTGCCCGATGGATGGGTTCGCAAGCCGCTGTTGCACAATTTGTCGACTACCGAAAACGAGCTGGTTATGCATTAGCGGAAGGTGGAAACCCTCTATCGCGAAAGCACTCTCCGAAAGAGCTCCGCCGCACTCAAACTATTTGGTCGTAGATTCTCTCGAAAGTTGCATACAGGTTTTCATAACCTGCCCATTCGAGATAGCTTGGGTGCGTAATCTCCAGGACTTTTTGGCTTCCCAGACCTGCCTGAATTTGCCATTTCCGGGCGAGTTGTAGGTTGGGCCCAAGCACCCCCAGTGCATGGATGGATCGAAAGGCGTCCTCGCCGCAAATGAAAATGAGATCAGGCGCAATTGCGTCTATCTGTTCACGAAGCGCTTCCTTGTTGCGAAGGGCATGGTCGCGCACCTCAGCAGAGTTCAACTTCGTGACGTCTGGTCTGGAAGCCTTTTTCACATTAACCCAGGCAATCTTAGCGAGCGCATCTTGCAATGTCTGGACATTCTCAGGACTCAAGTTGAGCAAACGCGGAAAGGCATTCCATTCCTCATGACTGACTTTGGAGCCGCGCTCAAGGGATCGCTGTAAAAGGTAAAGGACAATTGCAAATCTCTGAACTGTTGGCACGCCCTTGCCGAGGCCCAGCACGTCATCTTTCCCCTGGTCCTGAATGTCAGTAACTCCTGATTTGTCGTACCCATAGGACTCGGCAAGAATGCAAAGAATGCGATAGCTTTGTTTTGCATAAACCTCTGGGCAAATGATCCCGTCATCAATGAATCCTTCCGTGTACGGGTCATGTGTTGCTTTGAGCAAATCGGTGATACGATTCTTTGCTTTGCGGTAATTTTCCAGGTCAAAGTTCATCGGGGTAGTTAATTTATTGTAAAAGTGCTGAAATAGCTGCGCGAGAGCAACTCAAAAAGTCGCGCTCGAAGGGAAAGCTGCAGCACCCCCCGTGCTCTCTCCCGCTGACTGCCGCAGGCGCGACGAAGGAGCATAGTGCCCTTTCTGCCGCTCTGCGCGCCCGGTGGCATTCGCGAGCCCGAAGGGATGACTTGCAACCGGCATTTTCGCGTGCCTGTGGGTTCCGTCGTGCGCGCTGAGCACGAAGCCAAACCATTCGCACCACTCAACATCAGGAAGGCATGAAAACCACCGGTAACCCGCCGTATGCTCCTAACCCCGCCGCGCGTCGGCGTTGAGTTCCTGTTCCACTAACCGGGCGAGGTCCGCCATCCGTTGCAGGCTGCTCTCGGGAAACTGCCGGGGCCGCATGTCCACCAGGCACAGGGTGCCCAGGCAACTGCCGTTGGCGTGGAACACGGGAAAACCCGCGTAAAACCGGATGCGGGGTTCTCCCGCCACCAGCGGATTGTCCGCAAACCGCTCATCCAAAAAGGTGTCGGGCACGATCAACGGCTCGCGGTTGGCGACGGCATGGGCGCAAAAGGAAAGCTCGCGGGAAGTTTCCCGCGGGCCTGTCGCGGGACAGGACTTGAACCATTGCCGATGCTCGTCCACCAGGGACACCAAAGCCAGCGGCACGCCCGCAAACGCCGCCGCCACCCGGGTAATCCGGTCGAATCGCTCCTCGAGCGGGGTGTCCAGGATGGCCAGTTCCCGCAGCGCGGCCAGCCGCGTGTCCTCATCCTCCGGCCGCGTGGCCGGAACCCAGCGACACGCGGACCGCATGATCCACGCCTCGATCTGGGCTTCCGCATATTGGGTGGTAAACGGGAAAATCAACCAGCGGGTCACGCCCGCCGCCCGCCCCTCGGAGACGCGTTCCCGGGCCGCCACCACCACGATGGGGAGAGTTTGAAATCGCTGATCAGAGTTTGCTCGCAAGGTCCGGCAGATTTCCAAACCGTCAATTCTCCCCGGCAGGTCTTCCAACAGCAGCAGTGCTGGCGGCTCGGTCTCCGCCTGCCGCAAAATGGCGGCCCCCTCGGCCAAATGAATTGTCCGCACCCCGGCGGAGCGCGCGGCTTCCGCCAGCACCAACGACCATTTGGCATCCGCCACCCCCAGGATGATCACGGAATCTTTAATGGCCGGGGCGGCGGCAAAAATGGCGGTGGCTTCGGCGTGGGCAAAATCGGCTTTGGCCGGGCCGGAGACCGCTAGCGCCAACTCCTGGCCGTCCGCTGCGGAGAAAACTTCCATTCCCGAACCCTGCTGCCGCAACGCCAGCCGGGCGGCCGCCTGGAGCCCATCAAGTTCGTCATCCGTCCGACCGGGATCATGATGCGACAGAGCCAACCGCTTGACCCCGGCGAGTTGGGCCATTTCCAGGACATATTCCACGGGACTATGGCCCCAGCCTTTGCGGCTGGCGGCATACTCCCGGTCAGTGAACTGGGCGTCATGAATCACCAGATCGGCCCCGGCCAGGAACTCGCTGTGCCGCAGGTCCAATTCGTGCACCGGCGATTGCGGTCCTGCTGGTCGCGCATATGGTTCATGGTCACAGGCATAAACCACGCGGGTGGCCCCCATCTCCAGGCGGTAGCCCAGCGTGAGCGCCGGGTGATTCAGATAGCGGGTGGTGATCCGAATATCGTCGATTTCAAATTCCCCCTCCAGCAGGTCATGAAAACGGATGCTGGCGCCCATTTGCTCCAGGTTAACGGGAAAATAAGTGTGCTCCATTTGGCCCGCCAGTGCGTCCCGCAACGATCCCCCGAGCCCGTGCGGGCCGTAGATGTCCCAATGCCCGCCCGGAACAAACAGCGGGGCAAAAAACGGGAATCCCTGGATGTGGTCCCAGTGGGTGTGGCTGATCAGAATGGTCCCCCGCAAGGGCCCTTTGGCCTCCGCCAGGAGGGTTTGGCCGAGTTCATGCGCCCCCGTGCCGCAATCAATAATGACCAGCGCCCCACCCGGCGACGTCACTTGCACGCACGATGTATTGCCACCGTAGCGCAGGGTCTTTCGCCCCGGTTTGGCGAGCGAACCCCGGGTTCCCCAAAAACGGACTTTTGCTTCAGAATTCATGGGCTGCATCCGCTGTTTTGGTCAATCTGGCGCAGATTGACTGCCCGCCAATGCGCTTCGGGGTCACCGGCTGGGCTGCGGGAAATTAAAGTCTACAGGCCTCCCCCCTGTCCAGATAAACTTGTTGGGGGAAAAACCGGTGCCCCGGACCGGGCGCGACTCCCCGGGTTGGTCATTTCTTATACTTAATCTGGTCGCGCAGGATGGCGATGGTCTGCGGGGGGGCATCCGGGGAGGCGCCCGCAGGAATGATCTGCAGTTGCAGCACGGTGTTGGGGGCGCCGCGGATCATCTGCACGGTATCCGCCAGGCTCGCGCCGTGCGCATCGACGAATCGATTGTCCCCTTGGGCAATGCCAATGATCCGATCGCCGGGGTGCAATTGGCCGCTGAGATCCGCCGGGGTCCCCGTCATCACTTGGTTCACCACCGGGTAGCCATCCTCCATCCGCAGGGCCGCCCCGATGCCCACGGGGGCGACGCCCCGGATGGCCTGCAACGCTGCGTCGCGTTGCCCGGGATCGGGGAGTTGCTCGGCATATTGCAACGAGGCGGCGGTGTCCCGTGTCGCCCAGTCCTCGAAAATTTCCCCCGTGAGTTTGGCGCGATTGGTCGGGGCGACTTGCTCCATCATCGCGAACGCGGCGGCGGGATCGGCATTGACCACTTCCGCCGCGATGTGCCGCAGCAGCATATCGTGCGGTTCCCCGGCCCCGGTGAGTTGCTCCGCCCAAAGCAACGCGAGCGCCGGATCCTTGGCGAGTTCCCTGCCGATGCCGGCTTCCAGCCCGTACTGGGCGATGTCCCGGGCCCGGTCCTGCGGCGAACGCAATTCCCCGCCGGTCCATTCCGTGGCCAGGGTCATCAGCGCCGCCTCCCGTTCGACGTCATCCTTGATTTCCCGGGCCGCCAGGATCGCCGTCAAACGTTTGCCGGCGGCGAGGGCGTGGAAGCGCTCGCGAATTTCGGCCAGACGCCCGGCTTTGTTGGTCGCTGCGACCATGCCCGCGGAAGGTGCTGGAAGACCGCTGGGACTGGCTTTGACCGCCAGCAAAACCGGGGCGGAGGCCCGGTTGGGCAGGGTCGAATTACCGCCTGCGCTTGGGGCTCCGATCCCGGGAAGCACGACCGGCGACAATGCACTGTCGGGCGGATGAACCGGCGAATGGCTTGTCCGAATCAGGAACCAAGCCAGCGTCGCACCCAGGATTAAAATGATGAACCGGTTGATTTTCATGGCGCCAGTCCGACGGGGATGGCGGTCTCCCCGGCGCCGACCAGCAGGATGCAAACGAGCGCTTGCGGCCTGCTGATTCAACTATTCGAACCATCGCGATTTTACCGCCGGAAAGCAAGCCGATGGTGGCCCCGCCATGGGGCGCAAGGTCCCTTCTTTAATCGGCGCGCCGTCCGCGTGATTAATCCGGCGGCGACTTTCGAGAATTCAAAAAAGTTTTAAACGCGGAACAACCGAACAACATGGGATAGTCTCGTTGCATCGCCGCCAAGGGCACTTTCCCCCACAGCAAATTTACCCACCGGTTCGGAAACTCCCGGCATTGCCGCGGCTTGACCTTTTGGATGACACACGAATTGCCCGCCAGGAAAACGCAGGATTGGTCATCCATTTCATTCAACGCCAACCCGCGGCGATCCTTCCGCAGCCGGGTGTGGGCTTCGATGAAGTCCTCCTCCTTCAAGTGCAAAAATGCCGCAATGCTCGCGACCTCCTCCGGCTCCAGCCGCACTTCACCCGGATGACGGCAGCAAGCACCGCATCGTTCGCATTGCAGTTCAAATTCCATTCAGGCGGGTTCCAAATCGAGCCGGACTTTGCAGCCCAAAACGCGGGCAGCTTTGCCCAAGGTATGAAGAGTCAGGGAGGGGTTGGATTCGTCCAACAGACGGTCCACGGCCGCGCGGCTCGTATTCATCCGCACCGCCATATCCGCTTTGGTCAGCGAGCTTTCCGCCAGCAGTCGCTTTAGCTGCAGACTGACCGCCTGCTTGAGCGCCCGGGTCTCCACTTCCGCGAGCAGTCCGCGCTCATCCAGGAAATCCCGGAAATCACCACCACGATGTTTGAGTTTGGCATTATTCATAATCACTTAAATATTGAGCCTTTCGCTTCCGGGCCAACGCCAGTTCATTTTCGGGCGTCTTCTGCTGCTGCTTGATAAACCCATGCAGGAGGACAATTTCTTGGGCCTCCAGCATGAACAGCGTGCGGGCAATCTGGTTCAGCAGCCGGGAGCGAACCTCCCAAATCCCGTCTCCCAAATGGCCCACCAATGGTTTTCCCACCGGCCAGGCGTATTACACCGTCAAAATATCCGCGCCCACCATTCGACAATCTTCTCGCGGTAATTCCTTGAGCCATTCCCGCACTGGTTCGTTCACTGTCTCCGTGCGGAAAAACACAACTCGCAACGGTCGCTCGCTCTTCATCCTGAGATGAACGTATCAAAAATGATACATGGAGCAAGCTGAAATAACTGCAGAGCGGTAAAGGCCTCATGAAGGAGTCAAAATATAGTAATTACATGCAAAAAGGACGATCCCGGTCCCAGCCTCCCAGTCTTGACGCCCGGGACGCCATCCCCGAGCATGCCGCCATGAAAGCCTTGTCCCTTCCCCTGGCATTTTTGACGCTTTTTGTGGCCGGTCCCCTTCTCGCCGTCGAACCACCCGCGGCCACGCCCCCGCGTTTTGTCCAGGACACCTTCGGGATCGGTTTCTGGGTGGCACCTCAGACAGATGAGAATCTGGATGCCCGTTATGCCGAAATCGCCGCCGCCAACTTCACTTTCGTGATCGGGCTGTGCGGGGCCGGCTCCCCTGCCCCCGTGGCCACCCAGTTGGCGCTCTGCGCCAAACATGGCCTCAAAGCCCTGATCCCGGCAAATGACACGCCCCCGGACCAACTCCCCGACGCGCCTGCGCTTTGGGGCTACACCTTGGTGGATGAGCCGAATACGAGCCAGTTCCCGGACCTCGGCCGAAAGGTGGCCGCTCTGCGCCAGGCCCGTTCAGGCAAGCTGGCCTACATCAATCTATTTCCCAATTACGCCTCCGCCGAACAAATGGGCGTTCCCACCTACGCGGAATATGTGTCCCGCTTCGTGACCCAGGCCCGACCGGATGTGTTGAGCATGGATCATTACCCGATCTTCCGACCGGACCGCGACGGCCGGGACGGCTATTGTCGCAATCTCGAAGTCATGCGCCGCTCTGCCTTGGAGGCCGGCATTCCCTTCTGGAACTTTTTCAACACCATGCCCTACGGCCCGCACACGGATCCCACCGAAGCCCAGTTGCGTTGGCAGATTTTCACCTCCCTCGCGCACGGCGCCAAAGGGGTGATGTATTTCTGCTACTGGACTCCGCGGGGTGATGAGTTCCCCAAAGGTGGCGCCATCCTCACCGCGGACGGACGCCGCACCCGCCATTACGAGGAGGCCAAACGAATCAACGCCGGTTTGAAGAATCTGGGCCCCACCCAGATGCAGTTGACCGGTCTGGGCGTCCGGCGAGTTTCCCCCAAAGGCACCCCGTCCGACGCCCTCGCGGGCAGCCCGATCCGCACTCTTAGTGAAGGCGATTATCTCATAGGTGTACTCCGCAATACCGACGGACGTCGTGCCGTGTGGCTCTGCAATTACGACATCACCTACAGTGCGTGGCCCACCGTCACGTTCGACGCCGAACCCGGCCAGGTGCTGGAAGTCAGTCCCAAAACCGGCCGCGCCGAACGGGTGATCGACGACAGCCCGGATCTCCCCGGTTTGCAAATCTCCCTCGATGCAGGCGAAGGCCGGCTATTTCTGTTGCCAGCCAAGTAGGACCGCTGCTTGCCCGCTCGTTCTCTCGGGCTACTTGTCACGCTAAAGTTTAACAAGGGGCGGCGGGTTCATTTAAGGAGGAGATTGCAACCTGCCTGTTCAAAATGATGATCCGCCGTCAGCACATCAAGCAAACCGCGTTCGCGCATTACCAATATGGAACTGCAGTCAGTCAGTGTCCAACCCTTGTCGGCATATTGGTGGTACAAGTCCAGGGAATGATCGAACAATTCACGGGAAGCCGGCACCACTTCGCAAGCCGCCGACTGGCGCAAATGGGTAACAAAGGCACGAACACGCGAACGACATTCGGACGCGGCCAAGGCGTCAGCGACCTCCATCAGCACCCAATCCGTGGTCAGGAGGGCGGCACGCAACTCGCGCGAGAAGGACACCACCCTTTGGTGATGCTGGTCGCGCGCATTTAGCCGCGCCACGAAATAAAAGGCATCGGCGAAGACAATCCTCATGAACGCCGATGGCCGTGTAAATGCTGGTCCAAATTGGCGGCCAAATCGGAGGGAAGGTCAGTTGCCATCCCGTCGAAGTCCTGCAAGGTTTCCCAAAGGGTCGGCGGTTGTTCGGCCACAGCCTCGATGCGCACAACCGTGCCGGATGGCCAAGGCACATCGGCCGGCAGCACGATCTTTCCCTGCTCGACGGTGGCGGTAATGCTCATGGCAGCCAGTATAGCCCCGGTCCGCGCATCCGGCAATGGCCAGATTTAGCATGAAGATCGTTACCCAATTTGGGTTCAGGCTGATCAAAACAAAATTTCGATCCCCCCTCGCGGCGCGAATTCTCTAAATCGCCCCGCACGGCTACGGCGGCAGAATCTGGAGTGAGTAAAATACCGGTCCGGCGGAGTTGCCCGGCGTGTTGGTGATCGCAAAACTGCCATCTGCATTAAAGAAATTGGTGTCCACCCGGCTCCACTGCGCCAAGGGCTGGGCCAGGTTCGTCGTGCTGAGCAGCACAAAGCCCGCCCCGCCCACGCCCCCGGTCCCTTGTAAGACCAGCGCATTGCCCAACTGGCTCCCCGAGGCAAACACCGGGGCGGCCAGGCTCACGACGGCGAGCGTTCCATTGGTCCGGAGGGAATTGGTGTTCCAAGCCAATCCGGTGGGCAGCGACGGCAGCGTGATGCTGCTGAAATAAGTGGCGCCGGCCGGGGTCGAAAAGAGTTTGCAGGTGTCGCCGCCCGCCAGCGCGCGAGTCCCGCCGTTGGTCACCAACAGCGTGCCGCCGTATTGCCAGGTGCCGGTGACCGCCAGAAAATCATTGGTCAAACCGCTGGCGGTCCGCCCGATCTTCATCACAGTCTGGCCCGCGAGGTTCAGGGAGTTACTGATGATCAATCGGCCAAATCCGCCATCCCCGGGGGCAATCGTCCCCCCCGCCTGAACGCTGGTCGCCCCGCGCACCACCCCCACTCCGGACAATCGGGCGGTACTACGGATGGTCACGGTTCCCGTTCCGGTGGTGCCATCCACGCGCAGATCACCGGTGTTAACCGTCGTGGTGCCGGTATAACTGTTCGTTCCCGCCAGCACCAGCGTCCCGGTGCCGGCCTTCACCAGGTTTCCGGTGTTCGTGACGACCCCGGCCAGCGTCAGGGTATTCGCCAACGTGTCGAACGTCCCCGTTTGGCCGGCGCCGATCCCGATCGGGTTGCCCAGCGTGGTCGTCACCGCCGCCTGCACTGTCCCGGACGCCACAAAACTCAGCGGGCCGCTGCCCAGCGGAGTCTGCGGGGAAGCCAACTGTAATGTGCCGGCATTGAGCAGAGTGGGAACCGAATAAGTGTTGGTCGCAGCCAGACGCAAGGAGCCGGTCCCGTATTTGTAGAGTGAATTATTGCCGCCCACGATCGGTCCGTTCACCACCAGGTCGCCGCTCGCGGTTTTGCTTCCCGTCTCCGTGTTGATACGTATGCCATAGCCCCCGCCCAGGTTGATGCTCACATTCGTGGCAATGGCGGAACCCGACGCCGCCGCCCGCACCATCAGGTTGTCGCCATTGATGTCAAATCCCTGCAATTGGGCGTTTGGCCCGGAACCATAACCGGTGATGGCGGTCGGCGCATTGCTGAGGGTGATGTTCTGTTCGCTCAGGATAGTGCCCGCCGCCACGGCCAACCCGTGACCGGAAGTGGTGGAGTCGCCATAAATCACGATGCCCTTGGTGTAATTGGGACTGGTGTTGTAGCCATGACGCAACCGCCCATTCGCGCCAATCACGTAACCAATCTGGGTGGCGGGCGGACCCGTTTGCATCTCCAGGCTGCCGGCATTCACCACCACGGTGGCGTTGAGATTGGGATTCGCGTTGCTGAGCACCAGGGCTCCGCCGCCCGCCTTGGTCAGCGCGGTCGCCGCCAGGGGACTCGTGATGCTGGCATTGCCATTCACCGTAATGGTGGAGGGAGCGGAAAAGTTGATCCCCCCCGAGCCGCCAATAATATAACTCCCCCCGCCAGCAGCGTTCAAAACCAGGCTTTTCGGCGCGACCGGGGACGAAATATTCACCACACAATTGGTCGGCGAATTCACCCCGATGGCCGCCAGATTGCCATCCGCCCAATAGGTTGCCCCGGCGGCGCTCCACCAGTTGTAACTGGTATTGTCCCAACTTCCACTGCCATCCTGCGCCCCGCCCGCCCTGGACCCGGCGTCCCACGCCAGCGCGCCTGCGGTATTGGGTGTGGTGGCGCAAACACTCGTACTCGCTCCGGAAACCGCCACCTGGTTCGTCGCCACCACCGTGTAGCAATAGGTCGTGCCCGGGGTCAGTCCAAAGTCCGCAAACCCCGTGGCGGCAACCGCCGCGATCGGAACGCCATTCCGGTTGACCACGTAGCCGGCGGCTGATGTAGCGGCTGACCAGCTGATGTTTACAAGATTTCCCGCCAGCGGTGTCACCACCACATTCTGGGGCACCGCGGGCGGGTTCAGCAGCGCGAAGTTCACCGGATCCGCCTCCACCACCCAACCGTTGTCATAGAACAACCGTGCGAAAACCGTGTAGTTGCCGGTAGTGAGATTGGTCAGGGTGACAGAATATGGCGAACCGGTGGCCACCCCGGCCAGTATTCCCTGGCTGAAAAACTGCACCTGTTGCACCGTGTGCCCGCCCGCGGCCGAAATCGTCGCACTCACCGGGACATCCGAGGGTGACGCGAACCCGCCGCCGTTCGCGGGTGAAGTGATGCCGATCAACGGTGGATTCGCCAATTGCACGATCTGTCCCGGCGAGAGCGCCAATCCCGGATACAGGCAGACCTCATCCAATCCCCCGCTCATGTCCCGGCTGGAGCTGGTGGGGTCCTGCCCCAGATAACTGGAACCGTCGAACGCCTGCACTGGGTTTGCCACATTATTGGTCGCCCCGGACAGCGCGCCGTTGGCGTATTGGTAGATCCGTGTGCGAGTTGGCTCCACCACCAGGGCCACGAATGCCCATTGACTATCGGGGGGCACCAGGCCGGAATTAAAATTGTATGTGCTGGCCGAGTCGTTCCAGGTGTAGCGCAGTTCATTCGCCGTGCCAAACGTCAGTCCCGCCACGGTCGCGTTCGCCCGGTTGAAAAAGACTCCCGCGAAGGGGTTCTGGTCCCCCGTCCGGCGGATCCAGGCGGTGATCGTCAGCGTATTGGTGTTCAGGTTGAGCGGCGGCATGACTACATTCGCGCTCGCCCCATCCAAATTCATCGAATATCCCGACTGGGTCGTCGCTCCTGGTTTCCCCAGCGTCACGTTGTTATAGCTGCCATTAAAACCGCCCCGCGAATCCACGGCCACCGCACCCGCCGTTTCATCCAGTTTCCATTCGGCTAACGCCGGTGGCAAAGCCGCGACCGTGCCAGACACCGTCACCGAGTCAAAGACCGCCGTATTCAGCAAACTTTGGGAACCACCGCTGATCATCAACCCGGCGCTCACCCCGGCCTCCACCGGCATCGCTACCGTCCCCAGGGTGGTCCAGGCAACCCCGTCCGGTGAGGCGGCCCCAATAAAACTGTTTCCCACCCGGCTCAACCGCAACCATCCGGGCAGGCCCTGCACGGACAGGGAGGCCACACTGGACGGAATCGAATTGCCCGCAAGGCGGCCACTAAGCACCACGGCGGCCCGGGCGCGATCATACGTCAACGAAACCATCCGGGCTCCCGCCGCGGCCGAATTGCGCGCAATCAGCCCGGCCTGGGCGTCCGCACTCCCACCCGCGCTCCCCGTCAACCGCGCGGTGAGCGCGAAATCGCCCGCCAGCGATTGCACCAAATCAAATAGGGCATCGTTCGTCTTCCCCAACCCGGTCCCACTTCCAATCAAGGTAACCACTCCCGCCGCCATTCCCGCCGCTCCGCTCCCCGGCACCGGTCCGAGATCTCCGGCCATCCACGGCGCCGGGACCGCGATTGGACCGGGCGAACCGGCTAGAATCGTGCCCCCCACCAGCCCCAACCCGAAAGCATTCGTTCCCCTCACCCGGTAGTAATACGGCCTCAATGGCTGCACTGCGTTGTCCTGATAGGACAGGGTCCCCGCGAGCGTCGTCGCCAGGCTCACAAAATTCGTGCCATCACTCGAGCGTTGCACCACGTAACCCGTCTCCGTCTCCCCCAGCGCACTCCATTGCAAGGTCATCTGGTTCGAACGGATCAGCGTAAACCTCAGCCCACCAACCCCCGCCAGGGGCGTGCCCGCCGTGGTGATATAGAAAGGCGCCGAAGGATTGCCATTGGCCGCCACTACCAGGGGAAAAGTCCCGGCCAACAGACCGGGCGGCAGGGTCAGGTCGGTTGTCACCAGCTTCGTTCCGGTCATCGGCCCGGTATCGCTCCAATTGAAGGTCCGGCAAAACAAAGTCCGCCCCGCGGCGTTGGTCAACCAGGCAATCGGGTAATCCGAAGCCATCTGCGCGTCGTCGCCATATCCCGCCCCCTCGGAAATGCCGTTGAACAACCGACCCGTGAGATGCAGCGATCCGTCGATGTTGGTGGAAACCGAATTGATCACCGGCCTCCCGACCGCCAGGGGCGGACTGCCCGGCTTGTAAACGTAAAGCTGACTGCTGCCGCTCGACAGCAGCACGGTGCCATCCGGCAGATCCAACATCGTCAACCCATCCGTCGCCGGATTGAAGGAAGTTCCCCCGGTCGGACTGCCCACCAGCGTAAACGCATCCGCCTGGTAATCGTATTCGTAAAAATAGGTGGGCCCCGTGTACCCGGTGTCCACGTTGAACGCCGCCAGCACGAGGCCGTTGGCCATCATCGCGGCCGGGGCATCCACCGCGCCCAGGTTGTTCGGAATATCGGCCCCGGCCCGCCAAAGGCCCGGACTGGTGTTTCCGGAGGGGATATAAATGGCCGTGTGATTGGTCGCCCCGAGAAAGATTACGTTCCCGTTGGGCAGCAAAAATCCCGCCCCCAATTCACCACCGTAGCCATAGACCTCGATTGGCAAGGTGGCATCCGCCACCCATTGGTTCAACGCCGGAATGTAACGCTCCGAATTGATCCCGAACGGATCAACGGTCAGAATACTCCCATCGGCTAACTTGACCCAGGTCGCTTCATCCTGACCTCCCAGGCAAGTGGGCCCGTTGCTCCAGGTATTATTTGCGACATTGTAGATCAGCGTGTTCGCCCCTGAGTAAACCGGGCAGACCATCACATTCCCATCCGGCAGCAACTCCGAAATCGCATCAATGAAATTGGCCCCGGAATCCGGCGCGTAAGTCCAGGCATTGGCCAGCGGGTCGTATACTTCAGCTGTGGTCGCGCCGGTCCCGTATTCCCCGCCGGCCACGAACACCCGTCCATCGCGCAGCACTTGCGTGGCCATGAACCGCCGCGTGTCATGCATGGGGGCAATCGTGCTCCAGGTGCCATTGACATAACCGCCATGAAGATCCGGCGACAATCGATACCAAGTCGCGCTGCCTCCGTTCTGGCACAGCACCGTCCCGTCCGTGAGCAGGGTCATGAACTGCGGATTCCCGGGGGCCTGGTTCACCAGCGCCGACCACGTGCCCGCCCCCCGAGTCACCCCCGCCACACCCAAGCTCAATAGTGCGATCACCGAGAATGTCCAAAGCTTCCCCAACCGCCGGCCCCCAATCAGTCCTTCCAAGTTTACCATTCCCCGACCTTAGCCTGCCCACTCCCTCCTGTCCAAACTGAAACCCGACCGCCCGTCACCCGCCTCCCCGCCCCGGTCATTCCCCCTCCCTTTTCGCATTGCCTCCCCGCCGCTAACTGCCAACAATCGGCCCATGACATCCGCCCCGCCGTTTGACCTGAAAGCCCGGGCCCGCCAGGCCATGTTTGAGCTCGGTTTCCAACCCGACCTTCCGCCCGAAGCCCTGCGCGAAGCCCAAACCGCCGCCCGCGCCACTTTCGACTCATCCGCTCCGCCTCCTTCCGGCACTCCGCCGCCCGTGGATTTGCGCTCGCTCCTCTGGTCCTCCATTGATAACAACGATTCCCGCGACCTCGACCAAATCGAATACGCCGAAACCCTGCCGGACGGCGCGGTCCGCCTGCTCGTGGGCATCGCGGACGTCGATTCCCTGGCGCCCCGCGATTCCGCTATCGACCGCCATGCCGCCTTCAACACCACCACGGTGTATACCGGCGTCAGCATTTTCCCCATGTTGCCCGCAGATTTGTCCATCGATCGCACGTCCCTCCTGGACGGGTGCGACCGCCGGGTCATGGTCGTGGAATTGCGCATTCCCCACTCCGGCGCCGTGGATTGCCATTCGGTTTACCCGGCGTGGGTCCGGAACCGGGCCAAACTCGCCTACCCCTCCGTCGGCGATTGGCTGGAAGGCCGCGGTCCGATTCCCCCTGCCATTGCCGCCGTGCCGGGCATGGAGGCCCAAATCCGGCTTCAGCACGAGACTTCCCTGCGCCTGCGTCAGGTGCGCAAGGACCACGGCGCCCTGACCTTTGCCTCCCTGGAAGCCCGACCGGTGGTTGAAAATGGTGAAGTGAAGGACCTCGTGGTGGCCCGGCACAATCCCGCCATGGACATCATCGAGAGCTTCATGGTTGCCGCCAACGTCGCCATGGCCCGGCATTTGAAAGACCGCCAGCGCCTTTCCATCCGCCGCGTCGTGCGCACCCCGAAACGCTGGGAACGCATCGTCGAACTGGCCGCCAACTTGGATTTCAAACTGCCCGTCGATCCCCAACCCAAACCCTTGCAGGAATTCCTGGACGCCCAGCAGCGCGCCAATCCCGCCCATTTCCCCGATCTCTCCCTGGCGGTGGTCAAACTCCTGGGCCCCGGCGAATACATCGTCGAAGCCCCCGGCCGCGAACTGGAAGGTCATTTCGGCCTGGCCGTCCAGGATTACACCCACTCCACCGCCCCGAACCGCCGCTACGCCGACCTCATCACCCAGCGCCTGCTCAAGGCCGTTGTGGCCGGCGCGCCGGAACCCTATGACGAACCCGCCCTGGCTGTGATCGCCGCCCGCTGCAGCGAGCGCGAAAAAGCCGCGAGCAAGGTCGAACGGCTCATGCGCAAAGTCATCGCCTGCGTGATCCTTAGTTCCCGGATTGGCGAGACCTTCGACGGATTCATTACCGGCTGCTCCCCCAAGGGCACCTACGTTCGTCTCCAAACCTTTCCCGCCGAGGGCATGCTCCTCAAGGGGACCCGCGGCGTGGACGTCGGCGACCTGGTCCGCGTCCGCCTCGTCTCGATGGACATCGCCCGCGGTTTCATCAACTTCGACCGGGTCTGAATCCGGCGTCGGCGTGGGTTGGGTTGGGCCGCCACGCCAGCACTCAGCCCTTCCCCGCCCGCGCATTCGTCTCGACAAATCATCCGTTTCTGGCACCCTCATCGGGCTTATGAACACGCCATCGATTACCCCCATTCCTTTCCACCTCCGTCGCCTCGCCCTCGCGGCCAGTGCGGCTGTGCTCACCTTGACCACCACCCTGGCACCCGCTCAGGACAACTTCAGCAAGGTCGAAATCAAAGTCACCAAAGTGGCGGGCAGCGTCTATATGCTGGAAGGTTCCGGCGGCAACATTGCCGTCTCCGTTGGCGACGACGGGGTCCTGATGGTGGACGATGAATTCGCCCCCCTGGCCCCCAAAATCAAGGCCGCCATCAAGGGACTCAGCGGCAAGCCCATCAAATTCGTCCTCAACACCCATTTCCATGGCGACCACTCCGGTGGCAATCCGGAGTTCGGCCGCGACGCCGTCATCGTGGCCCATGACAATGTCCACCAGCGCCTCAAAGCCGGCACCGACGGCAAGGCGCCGCTCCCGGAATCGCTGCCGGTCATTTCCTTTAATGACACCGCGACCGTTCACCTCAATGGCGAGGACATTCGCGCCATCCATTTTCCCCACGGTCATACTGACGGCGACAGCGTCATTTATTTTCCGAAATCCAACGTGGTCCACCTGGGGGACGATTTCGTCACTTATGGTTTCCCCTTTGTTGACACCGGCAGCGGCGGCAGCATCAGCGGCATGATTGCCGGCCTGGAAAAGGCCCTGGCCATGCTGCCCCCGGACGTCCGGGTGATCCCCGGCCACGGCCCCATATCCACCCCGGACGACGTCCGCAAATTCATCGCCATGATGAAGGATACCCGCACCCTCGTGGCCAACGCCCTCCAGGCCGGCCAATCCGCCGAGGACATGAAAAAAGCCAACGTGCTGGCCAAATACGCGGACCTGGGCAAGGGTTTCATCAAGACGGATGCGTGGATCGAGCAACTCTGCGCGGATGTGAAAAACAAGTAATCAGCCCGTGCGCGGCTCGCCGGCCCCGTTCCGGCTCCACCGCGACGACATCCGGCTGCCTGTTCTCCAGACGGCCGACCGGCACCCGCGCCAGCCGCCTGGTTACCGGCTCCGCCCTCTGGCCAAGCCAAGAACCGGTCGGCCTTGAACAATCCCCGCTTGATGACAAAAGCCAAAAGTGGGGTAAGGTGCATTGAAAGCATTAAAGAAAGGCCAACCATGAAAATCAAACGTGCGTCCAAACCCGGTCGCGTCTCGGTGGAATTGGGTCGTCAGGATACCCAGTTATTGGCCGCGGCGGCCGCGGTCACCCCGTCGCCGTCCCCTTTCCTACTCAAGAAGATTCTCGTGCCCATTGATTTTTCGGCCTGTTCCCGCAAGGCGCTGCAATACGCCCTCCCGATGGCCCGCCAATTCGGCGCGGAATTGGTTCTGCTGCATGTCGTCCCGCCAACCTATTATTCCACCGATCTGAGTTTCACCTCCCCGGTGTTTCCGGAGGATGAAGTGCGCGATTTCACTGCCCAAAAACTCGCCGCCCTCACCGTGGCGGAAATTGGGGATCAGGTTCCGGCGAAATCCATGGTCCGGATCGGTCAACCCGTCCATGAAATCATTGAAACGGCCCGGGAACTCAAAGTGGATTTGATCGTCGTTTCCACCCATGGCAATACCGGCCTCAAGCATCTCCTGCTGGGCAGTGTGGCGGAAAACGTCGTGCGGCATGCCCCCTGTCCGGTGCTGGTCGTGCGGGAGCACGAGCATGAATTCCTGTCCCGGACAACCGCCCGGAAAACCGCCGGGTCGTGAGGCCCGCTCGCCCGCCCGGCGCATTTTCCTTTTGCCGCGGCGGATTCTCTGGCAAGAGAATCCGCTGAAATGAACCGGACTGATGAAAAACGCACGCTTCGCCTGCTCCGCCTGGGCCTGATTCTGGGCACCTTGGCGGTGTACTTCCGGTCTTTCGCGAATGATTTCGTCAGCTACGACGATCTCGATTACGTCGTCCGCAATCACCATATTCGGGGCGGCTTGTCGTTGGAAGGCATTGTCTGGGCCTTTACGAGTGGTTATGCCGCCAACTGGCATCCCCTCACCTGGCTTTCCCACATGCTGGATTGCCAGCTTTTCGGCCTGGAACCGCTGGGCCACCACCTGACCAGCCTCCTGCTGCATATCGCCGGCACGGTGGCCCTGTTCGAAGCCTTGCGCCGCCTGACGGGGGCGCTGTGGCGACCCGCCCTCGTCGCCGCCCTTTTTGCCTGGCACCCGGTGCATGTCGAATCCGTCGCCTGGATCGCCGAGCGCAAGGACGTGCTGAGCGCACTCTTCGCCTTCCTCGCCTTGGGGAGCTACGCGAAATATGTCACCCAGGCGGCGGGCAGCCCGGAGGCTAAATCGCTCTTCCGCTGGTGTTTGTTCTGGTTTTTCCTCGGCCTGCTGTCCAAACCCATGGTGGTCACGTTGCCCTGCCTGCTCCTGCTGCTGGACTATTGGCCGCTCTGCCGCATTGCGGATCCCGCCCTGAGTCTCCCCTACCCGGGCGGGCTGCGACCCACCCCCGCCCTGCCGCTCGGGCAATTGCTGCGCGAAAAAATCCCCTTCTTCCTGCTCACGCTTGGGTCCAGCACCGTCACCTTTCTCGTCCAACGCTCCGGTGGAGCCGTCGCGACCGTCCACGCCCTGTCCCTCCCGGAACGCCTGGCCAATGTGGTGGTGGCCTACGGCCGATATCTTGCCAAACTCGTCTGGCCCACCCGCCTCGCGGTGTTTTACCCCATGGTACGGCCAATTCCATTTTGGGAAATTGCCGCCTCAGTGCTCGCGTTGCTCGCCCTCACCGGGCTCGTGCTCCAGTTGCGCCGCCAGCGCCCCTACCTGGTCCCGGGCTGGTGCTGGTTCCTGGGCACCCTCGTTCCGGTCATCGGTCTGGTTCAGGTGGGCGGGCAATCCATCGCCGACCGCTATACTTATATCCCCGCCGTCGGGCTCTTCCTCATGCTGGCGTGGGGGCTGGGTGATCTGGTGGCCTGGCGTCCCCTTTGGCAGCCGGCGGTTCGCGCGACTGTGGCCGCCGGATTGTTTGCCTGCATCGCGCTCACGTGGATGCAGACGGGCTATTGGTGGAGCACCATCACCTTGTTCCGCCATACCCGGGCCGTGACCCCACCGAATTTCGTCGCCGAGATCAACCTCGCCATCACCTACACTGAACGCCTGGATTTGACCAACGCGGTCACCTGCCTGGAGGCCGCCGGCCGCATTGAAACCAACTCGGCCGATGTGTTCGCCAGCTTCGCCCGGGTTTATACGCTCCAAGGCCAAACCGACCGCGCCATCCAATTCTACCAACGCGCCCTGACCGCCAACCCGGCATTTGTCGATGCCCATTACAATCTGGGCAACCTCCTCGCCGCCCGGGATCAACTCACCGCGGCCACCAATCATTATCAACTCGCCTTGAACGGCAATCCGGAACAATCGGACGTCCACTACAAACTCGGCCTTGCCCTCCAGCGCCTCGGCGATACCTCCTCCGCCGCCACTCATTTCAAGGCCGCGCTCCACTACAATCCGGAATTCGCCGAAGCCCACGACCAATTGGCGGGTGCCTGGATACGCCTGGGTGTGCCGGAAGCCGCCGAACTCCATTACCGTGAAGCTATTCGCATCCGGCCGGATTACGCCCACGCCCATCTGAAACTCGGTTACCTCCTGGCCCGGTCCAACAAGTTCCCCGAGGCCAAATTGCACCTCGCGGAAGCCACCCGCCTGGAACCCACCAATGCCATCGCCCATTTCAATCTGGCGGGGGTGTATGCCGCCGAGGGCGATCTCGAACCCGCCCGGATCGCGTTGGTCGAGGCCGCCCGGCTGGATCCCACCGACCCCGAGACTCAGGTCCGCCTCGCTGCCGTCCTCGCCCGCGAAGGCCACACCGACCAATCCCTGGAAATCAGCCGCAAAGCGGCCGGCCTTTTGATTCAGCAGGGGCGCTACGAGGATGCCGTCCGCTCTCTGCGCGAAGCCGTGAAGTCCCGGCCCGACGCCCCCGAAATCCTCGCGAATCTCGCGTGGCTGCTGGCCACCAGTCCCGAAGCCAGGGCACGTAATGGCGCCGAAGCCGTGGCGCTGGCGGAAAAGGTTTGCCAATTGGGTGGCCGCACCGACCCCCGGCTGCTTTCCCCGCTGGATGCCGCCTATGCTGAAGCCGGACGTTTTCCGGATGCCATCAAAGCGGTCGGGGAAACCATCGCCGCCGCCACGGCCACAAAGCAGGACGCCATCGTTCAGGCCGCCACCAAGCGACTGGCCTTGTACCAGGCCGGCATTCCGTTCCACCTCAACCCGCCCGCCGCGCCCACGGTAAAACCGAAGAACTGATCAACTGCCCCGGTATTTCTGCGCGATGGGAATGCGGCGGCCGACCCCAAAGGCTTTGCTGGTCACCTTCAGGCCGGGCGCGGCTTGCCGACGTTTGTATTCGTTAAAGTCAATCAACCGGATCACCCGCCGGGCATCCGCTTCCGTCACCCCGCTGGCGACAATTTCCGCGAACGATTTCAGTTGCACCACGTAGGCATCCAAAATCGCGTCCAGCACTTCGTATGGCGGCAGTGAATCCTGGTCGGTCTGGTTCGGCCGCAGTTCCGCCGAGGGTGCTTTTGTGATCGAGGCCGCGGGAATGATTTCCCGCTCTCGGTTGATCCACCGGGCCAGCCGGTAGACCATGGTCTTGGGCACATCGCTGATCACCGCGAGCCCGCCGCACATGTCACCGTAAAGGGTGCAATATCCCACCGCCAACTCGCTCTTGTTGCCGGTGGTCAGCAGCAGGGAGCCAAACTTATTCGAGAGCGCCATCAGCATCACGCCGCGCAGTCGGGCCTGGATGTTCTCTTCCGTGGTGTCCTCCGCCCGCCCCGCAAATACGGTCGCCAATTGCGCCTTCACCGCCTCAAACGGAGGCTGGATGGGCATCACGTCGTATTGAATCCCCAGTCGCTCCGCCAGCGCCTGCGCATCCGCCAGGCTGCCCGGGGAGGAGTATTGCGAAGGCAGGGCCACGCCCCGCACATTTTCCCGGCCGAGCGCCTCCGCCGCCAGGTAACCCACCAGCGCCGAATCAATCCCTCCGCTCAGGCCAAGCACCGCCGCCCGGAACCCGCATTTGTGGAGGTAATCCCGCAATCCCAGTACCAGCGCGTCGTGCACCAATTCCTCGTCCGGCGCTTTCACCGTCGGCACGGGCTCGGTGGCTTCCGTGTCCACCACCAGAAAATCCTCGGCGAACATGCGCCCGCGCGCCACCAGTTCCCCCGCCGCATTGAAGACCAGGCTCCCGCCGTCAAAGACCAGCTCATCGTTGCCCCCCACCTGGTTGCAAAACACCACCGGTCGCTTCGCCTTCAGCGCCAGGCTCCGCAGCATTTCGTGCCGGGTGTTTTCCTTGCTCAGATGCCAGGGGGATGCCGAAATATTGAACAGGATCTGCGCCCCCGCTGCCGCCAATTCCATCGGCGGATTCCGCCGGTAGCGCCGCTCCGGCCAGAAATCCTCGTCGTTCCAAATATCCTCGCAAATGGTCAGCCCGATTTTATGCCCCGCGAACTCCACCGGCGTATTCTCCTGGGCGGGCTCGAAATAACGGTCCTCGTCGAAGACGTCATACGTGGGGAGCAGGGACTTCGTCCGCACCGCGGCCACCCGCCCTCCCCGCAGCAGCGCCACGCCATTGCTCACCTCCCGACCCGGCTGGTTCACCGGTCCGGACACAAACCCCACCAGCATACCCGTGTCGCTGTTCGTGCTGGCCGCCAGCCGCTCCAACACCGCCAGGTTTTCCGCCACAAAACTCCGCTTCAACAGCAGGTCCCGCGGCGGATAGCCGGTGATCGTCAGCTCCGGAAAAACCACCAGCGCCACCCCCGCCGCCACCCCGCGCGCGTAGGCCTCGCGAATGCGGGCCTCGTTCCCCGCCAGATCGCCCACCGTGGTGTTGATCTGCGCTAGTGCTAACTTCATGGTTGCTTGGGCAGAAAAACCTTCCGCAACGGGCCGAATTCCGTGCTCACCACCGTGCCCGGGGTAATATTGTTCCGCTTGAACCAGCCTTGCGTGGTCTCCAAAACATATTGCACATTCGCCGACACCGATTCCACCGAGTTGGTGTTGAACGGTTCCAAGTCGTAAATCTCCAGGATCGCGCCATTCGGATCAATGTAGGCCAGCGAGAGCGGCAGCCGCGTGTTCATCATCCAAAACGCCTTGCGCTCCGGGTACACCGAGGGAAACAACATCGCCTCCTCCTCCGCCATGTTGGTGCGAAACATCATGCCGGTCTGCTGTTGGAAACCGCTGAGCGCGAGCTCGGTCACCAGGCTCTTCGGCCCCACCCAGAGCTTCATGGTTTGCAAGCGCGGATTCGGTTGCGTGGGGATCCGCGGATCCACGGGTGCCGCTACCGCGGCGGCGGCCGCACCATTGGACGGGGCGGCTCCCGTCCCGGTCGGCGGCACGGAACTGGCCGGCGGTTGGCATCCCGCCCATCCCAGCATGGCCGCCGTCAGCACCCCGAACGCGCAAAATCGTTTCATCGATTCACACTGCGCCAAACCACCCCTGTTTTCAACTGCAATTCAAACCGATCGCCTTCAGGTATTGCGCCTCAGGAAAGGTCGCCGGGTGGTCCGGCGCATGCCCCGCCGTGAAAAGCTCGGTCACCGCCCGGCCACTCCGGACCACCGCCCGCCGCACGGCACCGTAAAATTCTTCCGCGCTGACATGCGCGGAACAGGAGGCCGAAACCAGCGTGCCGCCCGGCCGGAGCCGTCGCAGCCCCAGGGCGGTCAGCTTCTCATAAGCCTGCACCGCCCCCGCCCGTTCGGTTTCCCGCTTGGCCAGTGAAGGAGGATCCAAAATCACCAGGTCAAAGGCCGGCGTCGCCCCGGCCGCCAGCCACTCAAAAACATCCGCCTGGATCGCCTCGCGTGGACAACCCGCCACCGCCGCATTCCCGGCATTCAATTGGAAGTTCCGGTCTCCCGCCGCCAGCGCGTGCGCGCTGATATCCAGATCCGTAACCTGCCGCGCCCCGCCCCGGGCGGCATAGAGCGAAAAACCGCCGGAAAAACTGAACGCATTCAACACGGCCCGCCCCGCGGCCAGCCCTTCCACCCGCCGCCGGTTCTCCCGTTGATCCAGGAAAAATCCGGTTTTTTGCCCACGCAAAACATCCGCTTCCAGCCGCAAACCCGTCTCGCAAAAAACCACTCCTTCCCCCGTCGTGGACCCGCTCAAGACCTGGCCCTCCGTCAGGTGAAACCGTTCGCGGGCCCGTTCCTGGATGTTCCGGCTCAGCCGCAACACCAGGCGCTCTGACCCCACGACTTCCGCCAGCAATTCCCGCAGTTCGTTCAGCCGCGGCAGCCAGACTCCCGAATAAAGTTTCAGGACCAGGGTGTCGGCGTAACGATCCAGCACCAGCCCCGGCCAGCCATCGCTCTCGCCGTTCACCAGCCGGTACCCCGTGGTGCCGGCATCAAACAGCCCCGCGCGCCGTGCCACCGCGTCCGCCAACCGCGCCCGCCACCAGGCCCGGTCCACCGTGGTGGGCTTGCCCGCATGCAGCAAACGCACCCGGATTGGCGATTCCGCGTCATACAACCCCACCGCCAGGAATTTGTCCTGCCGATCGTAAATGATGGCCAATTCCCCCGTCTCCGCCGCGCGATTTTGCTCCTTCACACTGTCGGCAAACAACCAGGGATGGCCGCCCCGCACAATGGTCTCCGCGGTCGCCGTAATCCGCATCCGCAGGCGCGCGGGGGCGCTTCCCCCCGGCCCCGCGGGTGGAACCGGCTGGATGGAAACTCGGGGCTGCTTTGGCTTGGTCATTGCGGACAGTCTAATGCCCCGCCCGTCACCCCGCCATCCCCCGTTTCGCCTCCGGCCCGGATGGCCAGCACGAATTCCCGCACGGGCCGGCCCCCGATCAGGTGCTCCTGAATGATGCGCTCGAGCACCGCCGGCGTGCCGGAGTGGTACCAGACACCTTCGGGGTAAACCACCGCGATCGGCCCCTGCAAACAAACGCGGAGGCAATTGGCCTTGGTGCGGTGAACCGTGCGTTCCGGCCCGGCCAACCCCAGTTCCTTCAACCGTCGCTTGAGAAAATCCCAGGCTTCCAAGCCGGCGGCCCGGGGCGCGCATTTTGCCTCCGTCGGGTCTGCGCACAGGAAGATATGCCGACGCCCCTGCACCAGGTGGAGCGACTCCACCATCACTTGTAAGTCCGTTGCTGTACTCATTGGTTACTGCTTTCCGGCAAAAATAGCGCCGCCAGATCTTTCGCCACCTCGGCCAGCGGTTCCTCATTGCGATTGGTCAGGAGAATGAGGGTCAGGCCCGCGGCCGGAAACCGCTCAATCCGCGTGGTGAAACCGATGGTGTTGCCACTGTGCCACACCTTGCGCCAACCGCGTTCCGCGCTCAAATACCAACCACAACCGTATTCCACCCCGCCGGCGTGCTTCGTCTGCTCCCCCGACGCCAAAGCCGTCGCCCGGAAATCACTGCCCAGCAGGCCGCCGCGCTCCCACGACCGGCTCCACCGCGCCAGGTCGCGGCACGAGGAATAAATCCCCCCATCCCCCAATACCGCACTGGTCACACTCTGATCCGTCCGCTCAATTTCACCTGCCGCCCCGACGCTGTAGCCGAAAGCCCGTCGGGGAACCGTGCTGATTCCCGGCTCGTACGCCACCGTTCCGCTCATGCCCAGGGGACCAAAAATATTGTGTTGGAGAAATCGCCCGAATGTCGCCCCGGAAACCCGCTGCACCAGCAAGGCCAGGAAGGCATAAGCGGTGTTGCTATAACGAAATTGCGTCCCCGGCGGAAAATAAGTGGTGCCCTCCCGCTGCAGGATTTGCACCACATTCAAATCAAATACGGGCAAGGTGGTTCCCGCCGGAATCAGGTCCTCGTAATCCCGCAATCCGGAGGTGTGGTGTAGCAAATGCCGCACCCGGATTTCCCGGCCCCATGCCGGCAACTCCGTAAAATATTCCGCCAAAGTATCCTCCAGCCGCAGTTGCCCCCGCTCCGCGAGGAGGAGCACCGCCATGGCCGTGAATTGTTTGGTCACCGAAGCCAGGCGAAAATTCGTTTCCAGCGTGATCCCGATCCCCTGTTCCCAGTCCGCCCTGCCCTGGCTCCAGCCCAGCACTTCCTCATCGCCTTGCAGCACCAGGACGCTCGCTCCGGGGGCGTCCGCCCGACCCCACTGGTTTTGCAAACGACGAACCGCCTGGTCCACCCGGTCCGATCTCCCACCATTCTGCTCGTTGGCTGGCATCATGCGCAGGCCCATGTTGGCCTTCCGGTCCCGCTGGTCAAGCGCCGGTTCATTTGTGCAAGGCCAGCCCGATCGCCCCCGTCACCGCGATAATCCCGCCTAGGATTGCTCGCCGGGATACCCGTTCGTGATCGAGCCAGCGCGTCATCGGCATCGCCATCAGCGGGGTCATGGCCACGATCGGCAGCACAATTCCCGTCCGCGTTGTTTGAAAAGCCCATTGGTAAAAAGACACCCCGATTGTCTGCCCGGCCAGACTGTTCGCGAGGATCCAGGGCCAGGCCCGCCGCCATTTCTCCCCCTCCGGCAGCGTCGCCGCCCCGCTGGAGCGCGTTACGTGATCAAATACCGACCGCCATTTCACTAGCAACAAGCCGATGCCAGCGATAATCACGCCGCCAATCAGTCTCTGGAATGCCGCCGTGCCCCCATCCAGGCTTGCCCCCTCCTGCCCCAGCGTCTGGTAGGCCTTGCGGCTGAGCACCGCGCCAAACGCCCCGCCGAGCGCCCCCAGAATCCCGAACACCACCCCGGGCACGAACTGTCGCCGGGGGATGTGCAAATGCTCCCCCGGTGCGAGCGATACGCCGATCCCCGCCAGGATCACCACCGCCCAGAAAATCTCCGCCGGACTCAGCCGCGCACCCAGCCACCACCATTCAATTGCGGCCGCAAACGGCGCAGTGAGGCATTGCACCAGCAGAATCGTCAACCGCGGTCCGATCCGCGTCAGCGCCTGAAACAGTCCAATATCCCCGAACCCGATCCCGATGATGCCGCTGAGAAAAAAGGTGGGAAAGGCCGGACTGGCCAACCCCTGGCCCCAGCTGAACGCCCAGATCGCCAGGAAAACCGCCGCCAGGGCCAGGCGCCAAAAATTCGCCTCCATCCCGCCCACCAATTTGGCCGAACGGCTGGCGCAGACGACGGAAAACGAAAAGCAAATCGTGGTCAGGATGGCGGGAAGCATGAAATAGGGGGGAAGCGCCGCCGCCTTACCGCTCGAGGCGGGCTGTGTCCGTTGGGCAATTTGGATTCTTCATTTCATATTGCGGCCCGGAAGATAGGCTGGTGGACCATGCTTATCAAGCGCGGCGGCACCCGCCGGCAAACTTGACTTTTGGCCGCCGCCGGTTCACTCTGGCCCCCATAAAATAAATCGCTTAAGGAGTGCTGGCATTCGCTTGGTCTTGCCTGGCGTATCCCTCGGACCACCCTTTCCCGACCACCCAAACTTATTATGCGCATGCACCGCCTGGCTTTAATTCTGTTGGGATTCCTGTTGCTGGCCCTCGCTCCTTCCGTCCGCGCCCAGTTCACTTTCACGTCCGATGGCGCTACCGTCACGATTACCGGCACCATCTGGTCATTCGCGGGCCCGGTCTTGGTCGTCCCACCCACCGTCTCCGTCTCCGGAGCCGATCTCCCGGTAACCAAAATCGGCGACGGGGCTTTTGGGTACAACACGAATCTCTATAGTATCTCGCTGCCGAACGGAGTCACGACGATCAGCAGCGGCGCTTTCCAAAGCTGCAGCCATCTAACCAACGTGGACATCCCGCCCAGCCTCACCACCATCGGTGAGAGCGCCTTCTGGAATTGCTATAATTTGGGAAAAGTAGATTTCCCCGCGGGTCTCACCACCATCGGCGACAAGGCCTTCCAATCCAGCGGGCTGGCCAGTCTCTTAATCCCCTCAAGTGTGGTCAACTTCGGAATCAATGCCTTTGAATCATGCAATTCACTCACCAATTTGGTCCTCTCGGATGGGCTGGCAGCGATTGGGGATAATGCCTTTGCCGCGAGCAGTCTTGGCACCGTGTTCATTCCGGCCAGCGTGGCAGTCATTGGGGATCAGGCCTTCTCCCGTAGCTACACCCTGACCGCGATTAATGTTGCCCCTGGGAACCCCTCTTACACCAGCATCGATGGGGTCCTGTTCAACCATAGCCTCGCCTCGCTCATGCTGTGTCCCGCCGCCAAGAGTCCGACTCCCGGCCGCTACACCGTTCCGCCCGGGACCACCACTCTGGCCAACGCGGCCTTTTATGCCTGTAATTTCACCAATATCGACCTGCCCGACGGCCTCGCGGCCATTGGCTACGCGGCGTTCCTCGGAACGCCGCTCACCTCCTTGAAATTGCCCGCCAGCCTCCGGATAATTTATTCCGGGGTCTTCGCCTCTTCCACTCTGACCAGTCTCACGATTCCTGAAGGGGTGACCAACATCGGCGGCGGGGCCTTTGCAAATTGCCTGCAGCTGACCAATGTCGTCCTGCCCGAAAGCCTGACCAGCCTCGGGGGTTACGCTTTTTACGGCAGTGCCATCACTACGATCACCTTTCCCCCCGGTCTGCCCGGCATTCCCGACGGATGCTTCCTCGAATGCGCCAAATTGCGGGCGATCACGAATTCCAACCGGATCGCGGTAATCGGCGGGGACGCGTTTGCGCAATGTGGTAGATTAACGGCGGTTTATTTCGCGGGGAATGCGCCGTCGGCGGCCGCCGGCGAATTTTTCCAGGGCGATAGCGCCACGGTTTATTACCTTCCCGGAACCACCGGCTGGGCTTCGACTTACCATGGCCTGAACACCGTGCCGTGGTACCTGCCAACCCCGCAATTCGTGAACGTAACCCCCGGATTTGGCAACCGGGCCGGCCAGTTGGGGATAACGGTTTCCTGGGCGACCAATCTTTCGGTGGCCGTCGATGCCACCCCGGATCTCGCCCATCCCGCCTGGCAACCGCTGTTCACCAACGCCCTGGTGAACGGTTCCTTCCGCTTCTTCAACGCATTCGGATCCGCCCCGGGCGGCCGTTTTTACCGAATGCGCATTCCGTGATTAGGCCTTTTCCCGCCGCGCGCGGGATCACGCATCCTGGCATTGCGGAGTTGCATTTGCGCGGTTCTCCCGCAAAATGGCTCCGCAGTTTCCGCGCGGGGCCACCATGACCGGGGCCTCCCTCGGGGCCTGTGAAAAAATCGACATGTCAACCACGGCCACCACCGCCGCCCCCGCGGCGCGCCATTCGCATCTCAAGGATCTCGACTATTCCGTCGTGCAGCAGTGCATGCATTGCGGCCTTTGCCTGCCCACGTGCCCGACCTACGATGCCACCAAACTCGAGCGCAACAGCCCCCGCGGCCGGATTTCCCTGATGCGGGCCATTGCCGACGACCGTCTGGAACCCACGGCGGCCTTCGCCGAGGAAATGTATTTTTGCCTGGGTTGTCTCGCCTGTATGACGGCCTGTCCTGCGGGTGTCAATTACGCCGAACTCTTCGAGCACGCCCGCGCCGAGGCCGAGGCCAGTGGCGTCTTGCAATCCGCCCGTCGCGGCGCCATTCGCGGCTTCACCCTCCGCTGGCTTTTCATGGAGCCCCACCGGCTCCTCCTCTTCGGATTTGGCCTGCGCCTTTACCAGCAATTGGGACTCGAAAACGCGGTGCGTCAGAGCGGCGTGCTCCGCCTCCTGCCCCGCCGCCTGCGCGAACTGGAAGCCATGACCCCGCCCGTGCAGGCCCGGTTCTCCGCCGAGTTGATCGCCCCGCTCACGCCTTCCCGGACTCCGCGCCGTTACCGCGTTGCGGTCCTTACCGGTTGCGCCCAAGACCTGATTTTCAGTGATGTGAACCGCGACACCGTGGAAGTGCTCGCCCGCAACGGTTGCGAGGTGGTCACCCCGCCCGCCCAATACTGCTGCGGCTCGCTCCACGCGCACAACGGTGAATGGGAACTCGCCCAGCAACTCGCCCGCAAACAATTGGAGCAGTTCCCGCCGGACCAGTTCGACGCCATCATCACCAACGCCGCCGGCTGCGGCTCGCACCTCAAGCATTACGCCAAACTGCTGGCGGATGATCCGGCCTACCTCGCGCGCGCCCACGAATGGGATGCCAAGGTCAAGGACATCCACGAGTGGCTGGCCCACATTGGGATTGTCCCACCCCCGGCTGCCGGGGCTCCCTCGCAGTCCGTCACCTACCACGAAGCCTGCCATCTTTGCCATGGCCAGAAAATCACCGCCCAACCGCGCCAGGTCCTCCGCGCCATCCCCGGCCTGCGCCTGGTCGAACTCTTTGAAAGCACCTGGTGCTGCGGCAGCGCCGGCATTTACAACCTGATCCAACCCAAAATGGCCACCGAACTCCTGGATCGCAAATTGGATCATATCCAGACGACCCAGGCCACCGTGGTGGCCACCGGCAATCCCGGCTGCCTCCTCCAATTGATCAACGGCGCCCGCCGCCGCGGGCTGGAGTTGCGCGTGGCGCATCCCGTCACCTTGCTGGCCGAGGCCTATCGGCGCACGGAAATTCCGGGTTGATTGCTCCCCGCCCCTCCGCTGGCGCTGGTCACCACCTCCTTATGAATCCCTCCTCCATTCTGGTTCGCCGGGCCACGGTGGACGATTTAGCCGCCCTGATCAGCCTGTGGCGGGGCATGAATTACGATGCCTTGGAACTCGAAAAGCATCTCACGGATTTCCAGGTCATCCCGGCCCTGGACGGCAGCCTCGCCGGCGCCATCGCCCTTCAGTTCTCCGGCCAGCAGGGCCGCGTGCATAGCGAGGCTTTCAGTGATTTTACCTTTGCCGACGGCATGCGTCAGCAATTCTGGGAGCGCTTGCAAATCGTGGCGGTCAACCACGGCTTGACCCGGCTGTGGACAGTGGAATCGGCCCCCTTTTGGCGGCACATCGGCTTCAACGTCCCGCACGAAGATGACTGGCAAAAACTCCCCGAAGCCTGGCGCCCGCTCGCCCCGGACTGGCTCACCTTCCGCCTCAAGGCCGAGGAAGTTTTTGACGCTCCCGTGGAGGCGGAATTTCTCGCGGCTCGGGAAGCGGACCGCGCGCGGACGGAACGCGCTTTGCGCCGCACCGCTTTGCTCAATCAATACGCCACCGCGGTGGGCGTCATCCTCGCTCTCCTCATCATGACGGCGCTCGCCTACATCTGGTCCCATCGGCACCAACTGCCGCCCGCGCCGTAATCCGGTTCCCGTTACTTCGCCGTCCCGGCGTTGAACTCATCCGCGTGGTAGGAGCTCCGCACCATCGGCCCGCTGGCCACGTGCACAAACCCCAATCCCTCCGCGTACTCCTTGTGCTCCGCGAATTGCTCCGGGGTCACAAACTCCACCACCGGCAGGTGCTGCAGCGTCGGCTGCAAATACTGGCCCAGCGTCAGAATGTCACAGCCCACCGACCGCAAATCGAACAGCGCCGCCCGGAGTTCTTCCGCCGTCTCCCCCAATCCGAGCATCAACCCGGATTTGGTGTGCAGGTTCGTACCGGCCCGGCGTTTCACCTTGCCCAACACGCTGAGCGAGCGATCGTAGGTGGCCCGTGAACGTACCGACGGCGTCAATCGCCGCACGGTTTCCAGATTGTGGTTGAACACCGCCGGCCGGGCGGAGAGCACGCAATCGATGGCTTCGTCCTTGTCCAGGAAATCGGGGGTCAACACCTCGATCACCGTGCCCGGATTCAGCGCCCGCACCGCTTCGATGGTTTGACGGAAATGCTCCGCCCCCCCGTCCGCCAGGTCATCCCGCGCCACCGCGGTGATCACCACATGCTTCAAACCCAGCCGCCGCGTGGCTTCCGCCACCCGCCGGGGTTCATCCGCCTCCAGGGCCAGCGGCTTGGCCGTCGAGACTGCGCAAAAACCACAGGCCCGGGTGCAGCGGTCCCCGGCAATCATGAAGGTCGCGGTGGCCCGGCTCCAGCATTCCCAGTGGTTTGGGCAGCGCGCGCTCTCGCACACGGTATGCAAATTCAATTCGTCCAGCAGACCCCGCGTCCGCGCAAAACTTTCGGTGCGCGGCAACTTGATCCGCAGCCACTCGGGCAGGCGCGGTCGGGGGGCGGTCAGGGTGTTACTCATTTTTGTTCGCGTTCCAATTGCTGCCAGAACTCCGCCAATTCTTCGGGACCGAAATCCGCCAGGATCTTTCCATCCACGTCGATGACCGGCGCCAGATCTTGATCGGATAGCCGCACCATTTCGTCGTAGGCCGCCCCGTCGGCGATCACATCCAGGACTTCGTATTCCACGCCCCGGGCGTCCAGCCACCGGATGGCTTTGTGGCACCAGCCACAATACGGTTTGATGAAAAGACGGACTTTACTTGCGTTCACTTGTTTATTCTGACCGAACTTGGGGTGGAATACAAATGCAAGCTGCCGACCAACCGACCTGCCGTGGCTTCGCGCCCGCGAGCCTCAATGCTGCGTCAGCTTTTGGAGCATTTCGGCCAGATCTTTGTACGCCTCGTGGAAGGCGGCCGCGTTCACGTCATCCATCGCCACCGGGCCGAGCGCGGCGATGAGCGTCAGCCGGTTTTCGATCAACGGCAAATCCGCCAGCGTCGGGTTTTTCGGGTCGGACAAACCGTCTTCGTTCAAATCTTCAATCAGGTTCTGCCGCACCTCTTCCGGCAGCGAACTGTCATTGATCGCCATCAACCAGACCTGCTCCGCCGCGCTGTCCGCCCCCACCATTTCGAGTGCCCGACGTCCCACGGCCGCTTTGACTTCCACTTCGGAAAGCGGCGCTGTCGGCGTTTCGGGGGCGCTGGCCACCCGCGGGTTGTCCGCCTTGGTCGCCGTGGGTTCCGGCAAGGCCGCGCGCTCCGCCGTCGGGGAATATTTCAGTCCTTCGGAATCGGGCCGTGAGGCCGGCAGAGTGGACGTTGGCACGGTCGTCACCACCTCCCACCGGGCTATCGGCGTGGCTGCTATTCCCGACGGTGCCTTCGGAGCGGGGTTAAGCGGATAATGCTGCATCCAAATCATCACCACCCAACCTACCACCAGCAGGACGGTGAGATTCGTTTTCGCTTTCATCAGTTGGCCGGGATATGGACACCGAATCGGCCGGGCAAATTCCTCTCCCCCCATCCCGATCACCGTTCCGCCGCCGCGGCCGCGCACGCTGGGCTCAATGCCCGGCGATTAACGCCTCGTATTCATCCGGATCCAGCAAATCGTCCCCCTCGTGACCGCCGGGAGTCAGTTTGACCTGGAAGATCCAGCCCTTGCCGTATGGATCGGTGTTCACCAATCCCGGGTCGCCATCCAATTCCTTGTTCACCGCAATAATCTCACCCGAAACCGGGGAATAAATTTCGCTGGCCGTTTTCACGGACTCCACCACTGCGCAACTCTCTTGTGCGGCCACCGGCTGTTTCACTTCCGGCAATTCCACAAAAACCACTTCGGTCAGTTCATGTTGCGCGTGGTCGGTGATGCCTACGGTGGCAATGTCATTCACGATGCGCACCCATTCGTGCGAGTCGGCGTACTTCAGATCGGACGGGATGTTGGCCATGGGATAATTGAATCAGGGCGGGTTGGATTGGTCAAACTGCTTTCTTGAAAATTGGTTTTGCCACAATCACGGCCGGGGCCATTTTCCCCCGGATTTCAATCGCAATCGGCGTGCCCGCTTTCGCGCTGGCCGCCGGCACGTAGCCCATGCCAATGCCGGTGTTCAGGGATGGACTTTGCGTGCCGCTCACGACTTCACCAATCGCCGCGGCCTCCGTCCCCACACTCCAGATGGCATAATGCGGGCGCGGCGGGGCGGAGCGTTCCGTCATTTTGAAGGCCACGCACTTGCGCGCCGGACCGGCAGCCTTCTGCGCCGCCAGCGGGGCGCGACCAACAAATTCCCCCTTGTCCAGGGCGACAAAGAACCCCACCCCGGCCTCGATGGGCGTGGTCTGCTCGTCCAATTCATGGCCATACAGCGGGTAGCACACTTCCGTCCGCAGGGTATCGCGCGCGCCCAATCCCGCCGGTTGCAGGCAATGGGGGTGCCCCGCCGCCATGATCCGCGTCCAGATCTCCACGATGAGCGACGCCGGCGCCACCACCTCAAATCCATCCTCGCCAGTGTAACCCGTGCGCGCCACCCAAATCGGCTGCCCGGCGTAGGTGTAGCGAGCGACCTGGTTCTTCTTCAAATCCGTGACCCGTTCCACCGCGGTGCCGCCGCTCGCACTCCCCGGAAAACACTCCGCCGCAATCGCGGCCGCCCGCGGTCCCTGCAAAGCGACCGCCCCGGTCTCCTCGGAAATGTTTTTCAAAACCACCCCCGCTTTGCCGGCAAAAAGGCCCAACCGCGCTTCCAGCCAGGCCACATCCTCCGCGATCCGCGAAGCGTTGATGATCAGTAGATATTCCTCCGCCGCCAGGCAATAAGCGTACAGGTCATCGATCACCCCTCCCCGTTCATTGCACATCAGGGTGTACTGACCCAGTCCCGGTGCCAGCTTGCGAATATCATTGGTGAGGGTCTGGTTCAAAAACTCCGCCGCCCCGGGACCTGTCACCAGCACCTCCCCCATGTGGCAGATGTCGAACAGGCCCGCGTGCTTGCGCACGACCAGATGTTCATCGGTAATGCTCGTGTATTGGACCGGCATTTCCCAGCCGCCAAATTCCACCAGCTTCCCGCCCGACTTTTGATGCCACTCGAATAGGGGTGTCCGCTTCAACATAATCGGGGGCAAGTTTCACCCACCCCGGGCGGATGCGCAATCAGGAAATGAATTTTCCCGCCGGTTCGTGATGTGAAATACCACATCGCGCCAGCGGGCTCCCCCGACCCGGTAAATTAGATCCGTCCCGGCGCTCGCCGGCAAAACTCAACCCCACTTTTCCAGCAGCATCTGCGTCTTAGGGATCCCCAACTCCTTCACCACCAGGTCATGCGTGTTTTCCACCAGGGCATTCGGCCCGCAGGCATAAAACACCGTGTTCGCCACGTCGCCAATCTGGCTCCGCACCCAGTCCGCATCGATCCGTCCGCGCCGACCCGGCCAGGGATCTTCCGCGCCCAAACGCGTGCATGTGACATGGAATTTGAAATTGGGATTCTCCTGTTCCAATTGGCGGAACTCGGCATTAAAAATGATGTCGGCAGTCGTCCGCACGCTGTAAAGAATCGTGATCCGCGTGGCCAGCTTCCGACGGGTCGCGTCGCGCACGAAGCCGCGGAACGGCGTCACCCCGGACCCCCCGGCGATGCAAACCAGATGCTTGTCCGGTTCCAACACCGGCAGAAACTTGCCCGCCGGCGGCAGCACCCCCAGTTTATCCCCCGCTTTCGCCCAATCCACGATCCGCGTGCCCATCTTGCCATCGCGCTTCACTGTCACCTCAAAGAAGCCCTGGTCCATGGCGCAGGAAGACAGCGAGTACGCGCGCTTGTACCCCGGCGTGTCCGGCCAGTAAACCGTGATGAACTGCCCCGTCTTGAAATCAACGGTGTAGCCCTCCGGCCAGGCCAGTTTGAGCGTCTTCGTGTCCGGCAACTCCATCGTCACCGTGTCAATCGCCATTTCGGCTATGATTTTCGCCATAGTGTTTGGTAAAATTCGGAGCGCGATACTACCGGGGCACCCGCAAACCTGTAAAGCCTCCAAAGCGGATTTTTGCCCCGACCATGGCAAATTCTGGCCAGCACCCCATCTAAATCTCCCCTCGCTCCTCCGCCGTCCCCACCCGCCCGGGCCAGAATTGATAAACCACGGCCCCCAATGCCAGAATTCCCAACCCGATTCCGGTGTCCTGCCAGGAATGCAGGATGCCGTTCACCGCCACCCCGGCGCAGGCCAGCACAAAGACAATCGTCGTGTAGGGATGCCAGGGCACCCGCACCAGCTTGCCCTCCGCCGCTTCCCCGCCCGCGCGCCGGGTCCGGGCCCGGAAAATCAATAGCGAGGCGCCGGTCAAGCCGAAGAAAATGACATCAATCGGCACCACGTAATTCAAGATCTGGTCATACCGGCCGCCCAGCGCAATCACCACCGCCCAGATCCCCTGCAAAATGATCGCCACCACCGGGGCCTGGCTCACCGGATGCAACCGGCCCACCGCCGAGAAAAACACCCCGTCCCGCGCCATGGCATAATAGACCCGCGGCGCGGTGAGCACGCTTTGACTTAACAAGCCCACCGTGGAAACCGCCACTCCCAGCGCGATGAGCCGTGCTCCCTTCTCCCCCATCGCCAGCCGCATGACCTCCGTGGCGGGGGTCTTCGTGGCTGCCAATCCTTCCACCCCGAGCGCCCGCAAACACACGTAAGTGACGGCCAGATACAGCGCCACCACGCCCACAACACCAATGAGCAATCCGCGCGGCAAATCGCGTTTCGGATTGCGCATTTCCCCGGTTACAAAACTGGCTGTCTGCCATCCTCCGTATGCAAAAATCACCGGCACCATTGACGCTGCCAATCCGGCCATCCCTCCCGACTCGCCCAATCCCGTCGCCACCGCGGGCCGGGCGCTGGCCGGGGTCACGAGGATCCAACCCGCTCCGATCAGAAAAGCCAGCGCCACGAGCTTGGTCACCATGAGGGCACTTTGCAAATTGCTCCCCGCCCGCACGCCGAAACAATTGATCAAGGTCAGCACCCCCAGGGTAATCGCCGCCAGCGTTTGATCGGAAAGTCCGCTCCCGGAAAATTCCCGGAAATACCGGCCGAAAATCATCGCCGCCCCCGCCATCCCCCCCGTCTGGATCACGAGCAGCAGGGTCCAGCCATAAAGGAAGGCCACGATGGGATGATAGGCATCCCGCAGATAGGCATATTGTCCGCCCACCCGGGGCCGGAGCACGGCCAGTTCGGCGTACACAAACGCCCCGATCAACGCGATGATTCCCCCGATCACCCAGGCCGCCAGGGTCAACCCCGGCGTCTTCACCAACCGGGCCACCTCCGCCGGGTTCACAAAAATTCCGCCGCCGATGATCCCGCCCATCACAATCATCGTGGCATCGAAAGCACCCAACCGGCGGGCCAGGGTGGGTTCGCCGCCGGAATTGTTTGGTAGGGATGCTTTACTGGTCATGCTGGCCTGCTGGGGCGTCATCGTGTTGGACCCACCCCGGAAAGGCAAGCCCCGAGCTCAGCAATTCTTGTATTTCCAATTCCGCGACTTCCCCTCCGTAAGCCACTCCAGCATGGTCGCCAGTCGTTTGCCCCGCGTTGCCTCCGTCTTGGCCTCCGTGATCCACTCCACATACTCCTTCTTGTGGCTGTAGGGAAACGCCGCAAAAGTCTCGCCCGCCTTCGGATTTGCTTTTAACGCGGTCAAAATAATCTCCGGCACCGCCAACTCCTTCGGTTCCTTGGCCCGCGGCTTCGGCGCCTTTTTCACGCCCGCTTCATTCAACCGCATCGCCTCTTTTAGGTAACCGATGATCACCTTGTCCGGCGGCAGGTCCGCGCGCGATAAAATCCGGCCAAAATGTCCCATCGATTCCTTGGCCGCCGCCGCCGCGGTCTTATCATCGCCGAAAATCAAATCCCCCTTCCAAAACCCAAAGGAGCAATGCGCCTTGAATCCCGCCATATTGCACATCATGCCATGATACAAAAAGTTCGGGAAGCTCCACTTCCAGGCTTCCTCCACCTCCGGACAGGCCTTATGCACCAACGCGCGCAAATGCGTGAGAATGGGCTTGGCGAACTCGGCCGATTGTTCGATGTAGGCGTCCACGCGGGGATGTTTCGTACCCATAGTATTAGGGAAAAACGCTAATCAAATTATTTTCCCTGTCGAGCGAATTCCGACTCTCCCCCTCCCCGTTGCGCCTTGAATACGCCCCCCCCGAGAACCGCCGTTGTCGATGGGGGGATTCCCCCCGGGTAGGCAAATCTCCGCCAGCCATTAGCTTATTCCATGTGCAGCAATCAACCTAATTATCGACCCGTCCTTCTCGCCTTGCTCGTTTTGAGTTCACTCCCCTCCGCCCGGGCCGCTGGACCAACTCCCGTAAACCTCGGCTCCGCCGTCCACTTCACCATCCTCGCCGGGGCCGCCGTGACCACCACCGGCGGCGGCGTCATCAACGGTGATGTCGGCGCCAGCCCCATCACCGGCGCGGCCATTCTTCTCACCCAGGCCCAGGTGAACGGCACCATCTACTGTGTGGACGCCGCCGGTCCGGCCGGCTCGGTCATTGCCCCCGCCCTCCTGACGACCGCCATGGGTGATCTGACCGCCGCCATCAACGATGCCGCCGGGCGCTCGCCGACACCCTCTGGTTCGTTCCTGAATCCCGGGGCCGGCAATCTGGCCGGTTTGACCCTGGTTCCCGGACTCTACAAGTTCACCGGCACCGCCTTGCTCACCGGCTCGGATGTCACCCTTTCCGGCGGTCCGGACGATGTCTGGATCTTCCAAATCGCCAGTGATCTGGAGGTGGGCGACCACGTGCATGTCGTTCTCGCTGGCGGGGCCCAGGCCCGCAATATCTTCTGGCAGGTCACCACCTCCGCCACCATTGGCACCTTTTCCTCCTTCAAAGGCACCATCCTGGCGAATCAGGCCATCACCATGAACACCACCAGCGCCATGGACGGCCGGGCTTTGGCTTTCACCGCGGGAGTCACTTTCAATGGCAACGTCGGCGGCACGCCCACTCCCGCTGCTCCCTTCTTTACGAGCATTACCCGCCCGACCGGCCATTCCACCATCCTGGTGCTGAACACCACGGCCTACTTCCCCATCACCCTCCAATCCAGTCCGGCGCTCATGCCCGCCGTGTGGACCACAGTGGTCACCACCACCCCGGTGGCCACTCCATGGACCTATACGAATCAAAATTCCTCCGCCGCGCAGCTCTTTTACCGGGCTTTTATTAAGCACTAACCGGAGCTGAGTAGTACGCCATTCAGCAATTCGCAACGCAGCCCTCTTCTCCCTCTCCGCTCATTCCGAATGGCAGAGGAGTTGGGGGGAGGTGGTTCCATCAACCGGCAGGGCTGTGGTTGCTTCCGAAGCCCCGCTCGGGGCGGCATGTCTATAGCCCGTGACCCGTCAATAACAACAAGCTCCGTCAGGAGCGACATAAAGACTCAGGCCTCCTTCCCGCTCTGGAAATGGCTTGGCCCCTATCGAAGCCCCACCAGCAATCTTCTCCCTCTCCGTCATTCCGAATGGCGGAGGGGTTGGGGAGCGGTGGTAACACCAAACTCCCCCTCCCGCTAAAATTTAAGGCGCTGGATCAGGCATCCGGAAGCTGGACAATCGGGTGGCTTCCGGTCCACCCTGCTCGCCATGCGCAAATGCATGCCCCTTATCCTCGCCCTCGGTCTGCCACTCCTCCCCAGCCATCCATTGCAGGCTGCGAATCCGGTCGATTTTCTCCCGCCTGCGCCGCCCTGGCACGGTGCCAGTGAATCGCTCATCGTCCCGACCAACCATCCCTGGATCACCCCGGCCGAAAAAATGGGCCTGCTCGACACGCCGAATTACGCCGACACCATCGCCTACCTGCAAAAACTGGTCGCGGCCTCCCCGCAACTCAAACTGCACGCCTTCGGCCAGACCGCCCAGGGCCGGGTCCTGTATGCTGTCATTGCCACGAAGGAGGGCGCTGCCGATCCCGCCGCCCTCGTCGCCAACGGTCGCCCCACTGTCCTCGCCCAGGCCGGCATCCATTCCGGGGAAATCGATGGCAAAGACGCCGGACTCATGCTCCTCCGCGATCTCGCCCAGGGCGGCAAATCGGCCCTGCTGGACCACGCCAATTTCCTCTTCGTCCCCATTTTTAATGCCGACGGCCATGAGCGCAGTTCCGTCTATAATCGCCCCAACCAACGCGGCCCCGTCCACCAGGGCTGGCGCACCACCGCCCAGAATCTGAATCTCAACCGCGACTACGTCAAAGCCGACGCCCCCGAAATGCGCGCGATGATCAGCCTGATCAACGCCGCCAATCCGGTGCTCTACTTTGATCTCCATGTCACCGATGGCATGGACTACGCCTATGACATCACCTACGGCTACCCGGGCTTTGATGGCGAATTCGCCTGGTCCCCGCAGATCGCGACCTGGCTGGAACACACCCTCCGCCCCTCCGTGGATGGCGCGCTCAAGCAAAACGGCCACATCCCCGGCGGTTTGGTGAACGAGGCCCGCAGCCGTGATCTGACCCAGGGCCTGATGGGTGGCCACATCGGCCCGCGCTACTCCACCGGCTTCGGCGACCTCCGCCACCTGCCCACCATCCTCGTTGAAAACCATTCGCTAAAACCCTACCCGCAACGCGTTCTCGGGGATTACATCCTGCTCGAAGCCGCCCTGCGCACCGTCGGCGATCACGCCATTCCCCTGCGCGCGGCCATCGCCGCCGATTGCGCCGCCCGCCCCGCCACCATCCCCATGAACTGGGGCGTCCCTGGAGGCCCCACCAACCACGTCGATTTCCTTGGCATCGCGCACGAAGAATACCTTTCCCCGACTTCCGGTAAGCCCGAAGTCCGCTGGCTGGGCAAACCGAAACTCTACCCCCAGATCCCCGTTTTCGGCGACCGCCCCGCCCTGCAACTCGTTCGCCCGAAAGCCTACTACGTCCCCGTCACCAAACCCGAAGTCATTCAGCGCCTGCGCCTCCAAGGCATCCGGCTCGAAACCCTCACCGCCGACCGCACCATCGAGGTGGACATGTATCGCCTGGCCAACGTCAAACCCTCCGCCGAACCGTTCGAAAGCCACTATCTCCTCAGCGCGCAGGCTAAAATCGAACACCACAGCGAAACCTTCCCCGCCGGCTCCGTCCGGGTCACCACCGACCAACCCCTCGGCGATTTCGCGGTTGTCGTCTTGGAACCCGAGAGCAACGACTCCTTCTTCGCCTGGGGATTCTTCAACGAAATCCTCCAGCGCACCGAGTACATGGAAAACTACGCCATCGCCCCGATGGCCGAAAAAATGCTGGCCGAAGACCCCGCCCTCCAAACCGAATTCACCGCCAAGCTGAAATCGGACCCCGCCTTCGCCGCCAGCTCCGCCGCCCGCCTCCAGTGGTTCTACGACCGCAGCCCCTTCTCCGACCAACGCTATCTCCTGTACCCCATCGGCATCGAACGTTGATCACGGGTCCCGCCTCGCCTGCATCCCCGAATCAACAAATCCGGACTCACCTGCAAGCTCCCCATTCCCGAGCGCCAAAGGCGCGCCCTCTTCTCCCTCGCTGCCATTCAGAATGGCGGAGAGGGTTGGGGAGAAGTGGGGCAATTGATCTTCAACGCGTGTTAAAATTAATCAGCCAGGATCAGAAGTCCTGAATCGGGGCAAAGCGTCCCTCGCGTCGCCCCAGGACCCCATCCCCTCAATCCCCCCCAGCGCTGAAAGTGTGAACTAACTAAATCGCCAACTCCAAATGTCCAACCACCAACCCGGCTGTAAAATCACGGTATCCACCCGCCAAAATCTTCACCACTTCGCAAGCCGCCGCCGGAGGCTCCCATACCGCCCCAACATTACCCGGTTACCATCTCCCCAACACCAAAGGTGTTGCGCCCCCCAGCCCAGCAACGGTGTTTATTTGGCAACGGTTTTTTTTACTTTTTTCGATTTTTTCTCTTTTTCATCGAGGGGCTGGGCAGCGAGTTTTTTCAATTCACTGTTCATGTGAATGAGAAATTTGCGCATGAGCGCTGTCAGCA
>CAIXFN010000016.1 GCA_903918755.1 uncultured Pedosphaera sp.
CGGCTTCACCATCAACTACCGCTACCGCCAAACGGATTATCAAATTCGCATCACCCGCTTGGCGGCGGATGTCGCCGGTCCGGCGCAACTCTTATTGGATGGTCGGGAAATCCCCGGAAACTCCTTTCCCCTCCTCGATGACCATTTCGCGCATCAGGTCGAATACCGTGTTCCGGTGGAAACCACTCCTCCACCGGCTCCGCCGGAACCGTCCCTCGCCCTCGCGCCTACTCTTCTTTCCGTCCCCTGAGCGCGCGCCGCGACGAACTACGCGATCAATTCCTTCACCACCCGCCCATACAGGTCGGTCAACCGGTAATCCCGTCCCGAATGCCGGAACGTCAGCTTCTCGTGATCAAATCCCAGGAGTTGCAGGATGGTCGCGTGCAGGTCGTGCACGTGCACTTTCTTCTCCACCGCCGCAAATCCATACTCATCCGTCGCGCCGTGCACATAGCCGCCCCGCGCCCCGCCGCCGGCCATCCACATGCTGAAACCATGATGATTATGGTCCCGCCCGTTCACGTGTCCCGCGTTGGAACCCGGCGTCGGCAATTCCACGGTGGGCGTGCGCCCAAATTCGCCGCCCCAAATCACCAAAGTATCCTCCAGCATCCCCCGCTGCTTCAAATCCTTGAGCAAGGCCCCGATCCCCTGGTCGCAGTCCTTCGCCAACCGGCGGTGATTTACCTCGATGTCATCATGGCTGTCCCACGGCTGCCCCGCGCCATGCCAGATTTGCACAAAGCGCACCCCGCGCTCCAGCAACCGCCGCGCAATCAGCAACTGCCGCGCCTGCGTCCCCGGACCATACATCGCCCGGATGGTCTCCGGCTCGCGACTGATGTCAAAAGCATCGCTGGCATCCATCTGCATCCGGTACGCCAGTTCAAACGAGGCGATCCGCGCCTCCAATCCCGCATCTTCCTTGCGCTTCCGCAAATGTTCCTCATTGAGCCGCTGCAACAGGTCCAGTTGCTGGCGCTGTTCCGGCAACGATGAGTAATCGCTTTTGATGTTCTCAATCAACTCCTCGATCTTTGTCTTCTCGGTGTTGATATACGTGCCCTGGTAAACCCCCGGCAGAAATCCCGACTGCCAGTTCTGCGATTCCTGGATTGGGTACCCGCCCGGGCACATCGCGATGAACCCCGGCAAATTCTGGTTCGTCGATCCCAACCCGTACGTCACCCACGACCCCATGCTCGGCCGGATTTGCCGCGCGTCCCCGCAATTCATCAGCAAGAGCGAAGGCTCATGATTCGGCACATCCGCCGTCATCGACCGGATCACGCAAATGTCATCAATGCTCTCCGCCACATGCGGAAACAACTCACTCACCTCAATCCCGCTCTGCCCGTATTTCTTGAACTTGTACGGCGAGGCAAAACCCGCTCCCGTTTTCCGTTCCGTGGGCAGCACCTCCATCGGCAGCGCCTTCCCGGCATACTTGGTCAACGCCGGCTTGGGATCAAAGGTATCGACATGCGACGGTCCGCCATTGGCAAAAATGTGAATCACCCGGCGGGCCTTGCCGGGGAATTGCGGGGCTTTCGGCAGCAGCGGCGAAATGTAATTTTCCCCCGCCTGCGCCGTTGCCACGCCTCCGCCCAGCTGCCCCATCAAACCCGCCAACCCCAGCGCGCCCATGCCCATGCCGCAACGCCGCAGGAAATCCCGCCGCGTCAACGCCAGATGCTCCGGATTAAATCGATGATGATTCATTGCTTGCTCAATAATACCCCGGCAGTACGCCCGATGCCAGACCACTTTCCGCCCCGTGCGGGCACCCCATTCTGACGCCCAGCGCTCACTCACCATTCAATCTCCGCTCTCCCGCTGACCTTCCTCCAACTCACGGCAGCAACAGATACACGGGCGCGCCCGCCTTCAACTCCACCTCCACCCGCCCCTCCCGCACTACTAATTCACTCCGTTCACCCATCCCGTTCACCCGGGTGACCTGCCTCGCCTCCGTGGCCAGCGACACCCGTGCATCTTCCTTCGGACTCCACATCGCCACCGTCTCCCCCGCGCTGAGATCCCGTGGCGTAAAACGGAAGGCCAAAACCCCCGCGCCGGCCCCGGAAGTCACCACCGGCCCCGCCAGTTGCCGCCCCCGCAGCACCTCCGTCAGCGTGGCAAACGCCCGGTACGCCGGCTTCGGCGTGAAATCACTATAAACAATCCCCATCTGGTGCTCGAAATAGATCGGATCCTCCCCGTCGTTCTTGAAATCATACCAAAACGTCCGCGGTTCCACTCCCGACACAATCGCGCATAAATAACTCCGCGCGATCAACTCCGCCTGGGCCCGCAACGTCGTCGCCGCAAAATCCTGCCGCGCCGTGTGATGCGGCGTATGCGTCGCCCAGCCCATCTCCGTCAACCACACTGGACGATGCTGCCCATCGGGCCGCAGAACCTGGTCGGACACCTTTTTCAAATCCGCGATAAAATCCCGATCCACCAAATGTGTGCGATACGGATGAATCGTTAGGATGTCGAAAGGCGCCTGCAATTCCAGCATCCGGTCAATGAATTTCCGGTCGATTCCCGCCGTTGAGAGCCCCAGCACCTGAGCCCCCGAATCAATCTCCTTGATCGCCGCATAACTCCGTTTGAGCAATTCCGCGTAAAGATCCTTCGGCCCTTGCCAGAAAAAAATGTTCGGCTCATTCCAGATTTCCCATTGGCGGATGTCCCCGTGGTAACGCCGCACCATCGCCTGGAGATATCGCACATAATCATCGATCCCCTCCGTCGTGTACGGCTTGGTCCAACCCGTCCAATAACCAGCAATGGCATACACCGTAATCCCGTTGCGCCGCGCGCAAGCCACCAGGTTGTCATAATACGACCAGTCAAACTCCCCCCGCCGCGGTTCGATGCGCCCCCAGGAAAAATCCTCCCGCGTCCATTTCACCCCGGCGTCCCGCGCCATTTGCGCCGCCCGTTCCATCGCCGCCCGGCCGCCCGCATCCCCGCCATAACGATTCAAATACACCCCCATCCCAAACGGTGATTCCGGTTCCAACTGCGCATCCCCCGCCGCGATCGACCGAGCCACCCAGGCCGCCAGCGCCGGCGCCGTCTCCTGCCCTTTCATCTCCAGATTGACCTCCGCCTCCAAAAATTGGATCCCCGCCTTCGACTCAAAATTAAAGGACAACCCATGCTCCACCACCGCCCCGCCCGCCGGCACCGTGACCGCCTGCACCGCCTTGCACAATTCGTGTCCCTCCCAATCCCGCACCCGCCACTGCAACCTCCCCGACAGCGGCACATCCGTTAATCCTCGCACGCGTGCGACAAATTCCGGCCGCTCCCCCGGGTCCCGATTCGCCGCCACCAGCATGATCCGCTTATCCGGCGGACACACCGCTTCCACCACCAGTTCCCGCAACTCCAACGTCACGCCCGCAGCCCCCGTCCCTGCTCCCACTCCCAACCCGATTTCCCCCAAACGCAGCGGGCCATGCAGTTGCCCGTCATTTTCCCCACCCGACCAAGTCCAGCCCGGACCCGGCGGACCCTCCGTCACCAATTCCTGCTCCCCGTCCCCCGGCAACTCGCCCAAAATCTTTTGAAACGTCATGAAATGCGTGTGCAACACCAGCCGCACCGGATGCCCCGCCGCGTTACCCTTCACCCGCACACGCACCCGCAGCCGGTCCACGTTCCCTAACAACACATGATCCGGCACTCCCAGGGAAACCCACCGCGCTCCCGCCGAAAAATCCGCTGTCCAGGTCCGCCCCGCTAATTGGCTCGCCCCCCGATTCCCCTCGGACCGCAACGACCACCCTTCCTCCGTCCCAAACCGGTACACCGGATACGCCACCCGCGCCACACTCGTGACCGCGTCCACCAACTCCAGATCATCAAACACCAACGCCCCGGTCGTCTGCGCCCCATGCTCCATCAACAGCGCCAACTGCGTGGGATGACCCCGCGGCTTCCCATCATTCGCCCCGCCCCAATGCACCGTCCAGTCGCTGAACGGAATCGTCACCCGCACCCAGCGACCCGCCGGACACTCCACCGGCTTTTGCAAAGTCTGGCCGCCCGCGTCCGTATAGCGAAATACGACCTCATTTCCCTCCGGCCGCTGGAGCCACAACCGCAACCCCCGCCCCTCCGACCCGTTGGTCCCCATGGCCACCGTCCCCGGCGGTCGCACCGCGGCCGCCACGTAATTCCCACCGCCGGTAAAATCAAAAGTGAGCTTCCCCCCAAACCGCCCCGCATGCGCCGCGCCATTCTCCGCGCGCTCGAACCGCCCCTTTGCCCCGGGAAACTCCGGCCCCTCCGAAAACCCCCACCGCTCCACCCGGAACCCGTCCTCAAAATCCTCCAAAACCAGTCCCCGCGACTCCGCCCCCTGCCCCGCCATCGCCAACCGAAATAAAATCAACATCCCCCCCACCCAGCCCCAAATCCGCGCCGTGTTCATACCCCCGACGCTATGCCTCCCACCCCGCCCCGTCAATCCCCACCAAATTGTAGCAGCCGACGACATTCCCAAACCTCGAAGAGGTTTCGACACATAGCCCAAGGTTGCGAGGCACGAGCTACCTTGTGTTTACAGCAACAAAATCCGCAACGCAGCGGGTTGTGGTAAACATTGATTCCACAGGACCACCATGCGCCCCCACCACCAAACCACACTTGCCCATTCACCAAAACCGTACGATTATCAATCTCAACAATCATGCTTGGCCACATCAAAACGCTGAGGTCAAAACACTGGCGCCTGCTTCTGCTCGCCCTGCTCTTCTCACCCCTTGCGGTGTTGGCGGATCAGGTGCTGATTAAGGTCGGAATGGATACGGCAACCGCAGCCCAACTCCTCGTTCGAAACGGCGGATGGGACATGACCGACACCATGGAGTTGATTGAACCGAAGGGCAGATGGCTGGACGTAGGCCTTTATTGGTGGTTTCGGGATTTCGACGCTGTCATCACTGTGACCGCGGTGCAGCGCAAAATCACTCAGATGACCTTTTGGTCCAAAGCGGACTTTGTGGAGGGCAAGGTGCACCGGGCGAAAACGGAACATAAAATCTCCACCATAACGCTTGATACCAAGTCGAAGAAGATCAGGGTCTCAATAATCGACCCACCGGTCATGCGACTTGTAAACAAAGGCGGTCAGCGTCAAATTGAGAAAACACCGGCCATTCAGACCATATTTGGCGACGATGCTGAGCTAACCTCCCAGGAAGTGAGTGACGTGCTTTCACTGGCCCGGCAGTGCGGCATTCGCAAACCTGCCGAGGTTCGAACTTTTCATTATATTATCCAAGGAGGCGCGGGTGTGACGGTCAAAGGCGTGGAACGAATTCAGGGGGCCAACATTACCTTTGATGCAATAACGATTCGCAATACCGGTTGGAGCGAGGATACATTATCCGGTGAAGCAAAGCGGGTAGGCTCATTCTGGGCGGAGCCAGACCAATTGTACATCACTCATATCCGACTGCACACTTTCCGTGGTGAAAAAATCCGGGTCGAACTGGAAGATGACACCCCGGCGGAATTTGCCGATCAGGTTATTTCCGCAATGGCCGCCCGGAAATATCGCTTTCCTGACGAAAAACGTGCTTTCGATTTTGTTCGCCAGGAAATGGAGGAATTGGTGCAACTAAAACCGAATGGATTGTCGAAATGGGTGGACGGAAAGGCCGTGCTGCATTTCCAAGGCATACCGACTGAACTGACCTTTCGTTTCGAACACGGGGAGGTCATTTTCGAGTCCATAATTCGCGTTGTCGGCTAACCCCTCGCCCATCTATGCAGCCCCGCAGCCCACGCGCCTCCACCGCTCCAAGAACGCCCCTTTTTCCCTTTTGCGGCATTTTGCGACTTTTCGCGGCTAAACCTCCTTCCCCTCTTCGCGGCCTTCAACCGACTGCGTCAGGATGCTTAATTCCCTTGCTATTTTCCCGGATGGGTCTCTAATGCCTCCGCCTTCGCAGCAGAAGGCGGGTCTTCGAGTTCACGCAAATCTATGAAACGCATCTTCTTTGCCGGTCTGCTGGTCATCCTGGGCACCCTCAGCCTGCAGGCGGCGACCTTCACCATCACCCCCAACACCGTCAGCAACAATTATGGCGGGCTCATCACCATTCAGATGAGCGGCCTGCCCGCCGGGGAGACGGTGCAGGTGGCGCAGTACTTTGACATGAACAACAACGGCGTCATTGATGCGGCGGACGAAGGGGTGCGTTTTGAGACGGTCACGGATGGCCACGTCAAAACCATCGCCGGCATGGCCAATCCCCTCGCGTTCAGCGATGTGGATGGCGCCACGAACGGCGCCATCACTGCCACCATGCTTTTTCCCGCCGCGCCGGACAGCGCGCACGGCATCGGCAATTATTTTTTCCGAATTAGCAGCCCCGCCAATCACTTCGCCGCAACGAACCTCCTCTTCACGGTCACCCTCCCGGCCTACTTGCAAAGAGTGCAGGGCACCGTCAAGAACAACTCCACGAACGTTCCCTTCGCCATCGTGGCCTTGACCCAGCCGACCTCCGGCGGCGACACCCGGATCATCGTTGGCAAAACGGCGGATGCGAGCGGCAATTATTCGCTCCCGGCCCCTCCCGGCAACTATCACGTCCTGGCTTTTCGACCCGGTTACGTGGGGGATTACAACACGTTCCCGAGCGTCAGCCTGGCGCCCAACGCCACCATCACGACCAACCTGTCCCTCATCGCGGCCGACAGCCTGCTGAGCGGTTCCCTCGTGGAGAGCACCAACACCACTGTGCGGGTGCTGCCGATGGGCAATTTGCTGGCGTTTTCCACGAACCTCCTCATCACCATCGCCCCGGCCGACAGCAACGGCAATTTCGCCATTCCCGTGACTTCCGGGAATATCTGGTCCATCCGGCCCCTGGTGCAAAGTGTTCTGCCCCAAGGCTACCTGGCGGTGGAACAAGGGAACGAGGTGCGTTATCAAACCTTTACCGGGCCGGTGAACAACGCCCTGATCAAACTCAAACACGCCACGGCGGTGCTGTTCGGGAAGGTGAAAGACAATCACAGCAACGGCATTCCGGCGATCGGCCTGGGGGCCAATGCGGACGGCGGGCAATACGACGGCGCGGCGGTGAGCGACGGCAATGGCAACTTCTTCATGGCGCTGGATGGCGGCGGCGGGTTCATCGAGGTGGCCAACCTCGGCGACGCGCCCGCCAACAATTACCTGTGGACCGGCACGTATTTTTACGTCACCGACGGCCAGGCCCTGAATGTGGATGTGTCGGGAACCATCGCCACCGCGCACTATCGGGCCCACATCATCGACGACCATGGCGCGGGGGTTCCGAACCTGTTCTGCTTCGCGAATTCCAACACCGGCACTACCACCGGCACCACGGATGCCAACGGTTACCTGGATCTGCCGGTTTTTGCCAGCACCTGGCAACTGCTGGGACTCCAGACCATCGCTTATCCCACTCTGGTTTTTCCCGATGTGCCGCCCTTCACCATCGTGGATGGAGTCAATCTCACCAATGTCATCATCGCCCGAACCGTCACCGGCCAGATTTCCGGCCATGTCCGCAACTCCTTGAACGTGGGCATTCCCCATCTTTCCGTCATGGTCACCAACCGTGTGGCGGGGACGAATTTCGTGCTCGGAGCCACCACCGACTCGGCTGGCTATTATGCCGTCAATGTTTTCGACAGTACTTGGAATGTCAGCCTGGATCCCTACGGCTTGCAAAGCGCCGGCTATGCCCCGGTTGCTCCCCTGAATGTCCCGGTGCCGCCCGCCAACGCCATTGCCAATTTTACTCCGGGCGCCATTCCCCCGCCCCAGATCCTCACCCTGAGCCTGCCGGATTCGGTGCTCGGGAATTATTACGACGCTGAACTCGATGCCACCAACGGGGTGCCGGCGCTGATCTGGACCCTGGATTCCGGCACGCTTCCCGGTGGCCTCACCCTGGACAATTATAACGTCGGACTGATCTCGGGGCTGATTACCAACTTCGGCCTGTTCCATTTCACCGTCCGCGTCACGGACGCCAAAGGGCAGTCCTCCACGCAGGCTTTGTCCATCAATGTGCGGCAGACGGCACCGGGTCCGCTGACGATCATCAACACGTTCCTGCCGAACGGCGCGCAGGGCTGCGCTTATACAAACCAAATACTGGCCAGCGGGGGCCAGCCGCCCTACTCCTGGGCCCTGGCGCCAGGATCCGACGCCCTGCCGACGGGACTGAACCTGGGCACCGACGGAACCGTCGCGGGCCTGCCCACCAGCGCGACTTTTGCCAATCTCATCGTGGCCGTCAGCGATTCGGCGGGCGGTTATGCTACCCAGACTGTATCCTTGGATATCAACAACTCCCTGGAAGTGTTCCCGGGACCGCTGTCCGGCGGCACCGTGGGCTCGAATTACTTTGGTGGCTTATACGCCAGCGGCGGCCAGCAACTGCAAACCTGGACCATCCTTTCCGGTTCGCTGCCCCCTGGTCTGACACTCGACCCGACCAGCGGCAACATCACTGGAACCCCCACGAATGTGGGAAGCTACAATTTCACCGCCCAGGTGGATGACGGGTGCGCGACCACCAACCTGGCCACCTCCATCACCATTTACACATCGCCGAGCATCACGACGACCGTGCTGCCGGTCGCCGTCCCCGGATCCTTTTACAGTTTTCAACTGCTCGCCACGGGCGGTTTGCCGCCTTATTCGTTTTTCACCGCGGACCCGTTGCCCTCCTCCCTGCAAATGGATTACACCGGCCTGATCTCCGGACCGGATTATTCGCCTAGCACGAACGTTTTCGTGACGACAGTTTATGATTCTCTGGGCACGATGGGAACCGCCACCTTGACCCTGATCTCCAGTTCCGAACCGGTCCAACCGCAATTGGATCTTCCCACGATGGATGCCCCCGGCCAATTCAGCTTCCGGGTCACGGGCGTCACCGGGCAAAGCTACACCGCCCAGTACTCCGGCGATCTGGCCACCTGGACGGACCTGTACACCACCAACGCGCCGGCCCCGCAGTTTCTCATCACCGACACAAATGCCCTGGACAACCGCTTTTACCGCGTGCGGGTGAACTGAGGCGGGGCGCGATCTGGCAAACCGGCTCTCCGGCCGAATTCGGCACCCGGGAAGTTGCAAGCCGGTGAACATAGGGGATTGGTCGAGCGGTAGACCACGCCGGATTGCCGCGCCCCCCCCGGACGAAACAAACACGGACCGAGCGCCCACCGACCACCGCAATTCATTAATTGTAGCAGCCGAGGTGACGAGGCTCTGAAATTGCCCGTTCCTGATCTTCACGGCTGCGAAACTGGATTAAGTGTCCGGCCGGTTCGACAGGCTCACCGACCACGTTTTCGACTGGCTCACCGACCAGGGAGGTGCTGGAAGAATTGGAAAAGTCAGAGCCTCGTCACCTCGGCACCTACAATTAATTGGGCTAGCGCGCCTGCTGGGAGGTTTCTGGTCCCCGCAGGTGGTTTTGCGGAAGTTGGATTAAGTGTCCGGGACCTGGCGCGGGAGGGCCGGTTCGATGGGCTCACCGACCACGTTTTCGACGGGCTCACCGACCGGGGCGGTGGGGGAAAAGGGGAAATGTCAGAGCTTCGTTACCTCATCTCCTACAATTGAATGGGCTGGCGCGCCGGTCGGGGGGTTCTGGTCCCGGCAGGTGGTTTTGCGGAAGTTGGATTAAGTGTCCGGGACCTGGACGCGGGAGGGCCGGTTTGACAGGCTCACCAACCACGTTTTCGACGGGCTCACCGACCGGGGCGGTGGGGGAAAAGGGGAAATGTCAGAGCCTCCCTGCTTCCGCCGTCGCCAGAGCGGCTATGGCGGACAGGTCGCTGGAAGCTACGCAGGGCAGGCCGTCACCCTCCTACGCTGGAGCAGCTTCGGAGAGTAGGCCTCGTCTACTACAATTAATTGGGCGGGCGGCACGCCTGCCGGGAGGTGCCAGGTCCCGGCAGGCGGTTTTCGGAGCTTGAGATGTCAAAGAGCGAGCCCTGCCATCTTTGGTGGCGGGGCGCAAATTGGGAGGATGGGGTGCTATTTGGCCGAGGGAGTGGCTATTCCTCTTTTTCGTGCGGGGAGCGTTGGCGTACGGGTTCGACAGGCTCACCGACCACGTTTTCGAGGGATTCCAGGTCGGGAGGGTCCGTTTCCTTGGGGTCGAGCGGCTGGCTCAGGGCCCAGACCCGGTCCTGCTCGCAAATGCTGAGTTCTTTCCAGGGACGGGGCGGGCGGCCTTCCACGACGAAGAGCAACTCGGACTGATCCACGTTTTCGCCTTCGGCGGGATCGGGTGCGAGTGGTTCGGACGGTGGTGGGTTGGGTGGAATTGGGGGCGGCTCGCAGGCGGTGTTTTCTTCCGTGGGGAAGGGTTCGTCGGGTGACAAGCCGAAGATTCTGCGGTAGTCGGCTTCGGTGAGTTCAGGGGCGGGTTCGCCGTCCCACGGGAGATCGTGGTAGGCGGCGTATTCGCGGCGGATCAACTCGCTGGCCTGGCTGACGTGGACCATTTTGTCGAGGTCCCGCTCGTAAACGTAATCGGTCCAGAGGGCGGCGTGGAAATGGTAGTCGCGCTCTTCGTCGGTGAGGGGCGGGCCGCAGAATTGTTCCTTGATCTCGGGGCGGCGGGCGTATTTCAAGAATTGTTCCTCCAGGTCGGCGGGGAGGGTCTTTTCGAACTCGGCGCGCTGACGGGTGAGGCGGTCGCGGGTGGCATCGCCGCGCTGGAGTTGAGTCAGGGCCTCGGTGGCGGCGGTGAGGAGGGCGAACTCTTCGGCGGGATCATCCGGGGCGGGTTGATTGAGGATGCCGGCGAGTTGGACGGTAAGCCAGGCGGCGAGGTTTTCGAGGATTTGGGTGCCGGGGGTGCGGTCAAGGAGTTCGGCGGTGGTGTCGCGGAGTTGTTCGGCGGCGGCGAGTTCCTCCTGCCATTGCAGCCAATCCTGATGGCCGCCTTTTTGCCATTGGGAAAGGTTCTTGGTGGTGACGGGTTCGCCGGCGAAGTGTTCGGCGAGGACGGCTTGAACTTCGGGCAGCGGGTTGAGCCAGGCGAGGATCTCGACGATGGGGTCGCCGTCGTCGAGACGGATGCTCAGTTCATGGCGGATGCGCTGGGGCAACCGGGCGATTTTGCCGCGACGTTTGACGTCCATGGTTCGGGTATAGCATGGGAAACGGGGAATCGTATTCCTATGGTAGGAATTTAGGGGCAGATTTTCGTGGGGAAACCACAGGGGACAATACGCCGGAGGGGAAATTTTACAAAAGGTAACGTAAGGTAACGAAGGGGGGACGGTGAAAAGGGGCGCGGAGTAGCGGATGGGAATGCGGGCTGGCGGGGCAGCGATGGGACGACGATGAACCCGAACCCGCCCCTGACCAAACGTTGCCCATCCCGTCGAAGGCCGGAGCCTGAGCTTGTCGAAGGCTTTCTCCTTGCACCCTGCCCCTCCCCGCCTATCATCCCGGGCAGGAAACCAAAGAATAGCCATGCTGACCAAAAACCAACGGCCATCCGACCGCAGCATGGCCCATTTGCCCCCTGCCCTGAGCTGACCTGACGCATGTTTGAACAAGCTTTCCGCAATATTGACGACGTGCTCCGCAAGGAGGCCGGTTGCACCACGGAACTCGATTACACCGAGCAAACGTCCTGGCTCCTCTTCCTGAAATATCTCGACGGACTGGAGGCCGACAAGGCGGACGAAGCCCAACTCGACGGCAAGCGCTACACCTACATCCTGGAAAAACCCTACCGCTGGGAAACATGGGCCGCGCCCAAGGGCCGGGACGGCACGCTGGACCATAACGCCGCTCTCACGGGCGACGACCTGCGCGACTTCGTCAACGCCAAGCTCTTCCCCTACCTCCAGAATTTCACCCGGCGCGCCACCGGGCCGAACACCATCGAATACAAAATCGGCCAGATTTTTGCCGAGATCAAAAACAAGATTTCCAGCGGTTACAACCTCCGGGAAATCATCGACGCCATTGACGAACTGCAATTCCGCTCCCAAAAGGCCAAGCACGAGCTCAGCCACCTGTATGAGGCCAAGATCAAGAACATGGGCAACGCCGGCCGGAACGGCGGCGAGTATTACAGCCCCCGCCCTCTGATCCGCGCCATGGTGCAAGTGGTGAATCCCAAGATCGGGGAGACCATCTACGATGGCGCGGTGGGCAGCGCCGGGTTTTTGTGCGAATCCTATGATTTCCTCCGCGCCCGCGGAAACCTGAGCGTTAAAGACCTGACCACGCTCCAGACCCGGACCTTTTACGGCAAGGAAAAGAAGTCCCTCGCCTACGTGATCGCGATCATGAACATGATCCTGCACGGCATCGAAGCGCCGAACATCCTCCACACCAACACCCTAACGGAAAACCTCGCAGACATTCAGGAAAAGGACCGTTACGACATCGTGCTGGCCAACCCGCCTTTCGGCGGGCACGAGCGCCCCGAGGTGCAGCAGAATTTCCCCATCCGCACCGGGGAAACGGCGTTTTTGTTCCTGCAACACTTCATCAAAATCCTCCGGGCCGGCGGCCGGGCGGGCGTGATCATCAAAAACACGTTTCTGTCCAATACCGACAACGCCGCCGTGAGCCTGCGCAAGCTGCTGCTGGAAAGCTGCAACCTGCACACCGTGCTGGATTGCCCCGGCGGCACGTTCCAAGGGGCGGGCGTGAAAACCGTGGTGCTGTTCTTCGAAAAAGGTTCCCCCACCAAAAAAGTCTGGTATTACCAACTGGATCCGGGCCGCAACCTGGGCAAGACCAACCCGTTAAATGACGAGGATCTGGCGGAATTCGTTAAGTTGCAAAAAGCCGCTGCCAATTCTGCCAAATCCTGGACCGTGGATGTCCGGTCCCTGAGCGACGTCGAAGGGTTCGACCTCTCGGTCAAAAACCCGACCGGAGAAGAAGAAGTCGCCCATCGCAGTCCCAAGGCGATCATGGCGGAGATCGCCAAGCTCGATGCCGAAAGCGCCAAGGTTCTGGAGAAGATTAAGGCCCTGATATGAAGTCAGGTTGGCAGAAAAATAGACTTGGAGAAGTGTCCGACATTGTAATGGGTCAAAGCCCAGATGGGTCAAGCTATAATACCACTGGAGACGGAGTACCGCTGATCAACGGACCAGTAGAATTTAGTGAAGAATCCTTCGGGCCTACAGTGCGAAGCAAATTCACTACGGAGCCCACTAAGTTTTGCAAGAAAGGCGATCTCATACTGTGCGTGCGCGGTTCGACAACTGGGAGAATGAATATCGCTGGTTTTGACGCCTGCATTGGTCGAGGTGTGGCGTCTATACGAGCACACCAATTCCAGCCTTGGATCAACCATTTTATAGCATCGCAGCGCGAGGTCATTCACGGTAAGGGAACTGGAGCAACATTTCCCAATGTATCTGGGGAGACATTAGCGAGTCTCGAGCTATTGATGCCACCCCTCCCCGAGCAAAAGAGGATCGTCGGCATCCTTGATGAAGCGTTTGCGGGCATAGCCATCGCCAAAGCCAACGCCGAAAAGAACCTCCACAACGCCCGCGCCATTTTTGAGAGCCATCTGGAATCGGTGTTTACGCAGCGTGGGCCGGGATGGGAAGTGAAAACGTTGGAGCGTTGCTGCGAGCAGATTTTTGCAGGCGGGGACGTCCCGAAAGATCGCTTTTCGCTGGAGCGGACAGAGAAATACACCATTCCCATCTATTCAAATGGAGAAAAACGAGATGGCTTATATGGCTTCACGGACGTAGCTCGGGTGATAAAGCCAAGCATCACTGTTTCTGCCAGAGGAACCCTGGGTTTCACATTAATTAGAATCGAACCCTTTTTCCCTGTGATTCGTTTGATTGTATTAGTTCCTGACGAAAGGCTGTTAACGCTCTCGTTCCTATATTATTCAGTAATAGGAATGGATTTCGGAAATACGGGAACTTCAATACCGCAATTAACAGTACCTAATTTTAAAGAATCTAAGGTGTGTGTGCCGGCACTTCTTGTGCAACGAGCGATTGCGGCCAAACTGGATTCGCTGCGCCAAGACACCCAAAGTCTAGAGCGAGTATATGAGCGCAAGCTTGCCGCACTAGATGCGTTAAAGAATTCCCTTCTCGACGAAGCATTCACCGGCCAACTCTAAATCCCCATGGCAAGCCAAAATCCCTTTTCTCTTAGAATCTTTGTTGCCAATGGCGACCCGGATGGTCTGCGACTGGTGGAAAGATCCAACTGGATTGGTAAAGGCGTCGTTTTTCCACGTCCCCTTTTTCCATCCATACGCAATCGGTCGGAATTCCAACAAACAGGGGTTTATTTGCTACTTGGACCCCGCCAGGACCGGGACGGGGACATGCTTTACATTGGCGAAGGCGACCCGGTACGGCCACGACTGGATGATCATCACGCCAAAAAGGATTTTTGGAACCGTGCGGTGTTCTTCGTGGCCGGCACGGGCCAACTGAACAAGGCGCACGTGCAATATCTGGAAGCGCAACTGGTGGCTCGCGCCCATGCCGCCAAACGCATGACGTTGGAAAATGGCAACAACCCGAACGAACCCACTTTATCCGAAGCCGACCGGGCTGACATGGACGTTTTTCTCGACAATATCCTGGGGATTTTGCCGGTGCTGGGCATCCACGCCTTTGAGCTTGCACCGGCCGCAGCGGAGAAGAACAAGAGTCCGTTGCTGAAGTGCTCCGCCAAAGGAATTCATGCTTCCGGTCGTGACACGCCCCAAGGCTTCGTGGTGCTGACGGGCTCACAGAGCTCGGTCGAAGAAGTGGCATCGCTCAGACAATGGTTTCCGAACGTGATCAAAATCCGTGCGGATTTGCTCACCAGTGGTGTTTTGGTGCCGAAAGGGGATATTCGCCAATTTACCCAGGATTACACTTTTAGCTCCCCTTCCCTGGCGGCAGCGGTGGTGATGGGGCGGTCGGCCAACGGCCGGGTGGAGTGGAAAGATGCGGAGGGCCGCACTTTGAAAGAGCTTCAGGAAGCGCAAACCAAGGAGTGACAAAAGACCCACGCATCCCATGAACGAAGCCGAAACACGCGCCGAGCTGATCGATCCCGCCTTGAAGGCGGCGGGATGGGGCGTGGTGGCGGGCAGCCGGATTCGGCGAGAGTATACGATTTCCCCGGGCCGCATCGAGGGCCAGGGCAAGCCGGGCAAGTCGCTGACGGCGGATTACGTACTGGAATTCCGCAATCAAAAGCTCGCGGTGCTGGAGGCGAAGTCGGATGAAGAAGAACTGACCGAGGGCGTGGCGCAGGCCAAGAATTACGGCGGCAAGCTGGCGGTGCGCCATGTCTATGCCAGCAATGGCATGGGTATATACGCCATGGATCTGGAGACGGGCCAGGAAGGCGAGGTAGACGCCTACCCCACTCCCGAGGAACTCTGGCGCCTGACCTTTGCCCGGCCGGACGCGTGGCGCGACCGTTTCGCCGCGGTGGCCTTCGAGGACAAGGGCGGGTCGCATCCCGGCCGGTATTACCAGGACATCGCCGTGGAGCGCGTCATGGCGGCGATGGCGGAGGGTCGCGACCGGATCCTGCTCACGCTGGCCACGGGCACCGGGAAGACTTTCATCGCCTTCCAGATCGCGTGGAAGCTCTTCCACAGCCGATGGAATCTCAGCCGCGAACCCACGCGCCGCCCGCGCATTTTGTTCCTAGCGGATCGCAACATTCTGGCGAATCAGGCGTATAACGCCTTTTCGGCGTTCCCGGAGGATGCGCTCGTGCGTATCAACCCCAACGACATCCGCAAAAAGGGCAAGGTGCCCAAGAATGGGAACCTGTTTTTCACGATCTTCCAGACCTTTTTGTCGGGACCGCCCCGGGAGGGCCAGCCATCGCCCTATTTCGGGGAATATCCGCAGGATTTCTTTGATTTCATCATCATTGACGAGTGCCATCGCGGCGGGGCGAATGACGAAAGCACCTGGCGCGGAATTTTGGAGTATTTCGCGCCGGCGGTGCAGCTTGGCCTCACGGCCACGCCCAAGCGCAAAGATAACGTGGACACCTACGCCTATTTCGGCGAGCCGGTGTTCACCTATTCGCTCAAGGAAGGCATCAATGACGGGTTTCTCACCCCCTTTCGGGTGCGCCAGATCCAGACCACGCTGGATTATTACGTGTACACCTCTGATGACACGGTGGTGGAGGGCCAGGTGGAGGAAGGCAAGATTTATGACGAGGCGGATTTTAACCGCACCATCGAGATCCGGGAGCGGGAGCGCAAACGGGTGCAAATCTACCTGGCCGCGGTGGATCAGCGGGAAAAGGCGCTGGTCTTTTGCGCCAATCAGGCGCATGCGCTGGTGATTCGGGACCTGATCAACCAGCTCAAAACCAGCCGGGACCCGAACTATTGCCAGCGGGTCACCGCAGACGACGGGGCGCTGGGGGAGGAGCATCTGCGGGACTTTCAGGACAACGAAAAGACGATTCCCACGGTGCTGACCACGTCCCAAAAGCTGTCCACCGGGGTGGACGCCCGGAATATTCGCAACATTGTGCTGCTGCGGCCGATCAATTCCATGATCGAGTTCAAGCAGATCATCGGGCGGGGCACGCGGCTGTATGATGGGAAGGATTATTTCACGATCTACGACTTCGTGAAGGCGCACCTGCACTTCAGCGATCCGGAGTGGGACGGTGATCCAGTAGATGAACTGCCCTGCCCCACCTGCGGCGCCCGCCCGTGTGTGTGCGCCCCCAAACTGCCGTCCCCCTGCGAGGTGTGCGGTCAGAGCCCTTGCGATTGCCCGGCGGAACCGTGCCCGGTGTGCGGCAAGCTGTCCTGCAGCTGCCAGAAAAAGCCCAAGCTCCGGGTAAAACTGGCGGACGGCAAGGAGCGCACGATCCAGTCCATGATGGTGACGACGTTCTGGCATCCGGACGGCACCCCGATGTCCGCCCAGCAATTCCTGGAATTGCTCTTCGGCAAGCTGCCGGAATTCTTCCATAACGAGGACGAGCTCCGTGCGCTCTGGAGCGCTCCGGACACGCGCCAAAAACTCCTCGCCGGTCTGGCGGAGAGCGGCTTCGGCCCCGGTCAACTGGCGGAGATGCAAAAGATCATTGACGCCGAGAAAAGCGACCTCTTCGACGTGCTGGCGCACGTGGCCTACGCCAAGGCCCCGCTCACGCGGGAAGTCCGGGCCACCAACGCCCGGGCCTACATCAATTCGCAGTTCAACACCAAGCAGCGGGTGTTCCTGGACTTCGTCCTCCAGCATTACGTGGCCCAGGGCGTGGAAGAACTCGAAACCACCAAATTAAAGCCGCTCCTGAACCTGAAATATGACAACTCCATCGCCGACGCGATCAAAGACCTCGGCCCCGCCGCCGAAATCGGGAAGGTGTTTGCAGGATTTCAGAAATATTTGTATGCGGTGCCGGGCGCACGACTTAAAAAAACGTAAAAGGACCTACCTCACATATGATTAATGTAAGCCTAACAACCAAGAGAGGGGCAAGAGCAACTGGTGTTTTCTTTCCCAGCAACCCGTCGCTTGAGCAAATCACAATCAACGCTGGTAGTATTCTTACCATTGATCCCTACGCCCAAGGCATCTCGGAGTATATTCAGCAAAACTTTAATCAAGCTGCCGCCGCTCACGAAAGTGGAATTCTGACGCAAATATCAACAGATAGATATGAAGTTGTCCAAGACTTTGCTGGTCTTTCGGTATCTGCGGCAAGTGTAATTGTGACAGGAAAAGCGGGGAGCGGGTGGAAAAAGTGGAGGCTCGATAATGGACAACTTTTGGATGTTGTTCGTTCATCAGCAAAAATCATTGCGAGTTCACAAACCTTAACGCCGCCTGCACCGAAGACACCGCCTCATGTTGCCGCAGTAGCGCCGGAACTAAAACCCTCGCCCAGCGCGAATGCATCCAAAAGACCACCGTGCTGCCAAATTCCTCCGGGACCTGCCGGCTATTTTCTTGAAAGCATTACGCAAGATGCACAGTATTTTTCCCAATATGTTGGAAATGGTCGCCCCAATGGAATTGTCCAAAGAGCGCAATATTTGACGAGTGCATTGCATCTTGAAATGAAGTTGTGGATTCCCAACGGGGAGTTGCCATCCAGATACATCCAAAATGTTGCACGGTACAATAGTTGGGAAGCAATGAGACAAAGAGATTGGATAAATACCTTTGCCGCCAATGGTTATAATCACTTGTTTGACAATATCGATTTCCATTTTCCAACTCGCACAGCATGTGCCCTTCTCGAATATGATGAATGGCTTCTGAAAACGATTCGCTATCTCAACGCGGAGGGTTTGCGTGCTCCGAATGCAATTTCGGCCGCTGGCGCATTGACACCGACGACTTTAGCTACGATTGGCCACGCACAAAAGGCCTTGAATATTTATGTGAAATATCAATTCTGTTGGCAGCGCGTAGGTCCATGGATAATGGGCACTTTTAAACCTCCATATCAGGCACCTATTAATCCTAATGCATTCTTGTGCGCACTGCATGCGCCGATAGACCGCCAGCTGCTTAAGGCGTTAAGAACGTATGAAATAGGAAGCTTTTTGGATCAGAAGGGATTGCTAAGCGGGGAGAATTTGTTGCAATCCAGCGACGGTATGGCACGCCCTTGGTCCAAGCTGATCTGCTTACGCACCTACTATGGATTTCAGCTTGTCATGCGAGCAATCGCTTTGGCTACATGGGAACCTCAGTGCGCTTGCATAAGAAATTCGATCCAAGAGTGCCGCACTTGGTTTGAGAAAACCTTTCCCGAGGGACAACAAATCGTTGGACCCGACTGGTTGGAAATTGCGTGCCAAATTCCGAGTCGCGTGATTGAGGAAACTCTAGCACAGCTTGAAGATCAGGAAAACAAGCAAGGGCATTTGTTAAGGGGCAAGCTAGATAACAAAGACGACAGGGAAACGGGCAAGGATATCCTGGACATTTAGAATTCATTCTAACCGTCACGCTTGCTCCATCAGGTGGCTAATAAAGCAAAGCGTTCAGCCGCTTTTAGTGTGCAGTTCCGCTTCCCCGCAGAACCCCAAGACGCGGACCTGCCCGAGCTTATAGCCCTAGCGCGGGCAGCGCAATTCGGCACGGAGCGGGTGGGCGGGTTCTGAGTGGGGCTTGCCGTCGGGCGCGGGTCGCGTTCGACCGTCCGTCAGTCAGGGGCTGCCGCCCAGCATTGGCAGTCCGTGAGTGGGACGCTCGTGCGCGCGATGGACAGTGAATAATCCAGCAGGGTGGTCCACGCCTGGGACTGGCCACGAGCAGTTGGGCCAATTGGATACGTTCCCCGCGAACGGTCTTGCTGACCCGGGCCGCCCTGGGGATCTGACGCAAGGCCGGGATGATGCCGCCCGCGAGTTCCTCCGCAGTGGCGGCGGTAAAGTCCCATTTCATACTTTGGCGAGCAGTTCCAGCAGGTGCGCCTTGCCCTTTTTCCAGTTCTTCGCGTTCATGCCGACCAGCACTTCGCGCATGGCTTCCTTGGGCGATTGCCGGCCGTTCGTGAGTAGCAGGGGCATGGCGGTTTCCAGTGCCTTCCGGAAATCCTCCCGCCCGGGTTGGAAATAGTGTTTCAACACGATATCGGTGGTCTGGTGGCCGGTGACCTTTTGCACCAGTTCCAGCTTCACGCCCGCAGTCAGCGCCACGGTCACCCAGGTGACGCGCAAGCTGTGGAAGTCCCGCACGGAGGCCCGCCGCTCGGCATGGATGTCGCCTAGGTGCGGCACGGGGGCCACGCCGGACGCCGAGGTGGCGAACTTTAAGGTGCGACGTTGGTTACCAATTGGATGCGGAAGAAGCGGGCATCGGGGGAGTTCGTGTAGATTTGGGCATTCACCGCCGGGGTCCAGTTCACCAGATCGGTGGACATTTGCATGGTGACTTGGACGTTGCCAGAGTACGCGCCGACCGTCAGCGCCTTGTTGGGCGGGAACGGGGAAGGCTGGACGTCGAAGGTCGCCAGGGTGACAGGGTTGATCGTGTTGGAGTATTGGATCACTTGAACTGTGGCCGGGCCGGCAATGGTGAACCCAACGCTATCATTATAATAATCGTAACTAATTCCTTTCGTCCGGATACGCAAGAATCCATTAGGCGCAAGTAAGCTTTTTAGCGTGGCGAATCCATTTGTCGGAACCGCGAGTGTCTCACCCAGATTGAACGTGCTACCGCCGGGAATGGACATTGCGGGATCGTTGGTGGGAGCGACTATGGTTATGACCTGAGCCGGGGCGGCAAGCAAGCTGGCAAAACTAAGGAGGAACACCACAAGAAGACTTTTCATAATTTTTGATGCATGGATTTTGGACTCTTGGGGTGGAATTTAGCCACCGAGGAGTGTCGGCGCAATCCGAAAGGCCGAGGTGAAAGAGGTCGCGGTGCCAAGAAACGAAAGGCGATGCCAGGCGTAGCGCCTGAAGTACGCCAGGGGCATGGGTGTACGAAACACCGTTGGGGTCCGGACGGCGCGGGCAGATTCCGGAAAGAGTTGGCCACAACCCGCGGGTTGGGGTTGGAAGAATTTTAACGGTTACCCGGGGTAGGCGCTCGTGCCTCGCGCCAACCCCGGGCTGGAGGGCGCAACCCCCTTGGGGTATAGGAAAGGCGAGGATCGTTGGGGGCGATGGCGGCTGGGGCTGGTGGCCGCTTCAAGGCCCAACGTTCGTCACCAATTGGATGCGGAAGAAGCGGGCGTCGGGGGAGTTCGTGTAGATTTGGGCATTCACCGCCGGGGTCCAGTTCACCAGATCGGTGGACATTTGCATGGTGACTTGGACGTTGCCAGAGTACGCGCCGACCGTCAGCGCCTTGTTGGGCGGGAACGGGGAAGGTTGGACGTCGAAGGTCGCCATTGAGTTGACATTGTCTAGTGGGCTGTTGCGGGGATTCCCGGTATCCACCTGCAAAAGCTGGAGGGTAGCCGGGCCGGCGATCACCAGTGGTCGGAGAACGCCGCCGGAGTCGTTGCCGGAGGGCGGGGATAGAGGCTGAAAGAGAAACGTGGCCCCTTGGGTAGTGATCTGGAGTTGGGTATATGCCGGAACTCCATAGCCGGCAGCGGCGGACTTGAGGGTGGCAAAGCCGTTGGTGGGTACATTCAAGACACTGCTGGCAAAGTAGCTGCCATAGGCATTCGTGGTATGCTGGCCGACGCCATAATTGTTGACGATGAGGGTCTGAACTTGAGCCGGGGCGACAATGAGGCTGGCGAAGCAAAGGAGGCACGCCACAAGGAGGCTTTTCATATTTTTTCTATGCATGGATTTTGGACTCTTGGGTTGGAAATTAGCCACCGAGGAGTGTCGGCGCAATCCCAAAGGCCGAGATGGCAAGGAACGGCGGGTAATACCAGACGTAGCGCCGGAAGTGCGACAGGGGGAAAGGTGCAAAGGGCGTTGGTCGCGGAATGGCGCGGACAGGTTCCGGAAGAAGTTGGCCACAACCCGCGTTGGGGTTGGAAGAATTTTAACGGTTACCCGGGGTAGGCACTCGTGACTCGCGCCAACCCCGGGCTGGAGGACACTACCCCCTTGGGGTAGCTGGAATCAAACCGACCAAGGCGCGCGGTATTCGCGGGTCAGCCATTGCTTGTCCCCGGTGCCGGCGGTGAATTCCAGCTTGGCCGGGTCCCAGCCGAACTTGGCGTGGTGATAGTAGCTCTGGTTGATGAGGTGACAGCAGATCGCCGAGCGCGCGCCGACTTGCTCGCTGGTGATGGGTTTCTTGCGGCTCTTCACGCAACCCAGAAAATCCACAATGTGCTGGTTGCTGACGTAAAGTTTTACCTTGGCGCCGGTCAGGTAGCCGCGCTCGGCTTTGTTCAATTCTGCCGCCAGGGAAGTGTCCCCGCCCGCGCCACCTTCGGCCGGGAAACCGGCGACGATCTTGCCCCCGAGGACGAGTTGGAATTTCCCGCGGTTCACCCGTACTTCGCCATCCGTCCCATAAAAGTGAACGCCGTAGCCGTCCTTGTGCTCCACCGTGACGCCATTGGCATACACCAGTTTGCAACCACGCTTGGCCTGCGGATCGGCGGCGGGAATAACCTCCACCGGACCGCTGTCGTCCATCCCCAAGCCCCACTGGGCGATGTCGAGATGATGCGCACCCCAATCCCCTACCCCGCCGCTGCCGTATTCCATGTAATCGCGCCAGGCGGGAAAGCCCTTGTGGATGCCCCGCGGACTGAGCACGGAACTGTAGCCGCGCACCGGCGCCGGACCGCACCAGAAATTCCAATCCAGCCCGGGTTCCGCGGCTTCCTCCTGCAGATCACAAGGCCGGCCCGGATCGCCAAAACTGCATTCCACGGTTTGAACCTTGCCAATGACGCCGTTGCGCACCAATTCGCACGCCACGCGGAATTCCCGGGAGGAACGTTGCATGGAACCCGTTTGCAGCACGCGCTGATTGGCATCCACCGCTTTCAGCACCTCGGCGGCTTCGTGGATGTTGTGCGTCAACGGCTTCTCGCAGTAAACATCCTTGCCGGCCCGCAGCGCGGCGAGCATGGGAATGGCGTGCCAGTGGTCGGGGGTGGCGATGCAGACGGCGTCGATGTCCTTGCGGGCGAGGATTTCGCGGAAATCGTTGTAGGCGATGCAGTCGGTGGTGTTACCGGCGGATTCGTCCACCCGGCGCTTGGCATCGTTGCGACGCGTGGAGTCCACGTCGCACACCGCGAGCACCTTGGTTTTTTGACCGAGGAAATTGTTCATCAGCCCACGTCCCTGGGTGCCCAACCCGATGAAACCCATCGTGGTCCGCCCGCTCGGCGGGGTATCCGCCGACCAGACCTGCGAGGGCAGAATGAAGGGAGCAGCGGCGGTGATTCCGGCGCCAACGCGAATAAAATTCCGGCGATTGATTTGGAGACGTGGTTTCATGAGGGGAAAAATAGGACTCCGGCGCGCACAAAGTCAAATGCAACTTCCGCCCCCGCTCTGAGAGACAACGAACTGTTTTTGCTTTCCCGGCGGCAATATCGGGCCTCAGGTGCTGGTGGCGCGTTGAGTTGGCCGGCCCGCAACTTCAAGAATGAACCAGGGAACTCCGAAGTTTAGACAGGATTTACAGGATTGAACATGATGAACCCGAATCAGGCCCCAGCGGGGCAGCGCATCTCCATCTGTCATCCGGAAAATCCTGTCCATCCTGTCTAAAATCTCAAGCTTCGGTGCGATGGCGCCTCCGGTAGAATTTGACCGAGGGGCGAGCCCGTAACTTGACCAGCGAACCAGGGAACTCCGAAGTTTAGACAGGATTTACAGGATTGAACATGATGAACCCGAATCAGGCCCCAGCGGGGCAGCGCATCTCCATCTGTCATCCGGTGTCAGGGGCGAACTGAAATTGGTGTATTCTTGGCGGTTTGAAATTCCGTCTTCTTCCCGTTTGGTTTTCTTCCCCAGCTTCGAATAAGCGTCTTCTTCCTTCTTCCCTTGCGTTCGTGCCGTGCACGTTTGCCGGGTTGCCTTCACCGGTGATTTTTCTTCCTTTGGGGAGCACTTATGGCGACCCAGGTCAAACCACGCAAGTGCCTCTGCTGCCGCGAGTTCTTTGCGCCTGATTACCGCAACCGCCACCATCAGGTTTACTGTCCAAAGCCGGCCTGCCGCGCCGCCAGCAAGCGGGCCAGTCAACTACGTTGGTTGCGTCAACCGGCCAACCGCAATTACTTCCGCAGCCCGGAAAACGTCCAACGTGTCCAGGCGTGGCGCCGGGTGCACCCGAACCGCTCCAAAAGCCAGTCAACTCAACCAAACCCGTCGCAAGCCATTCCGCCGGAGCAACTTGCCAAGGGCAGTCCTCTTGTAACGTCCCAGCGCGGCCCCGCCGCGTTACAAGATCTCTGCCTGGCCGATCACCCTGATTTCATGGGCCTGATCTCCTTCATCACCGGGGCCTCGTTACAAGAGGACATCGCTGCCACCGCCCGCAAAATCCATGCTCGGGGCCGGGACATTTTGGGGCTACACCCCCCCAATCCGTCCCCGAACGCCTATGATTGTCAAACGCCTGCTTTGCCCTGAGCGGCTCCGCCGCGTGCCCCCCGGTTTCAATTGGCTGGACCATCGGCTGGTGAGCCAAAACTTCCTGGCCCGGTGCGATTGCAACGCCTTGGCCTTGTATTTGTTCCTGGTCACCGTCGCCGATGTGCAGGGCTTGAGTTATTACTCCGACGCCGCCATCGGCCGGCATTTGCGGCTGGACCCGCTGGCGCTGGCGGCGGCCCGCCAGCAACTGGTCAGGGCCGAACTCCTGGCCTACCAAAAGCCCCTTTACCAAGTGCTGGGGCTGGACGCGCCGGCACCCGGCCCGGCGCGCGCGGGCCGGGAACAATCCGTCGGCGAGGTGTTGCGCCGGCTCTGGCCGCCCGGAGGTGGCCAATGATCAACTACCAGACGTTCTGCCAAATCCGGCAGTTGGCCGATCAAAACCAGCTGAGCGCCGCGCAAATCGCCGCCGAGCTGGCGATGGATCTCAAGACCGCGCAAAAGTGGATCCAATGCTCCAAGTATGAGCCGCGCAAGGCCACCCGGCGTCCCGGCAAGCTCGATCCCTTCCAAGGTCAGATCGTGGCGTTGCTGGCCCGCCACCCGTACAGTGCCCGGCAAATCTTCCAGCAACTTACCGCCCAGGGTTACACGGGTGGTTACAGCATCCTCAAAGAACGAGTCCGGTTGCTGCGGCCGGTCCGCCAATCGGCCTACCTGACGCTGGCCTTCGCGCCCGGCGAATGTGCCCAGGTCGATTGGGGCAGTTTCGGCTGGATCAAGGTCGGGGCGACCCGCCGGCGTTTGTCCTTCTTTGTCATGGTGCTCTGCTACAGCCGCCAGATGTACGTCGAGTTTACCCTGGGGCAGGGCATGGAATGGTTCCTGGCCTGCCACCAAAACGCCTTCACGTTCTTTGGGGGCACCCCGGCCAAAGTGATGATTGACAACTTGAAGACCGGCGTGCTGAGCCATCCGGTGGGCGGACCGGTGGTGTATCATCCCCGCTATCTGGATTTTGCCGCCCATCACGGCTTCACTCCTGTGGCCTGCGGGGTTCGCAAGGCCAATGAAAAGGGGCGCGTGGAAAATGGCGTCGGCTACATCAAAGGCAATTTTTTGAACGGCTTGGAGCTGCCGGGATTTGCCGCGCTTAACCCCGCGGCCCATGACTGGCTGCGCACGGTTGCCAATGTGCGCCTGCACGGCGAAACCCGGCGCAAACCCGTGGAAATGTTCGCCGAGGAGCAGGCCCGCCTGCGCCCCTTGCCCGCGCGGCCGTACGACCCGGCGGCGCTCCAGACCGTCACCGCCACCCGCCGCTGTCGCGTGGTCTTCGAAACCAATCGCTATTCCACCCCCCACCTCTACGCGGGGCAAAAGCTCACGCTCAAAGTCTATCCCGAGCGCTTGTCGCTCTATCATCGCGAGACGCTGATCGCCACCCATCCCCGGTCCTTTGAACGACACCAGGATCTCCTCAATCCCGACCATACCAAGGAGCTGCTGGCCCAGCGCCTCAAGGCCCGCCAGCAAACCCTCCTGCTGGCCTTTCTGAGCCTTTCGCCCCAAGCCGAGGGCTATGCCCGCAAACTGGAGGAAAAAGGTTTGCAGGCCGCCCACCACATTCAAAAGATCGTGGCTTTGAGCGAAGTTTACGGCCCCGAGGAGGTCGCCCGCGCCCTGGCCGACGCCCTGGCTTTTGAGGCGTATGGCTGTGACTATATCGCCAACATCCTGGCCCAACGCCAACGCCATCCGGCGACGCCCACCGCCTTGCATCTGACCCGCCGGCAGGACCTGTTGGATTTGGAACTGCCCCCGGCCGATTTGACGCCTTACCAATCCCCCACGTCCGTTAACCCTACCTTCCCTCACGATTATGAACCATGAACTGCTCGGCCAACACCTGGCCTATCTCCAACTGGCCTTCGCCCAGGAAAACCACGTCGCCCTGGCCCAACAGGCCGCCGAAAAAGGCTGGGGTCATCTGGACTACCTGCAACACCTCCTGGACGGTGAAGTGCAGCAGCGCCGCCAGCGCCTGGTGCAACGCCGCCTGCGGGAGGCCCGCTTCCCGGTGCGCAAAACCCTCGAACAGTTCCGCTGGGACTGGCCGAAAAAAATCAACCGCCTGGCCGTGCAAAATCTCTTCCGCCTGGGGTTCATCCCGGCCAAGGCCAACGTGATTTTCCTGGGCACCGTGGGCTTGGGCAAGACGCACCTGGCCACCGCGCTGGGCTACGCCGCCTGCCTGGAAGGCCATTCGGTGCTCTTTGCCAACGCCATCAACGTCATCAACGATCTGGCCGCCGCCCAGTTGCACGGCGGCCTCAAACAGCAGCTCAAAAAATATCTGACGCCGCAGGTTCTGATTTTGGACGAGGTGGGCTATTTGCCCATTGATCAACACGGCGCCGATCTCCTCTTCCAAACGATCAGCCAGCGCTACGAGCGGGGCTCGATCATCCTGACCACGAATAAAGCCTTCAAGCAGTGGCCGGGGATCTTCAACAATGACAGCACGATTACCTCGGCGGTCTTGGACCGCCTCCTGCACCACGCGGAAACGATCGTGATCGAAGGCGGCAGCTATCGGATGAAAGACCAATTGGAAACCCCGGTCACCACGGCGTGAGCGCACTGACCTCACGCCCCGGTAGAGCCAATCGCGCCGGATTTTCAAACCGCCCGATTTAACCCGTTTTCACGCCGCCGCTCACATCCGGAAAATCCTGTCCATCCTGTCTAAAATCTCAAGCTTCGGTGCGATGGCGCCTCCGGTAGAATTTGACCGAGGGGCGAGCCCGTAACTTGACCAGCGAACCAGGTAACTCCGGAATTGAGACAGGATTTACAGGATTGAACATGATGAACCCGAATCAGGCCCCAGCGGCGCAACGCGTCTGCAGCAGTCATCCGGAAAATCCTGTCCATCCTGTCTAAAATCTCAAACTTCGGTGCGATGGCGCCTCCGGCATTTTTTGGCCAAGAGGTCGGCCACCGTTGCGGGCCACGCCAGTTCCATGGGCTCAGGCGTCCTGAAACGGGATCAACCTCAGGTGATTTTCGGCGGGGCTTGCCCGGCGGGAATTGCGGAGATCGCCGCCTTTTCGGTCGGACTTTTTCGCGAACGAATCAGTCCCAGCAGAAGCAGGACCACTCCACCAACGACCGCCCCGCAGCCGCCGCCCAAATGGACGGCGCCTTCCGTCACGCCATAGGAAGCGTTGCGATTGGCGAGCAGGAGGGTCAGACCATAAATGGCGCACCCGGTTCCGATCGCGATCGCCAGCACGGCGACCACCAACCAAGCCTGGGGGTTTTTGATGCCCCAAAGCAGCAAACCAAGAATGATCAGTGCCGGCAGGAAAAAGAGCAGGAGAAAGCCAACCGGGTTCATGAGTGCAGTTTTTTTATAGGTTGTGAATGGGCCCCGCCCGGCTGGCCCCGCCACGGAGCCAACGGTGATGACCAATGAGCAACGGTATGGGCGGCCCGCGGCGGAATGTCAAGAATTTCACACGCCGCGCGACAGAATTTCACACGCCGCCCGCCCCATAAACGCCACCGCCGTCAGGCCGCCAACTGACTACGTTTGCCAACATCGATGTAATTCCAAAAATAATGATTGCCAAACCAGCCGCTAATGACTAGGATCCTATTCTGTTAGGAGAAACCTTTCCAACCCCAACGCAAACGCAGGAGAACTTTGTGTTATGAAGCAAAATCAACCGGTTGTAACTTCTTGGTATTCGACGCGGAAGGCTCTTTCCGTAATGGTTTTCGGTCTCACCAGCCTCGCCTCCCTGTCCCCCGGGGCAGCCGTAAACGCCGCCGTACCGCCCCTGTCAGCGCCGCCCGGCCTGGCGGATTTCCCCACCCCCCTGAGTCCCGCCCTGCCCTATGATGTGAATGTGGAACTCGTCCACCGATTGGATGCGGAAGGCCGGATTCAGGAGGCGCAACGACAGTTTGACATCCTTTCCTGGCAGGCCTTTCTCGCCCTGGCCTGGCCGGCCAATCCCAACGGCCAACCCGCCCGTCGTCTCACGCTGAGTGACAATACCAGCCCGCGCGTGTGGAGTTACTGGCGTAACATCGACACCATCTTCCTCCCCAACGGTGCCACACCCGCCGCCTGGGATGCCCAGGACAATCTCGCCGCGAGTCAATCCGCCTTCCGGGCCAAAGCCGCCTGGCGGCAACATACCAGCAGCGCGGACCAAAACTTCCAGGCCTTCACCGGCCCGCTCGTGGACCAGAATGGCAAGTGGGTCCGCTACGAAGTGCTCGTCAACCGCGAAGAGGCGGACTATCTCATCGAAAACGAACTCTACAACCTGGAGGGCCAGGTGGCTTTCAGCCAGCGGGCGGACAGCAACCAGGTGGAATTTCCGGTCAATCTGCGTCACCGCAAGCACGGCGCGATTGAAATCAAACTTTCCTGGAAGGAGATGGGGACCAACGATGACCGGAGCCGCTTCTACATATCCAGGATCAAGGTGAATCTTGCCGAACCCGCGGCCCCCGGCCAGACCACGATGGCCACCCGGGAGATCGAAGCGGGCCTGGTCGGCATGCACATCTCCCTGCATACCGTTTCTTCACCCGAATGGATCTGGGCCACCTTTGAGCAGGTGGACAACGTGCGCAGCAACCGGATGGCCAATGGCAAATACAGTGTTCCCAGCTTCAACAATCCCGCGTCCCCGGCGCCGCCGAATATCCTCCCCACCAAGAATGCCGTCATTGATCCCGCGACGGGCTTTCCCGTGCCCGCACCGGCGGCCAGCGCAACCACCTGGATCGAGAGCCTGACCACCACCCCGGTGCAATTGACCCGCGTGGAGGTGCCCACCCAGGGCCAGTTGAACCCTTTGGACCAGACCCTGAGCAACGACGTCATGGCCCTCAACGCACAGGTGCAGGCGCTTTTGCGCTCCGCCAATTCCGTGTTTCAACACTATGAATTGATCGGCACGCAATGGCCCATCCACCCCAACGCCCCGGCGTTCGCCGGCGGCAACGCGAGCGCGCCGGAAAGCATTACGCATAAGACGCCAGGCGATGTGGTTCCAGTCTTCCTCATCAATACCACCATGGAATCCTACTTCCAGAAAGGTCTGCAGGAGGCTGGCCCGCTGGAACAAGACGACCGCCTGCCCCCCACCTCGCCCAGCATTGATCCCACCATGGTCATCGGCACCGAGAGTTGCGTGGGCTGCCATTACTCCTCCGGGATCTGCATTGGCTTCAAAAAGGACGCCTCCGGCAAAATCCTGCGCGATGCCCAGGGCAACCCCACGCCGATTTTTGGGGAGAACAATCACTTTGGCAAAACCGGCAATGCCAATTTCAGCTGGATGCTGCAAATTGAGGCCAAGAGCAAGACCGCCCAAATCGCGCGCACGAGCGACACCAAGAACGCCGCCAAATTCCTGAACGTCGGCAAGTAACCGTCCCCGAACATCCCCGAACGCCAGCCAACCCCGCCGGTCCAACGGCCGGGTGGGTACCAACCGGTGGGGCTACCGCGGAGCGGCGGGCGAACTCAGCACCCGTTCGCGATCCGCCCGGGACAATTCCCGCCAGGTCCCGGCCGGGAGATCAACCAGTTCGAAATCGCCGATCCGCACCCGGAGGAGCCGCAAGGTGGGATGCCCGATTGCCGCGGTCATCCGGCGGACCTGGCGATTCTTGCCTTCGATTAATTCGAGGCCGATCCAGGCCGTGGGGATGCTCAGTCGCACCCGGATGGGGGGCACGCGCGGGGCAACCTCTGGTTGCGGGGCCAGTAGCCAGGCACGGCACGGCAGGGTCCGCCGCCCCTGGATTTCCACGCCGCAGGCCAAACTGCGCAGGGCATCGGCAGTCGGCGCCTTCTCCACTTGGGCCCAATAAAGTCGTTCGTGCGCCTGCCGGGGATGCAGGAGGCGCTGGTTCAATTCCGCCTCATCGCTCAGCAAAAGCAACCCCTCCGAATCGGCATCCAGCCGTCCAATGGGATAAATGCTTTTGGGCAGGCCAAAATCCGCCAGCGTCCGGTTCGGCGAACCGTCCGGGGTGAACTGGGAAAGCACGCCAAAAGGCTTGTGCAGGGCAATCAACACCCGGCTACCAAACGCCATGCCGCAATGGTTGGCAAGGTTGGAATCAATGCCCGCTTGCCGTCACCACTTCCGCTTGCCAAGGCGGGCGCAGCGGAATATAAACGGCCACAACATGTTCCCGAAATCGTCCGTTCTGGCGCTGGTCCCGCTGCTCCTGCTCAGCGGTTGCTGCACGCGGCTCCGCGAATTGCCGCCCGACGTCGGGGTCCACCTGACCCCGGGGCCCGCCACGGTCAAGGTGGCAATCAATGGCCAACCCTTCACGGAATATCATTTCGCCGATGTGCCCCGTCCCTATTTCTACCCCCTGCTCGGTCCCGGCGAAGTCCCCATGACCCGAAAATGGCCCTTGGAAGCCGGCGAAAACGAGGAACACGATCACCCGCATCACCGGTCGCTCTGGTTTGCCCATGGGGCGGTCAATGGCCGCGATTTTTGGTCGGAGGAAAAGCAGTTCGGCAAAATCGTCCATGACGGATTCACGGAGATCACCTCCGGCCGCGAGACGGGTGTCATTCGCACCAAGGATAAATGGGTGGGGGCGGACGGCGTGGTTGTTTGCACCGATGACCGCGTCATGCGTTTCTACAGCCGGACCGATGTCCGGATGATCGATTTCGAAGTCACGCTCCATGCCGCCAACGGGGACGTCACGTTCGGTGATACCAAGGAGGGCACCATGGCCTTGCGCATCGCCGAAACCATGCGGCTCAAAGGTCCCAAGGGCGTGCCGTCCGCGGGTCATATCGTCAACAGCACCGGCGTCCGGGACGGGGACACTTGGGGTAAACACGCGGATTGGGTGGATTATTATGGTCCGGTGGGCGACCGAATAGTCGGTATCGCGATGTTTGATCATCCCGCCAACCCGCGCCATCCGACGACCTGGCATGTGCGGGATTATGGTCTCTTTGCGGCCAATCCCTTCGGTCTGCATGATTTCGAGAAACAACCTGCGGGGGCCGGGAATTTGAAGATCCCGGCCGGCCAAAGCCTCACGTTTCGCTACCGGATTATTCTGCACGACGGCGATGAAAAGCAGGCCGGTATCGCCGGCAAATATCTGGAATATATCTCGAATCCTTCCCAACCCCGACTGCAAACCAAGCTGGCCCAACCGGGCTCCCAACTCCAAGCCACGCAATGAAACCCATGGATCGCCGCAATTTCCTCCGCACTTCGGCTCTCGCCGCCACGTCCCTCGGGATGCTGCCCGTGTTTACAGGCTGCGAGACCCCCAACGCGAAAATGCCCGTTCGCACGACGAACTTCCAACCGCGGGGTGCCAACGAGGACATTCGGGTCGCGGTCGTGGGCTTTTATGGCCGCGGAAAGGATCACATCGAGGGCTACAGCAAACTCAAGGGGGGTGCGCCTGGTGGCCCTGTGCGATGTCGATTCCAAGGTGCTGGAACGCGGCGTGCAAATGCTGAAGGATAAAAAGGTGGAGGTGACGGGCTACACGGACATCCGGAAGCTGCTGGAGAACAAGGACATTGATGCCATCTCCATCGCCACCCCCAACCACTGGCATTCGCTCGCGGCCATCTGGTCGGTACAGGCCGGCAAGGACGTCTATGTGGAAAAGCCGGTGAGCCACAATGTCTGGGAAGGCCGCCAATTGGTGAACGCCGCCCGCCACTATGACCGCATCGTCCAAACCGGCACGCAATGTCGATCCAGCAAGGGATTGATCGAGGCCATGGCCTGGCTGCATGAAGGCAATCTGGGGAAGATTATCCGCGCGCGGGGACTCTGCTACAAGCGCCGGGCCAGCATCGGCAAAACGGAAGGCGACCAGAAAGTGCCGGACTCGGTGGATTATGATCTCTGGTGCGGTCCGGCCCCGAAAGACCCGCTCCGCCGGGCCAAATTGCATTACGATTGGCATTGGGTTTGGCCGACCGGCAATGGCGACCTGGGAAACCAGGGCATCCACCAGATGGATATCGCCCGTTGGGCTTTGGGGGAAAAGGAACTTTCGCCGCACGTCTTCTGCTTTGGCGGCCGGCTGGGCTATGAAGATGACGCCACCACCCCCAACACCCTCACGGTGGTGCATGCCTACAAAAAGGCGCCCTTGATCTTTGAGGTGCGCGGTCTGCCCCAGAAGACCGGCACGGAAAAAATGGACAATATGCGCGGGGCGAGTGTGGGCGTGGTAATTGATTGCGAGTATGGATCGATCGTGATCCCCAGCTATTCGAAGGCCGAGGTTTATGATGACAAAGGCCGGAAAGCGCGGACCTTTGACGCTTCGGGGGATCATTTCGAAAATTTCATCAAGGCCGTGCGGAGCCGCAAATCGGGGGACCTGGCGGCGGACATCCTCGAAGGCCACCTCTCCAGCGCCCTTTGCCACACCGGGAATATTTCCTACCTGCTGGGCAAGGCGGCGGCGCCGGAAAAAATGCGGGAAAAACTCCACGGCAACGCGGATGCGCTGGACTGTCTCCAGCGGATGCAGGAACATCTTGGCCTCAATGGGGTGGACTTGGCCAAAACGCCGGCCACCTTCGGCGAGTTTTTGAAAATGGACCCGAAAGCTGAACGCTTCACGGGCAACAGCAAAGCCAACCAACTCCTGACCCGTGATTACCGGGCGCCTTACGTGGTGCCTAAAATCCTGATATGAAATGGTCCCGATTGATTCTGAGCCTGGGTCTGGCCGGCGGCCTGGCGGCGGGGTGCGCCTCGACTGATCCCGAGAAATTTGAGCAGGAAGTGCATCACTGGGTGCCCCTGGGGACGTCCGTGAAGGAAGCCCAAAAGATCATGAAGCACCATGGCTTTGAATGCACCCTGGTCAGCGCCGACAATCGGTTCAACCGGCGCGGGGTGACTTATTTGGAATGTGAACGCCCGAACACGATGTTGAAACATTGGAACACCATTTTCCTGATCAATGACGGCAAGGTCTCCAGTTATGGCGAAAGTCTGATCGAATAGCATGAAGCCGTCTGGCCCTTGGAAGCATGTCGCCCTGGCTTTCCTCATCGCCCTGGCGATGTATATCATTGCCTATTCCTGGATCGAAAACCGCCGGACGCGGAACGGTCCATGGGAGGTGACGTTCACCGCGGATGCCAGTGACGTGCCGGGGGTGATCGTCCGCCAGCCCAAACTCAAGCTGGAGGGCATACGGCTTAACTTTCCCCGCCAGAGCGTCCCCCCCACCAACGCCACCGTGCGCTTCGATCAGGCCCGCGAGGTGCCATTTGAAGTGCCCTTCGGCCAGTGCCTGTTCATGGACCCCACGTTTCTGCCGGGAACGTTGGCATTCAATTTTTTCGGTCACGAGATCCAATTCCTTCCCCGGGTCCTGACAGTGGACCGCCAGGAAATCGCCTGGCAATCCGGGATGGTGCTGAACCTCACCAACCACGGGGTGTTGGCGAAACCGGGACCGGTGCCGGCCGGAAAGGCGCCGTAACCGTGCCCGTGGTCTGAAAGAAGTTGCCCGACCCTCCGTCCCGCCCTACCGTAGGAGAGTGCCGGTTCAAATCACCATTTTGGGGAGCGGTTCCAGCGGGAATTGCACCTACGTCGAGACTGCGGAAACGCGGTTGCTGGTGGACGCCGGCTTCAGCGGACGCCAGGTCCGCCAGCGCCTCGCGGAAATCGGCCGCGCCCCGGAGGGATTGTCCGGCATCCTGATCACCCACGAACACAGTGACCACATCAACGGCCTCACGGCCCTGAGTGCCAAGCTGAACATCCCGATTTACTGCAATCGGGACACCAAAGACGCGCTGGAATACGCGTTGAAGAACAAATTCGACTGCCGCCTTTTCAAATCCGGCGCCAGTTTCGACATTGGGGACATCACGGTGGACACGTTCCCCATACCCCACGACGCCGTGGATCCGGTGGGTTACCTATTGCGTACTCCGGGCGGCAAAGTGGGATTCCTGACCGACCTCGGCCATGCGACCAAACTGGCCTTGGAACGCGTCCGCCCGGCGAACTTCCTGATCCTGGAAGCCAATCACGACCTCAAGATGCTCCAGGAATCCAGCCGCCCCTGGAGCTTGAAGCAGCGGATTGCCGGGCGCCATGGGCATTTGTCGAATACCGATGCGGCCGAGGCGGCCCAAACCATCATGTCCGCCGAGTTGCAACATCTTTACCTCGGGCACCTGAGTCGGGAGTGCAACCGCCCCGATCTGGCCCTGGAAGTGGTTACGGAGCGGATGCAAAAGATTGGCGCCACCCATGTGCAGGTGCGGCTCACCGCCCAGCACACCCCCTGCCCCACCGTGGTCCTCGAAGCGGCGCCGTCCTATTCCCAAGCCAACCTGCTCTGAACCCGCTTTCGCCGCCGCAAAACCAAGGTGCAGTAATCAGATTTCCGCCCAGTTGATGGGCTGACCGATATCCAAACGCGGCAGTTGCTCGTGGACAGCCTCGGGGTATTTTTGCGCGGCACCGGTGTTGAAAATCAGGATGCGTTCTTCCGGATGCAGCACGCCCCGTTGCAAGAGGACTTCCAAGGCGCCCAGGCAAACCGCGGTTTCGGGGCACAACGCAATCCCTTCCTGCGAAGCGGCGAGCTTCATCCATTTGGGAATATCCGCCTCCGGGGTGGCCAGGGCTTCCCCGCCGCTGGCGCGCACGGCATCCAGGATCATGAAATCACCCACCGCCGCGGGCACGCGAATGCCACTGGCAATGGTGACGGCCGGCTCAAATTTGGGGGCAAAGCGTTCGCCCCGGGCAAAGGCCGTGGCGATGGGCGCGCAACCCTCGCTCTGGCAGGCGAACATTTTCGGGCGCCGATCCGATTTCAGCCAACCGAGGGCGGCCAATTCGGCAAAGGCTTTCCACATGCCAATCAACCCGGTGCCCCCGCCCGTGGGATACAGGATTGCATCTGGTAATTCCCAATCAAACTGTTCGGCGAGTTCAAGGCCCATGGTCTTTTTCCCCTCAATACGATAGGGCTCCTTAAGCGTGGAAACATCGAACCAACCCTTGGTCTTGCGCCCTTCCCCCACGATGCGACCGCAATCCGTGATCAAACCGTTGACCAAAAAAGTCTTGGCCCCCGCCAGGTAGCATTCCTTCTGGTTAATGACCGGGGTATCCTCCGGCATGAACACGTAGGCGGCCATGCCCGCCCGGGCGGCATAAGCCGCCAGCGCGCCGCCGGCATTCCCGGCGGTGGGCACGGCTACCTTCTTAATGCCGAACTCATTGGCCTTGGTGATGGCCATGGCCATGCCGCGCGACTTGAAACTGCCTGTGGGCAGGCGGCTTTCATCCTTGATGTACAACCGCCGGGCGCCCAGCGTGGCACCGAGGCGACTGGTTTCCAGAATCGGCGATACCGTTTCCGTGAGGGAGACGATTTTCGCCGGGTCCCGGACCGGTAGCAATTCCAGATAACGCCAGAGGGTGGGCGGCCGGCCGGCTAATTTGGCTTTGGGGAAGGCCCGGCGAATCGCCTCCAAATCATACTTGACCCACATGGGACGCTGACAGACGGTGCACAAATTGTGAACCAGCAACGCGTCATACTGCAAACCGCAATTGGCACACTCCAGGTGCGTGACGAAATTCATGGGTGCTTTCAATAGGTCCCCTGCTCCAGCCGCGCGATGCGCTCCTCCAATGGCGGATGATCCGACAAAAGCAGGTTTAAGTAGTTGCCGCCGCCCGATATTTTGAAGGCGGCGAAAGCCGGCGCGTTTTGCGCCTCGGCCGCCAATATTGCGGGATCATTCAGCCGCTGCAAAGCCTGCAACGCCTGGATCATGTTGGTCCGGCCGGCCAATCTGGCTCCACCCGCATCGGCCGCGTATTCGCGGATCCGGGAAAACCAATTCGCCACGATCCAGCCAAAAAAGGAAAATACCATCTGAAACAATTGAACCAGCAACCACTGGATCCAAAAACCGCCCCCGCGGTCCCGGTCCTCATCATCCCGCCCGCGCAAGGCTTGCATGACGAAAAATGCCAGCACCCGGGACAGAAACATCACGAACGCGTTGATCACGCCTTGCACGAGCGTCATGGTCACCATGTCCCCGTTGGCCACATGCGTAATTTCATGGGCAATGACACCCGAGATTTCGTTGGCCGCATGCGGGCAAGCAATCCGGAAGATACCGCCACCAGCGCCCGGGAACGGGTTGGCCCCGTGGCGAAGGCATTGATCTCCTCGGATTCATAAACGCCCACTTCCGGGAGCGCCGGCAAGTTCGCCGCCCGGGCCAACTTGTGGACCAGGCTGACCAATGCGCGCAAGTCAGGATCCGTGGTAGCGGGCGAAATGACCTGGACCCCCATCATCCATTTGGCCAATACACGAGAGAGGGCCAGCGAAATGAAGGCTCCCACAAAACCCCACACCAAGCAGATCACGGCCAAAGAACCGAGGCCACCCCGGGGAAAGAAACGCCCGACCCCAAGGACTCCCAAGATGATCGAAACCGTGGTCACCACCAGCAGGTTGACCATCAAAAATAGAAATATCCGCTTTGCCATTTGCATAATCGCATCCATCCCTTCCGGGACCACTCAAACTGGGGCCAAGGTATCCGGAGCCGTTCTCGGCGACAAATCCACTGACATCCTGACCGGCCCATTCGCTCCCGAAATCACGAACGGTACCCAAATATAGTGCCTGCCAAGGTGATTGCAATGAGCCGGTGCCGGCCCTGATTAACGGACTGTGAACTCCACTTTGCCCAAAACCCCAAAGTCCACATCGTACCGGCCTGGTAAAGCGGCCAAAGGCTCCTCATTGGCGGAGGCCGGACAAAAAATCAGATCGCCGGCATGCAGGGTGTATCCCTCTCCTGTGATCTGGTTGAGAATCTGGCGAAGCTCCTCCCAAGAGCGACCGGCGGGCTTCATCCCCGTCCCAAAATCGACGGTCGAAGCAGTGTCCCTGCCGATCCTCACTTTCAGATCGCCCGGAATATTTTCCGGCGCAACGGTGGTGGAGCCAACGACAAACCGGGTTTTGCCCAGATTATTCGCAATCCGATTCCAGGAGGAATCGGCTGTTGGGGAAGACGGGGAACCGCTGCGCAGCTCCACAAACGGAAGAACGGCGGAAAAAGCTCCCACGGCCTGGGTAGCGGTGGCAATTTGAAAGGAAAAATCCACGCTGATCATGTAGGCCAATCCCGGCACCAAACGACCGGCCCCGGCCGCCATTGAGGGCAAAATTGCGGTTTCTCCAGATTTGGCCAGCGAGGCCTGGAACACCACCCCACTCGGGAGAGTCCGCGCGACCACTCTGCCAGCGCCGCTAGGAACAAGATCTTCCACACAGAATCCGGCCACCCGCTGCTTATTCCGAATCTGGGCACGCACCACCCGCTTTTGAACGGCATAGGCGGCGGGAATCCCGGCATTCGGGAACCGGGTGTTCACGGCAATCACCGCATCATTGGTCGTGTTGGCGATCTCCCGGGCGGAGGCCCGCACCGACGCCTCGTCGAGAAAACCCTGCCACGCCAGCCATTCCCGCCAGCGCTCCTTCCAACCTCCCACCGGCGCCCCCGTGGTTCGCACGCCAAACCCATGGCCCCCTTCCTGATAAATGTGCAGTTCCGCCGGCACGTGCGCCCGCTTGAGTGCCGCCACAATCGCCAGGCTGTTCTCGGAGCTGTCATCGTTGGCTTGGGCGACAAACATGGGCGGTGTATCAGCGTTGATCCGACTCGCGAGCACCTCCTTGATTTGCAGCGGTCCACCCTGGGTCAAGCCGCCGGGATAGATCAGGGCGGCATAGGCTGGACGCGTGGAGAATCGGTCACTGGCGTCCTGCGCTTCGTATTGTCGCTCCCCGTAATGCGTTGCCAACCAGACGGCAAGCTCGGCGCCTGCCGAGAAACCCACCACCCCGAGGTCATCCGGATCAATGCCCCACTCCGCTGACCGCGCCCGAATCAGGCTCATGGCGCGCTGGACATCCTGCAACGCCACCGGGGCGCGCTCCGGCACGCGGTACTTCAGAACAAATGCGGTGATGTCGAGGGAATTCAGCCAGGCCGCCACTTCCAACCCCTCATGCTCGATGGCGAGTCGTTGCAGACCGCCACCCGGCAATACCAATACGGCTGCTCCGCTCCGGCGCTCCCGCGGGGGCAGAAAAACCGAAACCGTCGGATGCGACACATCCGTAATCTGGTAAAAGGGGCGCGGGCGTCCCGTCAGCAATTTCTCCGGGCCACGATCCCGGTTTGGTCCCGGCGGATTGCCGGGCCAGACGGCAAATTCCTCCGCCGGTTCGACCGCTCCCGCAGAAGCGGCCATAAACCAGCATGAGCACAGCAGCAATCCGGCGCGGAGAACGAACGCAAATTGTTTCATGGATGGCGGTCATTAAACCAAACTCCCCGCCCCCCGTCATGTCCAATTCCGGACGCGAAAGGCCAGCCTACCCGCCGCGCGGATGATCGTGAGGGTCTACATTTTGGCCTCCCCCGCCGGCCGCAATTTTTCCCCCGCCCGCAAAAGCCAGGCTTGGGGAAAATTGGTGAATCCAATATGGGGGTAGTATTTTTCCGCGGCGGGAGCCGCGAGGAGCAGCACGTTGGTCTTCGGGCCACTTTCCACCTGGGTCAAACGAATCAGTTCGCTGCCGATGCCGCGGCGCTGATGGGAAACTCGCACCGCCAAATCCGCGAGGTAGGTAAAATAACTGAAATCGGTGGAACAACGGGAAATGCCCACCAGCAAGTCCCCGTCCCAGGCCGTAATGACGAGATTGGCGTTTGCCAGCATGGCGGCAAAGCGCTCGCGCTCATCCACGGGACGGCGATCCGCCAAAGTCGAAGCCCGGTACAATTCCAATACCTGATCCAAGTCCAACGCGTTTCCGACACGGTATTCAATCATAAAAAGCAGCCCCCGAGGCTTGCCGGAATGGCAATCTTCGGAGCTGCCAAACTAACGCTGGTCCGCAGCTTCTGTCCATCCCCCGATGCGGACTGCAGATCATGCGCTGAGTGAGCAACCTGATTGCGACCGGGAAAACTGGACGAGCCGATAATCCACCCGAATGATGCAGTTTTGTCCCCCACAAAAGCGGAAGCGCGGCCGAGCTGATCCCTCCCAAGATCTATCGCACGACCGCGCCCGCGCCTGATATTTTAATCGATTACTCGAGTCGTCAGGGCAACGGTCTACCAGTTGACCTGGGTGGTGCAATAATGATTGCCCGAAGTATCGCCAATCCCCGGCGAGCAATGACCCGTGGCGGTGGCATGGCAGGTGAAGTTACCACGATCATAGGGTTGGGTGGTGTAGGTCTTGGTGAAGACGCAGCTCTGGCCCGGCCCGAGGGGGGTGGGATACGTGAAGTGCCAACTGCCGCAATCCGGGCTGTTCACGTCCACGCCGCCCGTGTAGCAGGAATTCCCGGTGTTGGTCACGGTGCAGGTGTAAGTAATCGTGTCGCCCACATGGCAGGAACTGGGGCCCCGAACCGTAACCGAGCAACTCGGTGTATTCCCGGCGTAAGCGAACTTCACAGCGGACACACTCTGGCAATTCGTGAGCGTCACTGATTTGATTCCGTCCAGGATCGCATCCGGATCATAGGTCTGCTTGCAATTCACCGGGGAGGTCACCACGACCGAGTATTTCCCGGCCACGAGACCCGTGAAGGAATACGCGCCATTGTTGTCAGTTGTGGTCGCTGCGACCACGACGCCATTGCTGTTCTTCAGGGTCACAGCAACCCCGGTGAAGCCCAAGTCATTAGCGTTGATCAGCCCGTTGGAATCACAATCCCGCATCACCGACCCGCTGATGCTGCCGCCGCAGGGATTGCTGATGGTAATCGTCTGAGTGCAGGTGCTGACGTTGCCGCAAGAGTCCACCGCTTTCCAAGTCCGGAAGATCACGGACTCACCCGGGGTGCTCCCGGGGGTGACCACATCCGAATAGGTAATCACCGGATGGGCGTCGAAGTTATCCGTCGCGGTAGCGGTGCCAGTCTGCGTCGTGGTCGGGACACAATTGGTGCTTTCCGACAGATGAGACTTGCACCAGTCGCTGACCTTGCCGCCTTCGCAAGAGCGGTTCAGGTTGTCGCACAATCCATCCAGATCGCTAACCTGGCAACCATCACCACTGAGGTCCCCACCACCCAACCCCTTGTGACAGAGGTTGAGGATGTCCCGCACCTTCTTGCCGTCGCAAAGCGAGGCGGAGTCGTGATAGACGAGGTCGCCAAATTTGCCGTTGCAACCCGGGATGACTCCGGAATCATTGAAGTCCACGTTCAACTGGAGGCAGAGGACATGGCTCCCGAAGGTGCCGCCACCGCAGGTCGCGGGATTGGTGTAGCAGGCCGTCAGCTTCGTCGGGGTGCCCGAGCTCGGCAGGCAATTCCGGACGGAATTGGCGGTCGTGCACTTCACCCATTTGTTGGTGCTGAGACCGATCTGAATGCAACCGTTGGTGCGATAAACGTTCGCGAAGTTGGTGCAAAGCAAGCTGCCCGCATTGTAGCCGCTCGGAGTGCAGTTCCAGTTGGTTTCACTGAAGCTGCAATACGTGTGCGGGGCTGCGTTGGTGATCGTGATGTTCGGCGGGCAGGTGAGCACTGGGGCCACGTTGTCACCCAGGGTAATGGTCTGGGTGCAGGTGGAGGTGTTGCCGCAGAGATCCACTGCTTTCCAAGTGCGGGTGATAACCATGCTACCGGCGCAACTGCCGTTAACCACCGAGTCCGAGTAGGTCACCGTCGGGGTCGAGTCACAGCTGTCAGTGACCGTCGGGGAACCGGTCACGGAAGGCAGCGGGAGGTTGCTCGAGTTGGTACCGCAACCCAAGTGCGAGGTGCACCAGGCGTTGTTCGTCCCGCCGCGGCAGGAGTTGTTCAGGTTGTCGCACAGCGTATCCAGATCACTGATGGAGCAACCGGAGGTCGAAATGTCACCCCCGCCGAGGGCCGTGTTACAGAGGCTCAGGATTTGCCGGACGGACTTGCCATGGCAGCCCGAACTCGTGTCCTGGAGGACCAAATCGCCCAATTTGCCCGTGCATCCCGGCAGCGCGCTGGAGTCACTGAAATCCACATTCAATTGCAAACACAGCACACGGGAACTAAACGTGCCCGCCCCGCAGGTGGTAGGATTCACATAACTCGTGGGGAGGTAACCCGGCGAACCGCCGAAGGGCAGGCAGTTCTGGAGGGCCGTGGGCGTGGTGCACCTCAAGACGCGGGAGCTTCCCACCTGGCAATAGCCATTGGTGTAAACCCGGCTGAAGTTGGTGCAGAGGAGACCTCCCGCATTGCCGTTGCGGGGAGCCGCGCCCCAGTCACTTTGATTGTAGGTGCAATAGTTGCGCAAAACCGTATTGGTCAGCGTGATATTGGCCGGACAAACCATAAGCGGAGACGTGGTGCTCTTGACCGTCACGGTCGCAGCCGCAGTGTTGGTGCAACCACCGGCGGCGGTGACTTTAAGCGTCAGCACGAAGTTCGTGCTGCAGGCGCTGGCGGCCGACACGCTCACACTCTGAGCGGTGGCGGAACCAACAATCGAGCCCCCACCGGTGATGGACCAGGCGTAGGTGAGACCCGCAGGAGCGGTGTAGATATTACCGAGGGAGGCCGGACAGATCGTCCCCGGTCCGGTGATAACGGCGGAGGGAGCCGCACTCAGAGTTACCGTGCCGGAGCCCGTGCCTGTGCAACTGCTGGCGCTCGTCACCGTCACCGTGTAGGTGCCAGGGTTGGCCACGCTGATCGAGGCCGTGCTTGCCGTGAAGCTGCTGGGGCCGCTCCAGGCGTAAGTCAGGGCGCCGGTGCAATTCGTCACCGTAGCGGTCAGGGTCGCGGCGCTGCCGGTGCAAACCGCGGCGCTATTCACCGCAACCAACGGCTTGGGATTGACGGTCAACACACCCGAACCCGTCCCGGTAAAACCGGTGGAGCTTGTCACCGTCACCGTGTAGGTGCCGGCGTTGGTCACGCTGATGGAGGCCGTGCTCGCCGTGAAGCCGCTGGGGCCGGTCCAGGCGTAGCTCAGGGCGCCCGTGACATTCGTAACCGTCGCGGTCAGGGTTGCCGCGCTGCCGCTGCAGACCGTGGCGCTGTTAACCACTACCACTGGCTTGGGACTGACGGTCAGCACACCCGAACCCGTGCCGGTGCAACCGCTCGAACTCGTCACCGTCACCGTGTAGGTTCCGGCGTTGGTCACGCTGATCGAGGAGGTCGAAGCCGTGAAGCTGCTCGGGCCGGTCCAGGCGTAGGTCAGGGCGCCCGTGGAATTCGTGACCGTCGCGGTCAAAGTTCCCGCACTGCCGGTGGAAACCGTGGCGCTGTTAACCACCACCACCGGCTTGGGATTGACCGTCAGCACACCCGCCCCCGTGCCGGTGCAACCGCTCGCGCTCGTCACCGTCACGGTGTAGGTGCCGGCGTTGGTCACACTGATGGAGGCCGTGCTCGCCGTGAAGCTGCTGGGACCCGTCCAGGCGTAGGTCAGGGCGCCCGTGACATTGGTCACGGTGGCGGTCAGAGTTGCCGCGCTGCCGCTGCAAACCGTGGCGCTGTTAACCACCACCACCGGCTTGGGATTAACGGTCAACACACCCGAGCCCGTGCCGGCGCAACCGCTGGCGCTTGTCACCGTCACCGTGTAGGTGCCGGGGTTGGTCACACTGATCGAGGCCGTGCTCGCCGTGAAGCTGCTGGGACCGGTCCAGGCGTAGGTCAGGGCGCCCGTGACATTCGTCGCCGTGGCGGTCAGAGTTGCTGCGCTGCCGCTGCAAGCCGTGGCGCTGTTAACCACCACCACCGGCTTGGGATTGACAGTGAGGATACCGGAACCCGTGGCGGTATAGCCATGGGCATCCGTCGCCGTCACGGAGTAGATGCCGGCATTGGTCGCGCTGATCGAGGCCGTCGTCCCCGTGAAGCCAGCCGGGCCAGTCCAGGCGTAAGTAAAGGGAGCCGTGCCGCTGGAAGCCGCAGCGGTGAAGGTAAAGGCACTGCCGCTGCACACCGCACCACTGTTCACCGTCACGCCGTTCACGGTGACGGTTGGTACCGCATTAACCGTCAGCACACCCGTGCCCGTGCCCGTGCAGCCATTGCCATCCGTCACCGTCACGGAGTAGGTACCGCCGTTGGTCACGCTGATCGAGGCCGTCGTGGCGGAGAAGCCCGCCGGACCACTCCAAACGTAGCTGTAGGGAGCCGCGCCGCTGCCCACCGTGGCCGTCATCGTCAGCGCGCTGCCCTGGGGCACCGCACCACTATTGACTGTCACCACCGGCTTCGCATTGACCGTCAGCACACCCGAGCCGTTGCCAGTGCAACCATGAGAATCCGTCACGGTCACCGCGTAGGTGCCGGCATTGGTCACACTCACCGAGGAGGTCGCGGCGGTAAAGCCATTCGGACCGGTCCAAGCGTAACTAAAGGGACCCGTGCCGCTGGTCACCGTGGCGGCCAGCGTCAGGGCGCTGCCCGCGCAGGTCGCGCCGCTGTTCACACTCACCACCGGTTTCGGATAGACCGTCAACACACCCGAACTCGTCGCCGTGTAGGTATTGGCGTCGGTCACGGTCACCGAATAGGTGCCGGCGTTGGTCGGACTGATCGAAGCCGTGGTGGCCGTGAAGCCAGCCGGACCGCTCCAGACATAAGTGAAGGGCGCTGTGCCGCTGCTCACCGAGGCCGTCAGCATTTGCGAACCACCGGCGCAGGTCGCGCCGTTATTCACCGTGACGCTGGGCTTCGGATTGACCGTCAACACACCCGAGCCCGTGCCCGTGCAGCCATTGGCATCCGTCACGGTCACCGAATAGTTGCCGGCATTGGTCACGCTGATCGAAGCAGTCGTGGCGGAGAATCCAGCCGGACCGCTCCAAGCGTAGCTGTAAGGGGCCGCGCCGCTGCCCACCGTGGCCGTCATCGTCAGCGCACTGCCCTGGGGCACCGCACCACTATTGACTGTCACCACCGGCTTGGCATTGATCGTCAGCACACCCGAACCATTACCCGTGCAACCATTGCTGTCGGTCACCGTCACCGCGTAAGTGCCCGCGTTCGTCACGCTCACCGAGGAGGTCGCAGCGGTGAAGCCGTTCGGACCGGTCCAGGCGTAAGTGAAGGGACCCGTGCCGCTGCTGACCGTGGCGGCGAGCGTCAGGGCGCTGCCCGCGCAGGTCGCACCACTGTTCACACTCACCACGGGCTTCGGATTAACGGTCACAGTTCCAACAGCAGGAACCGAGACACAACCGGTTCTGCCATCGGTGATGGTGACACTATAAGTCCTGGTCGAAGCGGGCGATACCGTAATGGAGGCCGTCGTTGCACCTCCCGGAGTCCAAAGGTAGACGGGGGCGGAAGCGGTGGTCGTCGCAACCAAAGTCGCGCTGCTGCCTGCGCAAATCGTTGTCGAATTCACACTGGCCGTGGGGATCGGATTCACGGTCACCGTACCGGTGGCCGGGAGGGAGACGCAACCCGTCTTGCCGTCCGTCACGGTAACGCTGTAAGTCGTGGTCGAGGAAGGTGACACCGCAATGGAAGCGGTCGTGGCACCACCAGGGCTCCAGAGGTAGGAGGGATTGGTGGCGGCAGTGGTTGCCGTGAGCGTGGCAGAACCACCGGCACAGATTGCCGTCGAATTGACAACTGCAGTCGGCAAGGCGTTCACGGTCAACACCCCGGAAGCCGTAGCCACCGCGCCTTGAGCATCAGTCACGGTAACCGTATAAGTCCCGGCATCCGTCGCACTGATGGAGGACGTCGCCGCGGAGAAACCATTCGGGCCGGTCCAGGAATAGGTGTACGGTCCCGTTCCGACCGCGATACTTGCCGTCAGGGAGTAAGGCGTGCCCGCGCAGGTCGCGCCGCTATTAACAGTGACGACCTCCTGGTAGAATCCAAAGTCAACGGTAACGTCGCTGCCACCGGAAGCCAGGACGACCGGGGTGGTCGCAGCCGGGCTGCCATTGCTGTCCGTGCCCGGGGTTCCCTGACCCGTGATCGTCGGGGCATAACCCGCCGGCGTGGCCACGGCCACCGTGTAAGTCCCCGGTGCCACCGTGAACGAATAGTTCCCGTTGGTGCCGGTCAAGGTGGTCAAACTCACCGCGTTGCCAGCCCCATCAGTGCCCGTCACGGTCACCATCAGGTTGGTCAAGCCAGTTTCGCCAGCGTCCTGGACGCCGTTTGCATTCGCGTCGTTCCAGACATAATCCCCAATCGTTGCGGCTTGGTAGAACCCGAAATCAATTGACTGGTCGTTGCCGCCGTCCGCCAGGGTCACTGTGCTGCCGTTGGGGTTGCTGTCCGTCCCAGCAGTGCCCTGGCCGGTTGCCGTTGCCACGTAACCCGCGGGCGTCACCACGCTGACCGAATAGGTCCCGGGCGGCACCGAGAAGGAATAAAGACCATTGCTGTCCGTAACGGTCGAGGTGCTCACCGCCCCACCCTTGATATCCGTGCCGGTCAGGGTCACAGTCACGCCGGCAATCCCGCCTTCACTCCCATCCTGCACCCCGTTTCCGTTGGCATCATTCCAGACATAATTGCCAATCGTTACCGGCAAAATAACCGCTAGATTGCCACTGGCAGAACCCCCACAGCCATTGTGATCGGTGACCGTAACCGAATAGGCGCCAGCGGTGCTAACGCTGATCGAGGCGGTGGAGGCGGTGAAACCCGCTGGACCGCTCCAGGCATACGTGTAAGGCGCCGCACCACCGCTCACCGAAGCAGCAAGGGTCAGGGAATTGCCTTGGAAGACCGAACCACTGTTGACGGTCACCACGGGGGTCGCATTAACCACCAGGGTGGCACTGGCGCTACCGGCCGCACCCTGCGCGTCGGTTACCGTGACCGTGTAATTGCCAGCGTCCGTCGCATTAATTGAAGCCGTGCCGGCAGAAAAACCATTCGGTCCAGCCCAGGCGTAGGTAAAGGGACCGGCGCCGACGGTAATTGTTGCAGTCATCAAATAGGGTGTTCCGGAGCAGGTGCTGCCGCTGTTCACCGTGACGACCGCCCGGTAGAAGCCAAAGTCCACGTTGGTATCGCTACCACCAGAAAGCAGAAACGCTGGCGTCGTCGCCGCAGGGCTACCACTGCTGTCGGTGGAGGGCGTTCCCTGACCAGTGATCGATGCGGCATAACCCGTCGGGGTGGAGACCGCCACCGTGTAAGTCCCGGGAGCCACCGTGAAGGCGTAGTTTCCGTTCGTGTCGGTCAGGGTGGTCAAGCTCACCGCACGCCCTGCCCCATCGGTGCCCGTCAGGGTCACGGACAGATTAGTCAGGCCGGTTTCGCCGCTATCCTGGATGCCATTGGCATTCGCGTCATTCCAGACGAAATCACCGATTGTCACGGGTTGGTAAAACCCGAAATCAAGATTAGTCACACTGCCACCCGACGGCAGGAACACCAAACAATGATTGGTCTGGCTGACGGTGCCCGCAGCCCCCGGCTCCGTAAAGGTAGGCAGGTAACCCAAAGGGGTCACAACGGACACAGTATAAGTGCCCGGCGGAGCCGTGAAGGAGTAAGCCCCATTGGTGTCCGTAATCGTCGTCTGATGGACACGATTGCCCGTGCCATCCGTTCCGGTCAAGATTACCGTCACCCCGGGGATATTGGGTTCACCGTCTTGATGGATGCCATTCCCGTTGGAATCATTCCAAACATAGGGGTCGATGATGACCGGCAGGTAGTACCCAAAATCAATCGTCGTATCGCTACCCCCGGCGGCCAGTGTCACCGTGGTGCCGTTCGGATTGCTATCCGTAGCAGTTGTCCCCATTCCGGTCGCCGTCGCAACATAACCCGCGGGTGTCACCGCAGTAACCGTGTAGGTGCCGGGCGGTTCGGAAAAGGAATAAAGCCCGTTGCCATCCGTCACGGTGCTGGCGTTTACCGCGCCCCCGTTGATGTCCGTGCCGGTCAGGGTCACGGTTACCCCCGCAATACCAGGTTCGCCGGCATCCTGCACACCGTCGCCGTTGACGTCATCCCAGACGAAGTTGCCGATCGTCACCGGCGGAATTACCGTCAGGATGCCATGCCCCAAGGCGGGATCGTTGCTACAGCCATTGGCGTCAATGATATTAACCGCATAAGTGCCCGCCACTGAGACGGTAATCGAAGGCGTCGACGCGGTGAAACCGTTGGGACCGGTCCAGGCATAGTTGAAAGGACCGACTCCCCCAACCACCGTCGCCGTCATAACGAGCGAATTGCCTTGAAATACCGAACCGCTGTTGATCGTCACCGTGGGCTTCGGATTGACCGTCAGAATGCCGGAACCGGATCCGGAGCAACCGTTGCCGTCGGTCACGGTTACAGAGTATATCCCGGCGGCGCTCGCACTGATGGAGGCGGTGGCGGCGCTAAAGCCGTTCGGACCAGTCCAGGCATAGGTATAAGGAGCCGTGCCGCTGGTGACACTCGCGGTCATCGTCAACGAGGCACCGGCGCAAACCGCGCCACTATTGACCAGAACACTGGGCGTGGGGTTGATCGTGAGCACCCCGGCGCCGGAGCCACTGCAACCGTTGGCATCGGTGACGGTGACGTTGTAACTGCCGGCCGCGCTCACATTGACGGAGGCGGTGCCAGCGGTAAATCCAGCCGGTCCAGTCCAAGCGTAAGTAAAGGGACCAGTGCCCCCGACGATCTTGGCAACCAGACTGAGGGACGAACCCGCGCAAACGGATCCGCTGTTAACCGACACGCTGGGGGCCGGATTGACCGTCAGCGTACCCATCCCCGTGGCTGAGCAACCATTGGTATCAGTGGCCGTCACGCTATAAACACCGGCGGCGGTCGCGCTGATCGTGGCGGTGTTCGCAGTGAAACCGGAAGGACCCGTCCAGGCATAAGTATATGGCCCGCTATTACCACCCACCGTGGCCGTCATACTGAGGGGCGTTCCGTCACACACTGTGCCGCTATTGACGCTCGCGGAGAGATTGTCGCGGTAACCAAAATTGACGTAGGAAGCGCCGGCACAATTGGTGGCTCCGACATCCATCTGATTGTTATTTATGCCGCTAACCGAGTAAGTTTGAACCACATTGGTGGAGGAAACCACCGCGACGCGATAGTTCGCGAACGGGAGATTCGTAAAGGCATAAGCCCCGTTCGTACCGGAGACAGTGGTGGCAATGATGTTGCTGCTGCCATCGAGCAAATTCACGGTGCAACCGGACAAGCCCGGACCGGGGTTGTTGTTCAGATGATTTTGGCCCGGCGTGGAGCTGCAATCCAGAAAGAGGTAACCCGAGACGCCGCTGGTGGTCGGCGCACACTCCACCATGCCGTTGCAAGTGCTGACCACCTGGACCGGGGTAACGCTGCTGATGTCATAGCCGCAGTGCGCGGAATCCGTCTGGACGCTGGCCACCACGGAAACATTCACATTCAGGGGCGCCCCGGGGCAGGTGAGCGAGGCCGTGCATTGATAGTTGATACAAGTACCGGCCGGAAGGTTGAAGGGCGCCGGGAGGCTGCAATCCAAGGCCGCCAAGGCGGGCGAAGTGATGGTGACGTTAGTCAGGTTAACCGCGCTCGGATTGCAGACCAGTACGTTGAAGGTAACCGCGCAAACTCCGCCGCAACCAGGGAGCAGCACATGATTATCATTTGTTCGACCATCCAGATCGCAAGGGGCCGTGAGCGAGACATTGCAGGTTACCGCCGCGGTGTCCACTTTGGCGACGGCGCTGTCCGTGGCGGAGACGATGTTGGTCAGACTCTTGGTCGAAGCCGCCGAAACCGTCACCGTGTTCGTGGTGGTAACGTCCCAGGACATTTTGAAGAAATTCGTGATGGAAGCCCCCGGAGCCAGGCTGGAATGGGGGTTGGGGAAGAAATTGGTCGTGATGTCACCCACCATGTTGTCACTCACCGTAAGATTGGTGAGGGTGATGGTGCCGGGGTTGCTGACCACAATTTGGTAGCAGAATCCGGGATCCGCCGTCCCCTTATAGCCGGCGGCAAGTTTGCTAAATGTCCCACAGCTATTGCCGGGCAGGAGGCAGGCAACGGTTTTGCTCACCGCCACGCTGGTAGTACAAGGAATCGGCACTTCAATCATCAGCAATTGAATCGCTACAGGATATCGATTAATGGCTAGAATTACCCCTTGTACGTCACCACACTTGGGAGTCCAGGACGCCGCATTGGCATCGGCAGCGGCAATCAACGCCTTCCAGTCATTGGTGTTGTTCGGCGGATTAAAAATTGGTTGGAAAGGATCATAAATTTCAGTCGGCCCCCGCGCCCCCACATAGTGCCAAATGGCGATCTGTACATCATAAAAAAACGAGCTTCCACGATGGTTGATGAGGTAGTTTACCTTCTGCCAGGTGGCCGGAGAAACATATACATCCGGGTTGGTCCACAAACCGGCATCATGCCAGAGGTAAAGATTGGTCAGGTTGACATTGAGATTAGGATCGCACGTAGCCAGGACGTGGGCGGTGTAATTACTCGGCCCGGCTTCAATGTTGTCGTCCCAATCCACACACCAACAGGCATAAGATCCGATCGGAACGCCCGCCGCCGAACTGCTGGAAATGTAGTTACTGCAATAGGAAGTAACCAGCGCATTGGATTTGTAAACACCAGTGAAAGCCCAGGGAACAGAAACCATCGCGTTAACCGCGTTCAGGTTCACGTTCGTGGCGATCATCAAGGCACATGGCGGGGTCTGCCCGCGACTTGATTGTGCCAGACCGAGAAAAGCGGTGAGGGTGGCGAAGAATGCCAAGGCGAAATTGCGCCAAAAACTGGACTTGCGATTTGAATTCATGGGAGCGCGGGCGGGAGGATTTCTGCGGGCAGGAAAATCAGCAACAGGGCAACACGATCCCAAGGCCAATGGCGACCTTAGGAATCCTTCGACTTCGTTAAAATTTGTGGGAGTGAAAGTTGCCATTAGATATAACTTTATTTTATGGAGCCAAGCTAATCACTATAAGGACGCGTCATCCCATTGCGAATGAAATCAACAACGCGTAAAGACAGACGAAAAGCGGAACTCGGCAAATCTGATTTGAAACCCGATTGAATCGAAAGGCAGCCAAGAACCAAGCCGACCTGAGAATTCACCTGATTTGCGGGCGATCAGCTCCCTCCCAGAAGCCACCACCACGGTTCAGGCACCCAACGATTTGCTGGGCGTTTGGATCGGCACCGATCAACGGCAGACTCTTCGGACTAACGCCAAGCCAGCAACTCCGACGGCAAACAAGGAAGCGGTGGCTCCGCCATCGGGGGCTGGGTGATGACCAGCGCTCGCGTTTGCCGCAAAGAACAACAAGGCTACAAACAGAACCAACATGTCAAATTTTTGTTTTTTCATTAATTTTCGAAACTCCGGTCGCAAATCTTTGTAATTTTGAACGACTAAAGAAATTTTACAGCAAATGTTACAATTATCAATATTTTTTTGTATAATTTTCGCGTGGAATTCCAGTATATTGGACTATGTATCCTAATATCGTGCAGGACAATGCTTTACAGCAGATGCCAATTTCCACTGCGGGTTAAACTTTTTTACAATTAGCTGCAACCTTTTTAAACTGCCACAATAAATCGATTATACCAATGCGATGATTGAAACTTTTACAGCCGGCAGAAAGCAATTCTGGTGTCTTGACGTAGATTACGCAAAAGGCCAAACATACGCCAGGCAGGCGCTGCTGTGAGGGAGGTAAACCAACAGGGAATTCCTGAATTGGCGAGGAGTGCCAGACGGAAAATTCCTCCGCGGATTCAACCGCCCCAGCAGGAGCACAGCAGCAAGCCGGCGCGGAGAACGAACGCAAATCGTTTCATGGATGGCGGTCATTAAACCAAACGCCCCGCCCGCCGTCATGTCCAATTCCGGACACGAACAGCCAGCCCACCCGCCTATCGGATGATCGTTAGAGTCTAGACTTTGGCCTCTCCAGTCGGCCGCAATTTTTCCCCCGCCCGCAACAGCCAGGCCTGGGGAAAATTGGTGAACCCAATATGGGGATACTACTTTTCCGCGGCGGGAGCCGCGAGGAGCAAGACGTTGGTCTTCGGGCCACTTTCCACCTGGGTCAAACGAATCAGTTCGCTGCCGATTCCGCGACGTTGATGGGAAACTCGCACCGCCAAATCCGCGAGGTAGGCAAAATAACTGAAATCAGTGGAACAACGAGAAATGCCCACCAGCAAGTCGCCGTCTCACGCCGTAATGACGAGATTGGCGTTCGCGAGCATGGCGGCGAAGCGCTCACGCTCATCCACGGGACGGCGGTCCGCCAAAGTCGAAGCCCGGTACAATTCCAATACCTGATCCAAGTCCAACGCGTTTCCGACACGGTATTAAATCATAAACAGCAGCCCCGAGGCTTGCCGGAATGGCAATCCTCGGAGATGCCAAACTAACGCTGGTCCGCAGCTTCTGTCCATCCCCCCGTGCGGACCAATGGTCGTCCGCCGGGTGAGCGAGCGGGAAAAGTGGACAGCCGATGAATCAGCAAACGATCCGGGTTCTGCCCCCATAAAAGCGGAAGCGCGGCCGTGGTGATCCCTCCCAAGATCTGTCCCACGACCGCGTCCGCGCCTGATATTTTAATCGATTACTCGAATCGTCAGGGCAACGGTCTACCAGTTGACCTGGGTGTTGCAATAATGATTGCCCGTGGTGTCACCGATACCCGGCGAGCAGTGGCCCGTGGCGGTGGCATGGCAGGTGAAATTGCCATAGTCATACCATTGGGTGGTGTAGGTCTTGGTGAAGACGCAGCTCTGGCCCGGCCCGAGCGGGCTGGGATAGGTGAAGTGCCAACTGCCGCAATCCGGGCTGCTCACATCCACGCCGCCCGTGTAGCAGGAATTGCCGGTGTTGGTCACTGTGCAGGTGTAGGTGATCGTATCACCGACCCGGCAGGAACTGGGGCCGCGGACCGTCACCGAGCAGTTCGGGGTATTGCCCGCGTAGGCAAAGTTCACGGCGGACACCGTCTGGCAGTTCGTCAGCGTGACTGATTTCATGCCATCCATGATCGCATCCGGATCCAAGGTTTGCTTGCAGTTCGCGGGAGAGACCACCACGATCATATATTTGCCAGCCACCAAGTTTTTGAATGAATAGGCTCCGTTGCTATCGGTCGTGGTCGCCGCGAGCACGACCCCGTTGGTGTTCTTCAGGGTCACAGCCACACCAACGAAGCCCAAGTCATTGGCGTTGATCTGACCGTTGGAATCACAATCCCGAATCACCGACCCACTGATGCTGGCGCCGCAGGGGTTGCTGATGGTAATGGTCTGCGTGCAGGTGCTCACGTTGCCGCAAGAGTCCACCGCTTTCCAGGTCCGGAAGATCACCGACTCGCCGGGAGTGGTTCCGGGGGTGACCACATCCGTGTAGGAGATCACCGGGTGCGCGTCGCAGTTATCCGTCGCGGTGGCGGTGCCAGTCTGCGTCGTCGTCGGGACACAATTGGTGCCTTCGGACAAGTGGGCCTTGCACCAGTCACTGACCTTGCCGCCTTCGCAGGAACGGTTCAGGTTGTCGCACAAGCCATCGAGGTCGCTGATTTGGCAACCATCACCACTGAGATCGCCACCACCGATACCTTTGTGGCAGAGGTTGAGGATGTCCCGCACTTTCTTGCCGTCGCAAGGCGAAGTGGAGTCATGATAGACGAGGTCGCCGAACTTGCCGCTGCAACCCGGGATGACGGCGGCATCATTGAAGTCCACGTTCAACTGGAGGCAGAGGACATGGCTCCCGAAGGTGCCGCCACCGCAGGTCGCGGGATTGGTGTAGCAGGCCGTCAGCTTGGTCGGGGTGCCAGTGCTGGGCAGGCAATTCCGGACGGAATTGGCCGTCGTGCACTTCACCCACTTGTTGGTGCTGAGACCGATCTGAATGCAACCGTTGGTGCGATACACATTGGCGAAGTTCGTGCAGAGCAGGCTGCCCGCATTGTAACCGCTCGGAGTGCAGTTCCAGTTGGTTTCACTGAAGCTGCAATAAGTGTGCGCGGCCGCGTTGGTAATTGTGATGTTCGGCGGGCAGGTGAGCACCGGCGCCACGTTGTCGACCAAGGTGATGATCTGATTGCAGGTGGAGGTATTGCCGCAGAGATCCACCGCTTTCCAGGTGCGGGTGATAACCATGCTACCGGCGCAACTGCCGTTAACCACCGAGTCCGAGTAAGTCACCGTCGGGGTCGAGTCACAGCTGTCAGTGACCGTCGGGGAACCCGTCACGGAAGGCAACGGGACGTTGCTCGTGTTGGTGCCGCAACCCAGGTGCGAGATGCACCAGGCGTTGTTCGTCCCGCCGCGGCAGGAGTTGTTCAGGTTATCGCAAAGCGTATCCAGATCACTGATGGAGCAACCGGAGGTCGAAATGTTACCCCCGCCAAGAGCCGTGTTGCAGAGGCTCAGGATCTGGCGAACCGACTTGCCATGGCAACCCGAACTCGTGTCATCGAGGACCAAATCACCCAGTTTACCCATGCATCCCGGGAACGCCCTGGAGTCACTGAAATCCACGTTCAATTGCAAGCACAGCACATGGGAACTAAACGTGCCCGCCGCGCAGGTCGTAGGATTCACATAATTCGTGGGGAGGTAACCCGGCGAACCGCCGAAGGGCAGACAGGTCTGGAGGGCCGTGGGCGTGGTGCACCGCAAGAAGCGGGTGCTACCCACCTGGCAATAGCCATTGGTGTAAACCCGGCTGAAGTTGGTGCAGAGGAGACCTCCCGCATTGTCGTTGCGGGGAGTCGCGCCCCAATCACTTTGATTGTAGGTGCAATAGTTGGGCAAAACCGTATTGGTCCGCGTGATATTGGCCGGACAAACAATGATCGGGGGCGTGGTGCTTTTGACCGTCACGATGCCGGCCGAGATGTTGGTGCAACCACCTGCACCCGTGACTTTAAGTGTCAGCACGAAGTTGGTGCTGCAGGCACTGGCGGCCGACACGCTCACGCTCTGGGCCGTGGCGGAACCGATAATCGCACCACCACCGGTGATGGACCAGGCATAGGTCAGACCAGCCGGAGCGGTATAGATATTACCGAGGGAGGAAGGACAGACCGTTCCCGGTCCGGTAATTACGGCCGAGGGCGAGGCGCTCACGGTAACCGCACCGGAACCCGTGCCCGTGCAGCCGCTGGCGCTCGTCACCGTCACCGTGTAGGTGCCGGCGTTAGTCACGCTGATGGAGGCCGTGCTCGCCGTGAAGCTGCTGGGGCCGCTCCAAGCGTAGGTCAGGGCGCCGGTGCAATTCGTCACCGTCGCGGTCAGGGTCGCCGCGGTGCCAGCGCAAACCGCGGCGCTGTTCACCACCACCACCGGTTTGGGATTGACCGTCAGCACACCCGCACCCGTGCCGGTGCAGCCGCTGGCGCTCGTCACCGTCACCGTGTAGGTGCCGGCATTGGTCACGCTGATCGAAGCCGTGCTCGCCGTGAAGCTGCTGGGGCCGCTCCAGGCGTAGGTCAGGGCGCCAGTGCAATTCGTCACCGTCGCGGTCA
>CAIXFN010000017.1 GCA_903918755.1 uncultured Pedosphaera sp.
CGCCGTGCGGCCATGGCCGAACGGGATGCGGAAATGGGCGGCACCCCGGTTGAACAACCGGTGGTCGGCACTCAACCCGATGTGGGCGGCCAACCCGAAGACGGCGGTCGGCCGGATCGTGGTGAACGCCCCGATCGTGGCGGCGACCGCGGTGGTGACCGTGGCGGGCGCGGCGGCGACCGCGGCGGAGATCGCGGTGGCCGTGGCGGCGGTGGTGGTGGTCGCGGACCGGCCCCCCGGAACTGATCCCATCAGCTCCCAATAATTCCAGGCGGACCAGCAATGGTCCGCCTTTTTTATTTTCCACCGGTTCGCGCGGGGTCTCCCCCTTGGAATGGCAAGGGAAGTCAGCCGGCGGTAAAACCACCGGCTCGCCTGCGTCTGTCCAGCCGACCGGAATGGGATGGCGCCATCAGCGCGTCAAGATCCCGCTACCAACGGCGCGCGCAGCCCGAACTTCCCGGCCAGCGCCAGCGCCGCTTTCAAAGACTTGACCCCGTTCGTACAGGTGGGATGGGAAAGCGACGCGGCCGCCACGCAGACTCCGGTCAGAAGGCACCGTCCCAGATCCCAGCCTTCATGCAGCCCGAGCAAAACCCCCGCGCAGAAAGCATCTCCTGCCCCGGCCGTCCCGCCGATATATCCGACGGGGAGGTCGAGAGACGATTGCCAGGTATCCTCCCCTTTACGGTTCCGGGCGAAGCCGCCTTCCGGGAAATGGATCACCACCAATTCTCGTACCCCGCATTGCAACAGCGCCCCGGCGGCATGGCGCACCGCCGTGGTATCCAGCCGGCCATCAGCATTGCGCAGGTTGAAGCCGGTGGTCTTACCCGCCTCAATCTCATTCAGGATGCAATAGTCCACGTGCTTCAACGCGGGAGTGACGATCCGGGCAAAGCGGTCACTGTCCTCGCTCACCACATCGATGCTGGTCTTCAATCCCGCCGCCTGCGCCGAGGCCAGGAGCCGGGCCGCCCGGGTGCCATACTTGGCATCCGGTTCATCCAGCGCGTCCAGCAGCAACAGGTAGCCCAGGTGAAAGATCCGCGCCTTGCTCCGGTTGAAATCCAGCCCCGTCCCCCGCCACAACGCATTGGCCCCGCGGGCATGGAAAAACGTCCGATGCCCCCCTTCCCGTTCCGTCATCACATCCGTGTAAGAGGTTGGCGCTTTGGGGTTTACATTAAGAAAATGCGTGTCGATGCCCCGGGCCTGGCAGTCGGCCAGGATTTCCCGCCCCAGCGGGTCGTCCCCCACCATCCCGGCGGCGGACAAAGGAAAGGGCGACCCGAGCCGCACCAGATCCACCAGCACATTGTAGGGCGACCCACCGGTTCCCTGCGACTGACTCCGGATATTGGCCAGATGCCCCCGTTGCGGATAGACATCCACCATTTTGACTTGATCGATAATCCAATTGCCCCCCGCAAGGAGGCCGGAGCGGTTTTGGGGAACTTTTGCCAGGTCTTTTGCCTTCATAATCTGCCGAAATTGCTTTGAGACTGCGCCCCGGTCGGTGCATACTTTCACCGTTGGCGCAGTTACATGATATTAGTGTCACGCTGAGTGAATTCAATTGTCCCGGCCCATGGCAAGCGATTTCTCCACCAAAACACTTTTCAAGCGCCGTTGTTGCTAGTAATTTTCGCCCATGCCCGAGCTTGCGCCCAAGGCAGAAAAAGTGTTTCGCGGCATCCCCGCCTCGGCGGGGGTTTGCCGGGGCACTATTTTTGTACTGGGCCGTTCCCATGCCACCATCCCCCGGCACGAAATCACCCTGGAGCAGGTTCCCGGTGAAATTACCCGGTTGGAACGGGCGCTCATCCAAACCCGGCACGATATCCTGGAGGTCCAGCACAAGGTCAGCACCACCATGGGCGCCCAGGAAGGGGGCATCTTTGACGCCCACCTCCTCGTCCTGGAGGATCGCACCCTGCTGGATGAAGTGCTCCGCAACATCGCTGATTCCAAAATCAACGCGGAATATGCCTTTCATGTCGTCGCGGAAAAATACGCTTCCGCCCTCGCGGCCATCGAGGACGATTATCTCCGCGAACGCGCCACGGACATGCGCGACGTCACTTCGCGCATCCTGAACAACCTGCTCGGTCGGCGCGAAGAACTGGATCTCCGCAAACTCAAGGAACCTTGCATTGTCATTGCGCATGACCTCAACCCTTCGGTCACGGCGCAAATCGATAAGAAAACCGTCCTCGGCTTCGCGATTGACGCCGGCGGGCGGACCTCCCACACCGCAATCATGGCCCGCTCCATGCGCATCCCGGCCGTCGTGGGGTTGAAGAACGTCAGCAACGAGCTCGAGACCGGTCAGTACGCCCTGCTGGACGGCTTTAATGGCCTGATCATCATCAATCCCACCGATCAGACCCTCTTCGAATACGGCCAGATCATGCGCAAGCAGGTCACGCTCGAAGAGAAACTGCGCGACGTCCGGGCCAAACCGGCCATCACTTTGGACGGCCACCGGGTCACCCTCTCTGCCAATGTCGAAAAGGCCGCCGACGCCGAGGAAGTCCGCGCCAACGGGGGTGAAGGGGTGGGCCTTTTCCGCACCGAATTTCTCTTTATCAACCGGGATATCCTCCCCACCGAAGCGGAACAATTTCAGGCCTACAACGAGGTCGCCGAACGTCTCAAACCCGATCCCGTCATCATCCGGACGCTGGATTTGGGGGGCGACAAATTCATGGCGCACCTGGGGCAGCCGCCGGAAATGAATCCTTTTCTGGGCTGGCGGGCCATCCGCTACTGCCTCCAGGAGCCAGCCATGTTCCGCGCCCAATTACGGGCCATTCTGCGCGCCAGCATTCATGGCAACATCAAGATGATGTACCCCATGATTTCGGGGCTCGAGGAATTGGAACAGGCGAACGCGCTGGTGGAGACCTACAAGGCCGAGTTGCGGGCGGAGCAGATCCCGTTCAATGAGAATCTCGAAATCGGTGTGATGATCGAGATCCCCTCCGCCGCGCTCGTCGCGGAGAGCCTGGCCCGTCGCGTCAAGTTTTTCAGCATCGGGACCAATGACTTGATCCAGTACACCCTCGCCGTGGACCGGATGAACGAACGGGTGGCGCATCTCTATGAACCGACGCACCCGGCCATCCTCCGCTTGATCCACGCCACCGTCACCGCCGCCCACAATAACGGCATCTGGGTTGGCGTTTGCGGGGAAATGGCCAGTGATCCCGAGATGGTCCCGCTGTTGCTCGGTTTGGGGGTGGATGAATTGAGCGTGGCTTCCTCCCTGGTGCCCTCCATCAAATTCCTGATCCGGCGGCTGAAGCTGGCGGAAGCCCGCGAACTCGCCGAGCACGCGCTCAAAAGCGAATCCAGCGTGCAAATCGCGGAACGCTGCCAGGTCCTGGCGCGCGAGATCGCGCCAAGCCTGTTCGAGAATAACGCCTGAGTTTTTCATGAAATTGCTGATCCTGGCGGCGGGCTACGCCACCCGCCTCCATCCCCTCACCCTCACGCGGCCCAAACCTCTGCTTCCGGTCGCTGGCAAGCCGATGATTGACCATGTGCTCGATAACCTCGCCGGCCTCCCCGGCTTGGACCGGGTTTATGTGGTCACCAACGCCAAATTCTCCACCCAGTTCCAGGCTTGGGCGGATGCCTATCGCGCGAGCAAGACCGCGTTGGATTTCACCGTTATTAATGACGGTTCCACCGACGACACCAACAAACTCGGCGCGATCGGCGACCTGCACCTCGTGCTGCAACGCGAACAGGTCGCGGATGATTTGATTGTGGTGGCAGGCGACAACCTGTTCAGCCAGGCCCTTGCGGGGTTCGGCGAGTTTTGCCGGCAGGCCGACACTCCGGTCCTCGGCATCTATGATGTCGGCAACCTGGAGGAGGTCAAAAAGTACAACTCCATTTCCGTGGATGCCACCGGGCAGATCACGTTTTTCGAGGAGAAACCCATACAGCCCACCAGCACGCTGACCGGTATCGCCTTGTATTATTATCCCCGCGCCGTCCTGCCGTTGATCCACCAATACATCGCGGAAGGCAACAACCCGGACCAACCGGGCCGGCTCGTGCAATGGCTCTATCCGCGCGTCCCGTTCCGCACCTGGAACGTGCCGGGGACGTGGTTTGACATTGGCTCCAAGGAAACCTTGGAAGAGGCCAACCGGATCTTTGCCGGAAAATAATTAATCCGCCACCGGCCCCGGTTAGCGTGGCCGGATCAGAATTTCCTCCACCAGCGCCCGGGACGGCAATTGGATCGCCAGCAACGCGCACGCGGCCACGTCCTCGGCGCGCAACATCTTTATTCGGGCTTCCGCCGGCGGTGGGCTCGGACGCTGATCCAATAACGGCGTGTCGATATCCCCCGGAAAAATCGAGCAGGCCCGCACCCCATTGCCCCGCTCTTCCGCGTTGATGGCCTGGGTGAGTCCCGCCATCCCGAATTTCGACATGGCATAGGCCGGACCGGCTTTGGCACTGGCTTGCTTTGCGGCATCCGAGACAATGTTGACAATGGTCCCGGACTTTTCCCGCCGCATTCCCGGCAGAAATGCCTGCACGCAATAGTACGCCCCGTTCAAATTCGCATCCATGATGCGATGGTAATCCGCGGCCGAAAGTTCATGGAGTGCCCGCTTGGGGGCATTCGTCCCGGCGGCATTCACCAGCACTTCCACGTTGCCGAATTGCGACCGGACATGCCGCCCCATCTGCTCCACCGCCTCTGCCGAAGCGATGTCGCAAGGCACCGCCAGCATTTCCCCCCGGCTTTCCATCTCCATGCCAATCGTCTCCGCCAGGGAGTCGCTTCGCCGCCCCACGAGGGCGACCCGCCAACCGGCGCGGGCCAACGCCAACGCCACGGCCCGTCCCACGCCACTCCCGGCCCCGGTCACCACTGCGGTATTATTCATGATCAAATCCTTGCGTTTAATTATCTGGTCGCCCGCTCTTAGGCCACGTCCACCCAGCGCCGATCGCGAATCGAAAGCACGGCGGCATCCATCACCGCCTGCGCCTGGGCTCCGTCGTGGAAGGACGGCACACAGGGGCGCTGTTCAACAATGGCCTGGATAAACTCCACATCCTGATCATAGCGGAAGGTGAACGCAGGATCGCCCGCGTGCGGATCGCGCGCGGAACCGGGCCATTTCAGAAATTCCTCCGGCACCGGAATGGTGCGCAAACCGGCCTCCCCCTGTTTGGTCACCTGGATCTCCAGCGGCCGCTCTAATTGGAACACGATGCTGCCTTCCGTGCCGTTAACCTCGCAATAGTCCTGGCTGCGGGCGCCGCTTCCCCGGCCGGTGGCCACTTTGGTGCTTTCCAGCATCCCGCTCGCGCGGTTCCGCGCGAATTCCGCCATGATCCCAATCCAATCTTCCAGATCGGACACCTGGCCGTCGCGCACATCATGAAACCGCCGGTCGTCCGCCACGAGCCGCCGGATGGGTCCCAGCAGCAAATGCGCATAATCAATCCGGTGTGAGAGCATATCTCCCAATTCCCCGGTTCCGGCCAGTTTCGCTACTTGCCGCCAACCCACCGCCCGGGTGCCCCAATCCTGCAGCCGGCACGAGCGGAAGTGATACGGCTCCCCCACCGCGCCCGCCTTGACCAGGTGCGCCATATAGCGCATGGCCGGGACAAATCGGTACGTAAACGCGGTCATGTGCCGCACCCCCGCCTTTTGGGCGGCGTCCGCCATCGCCTTCGCTTCAGCGTAATTCATGGCGATGGGCTTCTCACACAACACATGCTTCCCCGCAGCAATCGCCGCCAGGGCGATCGGGGCATGCACAAAATTGGGGGTCGCAATGATCACCGCATCCACCTCGGAGCGGGCCACCAACTCCCGATAGTCGAGCGTCATGGCGCCCACCCCGGTTTGCTGCCCCGCCCGGGCCAGCACCCCGGCATCGGTATCACAAAGCGCGACCAATCGCGCCTCCGGGCACAAAGCCAGACCCGGAACATGATTTTGGAGCACAATCCCTCCGCAGCCGACAATGCCGACACCGATTGGTTTCATAGATTGGCCGAAGATGGCACAATTGGCGGAGGGAGGAAAACAAAAAAGGCGGCGCCGGAATGTTGTGAAAAAAACTCCGCTGAAGCGGCTTCGAACCAGAGCGACGAACTGGTAGCGCGTACGGGAATCGCACCCGTCTCCCGGCCTTGAGAGGGCCGTGTCCTAACTGATAGACGAACGCGCCAATCGGTCAACGCCCTGACTCTAATCAGGTCCGGCTGATTGTCAATTTTTTCTGTCATTCCCAATCGGCTTCCCGCCTTGGAATGGACTGGGTTGTGAACCTGAGCAAGTCGCAAGCTTTTTCGTGAATCGGACGCCCAGACCGCCTGAAGGCGGAACTCCTAGCCCCAGAGACGCGCCACTCTCTCCAAAGCCGACGAAACAAAAATCGCGCCTGTTCCCCGCTGCGGAAGGATTTGCTTCCCCCTTTTTTCGCAACCAAATTTTCTGGCTGGTGTTTCATCCTTTTAGTCCTATTGTATTCAAGCTTATGCGCTGTGGCCTGACCAACCTTTTGCGAGTGACCGGCATTACCGCCTTCGTGCTGTCGGGCGCGGGCCATGCCTGCCTGGCGGATGACGATAATCCATACCATGCCATAGTGGATCGGAATGTGTTTGACCTTAAGGCGCCACCACCGCCAGCCCCGCTGAAGGAGACGGAAGCTCCCAAACCTCCCCCGAATATCAAGTTCACCGGGACCACCAGCATTTTCGGCAAGACCCGGGCATTGTTCATGGTGCAGGAAGCCGCCACCCCGGGAAAACCCGGGGCGGGCGGGCCGCCCAAAGAAGAATCCGTCATTCTCAAAGTCGGTGAGCGCCACCAGGGCTTGGAATTGCTGGAAGTGGACGAAGAGAATGGTACGGCCAAAATAAAGAACAACGGGGAAGAAGTAGTCCTCACCCTTCCGCTCGGACCAGCCGCCGGTGGCGGCGGCGCTCCGCCCCCGGTTGGGGCTCCCGGAATGCCGCACAATCCTAACCCGGGAGCGCAACCGGGTATCATTCCCAACCAGAACCTCGGCGGACAATTCCGCGCTCCGACTTTCATCCAGCCGCAAGCCGTCGGCAACCCGGGCACCAGCATGGGCTCCGGCCTGAACCCCGCCATCAGCTCCCCCAACGCCACCGCCATGGGCTTGGACGCCGGTCTGGGCGGAATTCCTGGCCGTGATTTGCGGACCACCGCTGCGGCCCAGCAACCTGCGGGACCTGCCTCCATTGAGGAGGCTGCCCTCTTGCTCGAAGCCAACCGGAAATTCCACGCCAATAATCCCAACATGCCCCCCCTCCCCCCGCCAATGATGGGGATGGGCTCTTCCGGTGATTCCACCCCCACGGCACCCAGCACGCCAGCTCAGACAACGCAAAATCCTTGGAATACCCGGCCGACTTTTACGCCCACTGTTCTGCCAACGCCCGGTCTGCCCCGCTAATTAAGCGGGCCTCCGCACTTCGGGCTCAGCCTTCCAGCGCCAGAGGCGCGACATGTCCGTAGCAACCGTGTCCCAAGAAAATTCTTACCCCGCCGGAACGACTTGGCGTTTCGCGGAAAACTGAACTTTTGGAACCGAGGCACTTCGAAATAATGTTGAACTTGGGTTCCGTTTTACCACCGATCACACAACTTCATTTTGCTCCCATCGGATCAGCCATGCTTCGAACTGACGGATTTCATGCGGCGGAAACGAAAAACCAGGGCCGCGAAACCCAGGCTGCTCAGCACCAATGTCGAAGGCTCAGGATCCTCAACTAACACCAAACCATTTGCGCCAATCCCTCCCGGACCGGTGAAGAGGAAAAAGGGCGGCGCGGTTCCGCCGCCCAAACCCGTCGTAATTTGGCCAACATTACTGACGCCGACAAAGGAAGGGCGCTCGTATCCCCCACCTAGGCCGATTGCAGCCTCGTATGTTGGCGCGTTTCCATCCCAGCCCCTGATGACGAAGAAGGGCTTTTCACCAGGCTGGACCCCAAGAATCGTTTGGACGGCGGAACTGATTTGACCAGGAAAGGCATTTGCTGCCGGGGTGATGACCATGACCGGCCTGGTAGACTCAAAAGCCAAATATTCCGTGGCGCCGAAATAGAGCCCGAAATGGTAATTGGAGGCGGGGGAAATCTTGCCGGTAACCGGATTGCCCCAAATGTTGGTGGCGACCACCGCCCCGGCAAAACTGACCGTGCCTTGGGCGTCAACCTGACGCGGCGCGGCGATCAAGCCGAATCCCAAGGTGATTAAAAACAGGTAGCTTTTCATACTTATTTACTCCATCGCTGATTCCTGATTCATCCCCACATTATTCTGTTTCCCCGGTTCCCCGCCTGCTTTAGCAAATGCCCGGAAATTCCCTGCTGCATTCAACCGAAAGGCCCCGCACTTCACGCAAGTTTTAGGCCCGCAATCTTTTCAAACCTCCGCCTCAACAAATCCACTGACTCTTCTCACTTTCCCATCGGGCAGGGCTTCCCCTGACCACAGATCTTCCGGCGACGGATATGAATCGCAAGCGCCGCGAAACCAACGCTACTCAGCACGAGTGTGGAGGGCTCGGGCCCGTCAACTAACACCAATCCATTCGCACCAATCCCACCGGGACCGGTGAAGAGGAAAAAGGGCGGCGTCGATCCGCCACCTAAACCGGTCGTGAATTGACCAACCCCACTGATGCCGGCATGCGTCGGAAACTGATACCCCCCCACGCCACTAATTGCCGCTTCGAACGTTGGCGCGTTGCCATCCCACCCCTTGATGACGAAGAAGTCGGTTTCGCCCGTGGGGTGTTGGGCGATGGTCTGGGTGGCAGAGCTGATCGTGCCCGCGAAGGCATTCGCTGCCGGGGTGATAACGAATGCCGGGGTCGTCGAGGACTGAGCGGCAGCCGCCGTCGCCCCCAGGTACAAACCAAAGTGGTAATTGGATGCGGGGGAAATCTTACCGTGAACTTGTGTTCCCCAATTGTTGGTTTCAACTACAGCGCCGGCAAAACTGACCGTGCCTTGGGCGCCGGACGGGCGCGGAACGGCGAGCAAACCCAATCCCAAAGTAATAACGAAAAGGAACTTTTTCATAATAATATATTCACACCACCAACTAAACAACCAACGGGACTTCGCTCATGACCTGATCGATCAGGACTTCCTCGGCCCACCGATTTTCCTAAGTCGAACGTGCCATGCGCAGGCGGCGAAAGCCAAGCTACTCAGTACGAGTGCCGAAGGCTCGGGGATACTGTACAATACCAGGTCATTGGCGCCAATTCCGCCGGGACCGGTGAAGAGGAAGAAGGGCGGAGCGCTACCGCCGCCGAGCCCGGTCGTCATTTCACCAACATGACTCTCACCTCCATATTTATTCGAACCATCGGCAATGGCAGCTTCGAAGGAGCTCGGATTCCCGTCCCAGCCTTTGACGACGAAGAAGAGCGTTTCACCAGGAGAGTGGCCAAAAACCGTCTGGGTGGCGGCACTGATCTGACCAGGGAACGCGCTCGCAGTCGGGGTGATGACCAAGACCGGAGTGGTGGAGAGCTCGGCCGCAGTCGCAGTAGCGCCCAGGTACAAACCGAAGTGGTAATTGGATGAGGGGGAAATCAGGCCGTTGGCGCCCGTACTGATCCGGTTGGTGGTAACCACCGCGCCAGCAAAACTGACCGTGCCTTGAGCGCCGGCCGGGCGCGGAACGGCGAGCAAACCCAATCCCAAAGTAATAACGAAAAGGAACTTTTTCATATTAAATAATGCGGTTGACTGCTCCTGATTAATCTCAAAACTGTTCTCTTGCTCTCGCTCCCAGCCAGGTTCAACTTCGCACCATTATTCACGACTGAATTCAGCCGCAAGGCCCGCCCTTCGATCGACATCTACGACCAGATTAAAATCGATCCTCCGCCTTAATGCGTGAAGGCAATCCCTTCACGGCCTCATCGGGCGAAGCTTCCTTCCGCCGCTGGATTTCGCAGGACGGGCAAAAAAGGCAATGGCCGCGAGAGCAACGCCACCCAGCTGGAAGGCGGTGGGTTCTGGAACAGGAGTAAAAATCAACCCATTTGCGCCAATCCCGCCGGGGCCGGTGAAGAGAAAAAAGGGCGGTGCGGAGCCGCCACCCAAGCCGGTCGTGATCTGTCCAACAGCGCTCACCCCAGAGATGAATGAAGTACCGGTGCTCAACCCGATCTCATAGGAGGCCGCGCCTCCGTTCCAGCCCTTAATGACAAAGTAGTCAGTCTCGCCCGTGGGGTGGCCGCTGATCGTCTGGGTGGCGGAGCTAATCGTGCCCGGGAAGGCGTTGGCCGCCGGGGTAATCACGAACGCCGGGGTCGTGGAGGACTGTGCTCCAGCGGCGGTCGTGCCCAGATACAGCCCGAAAGTGAAGTCGGAAGCGGGGGAGATCTTGCCGGAAGGCTGGCCTCTCCAATCGTAGGTCATAACCACCGCCCCGGCAAAACTGACCGTGCCTTGGGCTTGGACCTGCCTCGGTGAAACCGCCAAGCCAAATGCCAGGCCGATTACCAAAATAGAGCTTCTCATATTGAAAACTCCCACTGACTGCTCCTGATTTATCCCACTATTCTCCTCTGGCGGCGATTGCGGAACTCCTCCAAACTTGCACCTTAATCCCCGGCTGTCAAACCGAATAGAGCGGGAGTAGCCCGTTAGCATGAAGAACCAATATTTTAGACTATTCCAGTTGGCCAAAACGGCAAACTTGGCTCTTAAAAATCAAAAGGCCGTTTCCTTTTGGGAAACGGCCTGAATGGAAGACTTTTAAGTCCCCGTCAGCTTACTTGCGACGGCGGAGGAACGCGAGGGCCGCGAGACCAGCGCCACCGAGGACGAAGGTCGAGGGCTCGGGAACCGGGGTCAAAACCAGACCGTTGGCACCAATGCCACCGGCACCGGTGAACAGGAAGAAGGCGGGCGAGGAACCGCCGCCCAAACCGGTCGTGATCTGACCAACACCGCTGATACCGGCATAGGAAGCACTGCCAGTGGAGATCGCGAATTCATAGGAACCCGCGCCACCGTTCCAACCCTTGATGACGAAGAAGTCGGTTTCGCCCGTGGGGTGACCGGCAATCGTCTGGGTGGCGGAGCTGATCGTGCCCGCGAAGGCATTGCCAGCAGGGGTGATGACCAACGCCGGGGTCGTGGAGGCCTGAGCAGCAGCCGCGGTAGCACCCAGGTACAGCCCGAAGGTGTAGTTGGAAGCAGGAGCGATCTTGCCAGTGACCGAGGTGGTCGTGTTGTTGGTGGTGACATTGGCACCGCTGAAAACAACGGTACCTTGGGCACCAGCGTTCACAGCAGCAGCAACCACGGCAACGCCGATGGTGGAGCTAAGGATGAATTTTTTCATTTGTGGATTAGGATCTTAACTTTGTAGGTTTATTGGTTTGTCTTCCTTAAAGATTATTGAACCGTGAAGGAGGGCTTCCAGGAACCAGTGACGGTGCTGTTCAACAGGAACCCTTGGCCAACCTTGGGGATAACCGAGGCGGGATTGTTGTTCGAATCATACCAGCCAGCCACCGGGGCCACCGAGGTGTCATAATAGGTGATGGCGTTGTCGTAGCTCTGGGCCGTCGTGTTAAACGTAAACACCGCCAAGCCAGGGATGGCAGGCAGGGTGTAGGTGCTGTTCGTGGTCAAGTCCGCAGAGAGGGGGACCGTGAGACCCACGAAGCTGTAACCAATGCCGATCGGAACAGTGTTGGTGGCCTGGGAGACCGTGCCGATAAAGGTCACGTTCGTGGCCGCAGGGCTGTTCACGAAGAAGCTCTCGCCCAAGGAGAGCGTGGTGGTGCTGGGGTTGTTGTTGGAATCATACCAACCAGCGGCCGGGGCAACGTCCGTGTTGTACCAGGTGTCCGCGTTACCAAGGCTCTGGCTCGCAGCATTCCATTTGAACACAGCCACACCCGAGGGGAAGCTGGCGCCCATGACCGTGGCGATGCTGTTGTTGGTGCCGCTCAGCTGAGCCGTCACCAAGGTGTACCCGGAAACGAGGGGCACATTGACGTAACCAACGACATTCAACGAATAAACGTTGGATTGCGCCATGGAGGAGAGCGCGCCTACTGCCACGAGGGCAGCCGTAAGGACTAATGCTTTTGTTCTCATATTTATTTTTGTTATTTAATTCCGCGTGTGCAGACAGATTCTCAGATTCAAGACCCAACGTCAATAGTTTTTTTGAGTTTTTTTGAACATTCCCGCAACCCCGATGTTGGGGACTTGGCGGACCCTGCCCCCACCCCATTCCTCCCCAACGATAATGACGCAAGTCATTAGCTATTAATATTTTGTGAATATTTGGAGAGATTTTGCAGGAACCGAATTGCCCCGCCGGCCCATCCTCCCGGGATGGTCAGGATGCTGGCGGACGCAACTGACGGACGCCCCGGGCGAAAGCCCCGCCCCACCGCGCGCGGAAGCATGCGACGCCACCGCCCCCCTCCCCACCGCCGTCCCTTTACCGGTTAAATTTCACCCGGAACAGCCCCCTCCTCCACGCGCGCCAAGCAGATCCTTGCCCGAATCTTGCCCTGGGCCGATTCTGCCGGGATCACGGAAAGCGACTGCCCCCGCAAAATTTTTACACTTGCTTAACAATTCCCCGGGTTCAGCTCACCACCGCTTTACAAACGGCGCGTCTATTGAGACTTAACGACATGCAAGAATTGCACCATGCCTGGCGTACCGAAACCGCCACAATGGCGGTCCCGGGTGCACTGGCCCCGAGCGGCGGATTATTATCGTGTCTGGCTCCGCGGATTTTCCCATGGCACTCCAAAACCTGCTTCCTTGGCTGCAGCTCCTGCCGACTCCGGACCATTGCAGGGGCACTCCATCCATAACCTCAAATCATGAGCAATCGAATAGTCCACACTCCCCGATCCTCCCCCGCCGGCCGGGGGCTGACCCTGGCCGCTCTCTTGGTCCTGGCATTTGGCCACCCTGCCTCGGCCCATGATCTCGGAACTGGCGCGGAACATCCGCATTACCGGATTGCCAGCCAGCCGCCCCTCCAACCCGGAACCCGCTGGCTGGTGGCGCAATCAACCACCTCTCCAACGATAGCCGGACGGCGGAGCGCGACCAACTCCCCGGGCCAACCGTCTCAGGCAATCCCTTTTGCCGCGTTTGCCCCGCGCGTGCGGACCCATTGGGATCAGGATTTCCTCTACGTGGAGGACAATGGCCTGCCCGCCCATGCGCTGATGGTGGGAATCACCGCATGGCAACAACAAGTCCCGTTGCCCCAGCCCTACTTTGGGGCCAACGCCTGGCGACTCCCCTTGCACCCCACTCCCGCCGCCGCTCCCCGATCCATCCGCAACCAATTCCTGCGCGGGGCCATCGCGATCGCCGTCAACGGCATCCCGATTTTTAATCCGCAGAACAACCGCGGCGAGCTTTCCCTGGAAATCGGGGAACTGGATGAATATGGGGGGCATTGCGGGCGGGCGGACGACTACCATTACCACGCCGCTCCCCTGCACTTGCAGCCGATCATCGGCCGGGCGCTGCCCATCGCCTATGCGCTGGATGGTTACCCGATCCATGGCCTGACTGAGCCCGATGGCTCGTCGCCAGCGCAACTGGACGCTTTCCAGGGGCACACCACCCCCCAACTCGGATACCACTACCACGCCGCGACCAAATATCCGTATGTGAACGGCGGTTTTCATGGCGAAGTGGTGGAACGGGATGGCCAGGTAGACCCGCAACCCCGGGCCCAGCCAGTGCGCCCAGCCCTCACCCCGTTGCGCGCCGCCCGGATCACGGGCTTCACCGCCGCCCCGGACAGCCAATCCTTCGACTTACAATACCTGGTCAACCATCGCACCGCCGCCATTCATTATGCCACGAGTGGATCCGGCGATTGGCAATTCCAATTCCTCAGCCCGGAGGGCGCCACCCGCACGGCAACCTATCGTACCGGTGATGCCCGCGGGTTGCGGCGCGGCGCCTTGGGCCCGGAGAGCCCGGCTCCCGGGGAACGCACCGGTCCCGCCGATCGCGACCAGCAAACGGCGCGCGCTCCAGTTGAGCCGGCACGCGCACCCGATATTCTCCCGAAAAGCAACGGCACCCTGCGACTGCTCAGCCCGGTCGTCGTCAATAATGGCCCTTTGCCCGTTGATTTTACCGGGGACAGTTCCAGCGCCACCCTGCCGCTGAGTTGGACCGGGGCTCCGACGGGCACCCGAAGCTATGTCTTGATCATGCATCACTTGGATCCCGCGGGCGTCATCAAGTGGTATTGGACACTCTATAATATCCCGGCCGCGGTGCACGAACTGCCCCGCAACACCACCGGCCTTGGCACGTTGGGCAACAACAGCGTCAATGACCGGATCGGCTATGCGCCCCCGCACTCGAAAGGGCCTGGTCCCAAAACCTATATTTTGACGCTCTATGCCCTCTCGGCACCGCTGGACATCACCGTCAATCCCGCGCGGGTAAACCGCGGAGTTCTGCTGGCAGCCATGCAGGGTTTGGTGCTGGAACAGGCGGAACTCCGCGTGATTCATGATCGGACGGGCACAGCCCCCGGCCATTGAACTCCGGCCAACTTTTACACGTGCTTAACAATTCTCCCGGCCAGGCACACCACAACTTAACAAAGGCAGCGTCTATTAATGACGTAACGACATGAAACCCACGCTCCATATTATACGCGCCGGAATCCTCGGACTGGCAGTCACGGGCCAACTCGCCGCCGGGGCGGCGGATTGGGCGCAGTTCCGGGGCCCCAACGGTTCGGGGATCGCCGCGACGGACGCCGCCCCCCCAATCACCTGGAGTGCCAAGGAGAACCTGCAATGGCGCCTCGCCCTCCCGGGCCCGGGCTCTTCCAGCCCTATTGTGGTGGGCGATCGCGTATTTCTGACCTGCTACACCGGCTACGGGGCCGGCCCGGGTGGCGGACTGGATCAACTCCAACGCCACCTGCTGGCGGTTGACCGCCGCACCGGCAAGTTGCTCTGGGATCAGGCCATCGCCGCCACCCTCCCGGAGGACACCTATAGCGGGTATCTCACGGAGCACGGCTACGCCAGCAGCACACCGGTCTCGGACGGGGAGCGGATTTACGTGTTTTTTGGCAAATCCGGAGCCCTGGCGTTTGATTGGAACGGCCGCCAACTCTGGCAGGTCAATCTCGGGCAAATGTCCAGCAACCGCCGCTGGGGTTCGGGCGCCAGCCCGATTCTGGATCAGGACAAGCTCATCGTGAATGCCGCGGATGAGAGTCGTTCGGTGCGGGCGCTGGACAAATTGACCGGCAAGGAACTCTGGAAAGCGGAGGCGAACAGCCTGGAACTTTGCTTTGGCACCCCCATCGTCGCCGCCGGACCGGCCGGCCGGCACGATCTGGTTCTGGCCGTGCCGGGCGAACTTTGGGGCCTGAATCCCGACACCGGCAAACTGCGGTGGTTCGCGGAAACGGGCATCGATGGCAACGTTTCACCGACGGTGGTCACCGCTGATGGCGTGATCTTCAGCACGGGTGGTTTCCCCCGGATGGGAACGGTCGCGGTCCGGGCCGGCGGCAAGGGCGACGTTTCCACCACGAACCTGGTGTGGACGAGCCAGACTGCCTCGTATGTGCCCTCCCCCGTGGTCTCCGCCGGGCGGGTATTTGTGGTCAGCGATCAAGGTTTCGCCAGTTGTCTGGATGCGCGGACCGGCGAATCCCTTTACAAAGAGCGTTTGCCTGGCGCCAGCGGTGGCGGCATGGGCGGCAAGCCCTTCTACGCCTCCCCGGTGCTCGCCCAGGACCGTCTTTACGCCGTCAGCCGTCGGAATGGCGTGTTTGTGATCGGCACCGGCGCCGGCTTCAAGCTGCTCGCCCAAAACCAACTGGCCGGCGACAATTCCGACTTTAACGGCACTCCGGCGATCGTCGGCCGACAACTCTTCCTGCGCTCGAATGCGGCCCTTTATTGCCTGGAGGCAAAGGCGAATGGCGGCGCAGGTGAATCCCGGTAAAACACGTCAAACAATTTAGCAATCACTCGGTCAATCACGCAAAAAATCAAAACAACATGAAAACAAAAATACTCCTCCTCGCACTGGCCCTTGGGGCCGCGCCCTGCTTCAGCCAGGCCCAAGACGGCAATCCCCCGCCCATTAACCAGCCCCCCCGCGCCGGCGGCCGCGGTGGCCCGGGCGGTCCCGGCGGCTTCCATGTCCTCCCCCCGCCAGTCATGGAAGAATTGAACCTGACGGAAGCCCAACTGAAGGAAATGGCGGCGTTGGAGTCGGAATTGAAGGGTAAACTGGAAAAAATCCTCAAACCCGACCAACTCGAAGTGCTGAAGCAGTTCGTGGGCGCGGGACGCCGGGGCGGCCCCGGAGGCCAAGGCGGTCCGGGGCAAGGTGGCCCTGCGGGCGGTTTCGGCGGGCCCCGGGGTCAAGGTGGTGAAGGTCAGTTTCCGCCGCCCGACCAAAATGGCCCCGGGCGCGGTCCCGGACCGGGAATCCCTGGCGGACCCGGCCATGGCGGTCCGGGGCAAGGTGGCCCTGCGGGCGGTTTCGACGGCCCCCGGGGTCAAGGTGGTGAAGGTCAGTTTCCGCCACCCGACCAAAATGGCCCCGGGCGCGGTCCCGGCCAAGGCGGTCCCGGCGGACAACGTGCGGTCAACCCGTTGGTGGCCGCCCTGGATCTGAACGGCGATGGCATTATTGATGCCAGCGAAATCGCCCAGGCCAGTGAGTCGTTGAAGAAGCTCGACAAGAATGGCGACGGGAAAATTACCCCGGAGGAATACCGCCCAGCCCGCGGCGGTCAAGGTCCCGGCAACGGAGGTCCCGGCGGCGGCCCCGGCCGACGCGGTCAAGGTGGTCCCAGTGGGCCTGGTGGCCAAGGGGGGCCCGGCGGACAGGGCGGTCCGGGTGGTGAGAATCGCCCGCAAAGACCTCCGCTGGATCAGTAATCGCGGATTAAACAAAAACGGGGGTGGCGACAACATTGTCGCCACTTTCGTTTCTTCGGAGCAGGCTTCCCACGCTCGGCACGGGGAGCCTGCTCATTTTATGGGGTCCCTCCCCAACCTGAATCCGCTCGCCCCGCTTGCGCCTGGCCTGCCCCGCAATCCCCGTCTGGCCGACACTCAACCCCCATGATGGCAAACCGAATGCCCCCGACGGTAACACCCCCTTTCGCGGCGCCCCCAGCCAAATCTTGGTCCAAGTTTTGCCCGCGCGGAACGATGAGGTGGGGCGGGACTTTTACAGACCCTTTACATATTCCGCGGGGTCGAAAACAATCGCTTAACATCGCTGGGGCAACTTGGGGGTGCAACCATATGAAAAACATCATAAAACTCAGTGCCCTGCTGGGATTGACCATCGCCAGCGCCCCGGCCCAGACATACAACGCCTTGTGGATTCCGCCCACACTCACGGGAACGAATTTCAATCTTTCCCTTCACCAGACGAACAAGCAGTTCTTTCCCGGCCTCAACACGCCCACTTTCGCCTACAATTCCGGCAATGTGTGGGGCCCCACCCTGATCATGAACAAAGGGGACACGGTCCAAATCTACCTGACCAACAACCTGAACCAGACCACCACCACCCACTGGCATGGCTTTCACATTCCTGGAATTATGGACGGCGGCCCGCACGAAGTGATCCCCGCCGGCACCACCTGGACACCCACCTTCACGATCCTCAATGGGGCCTCCACCTATTGGTATCACCCGCATCTGCATCCCGCCACCCAGAATCAGCTTTCCTACGGAGCCGGGGGCATGATCATCGTCCAGGACGCGCAGGAAGCTTCCCTGCCCTTGCCCCGCACCTATGGCGTCGATGACATCCCGCTGGCCCTGACCAGCCGCCGCTTCACCACCAACGGCAGCAACGCCATCGTCGTTACCAATAACTGCGCCTATGGCGACTACCAGCTGGTCAATGGTACCATCAACGCCCAGATCACCCTGCCCCAACAATACGTGCGGCTCCGCCTCCTCAATGCCGAAATTGAGCGGGCCTACAACCTGGGCTTCAGCGACAACCGGACGTTTTACGTCATCGCCACAGACGGCGGCCTCGCGAATGCGCCCATTCCCGTCACCCGGGTCAGCCTCGCGGTCGGCGAACGGGTGCAGGTGCTGGTGAATCTGGGAACCACCGCCGTCGGCTCCAGTATCAATTTGATGGCTTACAACACCGCCGCATCGCTCGGTGGGGCGGGTCGCACCGGTTTGCAATTCGCCTATCCCGGCGGCGAGCCCTCCTCGTCCGGCCAGTTTGGCAGCCTGCTCAACAACCAGAACTATAATATCCTCAACCTCAAAGTGGGCAGCGCGACGACCAATCCGATCACCAGCCTGCCCACGACGCTGACGAACAACACCTATTGGACCAGCAACGATGTCAGCAACACCCGCGTCATCAACATCACCGGCGGCAACCCGCCCAACGGCGTCTTCACGTTTGACAACGTGGCCTTCAGCATGAACGTGATCAACCAGACCCTGAATCTGAATGCCATCGAAAAGTGGGTGGTCATCAACAATTCCGCCTTCAGCCATTCCTTTCATATCCACGACATCCAGTTCAACCTCGTGTCCCGCACCAGCCCGGCGGGCGGGCTGAACGCCTATGAACAAGGCTGGAAGGACACGCTGTATACCCAGCAAAACTCCACCAACGTGTTCATCGCGAAATTCGATACCTTTGCCAGCTATTACAATCCGTTCATGTATCATTGCCATTTCTCGGACCATGAAGATCAGGGCACCATGGGCCAGTTCCTGGTGGTAAACAACTCCGTGGAGGATCTGGCGATCGCCAGTTTCACCCGGCATGGTCCCAACGGTGATATTGCCCTCCAGTTCAAGGCCACGCCGGGCACGACATACAAGCTCCAATATTCCAAAAACATGGACAGCAGCAGTTGGTCCGACATCGGCACCGTGACGAGCAACGGCATTTCGGCGAACTTCACCGACACGGACCCGACGCGTCTGGCGCAACCCCGCGGCTTTTACCGGGTCACCATTCCGGTGAATAGCTATTGATAAACCGTTCGGCCGGCGCGAAAAAACCTCGATGAAACGCATCGCCCCCTGGTTCGTCCTGCTGCTGGCCGTCATCGCGTGGTCCCAACTCCGGCCACAGGCCGGCGCGCCGGTCAGCGACACGCGAGTGGCCTACCAATGCCCCATGCATCCCTGGGTCAAAGCCGCTCAAATCGCGGACTGCACCATCTGCGGTATGAAGCTGGTCGCCCAGGGCGCCACCGGCAGCCAGTCAGAAGCTCCCCGCGGCAGCGTCATGCTACCGCGGGGCAGCGCCCGGGTCATGGGCCTGACCACCGCCACGGTCACCAACCGACCGCTGCAACGTACCCTGCGGGTCACGGGAATGATCGGCGAGGATATGTCCCGGCACGGAGTCATCAGCGCGCCGGTCGAAGGCCGGATTGACGGTCTGGCCATGAGTTGCGAGGGCGAACGCATCACCCGCCGGCAACCGCTGGTCACCCTCTTCAGCCGCACTTTGCTGGCGGCGGCCAACGACTACCGGCAGGCCCTCACCAATGGCGGCCCCACCCAGGAAACCACCCACCGGGCGCTGCTGCAATTTGGACTAGTGCACGAGCAAATCCTGACCATTCCCACCCGCCAGCCGGATGACGCCTATTTCGGGCTGCTCGCCACTCTGAGCGGCACCATCGTGAAGAGTTACGTGGCCGAAGGCCAATATGTGAAGGCCGGCGAAAAGCTCTTTGAAATCGCTGATTTCACCAAAATGTGGTTTATGTTCCCCGTCTATGAACAGGATTTGTCCTGGGTGCGCGTAGGCCAGACCGTGCGGTTGACGTCCCCCTCCCTCCCGGGCGAATCGTTCAGCGCCCTCATTACTTTCATCAGCCCAAATCTGGACGAAACCACCCGGTCCGCCCAGGTTCGGGTGGTGCTCGAAAATCCCGAACGACGGCTGAAAAATAATACTCTGGCCGCCGGAGTCGTCGAATTGGAGGCGCCTATCGTGCTGGCGGTTCCGCGGAGTGCGGTCTTGTGGTCCGGCTCCCCGCCCCGGGTTTTTGTGGCCACGGCCCCGGGTGTTTACGAACCGCGGGCGGTCCGGTTGGGGCGGACCGGCGACACGGATTGGGAAGTGCTCGCCGGGCTGGCCCCCGGCGAGGAAGTGGTCCTCGCCGGCAATCTGCTGCTGGATAGCCAGGCGCAAATGGACCAACTGGCCGTTCCGGCGGCGGGGGCAACCGCCCCTCCAGCCGCGGCCGTCGTTGTCCCGCCGGCGGGAATCCAGCCATGATCGTGGCCTTGATCGCCTGGTCCCTGCGGCACCGCCTGCTGGTGGCCTGCGGCACCCTGCTCCTGGCCGCGCTGGGACTGCAGGCCCTTTATGAGACACCGGTGGATGCCCTGCCCGACCTGGGAGAAAATCAAGTTATCCTCCTGACGGATTGGCCCGGCCGCGCTCCGCAGGAAGTGGAGGACCAGATCACCCACCCCCTGGCCCTCCAATTGCATGGCTTGGCGGGCGTGAACGTGGTGCGCGCCTCCAGCAGTTTTGGTTCCTCGCTCGTCACCCTGGTGTTCACCGATGGCCCCAGCCATGATCTGACCCGCCAGCGGGTGTTGGAACGACTGAACACCCTCACCGGTACCCTGCCCGAGGGCGTCGTGCCCCATCTCGGGCCGGATGCCACCGGTTTAGGCTGGGTTTACGAGTATTATCTTGCGGTGGAACCAAGCCGGGCGCCCAACGGACGGGGGTATGACCTCGGGGAATTGCGGGCGCTGCAGGATTGGCTCATCCGGCCGGAGTTATCGGCCGTCCCTGGCGTGGCGGAGGTCGCCGGCGTGGGCGGCTTCGTTCGCCAGTACCAGATTGAAGTCGATTCGCAGAAAATGCGCCTCGCGGGCTTGTCCCTCGGCGGGATCATGGAAGCGGTCAACCAGGCCAATGCCAACGTGGGCGGTGATACCGTGGCCGAAAACGGGATGGATTTCACTTTGCGGGGAATCGGTCTGCTGCACGGCCGGGAAGATCTGGAACAAATCGTCGTGCGGGAAAAGGATGGCACTCCCCTCTACCTCAAGGATGTGGCCCGGGTCCAAATTGGGGGGGCGGAGCGCGGCGGCGTCCTGGATGTGGACGGACGCGAGGTGGTGGGCGGCATCGTGGTGATGCGCGCCGGGGAAAACGCCCGCGCCGTGATCCAACGGGTCCGGGAAAAAGTCGACCGTCTCGCCTCCGCTTTGCCGCCGGGGGTGAGCCTCCGGGCATTCTATGACCGCGGCGGTTTGATCGACCGCACCATTGGCACCCTCCGGCGTGCCCTGATCGAGGAAATCACTCTGGTCACCCTGGCCCATATTCTTTTCCTGTTTCACTTCCGCAGCATTCTGATTGTCCTCCTGCCCTTGCCGGTGAGCATCCTGATTTCGTTCCTGCTGCTCCGCTGGTGCGGCGTCACCTCCAATATCATGAGCCTCTCGGGCATCGCCATCGCCATTGGGGTGCTCGTGGATGCCGCCATCGTCTTGACGGAAAATGTCCTCCGCCACAGCGAGCGGGCGGTCCGACAAAAGGGCGGCGAATTGGATTTGGCGGAACGGTTGACCGTCGTGAATACCGCCGCGCGGCAGGTGGGCCGGCCCATCGGCTTCGCGCTGGCCATCATCCTCCTGGCCTTTGTCCCCGTGCTCGCCTTCACGGGACCGGAAGGTCGCCTCTTTCATCCCCTCGCCCTCGCCAAGACGTTTGCCATGCTGGGCGCCACCTTGCTGGCCCTTACCGCGGTGCCCGTCCTTTGCGTCAGCCTGGTGCGTGGCCCATTTTTTCCCGAGGACCGCAACTTCCTCATGCGCCGGCTGCTGGGATTTTATGATCCGGCCCTGGATTTCGCCTTGCGGCACCCGCGCAGCGTCCTGCTTTCTGCGGCGGCAACGCTCCTGCTGGCGCTGGCGCTGCTCCCACGCCTCGGCTCGGAATTCATGCCGCCCCTGAATGAGGGGAGTCTCCTCTTCATGCCTTCCTACACCCCGGCGACCGGACTCACCGAAGTCAAACGAGCCCTGGCGTGGCAGGATCAGGTGCTCAAAAGTTTCCCCGAAGTACTTTCCGTCGCGGGCAAACTCGGCCGCAGCGATACGGCCACGGATCCGGCACCGGTGGCCATGATTGAAACCACCCTCGCCCTCAAGCCGGAAAACGAGTGGCCGGCGGGGATGACGCGCGCCCAATTGATTGCCGATATGACCGCGGCCCTGCGGCAGGTTCCCGGTTCCATCCCCGGATTTCTGCAACCCATCGAAGGCCGGATGCTGATGCTGGCCACGGGCATCCGCGCCCAGTTGGGCATCAAAATTCTGGGTGATGATCCTGCCCAACTTCAGGCGGCGGCCTTCGCCCTCCAGCGATTGGTCCAGCAGGTGCCGGGGGCCACGGGCGTAACCCCCAGTCGCAACCAGGGGAAGCCCTACCTCGAAATTCAATTACGCCCCGCCGCTCTGGCCCAATCTGGATTGCGGCCGCGGGAAGTGTTGGAAACCATCGAGGCGGGACTGGCCGGACGGAACGTCGGCTCCATCCAGGAAGGTCGCCGCCGGTTCCCAATACAAGTCCGCCTGCAACGCAGCGAGCGCGAGGACTTGACCCGCTTGCGGGAATTGCTGGTGAGCGGCGCGGGCGGACGGGTGCTTCCTTTGGGTCAACTGGCCAATCTGGAACGGGTCGCAGGTCCCGAGGAAATTGTCAGTGAAAACGGCCGGTTGCGGGCTTATGTGCAGGCCAACGTCTCCGGCCGTGACCTGGCGGGATTCGTTACCGAAGTGAAACGCCTGGTGCAAAACGAACTGGCCGCCCCACTGGCCGCCCAGGGTCTGACCATTGAATACAGCGGAGATTACGAGAACCAACTGCATGCCGCCGCGACTTTGCGACTGATTATCCCCGCGGCTTTGCTGATCATTTTTTTGCTGCTGCACCAACTGTACGGCAGCCCGCGGGAAGCGGCGCATGTGCTGCTCGCAGTTCCGTTTGCCTTGAGCGGGGGCGTCTTCCTGCAAGCCATCGGCGGCTGGCATTTTAGCGTCGCCGTCTGGGTTGGTTACCTCGCGCTGTTTGGCACCGCCATTCAAACCGGGGTGATCATGGTGGCCTACCTCGATGAAGCCGTCCGCCGCAAACAGGATGAACTGGGCGCCGCTTTCACCCACGGGGACTTGGTCGCCGCCGTCAAAGAGGGCGCCCGCTTGCGGCTGCGGCCGAAAGTCATGACCGTGGCCACCATCGTCGCCAGTCTGACGCCGATTTTTTGGAGTCACGGCCCCGGCGCGGAGGTGTTGCAACCCTTCGCCGCCCCGGTGCTGGGCGGCATGCTCAGCAGTCTCCTGCATATCCTCATCATCACCCCGGTCATTTTTCTCTGGCTGCGGTCCCGGGATCTGCCCCTCACCTCGCCCTCCCCGCGTTAATGTTGGGGCCCGGAGGAAACGCAAGATTCCCTTTGCCACACCGTTGATTGCTTCTGTATGCTTTAACCTAGCTAATTCTGGATCCCGGTTTTCCTGATTGGGAGACCTCACATGAAGCAACCCAAAACCTTGGCCCAAACCCCGGCGTTCACGCTCATCGAGTTGCTGGTCGTCATCAGCATTATTGCCATCCTCGCCGCGCTCCTGCTGCCCGTTCTGGCCAAGGCCAAAACGAAGGCGGAAGCCATTCAATGCATCAACAATAACCGGCAGTTGACCATGGCCTGGATCATGTACGCCCATGAAGCAAACGATGCCCTCGTCTGGAATGACCTCACCCAGGACGGGTCCGGCTGGGTGAGGGGCATGCTGAATTATGATGGGTCCAACCCGGACAACACCAACACCGTTTTCCTGACTGACCCGCAGTACGCCAAACTCGCCCCCTATTCCGCGCGCAACGCCGGAATCTACAAATGTCCCGCGGACAAAAGCACGGTGCTCATCGGCGGTCAAAAATATCCGCGGGTCCGCAGCATCTCGATGAGTCAGGCCATGAACTCCCGCGATGATTGGCTGGCCGCGATCACCGGCGCGAAATACCGGGTGTTCCGGCGGCTGATGGATATCAATCCCATGGGGCCATCCAAGGCCTACGTCCTCATCGATGAACATCCGGACAGCCTCAATTATGGGGATTTCGCCGTCGCCATGAATGACGGGGCCGCCGCGTCCACCATTATGCTCGTGGACGTTCCCGCCAGCTACCACAACCGGGCCGGCGGCATCAGCTTCGCGGACGGCCATGCCGAAATCCATCCCTGGCGGGATCCCCGCACCGTGGTTCGCATCACCGGCATCTGGATGTCCTCCTCCGTGCAAGCTTCCCCCGGGAACCAGGACATGATCTACCTTTCCCAGCACGCGTCCATCCGGCAATAAGGCGACCGGCTTGATCGCCGGTTCACCACCCCTTGGAAGCCAGTTTTGCACGGTCATCAACTTGACTTGGAACCGTCGCGCGGCCACCATCGCGCCTGGTTTTCCTACCTCATGAAAACAAAGCACAATCAGACCCCGGCCGGCGGTTTCACCTTGATCGAACTGCTGGTCGTCATCGCCATCATTGCCATCCTGGCCGCCATGCTCTTGCCGGCCTTGAGCCGCGCCAAGACCAAGGCGCTGGGCATTCAATGTGTCAGCAATCTGAAACAGATGGGCATGGCGCATTTCATGTACGTCAATGATTCCGGCAAGACCATGCCCTACCAAGGCCCGGGGGACACCTACGACCTGTGGATGAAAAAGCTCATCGCCTATTACGCGGGCGTCGACAAGGTCCGGATCTGCCCGGTGGCCCCGGAGCAAACCCCTTGGAAACAGCGCAACACGCTCCTGAACGGCTTCGGCGTTTGCGACCAACCCTGGCAATGGATTTATGGCACGACCAACTATCAGGGCAGTTATGCGTTCAATGGGTGGTTTTACGCCGGGGTGAGCGATGATGCCAAGGAATTCAAATCTGAAACCAACATCCAGAATCCTGCCCGCACCCCGGTTTTCTTCGATTCCAATTGGGTGGACTCCTGGCCGACCGCCACCGACCTCCCCTCCCGCGACTTGTATCAGGGCGGTAATGACAGCGGCATGCAGCGGCTCTGCCTCGCCCGCCACGGCTCCATCAGCAGTGCCCGGACCGCGCCCCGCCTGGTTCCCGCGGGCTCACCGTTGCCCGGTTCCGTCACGATCGAGATGGCGGATGCCCACGCCGAAGTCGTCAAGTTGGATAGCCTCTGGCAATTGTCCTGGCACAAGGATTACAAGGCCCCCGCCAGTCGGCCCAAGTAAGGCGGCGACGGACGGACGCCAAGCCTGGCCGGTCCTCAAGCGCTGGCCCGAGGTTCCCTCGGTTGGGCGGGGGTGACTGTGGGTGCCTTCGCCGCGGCATCCGCTTTGGTCCGTAAATCGGCTTCATGATCGAGGCCGTGTTCCTCGTCCTGCCAGTGCCGGGAGACCATCCCATCCCAACAAGCCCAATTCAGCGGGTAAACTTCCGGGGCAAAGAGCACGTGGTAGAAGTGCCAGACGACGATCGCGAGGCACGCGAGGATCGCCTCGTAGAAGTGGATATTCGTGGCGGCATCGACGGCCCACCGGGGCAGAAAGCGCGTCACATCCAGTTTGAACCAGATCATCAATCCACTGCCTCCCATGATGATGGTGCCCCAAACGACGGCCCAGTACTCCATCTTTTCAGCGTAACCAAACCGCCGGAACTGAGGCTTTTGTGCGCGCAGTCCGATTAGATAACCCAGCATGCCGAAAACATCCAACACATCCTTCCAGATCGGAAAAAAGTCTCGCAACAATTGCCGGCCTTCCCGGGTAAACAGGAGGTATAACACATGATACACCCCCGCCGCCAGCATCACAATTCCGGCCACGCGATGGCTCCAGCGGCGGAACGGCTCGCTCCAGCCCAGCATCCGCCCGATCCAGGAATCCGGAAACTTCAAGGCAAACCCCGTGATGGCCAAAACAATAAAACTAATGGCCAGCAAGGCATGCTGGATGCGCTGATGCCGGTTCATCCGGAGGACCGCCCGGTCACGGGAACGGTTGATCGCCGCCAGGCGCCGGGCCAGCAGCAGGCCATTATGCAAAAGCATACCGCCGATGACCGCGGCGATCAGCCACAAATACAACTTCCGGATCCACCAGTTGATCTGCTCCCCGATCAAGCCGCCGGAATTGGCGGCGGCGTCGATATGCACCTTGCCCAGCGCGAATTGTTCTGTCGCTCCCGGATGGCATTTGCCGCAAGTCTCCGGCAAATGCGCGGCATTGATCGTTGAACGCGGATCCCGGGAGGGCAGGATCTTGTGCACCCCGTGACAGCTCGCACAATTCGCCGCCAGGGTGGAACCATACTGCGCCGCCAGCCCGTGATAGCTGTCAAAAAAAGTTTTCACCCGGTCTTGCGGCAACTTGAATTTCGTATTCATGCGCTCCGAGGCATGGCACCGGCTGCAGACATCCAGGGAAATCTTCATCGGCGAACTGCCCTTCAAGGTTTCAATCCGGTGTTCGGCATGGCAGTCCGTGCAGGTCGGCGCTTCGCGATGGCCCGCGGCCAGCGCGCGGCCATGGATGCTCTCGGCCACATCCTTGGCGGCGGCCTCATGGCATGCTCCGCAAGTCTGGGCCAGCCGGGAAAAATTCAAGGGGGAGTTGGCGGAGTCCGGCGGCATGATGGTGTGGCCGTCATGGCAGTCACTACAATTGGCCGCCACCAGGTTGCCTTTGCCATGCGCCATCCCGTGCACACTCGCGCCATAACTGGCCGATTGCTTTTTATGACAGGTGGCGCACGCGGCGGCCTGCGCCGGCACATTGTCATCCGGATGCTTCCGCGTCAGATCGGCATGGCAATCCACGCACGCCGCCTTCTTGTGCACCGAGGCGGCGAGTTTGGCTTCGTCGGCAAAGAGCGATATCTCCCGCCCCGCCGAGTTGGTCCGCGTCAGGGTCTTGTCGGCATGGCAATCCAGGCACTCTTTGTTCTTGATGGGCTCGTCCGCCGCCCGGACCGCCTGCGGCAGGGATAGCAACAAAAGGCCGGTGATGACCGCCACCCGAAAAATCCGCCGCAATGTACCATGCATAAAATTCGTTTTCGTTTCGTGGCGCGCGAAGCCCGGACGGCCTCCCGCGCCCCCTCGTCTGCTGTCCCCGCCACCGGATTATCCCTCACTGCAGTCCTAAGACTTGAACGTCCGCATATAGGCCACCAGGGCCTTGATATCTGCGTCCGAGATACCCTCGCTCGGCTTCATCACTTCCTTGCCTTCCTTGGTCTTCAACCCTTCCTTCGTGGCCTTGAAGGCCGCCTCATCTTTTAACGCCGCCTGCACCGCCGGATCGGTGTAGTCTTTGGCTCCCCACTTCTTTCCCATCTTGGTCGCCCCCTTGCCATCCAGACCGTGACACTTCGCACATTCCTTTTCATAAAGTGCCTTCGCGTCACCAGCTGCCGCCGATCCCACGGCAATGGCCAGCACTGTCGCGATCAGAGTGATTGTTTTCATTTGTTTGATCTCCGTTTAGTCATTTGCCTGCTTCTGGCGGATTCGCCATTTACGCATTTAAGATGCCCGGGCACCGTCCCCGTCGCTTCTGCTATCTTGCGGAAGGCCCCGCATTTCTTGCCGCCTCGCCCGCCCCGCTCCCCGGCCGGCCACCATTCTTCCCCAAAGAATGGTGAGCTTTCGGCAAAGCAGGCGGGGCGCCGGCCGGCTGATTATCGGAGGATGGCGAACGTGGATGCTGGCAGCGGCCCTGTTTACCGTGGTGCCACGGCCGGAAATGCGCCGCCCAGTTTCCCCAACCAGTTCCATGAATCACGCCACTTATAAAACCCTGGATGCCAATGAGGCGGTTGCGGCTATCGCCTACCGCCTCAACGAAGTCATCGCGCTTTATCCCATTACTCCCAGTTCGGCCATGGGCGAATCCGCCGATGCCTGGGCCGCGACGGGCAAGCCGAATCTGTGGGGCACGGTGCCGGCCATCATCGAAATGCAAAGCGAGAGCGGGGCCGCGGGCGTGATTCACGGCGCGCTGCAGACCGGCGCCCTGGCCACCACGTTTACGGCCTCCCAGGGGCTGTTGCTGATGATCCCGAACCTGTACAAAATCGCCGGCGAACTCACGCCCATGGTGCTGCACGTCGCCGCCCGGGCGCTGGCCGCGCAGGGCCTTTCCATCTTTGGCGACCACAGCGATGTCATGGCGGCGCGCGCCACGGGCTTCGCCATGCTTTGTTCCGCGTCCGTGCAGGAGGCCCAGGATTTCGCCCTGCTGGCCCAGGCCATCACCCTCCAATCCCGGTTGCCGGTCATGCATTTCTTCGACGGCTTCCGCACCTCGCATGAAATCCAGAAAATCGCGGTGCTGCCGGATGCGGTGTTGCGCGCTCTGATTGATGAATCCCTGATTTCGCAACACCGCGCCCGCGCGCTTTCGCCGGACCACCCGGTGCTGCGCGGCACCGCCCAAAATCCCGACGTCTATTTTCAAGCGCGGGAAACGGTCAATCGCTTTTATCAGGCCGGCCCGGACATTGTGGCCGCGACCATGGACAAATTTGCCGGCCTGACCGGCCGGCAATACCACCCATTCGAATACCACGGCTCGCCCACGGCGGAACGCGTCGTTGTGCTCCTCGGTTCCGGTTGCGAGACAGCGCAGGAAACCGTGGATTTTCTCAACGCCCAGGGCCAAAATGTCGGCGTTGTCAAAGTCCGGCTCTATCGCCCCTTTGATACCCGCCGTTTTCTCGCGGCGCTGCCGGCCACGGTCAAGGCGATCGCCGTGCTGGATCGCACCAAGGAACCCGGCAGCCTCGGCGAACCGCTCTATCTGGACTGCGTCGCCGCCCTGGGCGAGGGTCTGGCCGCGGGTTGGGCGCCGTTCACCGCTCCGCCGCGCGTGGTCGGCGGCCGCTACGGCCTGTCCTCAAAGGAGTTCACCCCGGCGATGGTCCAGGCCATCTTTGCCAACCTGGCCCTGGGCCAGCCGAAGAATCACTTCACCGTCGGGATTCACGATGACGTCACCGGCACCAGCCTCGCTTACGATCCCGCCTTTTCGGTGGAGTCCCCCGCGGTTTTCCGGGCGCTTTTCTACGGCCTGGGTTCCGACGGCACCGTGGGCGCCAACAAGGATTCCATTAAAGTCATTGGCGAAAACACCAGTCACTACGCGCAGGGTTATTTTGTTTACGATTCCAAAAAATCCGGGGCCGTGACGGTTTCCCATTTGCGCTTCGGGCCTGCCCCCATTCACTCCACTTACCTCGTCACCCAGGCCAACTTCATCGGCTGCCACCAACCGGTCTTCCTCGAACGATTTGATGTGGCGGCCCAACTGGCCCCCGGCGGCACGTTGCTGCTGAACTCCCCCTGGGAACCCGCCCAGGTCTGGGACCACCTGCCGCGCGCCACCCAGGCCAGCCTGCTGGCGGCGCAGGCCCGGATTTTCGTGGTGGACGCCCAGAAAGTCGCGCGGGATTGCGGCATGGGTGGCCGGATCAATGTCATCATGCAGGTTTGCTTCTTCTCCCTCTCCGGTGTCCTGCCGGCGGCGGAAGCCATCGCGGCGATCAAGGACGCGATCCGCAAATCGTATGGCAAAAAGGGCGAGGACATCGTCCAGACCAACCTCCGGACGGTGGACAACACCCCGGCCCATTTGCACTCCGTCCCCCTGCCGGCGGGACCGCCCAGTGGAGCGATAGCACGGGATGTGGTTTCCGCCGCCGCCCCCGACTTTGTCCGGAACGTGTTGGGCAAAATCCTCGCTGGCCAGGGGGATGATCTCGCGGTGAGTGCCCTGCCGGTGGACGGCACCTACCCCACCGGAACCGCGCGCTGGGAAAAGCGCAATCTCGCGACGGAGATTCCGGTCTGGGATCCGACTGTGTGCATCCAATGCGGCAAATGCGTGTTTGTCTGCCCGCACGCGGTGATCCGCAGCAAGGTTTACGAACCGGCTGCGCTTTCCGGAGCACCCGCCACCTTCCAAGCCACGAATGCCCGCCTGCCGGAATGGCAGGGTTTGCAATACACCCTCCAGATCGCCCCGGAGGACTGCACCGGCTGCGCGGTTTGTGTGGATGTCTGCCCCACGCGCAACAAGTCGGAGGCGCGGTTGAAAGCCATCAACATGCGTCCCCAGGCGCCACTGCGGGACACGGAGCGGACGAATTGGGACTTTTTCCTCACCCTGCCCACCCCGGACCGTGCGGCCGCCCATCCCGGCAGCGTCCGCAGCATGCAGACGCTGGAACCCCTGTTCGAGTTCTCGGGCGCCTGCGCCGGTTGTGGCGAAACGCCCTATGTGAAGTTGCTTTCCCAACTGTTTGGGGACCGCCTCACCGTGGCCAACGCCACCGGCTGCTCCTCCATTTACGGTGGCAATCTCCCGACCACGCCCTGGACCAAGAACGCGGCGGGACGGGGCCCCGCGTGGGCCAATTCCCTGTTTGAAGACAACGCCGAGTTTGGCCTTGGCTTCCGCTGCTCGCTCGACAAGCAGCAGGAATTCGCCACGGAATTGCTTGCCCAACTGGCCCCCCGGGTGGGACCGGACCTGGCGCAACAGATTTTGGGGGCCCGGCAGGGCACCGAGGCGGAGATCGCAACCCAACGGGCCGCCGTGGCCCAATTGAAAAAGGCCCTGGCTACAATTATCAAGGAGGGATGCGGCGAGGCGGGCGCGTCTGGACTGGCGTCCCGCCTCCTCGCAGTCGCGGACACCCTCGTCCGGAAAAGCGTCTGGATCCTTGGCGGGGACGGCTGGGCCTATGACATCGGTTTCGGCGGGCTGGACCACGTTCTGGCCAGCGGCCGCAACGTGAAGGTCCTGGTGCTCGACACTGAGGTGTATTCTAACACCGGCGGCCAGTGCTCCAAATCCACCCCGCGGGCCGCCGTCGCGAAGTATGCCTCCGGCGGCAAACCGGCGCGCAAAAAGGACCTCGGACTGATGGCCATGACGTATGGCAATGTTTACGTGGCTTCGGTGGCCATGGGGGCGAAGGACGAACACACGCTGAAAGCGTTCCAGGAAGCGGAGGCCTACGCGGGTCCCGCGTTGATCATCGCCTACAGCCATTGCATCGCCCACGGCATCAATATGACTACCGGCCTGCAAAACCAGAAGGCCGCGGTGCAGTCCGGCCAGTGGCTGCTCTATCGGTTCGACCCGGACCGCGCCGAACGGGGAGAAAACCCCCTGCAACTGGACTCCCCGCCGCCCCGCCTGAAGGTGAGTCAATACCTGAACCTGGAAAACCGCTTCAACATGCTGGCCAAGAGCCAACCCGCGGAGTCGAAGCGACTCTTTGAACAGGCCCAACAGGACGTCACGATCCGGCAGCAACTCTACCAGTATCTCGCCGCGCGTAATTTTCAAACTCCCGGTCCCACCCCACCCCCGGCGCCGGCGGATTCCTCCAGCCACTGAGAAAGCAAACGCCATGGACTTGAGCACCACCTATTTGGGCCTGCGCCTTCGCACGCCCCTCGTACCCGCCGCCTCCCCGTTGTCCGAATCACTCGACAACATCCGCCAACTCGAAGACTGCGGCGCCGCCGCCGTCGTCTTTCATTCCGTCTTCGAGGAGCAAATCCGCCGCGAACGGGATGAACTGCTGCACCATCTCGATTTCGGCACCGAGAGCAATCCCGAGGCGCAAACATATTTTCCCGAGCCGGCCGCGTTCAATGTGGGACTGGATGTTTACCTCGAGCACCTGGCCAGTGCGAAACGGGCCGTAAACATTCCCATTATCGCCAGCCTGAATGGCTCGACCCTGGGCAACTGGACCAGCTACGCCCGATCCCTGCAGGCCGCCGGGGCGGATGCGTTGGAACTCAACATTTACTGGATCCCCACGGATCTGAACACCAGTGCGGCCGCCATCGAACAGATCTACCTGGATATCGTGGCGGCCGTGAAATCCGAGGTGACCATCCCCGTGGCCGTCAAACTCAGCCCCTTCTTCACCAACTTTGCCCACTTCGCCGGCCGTCTGGATGCCGCCGGGGTGAATGGCATGGTGCTCTTCAACCGGTTTTACCAACCCGATATCGACATTGAAACCCTGGAAGTCCGCCCCAACCTCCTGCTGAGCACCCCCATGGCCATGCGCCTGCCCTTACGCTGGATCGCCCTGCTTTATGGGCAGGTAAACGCCGATTTGGCTGCCACCAGCGGGATCCACCGCCCCACTGATGTGGTCAAGATGTTAATGGCCGGGGCGGATGTCACGATGGTTTGTTCCGCCCTCCTGCGGAATGGAATCTCCTACCTGCGGCTGTTGGAATCCAATCTGGCGGAATGGCTGGAGCGCCATGAATATGAATCCGTGGCGCAACTCAAGGGGAGTTTGAGCCAGAAACATTGCGCCGATCCCAGCGCCTTCGAACGCGCCCAATACTTGCGGGCCATCGCGGGCGGTTTCCACGGAACCTGAGTTCCGTCGGCCGCCGTCTACAGGGGAAGCATCTCCACGAGAATCATGCGCGCCAGCGCCGCGTTCAGGGCCAACCGGGCCTGGCAAACCTGGCAGATGATGTTGGTGTGGCTCGCAATCAACCGGATGATCTGGCCTTCTCCCAATCCGAGTTCCCGGAGGCGGCACGACTGCTCGGGCGATCCGCACAACTCCCGGATTCTTACCGTCCGGCCCGCCTTGATCTGATGCAACGGGGAGAGCCCGGCCATTGCCGGATTCCGCTCCGCCATTCCGCAACCTGCCCACGAGCTTGATTCTGCCATACGCCAGACACGATACTGCCAACTGAATTTCCGGCTAATCCTCCTTTGCGACAGACCGGCCTTTCCTTGCCCTCTCGGAACCCGGAACTCCGACGCTCTCCCGGGCGAACCCCGTCTCGCGGATGCTCGGGCTTGCGCCGCCCGCCCGCCGCAACAATTAATGCGAAACAAATCGCAACCCAAGTGGGGCACCGCCCCCGCGTTGGCTTCACATTCATGGCATATGAACAATAACCTAATCTGCAAACTGACCAACACGCGGACCGGGCGATGCCTCGCCGCCGCCGCCTTGACCACCAGTCTGGCCATCGGCACCGCCCAGGCGCAATCGCCTCCCATGGATTGGAAGGTGAACACAATTTCGCCCGTGGCTAATCCCATTTACTTTGAGGATCCCCAAATCAACAGCGAAGTGCGCCCGCTTTACATGAACCACCGGCTTCCCGGCACGTTTCATTTTCAGGGCGGCACCGTCCCCTTGGGCGGCGAAATCGAGGTCTATGCCGTGCAATTGCGCTACGCGGTCAATGACCGGCTGGCGATCATTGCCACCAAGGACGGATACATTGAATCCGAGGCCGACCATACCCTCCCGCATAGTTACGGCTGGGGAAACATTACTGCCGGGCTGAAGTATGCCTTGATCGACGACAAAGAGGACCACTTCATCCTCACTCCCGGGTTCACCGCCGAAATTCCCGTCGGAACGCACGGTGTCTTTCAGGGCCGGGGCGGCGGCTTGTGGAACGTTTTCGCTTCGGCGGAAAAAGGTTGGTCGGACTTCCATGTCACCGGCAACCTCGGTTTCCTGCTCCCCAATAACTACCATGCGCAAACCGCGCAGGCCCACTACAGCCTCCAATTGGACTACTACACCTGCCAATATTTCATCCCCTTCGTTGTGGGGAATGCCTACACCGTCCTTTCGGAAGGCAAAAACAAGCTGCTGGGCGCGGTGGACCTCAACACCGAACTCGCCGATCTGAGCGATTTCGGCAGCACCAAGGCCGAAGGTCGGACGCAGGCCATCGTGGGCTTGGGCTTCCGCTCCCGTCTGCTGAAGAACCTGGATATCGGCTTCGCCTATGAATACGGCGTCTCTAATCCCCAAGGCATCTTCAAAGATCGTTTCACCACTGATTTGATCTTCCGGTTCTAACCGTTTCCGAATTTCCGCCAATCCCGAACAATCGTGACGACCATGCAGCCAACCTCCCAAACCGATGCGAAGCGGCGGATCGCGTCCGGGTCGTCACGTAAATTCGGGCAGCAGCAGCCGGCAACACCAGGCGAGTCCCGCTTGGTGTTGTCCGGCCGGCTTTGAATCCCCCCCGGGGCCGGCGTCCGGCCCGTCCGATCTTTGATTTTTATGTCTGCTCCCTCTCTCGCCCACCCCGTCGCCACCCCGGGCCATCCATCTATGTCACCGGATAATATCACCGCCGGAAAACCTATGAGCCACCTCCATAAAACCACCTCGAGCTCGCCGGCTGCGCTTCTCACGACCGCTCCCCCGATGCCGGCCCCCCACCCTGTATCTGTCCGCTCCCGCTCCGCCGCCCATTCCACAGCTTTCGGCCGCCCGCGGGATTTTCTGGGCAATCGCTTTATCTACCTGACCGTTTCCGCCCGGGCCCGTGGTCTTTCCGTGGGCGTGAATCTCAATCCCGACCGGCTTTGCAATTTTGATTGCGCCTACTGCGATGTGGACCGGCGCCTTCCTTTGCCCGAGCAAACCCTGGACGTGGACGCCATGGCCGAGGAATTGCAGCATACCTTGGATTTGGTCATCTCCGGCCGCATCCACGATCATCCGGCCTACCGGTCGCTTCCGCGCGAATTACTCGTGCTCCGTCACGTGGCCCTCAGCGGGGATGGCGAACCCACCCTCTGCCCCAATTTTTCCGACGCGGTTGAAGCGGTGGTACATGTCCGGGCCCGGGGAACCTTCCCCTTTTTCAAAATCGTCCTGCTCACCAATGCCACCGGTCTCGATACGCCAGCCGTCGATCTCAGCCTCAAATTATTGACGGATGCCGATGAAATCTGGGCCAAATTGGACGCCGGCACGCAATCTTTCATGGACCGGGTGAATAATCCGCAGGTGCCCCTGAAGCACATCCTGGCCAATATCCTGACGCTGGGCCGGCAACGTCCCGTGATCATCCAAAGCATGTTCCTCGCCCTGAATGGCCAGGGTCCGACGACGGATGAACTGGCCGAATATCTGGCCCGCCTGAATGAACTGAAATCCGCCGGCGCCCATATCCCGCTCGTGCAAGTTTACTCCCCCACCCGTCCCATGGCCCGGGCCGAGTGCGGTCACCTGCCCCTCAAAAACCTTTCGGACATCGCCAAACTCATCCGCTCCTCCACGGGGCTGCCGGCGGAAGTGTTCTAATTAATATTAATGTCTGGCACGTAAAAACGCCGACGGAGAATTTTTGGAGGTATCCGTTGCCCTCGTCGGAACACGACGGCAACGGATCAATTTTTTTGCGGGAACCGCCTCGCAATCCTGGCGGCGCCACCTGTCGAGAGGAACCGTAACCCAAGCATACTCAAAGCCCCGGAAGCGGTGGCCTGGGGTTCCGTGGAAAACCAAACCTTCGGAACCGAGGTGATCCGGAAGGTTTTTGAATTTGGGTCCCGCTTCGCAATCGGACACCGGACTCGGGGCGGACGATCACTGGATAAACCGAAACGGCACCCGCCCTGGGTGCCGCTGACCAAACAAAGACCGGCGAGTTCATCGCCGGCGAAGACGTCCGCCTAAGCCGCCGCGGGCACGTGCTTGCCCTTCGGGCCTCCCGATAGACCGCCGGGTGGCACCACCGCGGGTTGCGGTTTCTGAAAGCTCCTCCACCAGCGCTTCGGCATTAGTCCGACCGCGATCAAAGCGAGTTGCGAGCCGATGAAAATCATCAACCAGGTGAATTTCGAATCATCGGTGAAGCCGTAGGAATGCAGTCCGATGCCGAGCATATTCACTCCGAACCACGAAAAGCTCGTGATGATATTGCCAATCAAGGCCATGTTCATCAAACCGCGCTCCTTGATCATACCGCCCCAGCGGGCATGCAAGATCACGGCATTCCAAAGGACGATCAGCAGCGCGCCATTCTCCTTCGGATCCCACCCCCAAAACCGGCCCCAGGATTGGTCCGCCCAAATGCCCCCCAGCACGGTACCCACAAAACTGAACAGGGCCGCGAAGCAAACAATACCATAGACCATGCGCCCCAGGGACTTGGCCGTCGTCTCGTCCAGGGTGCGGGTGAAGAAGCCGCGCATGATGTAGATGATGGCCAAAAAGCCCGCCACAAAAGTGGAGGAATAGCCCAACGTAACCACGGTGACATGCGTGGAGAGCCAGAAATTGGAATCCAGCACCGCCACCAACATTTCCATGGTATCACCGGAAAGCGCCAGGTTGTGGGCGATGATCAACGTCAGGAACCCCGCCGCGGCGGCGATGACCGAGCCAATTCCATCCTTGTAAATCCGCTCCAACACCATGCCGAGAATGGCCGCACCCCAGCCAATGAAGATCGCAGAGGAATACAGGTTCGTCACCGGCGGACGTCCCTCCAAGGCCATGCGGTAAATCAATCCAAAGGTATGAATGATGAAGGCCAGCACTACCAGGTACATGGCCGAGCGGCGCAACCATTCCGCCCAGTTGAACCAAAAGCAGCAGGCCAGCAGAAAGGCGGTCACATAAATGATCATCGCCAGGTAAAACGGCTCAAAATGATTGAAGAAGTACTCACTCCGACCTTTTTTGGCCTCGGGGGCGAACCACTGATTCAACCAAGTCTGATATTCCAGCACCGCCTGATTGAACTCGGCGGGCTTGTTCTGCCGGAACGCCGTGACCATGTCGGTATAATGCTTGGCCACCGGATCCAGCTTCGCCTCGTGAATAACGGCGTTGGAGAGCGTGGTTCCCATGTCGGTCCAGTTGTCCCGCGCCATATCCGCGCGCTGTGGAGGAATCGTCAAAACGTAGGCCATCCGCGTCATGGGTTCAAAACCGCCCACCAGAGCCTCCAACTGCCGGAGCATCTTCGGATCGGCTTCCTTCTCGGGTTCCTTCAGAGAGCGTAGGGTCTCAACTCCCTTGATCGCAGTGGCGATGTCCGCCGTGAGATTGTCCGAGTCAATCGGTCGCAACACCAGTTCGAGCCGCATGTAAAGGATGGCGGAATGGTGCAGGCGGATAATCCCTCGCTCGAGCGCGGTTTGATTCTGGGGGGGAATTTTGTCGACGACTTCAATGCGTTCCGCCTGCTTTTCCAGTTCCGGCAATTTCGGGCGCAATTGCTCAAACGAGAAATGGTTGGCCTTGTCCGGCAGTTTCAGCAGGTTCACCAACTCCAGGTTATCGATCCGGAAGAACTTCTGCTGATCCGCCACTTCCGGCTTCATCATCACATTGGCCAGCCATTGGATGGCCGTGAGATTGGTTCCCTTGGGGAACATCCCGGTGGAAGCCGTTTCGTCCGGCAGGAAAACCGCGTGCTTGTGCCGGATTTCGAGCAGCGAATTCCGTGCCACGGAATCCATGGGCTGAATCCGGCCGCCCATCAATACGGGCAACTGGGAGAATCCACGCAAGTCAAAATCGGGCTGGGGCTCCGGCTTCAAAGTCGAAAGCACCCAACCGGCGAAGATCGCCACCGTAATCCAGGGAATCCACTTTTTCATGAGTTAAATCGCTTTCTTTTGCAGTTCCGTGAGCACCGGTTTCGCCTTCGCACCCTTGGCCGGAATAGTCACCCGCTTCCGGATGAAACCGATCAAATGCATCCCAAATTGCACCACCATCCCGAATCCCACCAAAGCACAGGACAAATACGGCGTCAACCAGCTCGGATTGTGGACAACCTGCAACACGGTGCCGCTGTCGTCCGGCTCAAAACTGGCTTGATAAAAGGTCTCCCCGGCGTACCGGAGAGGATTATTCATGTAGATCCGGACCACCCGGTCTTCCCCCGTATCGGGCCGGCGCAAATGCACCATGCTGCTGAAATCCATCGCGATCTCCGTCCCTTTGTATTTGCCGTGGTTGAAGTTATCCAGGTGCAGGCTGAACGGTTTGTAGAAACGCTTGGCCCGGATGGCCACCTGCAGCGTGCGCTTGCCCAAATTGATCGTTTGCGGCTCCAGCACCAACCCCACCAGCATGCTTCCCAGCGAACCAGAAGGCGTGATTAATTCCACCAGGGCGCTGGGCAAATCCCGCCGATCCATCGCCGTCACCTTCGCCTCTTCCCGGACATAGTATTGCGCGCCCGGCCCAACCGTTGCGCCCGCCTTGGTAAAGCCCGGCTCCTCTTTCGCGCTGATGGTGGAGTTCGGATAAAACTTCTTGATTTGGACCACGAACGGCAGTTCTGGATACCGTACTTCCTTATCCTTCTGCAGCACAGACTCCGGAATCGCCACCACCTGGTCCTTGTCCGGCTCCGTCACATCCACCACGGCCAGCTCCACTTGCCGGTCGCTTTCGGAATAATTCTTGGTTTCGCCGATTTTGATCCGCATGGAACTCTCCGAGGCCAGCAGGTCCGTCAACAATTGCCCGAGCAACATCATGATCAGGCCAAAATGGATCATCAGGATGCCGATTTTCTTCTTTTCAAAACGAAAGCGCTGAATGTGCGCCGACACCAGATTGGTCAACAGCACGGCCCCTACCAGGTAGCCGCCGGGAAATACCGGGATGTGCCAACTGGCTCCCTTGGGCCCCCAATAAATGAAAAAACTCCGGAAATACTCGTTCTGCGCCTTGTAGAGCCCCAGATCGACCTGGGCCAGCGTCCCAAAAAAAACGAGGAGCAGCCCGAGACAGAGACACACCACCGTCAGGCGCATCGAACAGAAAAACTTGGTGATTTGGTTAAGGAGCCTGGGCATATTTCACACCTTTCACAAATTGGACGAATGCGGTCTTTTCCTTTTCCACGACGGCGGTGTCACCCATCAGTTTATAGTACCAATCCTCGCCTCCATGGGTCACCATGATCCCGACCAAACGCGCCGGTTTCTGGTTCATGGCATTGGTTCCAGTCAGGTCGATCATCACGGCCTTGTCGCCCCCCACGTCCACCGGTGTCAACAAAGCCTGCAAGGCCGGATCTTCCAGCGTCGGCAGCGTGAGTTGCTTCCGCCACCGGGCCATGTTCGCCAGGGCCCCGCCCCCGGCCGGGCCGATGTTCACATCTGCCCTGGTCCCTCCGTCTCCCGGCACCGCGAACTTCGCACGCAACATCTGCCCGGGGGCGGTCGCTTGCCAGTTCGTCGGCGGCTGCCACTGCGGTTGGCTGGCGTCCGGCGCGCCCGCGCCGGCAATGGTCAGCGGAGTGCTGGGGGCGGTAGCGGGTGGCGTCTCCTGAGCCGGGGCGTCTTTGATCTGAATTGATTTAAGAAATTCCAAAAAGGCAGGCTTTTGTTCGTCCACGAGGGTGGGTTCCCCGGCCATCTTATAAAACCAACTGCCTTCGGGACGGTGCACCATGGCCGTCACAATCTTGACGGGTGCCTTGTCGCGTGTCCCGGAGACTTCGAATAGGCTGCCCTTCTCCCCGCCCACTGTGACGGGTTGCATCTGCTTGGCCGCCTCATCTTCGCTCAGCGCCGTGGCGCCCGCCTGCTCCCGCCACATATTGACGAGCATGGCGTCCTTGCCTGCCAGATTGCCCAATTGGGTCACCGCAATATCCGCCTTGCGCCCCTTTTCATCATTAACGGAAAAACCCGCCACGCTGAATTCGCCCCGGCCGGTTTCCTTCCAGTCCTTGGGCAATTGCCAGCCCAGTTGGGGCACCGCCCGCGCCGCCCCCGGCATTCCGGTCGTCGCTGCCGCTCCCGGCGCTTGTCCCGGTGTGCTGGCGTCAGGCGCCGCTGTTTTGGGCACTTTATACGCCGTGACCTCCTCGCGATTGCAGCCCGCGACCGCAAACATGAGCAGACAATAGGATCCCCAGACCGGCGCGAGTCGCAGTTTTGGCGCAGTAGCGAATAATTTCACGCTCCTTATTTACCCCTTCAGCGCCTAACTCACAAGGGGATGTTGCAAATGGAGGACGGGTGGGCGGTTCCTCGCCCCGACGGTTGTGATCCTGAAAATCCTGCGGTTTACTGGGGATTCCGGCAAAAGGATGGACCTGGACGGCGGCTTTCACGCCTTTTAGTGGCCAATTTTGGATATTTTCATGCCAAAATTGGGTGAGGTCATGAGGCCTTTACCCCAGCTTGGTTTTGACCTCGCAAGTCCCGCTTTGGGAAGCAGGAAATCAGCTCCGCGCGAGCCCCCCGCGAGGACGCGCTTGCACAAAACCCAATTGCGCTGGATCGGTGACGTCACCCGGCACCGATCCAGCATCAACCGGTTAAATCCCGCCCATGCCCAACAGGAATTCGATATTGCTGCGCGTCTTCTTCAGCTTGTTCAGCATCAGTTCCATCGCTTCCACCGGCGGAACCCCCGTCAGGGCGCGACGCAGCACCACCACCTTGTTGTATTCGTCCGGGTGGTAAAGCAGTTCTTCTTTGCGGGTACCGGAAAGCTCGATGTTGATCGAGGGGAAAATGCGGCGATCCACCAGATGGCGGTCCAGATGCACTTCCATGTTACCGGTGCCCTTGAACTCTTCAAAAATGACCTCGTCCATTCGGGAACCGGTATCCACCAGCGCCGTGGCCATGATGGTCAGCGAACCGCCTTCTTCGATGTTGCGCGCCGCGCCGAAAAACCGTTTGGGTTTATGGAGCGCGTTCGCATCCACACCGCCGGACAGAATCTTTCCGGAATGCGGTTGCACCGTGTTGTACGCTCGGGCCAGACGGGTGATCGAATCCAGCAGAATGACGACATCCCGCTTGTGTTCCACCATGCGTTTGGCCTTTTCGATCACCATTTCGGCCACTTGCACATGCCGCTCGGGTGGTTCGTCGAACGTGGAGCTGATCACTTCCGCGGGTTTGCAACTCCGCTCCATATCCGTCACTTCCTCGGGCCGCTCATCGATTAACAGGATGAACAGGTAAGCCTCGGGGTTGTTCTTGAGAATGGCGTTGGCCAGTTTCTGCATCAGCACCGTTTTACCGGTGCGGGGCGGCGCCACAATCAGTCCGCGGGTGCCTTTGCCGATTGGGCAGACCAGGTCCAGCACGCGGGTGGACAATTCATCATGCACCGTCTCGAGCAGGAAACGCCGGTTGGGGAACAGCGGCGTCAGGTTGTCAAAATGGGTCTTGTCCTTCGCCTTGTCGGGATCTTCCGTGTCCACGGCCTCCACCTTGAGCAACGCAAAGAAACGTTCCTTGTCCTTCGGCGGACGGATCTGGCCGGCGATCAAATTGCCGGTTTGCAGATCAAACCGGCGGATCTGCGAGGGCGAAACATAAATATCTTCCGGGCACGGCAGGTAATTGAAGCTCTGGGAGCGGAGGAATCCGAAACCTTCGGACAAGACTTCCAACACGCCCTCCGAGAACAACATCCCGCTGCGTTCCGCATTCTTCTGCAGAATGTGGAAAATGACCTCATGCTTGCGCATGGTACCGAAATTATCGACGCCCAACACCCTGGCCATCTGGTTCAAGTCCCCCATCGACATCGCCTGCAATTTGGCAATGTTCAGGGTGGTGCCGGCGGCTTCTCCGGTCCCGGTGGCCCGGGGTTGCGCCTCTTCTTCATCCTCATCCTCATCCACGGGATGAGTCGGGGGCTCGAGTTCCATCGGCTTCGGCGCCGGGTTGGCGGGTTTGGGAGCCGGCAAGGGTTTGGAAACTGGTTTGAGAACGGGCCTGGCCGGGACCACGGGGCGCGGTGACGGCGAAGCGGAGGAGACCGGGGCGCTCACCGGGGCCGGGCTGGGGGCGGCTTGCACTACCGGCGTTGGCTTTAGTTCAACCGGGGCCGCCTTGGGCGTGGCGGCGGGAACCGCTGCTTCCACCGGCGGGACTTTGGCGACGGGCACCGGTTGCGGTTCGGGAATCGGGGCGGACGGAGTTTCCGGAAAAAGATCGGCGGTGGGAGAGGCCTCTCCCGAAGCTGGGGCGACGACACTAGTGGCGGATTTTGCTGCCTTGGGCTTTTTGGGCTTGGCAACTTTTTTGGGACTGACTTTGGGCATACGTTATAAAGTGGTTAAAATATTTGTCGCAACCGGAGGCAGCCATTTTTTGCTGGGGCGGTGCGAGCACGGTAGGCAGGGGCCGGGATCAGATTTGGGTAAGCAAAACCAGTCCAGAACGGTTACCAACCGGGAGCAAGCCTAAGATTCTTTACTTTGCTTAGTAAGGCAAGGGAAATCTTGCGGTCAATTCGCGGACACGATGACGCACTTCCGTCACCGTGTCAAGGTCTTTGATGTCCATCAGCACTTCGCTGATCATGTCCGCGATCGCCGCCATCTCCTGCTCCTTCATGCCGCGGGTCGTCACGGCCGGGGTGCCCAACCGGATTCCGCTGGCCTGGAACGGCGAGCGAGTTTCGAAAGGAATGGTGTTTTTATTGACCGTGATGCCGGCCTCATCCAGGGCGATCTGGCAATCTTTGCCGGTCAAACCGCGGGCGCCCACATCCACCAGCATCAAATGGTTGTCCGTCCCGCCGCTCACCAGGCGGTAGTTATTCCGCTTCATCCCTTCGGCCAGGGCTCGGGCATTTTTTACAATCTGCCCTTGGTAAGCCTTGAACGACGGTTGCAAGGCTTCTTGAAAGCACACCGCCTTGGCTGCGATCACGTGCATCAAAGGACCGCCTTGAATCCCCGGAAATGCCTGGGAATCAATCTCTTTGGCATACTTTTCCTTGCACATGATCAAGCCGCCCCGGGGTCCCCGTAGGGTCTTGTGCGTCGTGGTGGTGACAAAATCTGCATGCTCGATCGGGCTGGGATGCAACCCGGTGGCCACCAATCCCGCGATGTGCGCGATGTCGGCCAGCAGCAGGGCGCCCACTTCGCGGGCAATCTCGCCCATCCGCTGAAAATCAATGATGCGGGAATAGGCGCTCGCCCCGACTGTGATCATCTTCGGACGATGTTCGCGGGCCATCCGGGCCAGTTGGTCGTAATCAATCCGTTCATCGTCCTGGCGCACCCCGTAATGGACGATTTCAAAGAACTTGCCCGAGAAATTCGCCTTGTTCCCGTGGGTCAAATGCCCGCCATGGGTCAGATCCATGGTCAGCATCTTGTCGCCCGGCTTCAGAAACGCAAAATACACCGCCATGTTGGCGCCGCTGCCGGAATGCGGCTGCACATTGGCATGCTCCGCCCCGAACAGCTTCTTGGCGCGCGCGATGGCCAGCGTTTCCACCGTATCGACATTTTCACAGCCACCGTACCAGCGCTTTTTCGGGTAACCCTCGGCGTATTTGTTGGTCAGCACCGACCCCTGCGCCTCCATTACGGCGGGACTCGTAAAGTTCTCGCTGGCAATGAGTTCAATGTTTTCCTGCTGCCGTTGCCGTTCGGCGGCAATGGCTTGGGCGATTTCGGGATCGACGGCCCGGAGATTCAATTCCGCGGCGGAGGGGATGTTTTCCATTTTTTTAACACGGCGTTCGTGACGACCTCCCTCAAAATGAGCGCTGAGGAATGCGTCCACGATCTTTTTGGCGGTCTCCGGTGGCGTGATTTTGCCACCGAGACAAAGGACATTGGCGTCGTTGTGCTGCCGGGCCAGCGTCGCCATTTGCTCGTTGAAGACTTGGGCGGCCCGAATGCCCGGAAACTTATTGGCGGAGATGCAAATCCCCACGCCGGTGGTGCACACCAGCAGGCCCAATTCAGCCTTGTGCGCCAACACGACTTGGGCCACGGCCTGGGCGTAATCCGGGTAGTCGGTAGAGGCCGTGGAATGGGTGCCCATATCCATCGTGCTTACTCCCCGGTCAGCCAGGTAATGCTTGAGGACTTCTTTAAGCTCAAATCCCCCGTGATCCGAACCTAGGGCAAACGTCACCGCTGCCCCGGAACCGGCTTCGCCGGCGGCGACGACCTCGCCCTGGTCAATAAAGCGCAGCAGGGTTTGAATCCCTTGTTCGATCTGGTCCCGGCAATTCAGATAAACATCATAGGAGCCGCCAATCGGGTCGCTGATGTCCTTCTCAAAGATGTCCAGGGTATCGTCAAATTCCCGGAGGAGAAACGTCTTTTCCGCCGCCTGGGGATACAACAAAAACACCGTATCCACATGGCTGTGGGTCATCCCGAAGATATAGTCCGCCTGCTGCACCAATTCCGGCGTGAGCATCCGGCTGCGTTGCCGGGAAATGTCGATCCCCAATTCCTTCACCGCCCGGACCGCATGCGCGCTGGGAGCCTGGCCATCCATGGCCCCAATCCCGGCGGACAGGACCTGGATGTCACGCCGGCCTTTCATCACATAACGGAAAATGCCTTCCGCCATGGGACTGCGGCATACGTTACCCGTGCAAACAAAGAGGATGGTTTTCATCGCGCTTTAGCGGTCTCAAATTGGGGCGAGTTGGGGGAATCGTCAACCGCGAAATCAGGCGGGCTTGGCCGCAGGTAACATGGAGATGACTTTCAATAAATCGAGCGCCCGCGCCAGGACGGGGTCCCGCACCACCGGCTTCTCAACTTCTCCCGCCTGCGGGGTCAGCGCCGAATAATCCACTTCGCGGCCCGGATGATTCTTTCGGTCCCGGATCAAATCCGCTTCGCTGGGACGCACCCGTGCCGGCCGGCCGGCTACCCCGTTCGTCGGCGCGGGAGCGCCGCCAAAAGCCGCCAGAATCCCCGCGGTTTTGTTCAAATCCCGAAAGGGATCGGCGTAATAGGCCTTTTCATCCTCGGCGCTTACCGCCACGGCGATGTCGGGCGATACCCCCGCGGTCGTCAATAAGTCCCCATTGGCCAGGCGCACCGACGCGGTGGCAATCCGCAGGCTTTGACCGGTTTTCAAGGGGTAAATTTGATCCATCGTGGCTTCCCCGGCGGTATTGGTGCCGAGAATCACCGCCCGGTCTGCCAGGCGCAATACGGCCGCCAGGGCTTCGGCCGCCGCCGAAGTCTGTTGATTGACCAGCACGGTTACCGGCAGGTTGATGCCCTCGGTTTTGGCCTTGGAAGAAACCATCCCGGTGCCGAAGTCGAGCAAGCCCGTCTCTTTCCCGATAAACAAATCCGCGACCCCCGCCGCCGCCGCATAATCATGACCTCCGGCAAAGCGCAAATCCAGCACCACTCCCCGCAGCCGGTTGGTTCCGTTGCCCGCTTTGGCCGTCAGCTCCTTCAGCGCGGTGCCTACTTGTCCCGGCAAGGCGCTCACCACCCGGCCCACCCGGAGATAAGCGATTCCCCCTTCGAACAGGTTCGACTTGGTCAAGGCGGAGCCTTGCAAATCCAGTTCGACCCCGGTCGGCCCATCCACCAACGACACCTTGTTGTGCAACTGGTTCAGCAGTCCGGAGATCGCCCCACGATCCAGATCCGCCGGATTGGCCCCGGCCAGGTGTGCGCGGATCAGCTCATACACTTCCTTGAAATCCGGCGCGGCGTTGGTCGTTTGCGCCGACACCGTCACCGGCCGGGCGCAGAGCGCCACCAAACCGACCCCGAGAACCAATCGTCGTAAAAAATTCATATCATTGCTGCCGGCCCGCGAGCCCGCCCTGCCGCTCACCTGAGCCCTTTGGCGGCAATATCACGTCGGAATTGCGCGCCGTCGAATTGTATTTTGTCCACCGCCGCGTAAGCCGCCAACCGGGCCGCAGCGAGGCTGTCCGCCCAGGCGGTGACCCCCAAAACCCGGCCGCCGTTCGTGACAATGCCATCACCCGACTTCGCCGTCCCGGCATGGAACACCTTGGTATGCGGCATTTGGGCCGCCGCGGTCAAGCCCGTGATGACCTTTCCCTTGGTCACCGCCCCCGGGTATCCCCCCGACGCCATCACCACACAAACCGACGCTTCCCCGCGCCACCGCAGCGTTTGGGCGCTCAAAGTGCCCGCCGCACTCGCATCCAGCAACTCCACCAGATCGTTCTCCAATCGCGTCAGGTACACCTGCGTTTCCGGATCCCCAAAGCGGGCGTTGAACTCCAACACTTTGGGGCCGTCCGGCGTCAGCATTACGCCCGGATACAATATCCCGCGAAAATCAATCCGTTCCTCCGCGCAACCCGCCAGCCACGGGCCGAGGATCGCCTGCCCAATCCGCTCCAATTCGTCCGCCGTCACAAACGGGGTGGGCGAATACGTGCCCATGCCGCCGGTGTTCAATCCCAGGTCCCCGTCCAGCGCCCGCTTGTGGTCCTGCGCGGTGGGAAACAGCTTGGCGGTCCGGCCATCGCACAGGGCGTGCAACGAAATTTCCACCCCTTCAAGCAATTCCTGGATGACAATCCGGGCCCCCGCCGCACCGAACGCCTTGTCCACCAGGATCTCGGCAATCGCTTGATTGGCTTCCGGGATGGTGTGGCAAATCAAGACCCCTTTTCCCAACGCCAAACCGTCCGCCTTCACGGCACAACATCCGCCCAACGAGGCGGCAAACGCCCGGGCCGGTTCCGCGGTCGCAAAAGTCCCACTCCGGGCCGTCGGAATCCCATGCTTTTCCATGAATTCCTGGGCGAACACTTTGGACGACTCAAACTGGGCCGCCCGCCGGTTCGGTCCCCAAATGCGCAATCCCTGTTCCTGGAACAAATCCACTATCCCCGCCGCCAGCGGGTTGTCCGGGCCCACCACGGTCAAATCCACCGCCTGGTCCTGGGCAAACGTCAGCAATTGCGGCAAGTCATCCGCCGAAAGAGGCACACACTCCACCGGCCGGCCACCTGCCGCCAGGGTTTCCCCGGCAATGCCGGCATTCCCCGGCGCGCACCAAAGACGCTTGGCGTGCGGCGATTGCGCCAATTTCCACACCAGCGCGTGTTCGCGCCCACCGGAGCCAATGACCAATAATTTCATCTGCCAATTAATCTGTGCGTTGCTTAGGTAACGAGGATCGCCTCAAATTTGGTAGACGCGTTCCGCCCGGAAGGCGTCGGCGGACGCTTCTGGGTCCCCATATTGTCCACCACCCCCGGTCGCGTCAAGCCGGTCCCAGTCGGGGGCTTTCCCTGCTGAACGGGTTGCGTGCGAAAACTTAAGGGACCGCGAACCAGGATTAACTGTGCGGAGATTGGACCTCTCGATTGTAGGAGACGAAGTGATGAGGCTCTGACATTTCTTTTTCCGGCACCTTTTGGCCGGCAGTGTTTCAAACGAAGCACGCCAGGATCATGAAGCGACGCCGAACCTGGATTAACCTTCCGGAGATTGTCCCCTTCATTTGTAGGAGACGAAGTGATGAGGCTCTGACATTTCTCTTCCCGGCATCTTTTGATCGGCGGTGTTTCACACGAAGCGGGCCAGGATCATGAGCCGAACTTGAATCTGGATTAACGTTGTTGAAGTTGAATTCAGTGTCCGCCTTCGCCAGGGCTTCACCAGACCGGACGCCGGAGCTTGACGTCCCTCCCCCAACACGCGAATGTTTCAGCATGCTTCGAGCCAACCTCGTTCGCGAAATTCAGTCGCTCCCTTTTCAGGAGCAGTTCGAGATGCTGGAATACCTCGCCCGCTCATTGCGCCAACAGAGTCAGGCGCAGGCACACCCCGGCAGCGTTCCCGGCACCTTGGCCGCCGCCGCCGAAGCCTTGCGCGACGATTACCAGAACGACCCCGAATTGACCGCATTCACCGCCTTGGATGGCGAGGATTTCCATGCGGCGCGGTGAAATCTGGCTCATCAATCTCTCCCCGACCTTGGGCGCGGAGATGCAGAAAACACGTCCGGCCGTGATCGCAAATGACGATGCGGTCGGCATTCTCCCGCTCAAAGTCATCGTTCCCATCACGGACTGGAAGGACCGCTACGCGCAGGCGCCTTGGATGGTACGGTTGGAGCCGAGTCCAGGGAACGGTTTGAGCAAGCCCTCCACTGCCGACGCCTTTCAGGTCCGCTCCCTGTCCGAACAACGGTTCGTGAGCCGCTTGGGCAGCCTCTCGCCCGGCGAAATGGAGGCGATTGGCAGCGCGCTGAGAACAGTGTTGAAACTGCAGTTCTGACGAAAAATCGGCGAGTTCCCAGACGGCGGACGGACAACGGTGTTTCACACCAAGCGCTCCAAAACTCCAAAGCGAATTCAAAACTGGATTAACTGACCGGCGGTTGGATTCCGCCTTTAAGAAGGCAATGCGTGGGTGGTTGTCGGAGATGCCCGCCGCCTGAAGGCGGGACTCCGAGCCATAGAGGGACCGGCGCAAGGTTAAGAGATCCGCATTTATGCGGAGGGGTGTTGGACGACGGGGATTCGTGAAAAGTTCGAGAGTGAGGACGATCCAAACGTGCCGAACCCGCTTCCCCCTTAGCTCACGATTTTTTGGGGACAGGGAATACGGAACTCCCGACCCGGGAGCACGTTGCGAGCTTGGATTATGTGTCATAAACCTGGTTTGGCGGCAGTGGTCAGCGGATCGTTGGTATCCGTATTGCTAACCCCGTATAGGCAGGAAATCGGGCAGCGGTTACGCTGCCCGGCATGTCAACTCAGCTTGGCTTTTGCAGCCTTCCACGCAGTGGGCGTCAGTTCGCCGACCCGGGTGATGGGCCAGGCGCCGAGTTTGGGCACCACCTCGATCAGGTACGATCGTTGGAATTCTGGATCTCTCGGAGCAAATCTCCGGCCTCCATACTTGCCTGCTTTGGTCAGGTTTGAATTCCAAGACTAGCGACGCGTTTGACCGCCTTCACTCGCATTCCCATACCGAGGGGTATCCACGAAAATATCATCCGGGTGGCAAACCATGATCCGCCAGTCCGCTTGACCCGCTCCCGGCGGGTGCTATCGTTCTGTCAGTTGGCCCACACCATGGTGCTTTCGCCCATTATTGAACGGGAGTTTCGGCTGGCCTTGCGCCAGCGGCGGAACCTGCTGGGCCGCATACTCGCGGCCCGTATCAGTGTGGGCGTGCTCTCCTTTTTGCTCCTTGGGAGCGCGCTGTTCGGCTGGAGTTGGTGGATGAATCTGGTCCATTATGGCCTGATTCTGGCGGGATTGCACACGGCCATCCAACCTGCCCTGGAGTTGGCCCCTGGCCTTTTCACCGAGGAGCGCCGGAACCAAACCATGCCCCTGTTGTGGCTTACGGGCATGGGGCCGGGAGAGCTTTTTGCCAGCAAGCTCGGTAGCGGTATTCTCGTGGCCTCCAGTCAGATGCTTGCGCTCTTTCCGCTGCTGGCCATTCCCTTCCTCACCGGCGGTATCTCCCTGGATTTGTACCTGGCTACGATCACCATGCTGCCGGTGGTGTTCGCCTTTGTCATGGCAGTTGGCGTGCTGGCCTCCGTGTTAGGCCAGGAAGAAGGTGAAGCCATCCTGTTGATGTGGGTCATCGGCGCCCTAATCTGCCTGGCGGAGCCGCTGCCGTATTTTTTGGGCCGGGCGCTCGCGGGCACGCCGCCGTTTTCCGGCACCTGGCTCGCCCTAAGTCCGCTGTGGGGACCGGTGCTGGTGTGGAACCGATTCGGGATGGGCGGTGCGTCCGCGTTCTGGCTCGCGACCGGCGTCACCCTGGCTTGGACCATCGTGTGCCTCCTGTTGGCCGCCCTTATTCTTCGTTATAATTGGCGCCAGGAAATCGCCCTTTCCCCTCCCGGGAGTTGGCGCCGCTGGTGGCAAAATTTGCGCCACGGCTCGTCCACCTATCGGCTCAACCTACGCCGCCGCTGGCTGGTGGAAAACCCCGTCATCTGGCTCGGTTGCCAGGATCGCCAACCGGTGTTCGCGGCCACTGCCTGGCTGGCGGGATTGGGTTTGCTCTGGGGGCTCGGTTGGTGGTTTTGGCCGCAGTTCTGGCTCGCCCCCGTCAATTTGTGGACGATCGCCCTGATTATGGGCGGTGGTGTTCACTGGATCTTCGTGCGGGCGGCCGCCCGCCGCATGGCCGTGGACCGACGCGACGGACTATTGGAGCTCTTTCTCACCACCCCGCTCAGTCCGGCCGAGATTGCCGAAGGACACCGGTTCGCGCTGCTCACCCAGTTTCGCCCGTTTCGCGTGATCCTGTTGCTCGTTCTCAGCCTGCTTTTTGTGGCAGGCGCTTTCTCCCGCCCTTGGCCAGGGTGGTCGCTGGCAGTTTATCTCCTGATCTGGTCGCCCATTTTTGCCATCGCGATGCTTGACCAGTTGGGCGGTGCTTCCCAAGGCATGTGGCTCGCCCTGAACACGGGTCGCACCAGCCATCAGATCACCAAGGTGCGCATCGTGGTGTACTCCAACCTGTTCAATTTTTGGAACTTTGGCCAGTTGCTGGGACGCGGCCACGGCATGAACCGCTTCCCCTCCGGTGATTTGATGAAATTCCAAATTGTCACCGGAATTGTCATTTTCATCATCTTGCTGAAATTACTGTTCCATTACGTGGGCCGCCATCTACCCCTTTCCGAAGCCAACTCGCAGGAGCGGATCATTCATGAAATGCGCGCCATCGTGGAAGAGCCAGTCCCGGCTCCAGATGATCCGCGGCTTAAACACTGGCAGGACTTCACGAAACGCCTCCCCTCCCGCCACTGGATCATTCCACCGGACGAAAAGGTGCCTTAATCAGGTCCGCGAGTTTTCTCCTCCCGCTCCTTTTTCACCCCACCCGGAACGAAATCTTGGCGATCAGCTGGGGACCAAAACTGTGTTGCAACCGTTTGAGAATTTCTTTGCGCTGGTAACGCACGATTTCATCCAGCCACACGCTGCTATCCACCGTCACAAACAGCGTTCCTTTGTTCAGGCCGGTCGGCTGCGCATGGGCCGCCACCAGTGGATCTATCAGGTGGTTCCAAACCGTTAACACCTCCGCCTCGGATTGCCGCCGTTCGATCCGCAACTCTTTGAGCACCGCCGGCAGGATGTCCGCGGCCTTCCGCGACTTTTCGCGGGTCTTTTCCACCGCCGTCCAATCCATCCCCCGCCACTGGGTAAGGATTTGCTGGCGGGCGCCCGCCTTCGGCGGTCCCAGTTTATAGTGGCGAAACGGTTGTGGTATAATGGCCATGCGGCAAACCGCATTCTTCATACCCCAACCCCGGACCCGAATCAACCCGGCGCAAATTTCCCCCTCCCGCAGTCGTCACCACATTCGCCCGAATCATTCTCATTGCTCCGCCCCAAATGCCCCGTTGCCCCATCCCCCACCCCGCGCTATGTTCTGCCAGATGAATACTGTGAAGAAGCTTCATCACACCCGCTACCGGGTGGATGATCTGGAACGGACCGTCAAGTTCTACCGCGACGTCCTCGGGTTGGTGGAAACCCGCCGTCACAAATCCCCGCGCGGTTCGGAACTGGTCTTCATGAAGGCGCCCGAAAGCGAGGAATTGATCGAGTTGTGCTATTTCCCCGCCAGCGGCCCGGTACACGTGCAGGCGGACCTCACGCATCTGGCCTTTGAGGTCGAGAGTCTCACCGCCTTCGGGGAACACATCGCCGCGCTGGGAGTTCCCTTCTCGGACGGTCCCAACCTGCGCCCGGACGGCAGCGGCTTTGCCTTCGTGGATGCCCCAGAAGGCTATGAAATTGAATTGATCCAGCGCCCGAAACAACTGCTGGACTGAGCTTCCACCACCATGCCAGCCCAACCGGTAGCCGTTCCCCGGGGGTGGAGTTGAAAATCTCCGTCGTAGTCCCCGCGTTCAATGAGGAGAAGCTCATCGCGGCCACGCTCGCGCGCATCCAGTCGGCGGCGGCGGCCTTCACCCGGGCGGGTTGGACCTCGGAATTGATCGTCTGCGACAACAATTCCACCGATCGCACCGCCGAAATCGCCCGGGCGGCGGGGGCCACGGTCGTGTTCGAGCCCGTCAACCAGATCGGCCGCGCCCGCAACACCGGGGCTGCGGCCGCCACCGGCGATTGGCTCCTGTTCGTGGACGCGGATTCGCATCCCAGCCCCGAACTGCTGGCGGACGTGGTCACCGCCATTCAAAGCAGACGCTACCTGGCGGGCGGTTCCACCGTGCGCCTGGATGACTCCTATTTCGTTGCGGGGCTGGTGGTTCGGTTTTGGAATGGCATCAGCCGGTCCGCCAAATTAATGGCCGGCTCCTTCATTTTTTGCGAGACCGCCGCGTTTCGGGAACTCGGCGGCTTCAACCTCCAATTGTATGCCTCCGAGGAAATCGAATTGAGCCAGCGGTTCAAGCGACTCGCCCGCCAGCGCCGCCAGCGTTTGGTCATCCTGCACCGCCACCCGCTGGTTACCTCGGCCCGCAAAATGCATCTTTACGGCCACCGGGAACACTTGCGCTTCATCGCCCGCACCCTCCTGGCCCGGGGCGGCACCCTGAACAACGCCAAGGACTGTAATATTTGGTATGATGGCCGCCGGTAGGTGCCGCCCCAATCTCCCCGCTTGCCAACCCCAGCCCCGCCCGGTTTAATAATTGGCGTGCTACAACAGCAAACGATCAGTCGCCCGGTAAGCTTTTCGGGCATCGGTCTCCACGGCGGCGCGCGGGTCAACATGACCTTCCTGCCCGCGGCGCCGAACACCGGTATCCGGTTCCGCCGCATCGACTTGGAAGCGCGGCCGGAAATTGAAGCCCGCGTGGAGAACGTCGTGGAAACCAACCGCTCCACCACCCTGGCCAAGGGCAACACCCGTGTGCTCACGGTGGAGCACATCCTCGCCACGTTCGCCGGATTCGGTATCGATAACGCCATCGTCGAACTCGATGCCTATGAGCCCCCCATTGGTGACGGGAGTTCCCGCGAGTATTGCAAGCTGATCGAGGAGGCGGGCATCACCCCCCAGACCGAACGCCGTGATCCCTATCACATCAGCGAGCCATTGGAATTGCAGGCCGGGGAAACCGAAATGGCGGTTTTCCCCCATGACAGCTTCAAGATCACCTGCACCAGCGCGGATAAGAAGGGCCGCTTCACCCAGTTTTTCAGCCTCGAAGTCACCCCCAAGACCTGGGAAGTCGAACTCTCCCACGCCCGCACCTTTTGCTTTTTTGAGGAAATCGAATTCCTCATCAAGAATGGCCTGATCAAGGGCGGCAGTCTCGAAAATGCCGTGGTGGTGCGGGACGACGCCGTGCTCACCACCGAACCGCTACGCTATCCGAACGAGTTCGTCCGCCACAAGATTCTCGATATCATTGGCGACCTTTCCCTGATCGGTCGCCCCATCTGCGGCCACATCATTGCCATCAAGCCCAGCCATGGCGCCAATTGCGAACTAGCCCGCCTCATCACCGCCCAAATGCGCCGCCCCCTGATTGCCGCGCAGTCGTTCGCTCCCCCACCCCCGCCGGCTCCGCAAAAAGCCGCAAGTGGTGAAGGACCGGCCCCGGTTCTGCTCCAGGACGGTGCCACTTTGGACGCCATCCAGGTGATGAAGATCCTGCCGCACCGCTATCCCTTTCTCATGGTGGACAAAGTCATCAAGGTGGACGGTAACAAGATCACGGCGGTGAAGAACGTCACCGTGAACGAGCCCTTTTTCCAGGGCCATTTCCCGAACCACCCGATCATGCCCGGGGTGCTCCAATTGGAGGCCATCGCGCAGGTGGCGGGCATCCTCACCCTGCGCCAGGCCGATAACATGGGCAAAATCGCGTATTTCATGTCCGCCGAAAGTGTGAAATGGCGCAAACCGGTCCGCCCGGGCGATACCCTCGTAATCGATGTGGAACTGACGAAATCGCGTGGTCGCATTGGCAAAGCCAAAGGGGTCTGCTCCGTGGATGGCGAGCCGGTGAGTGAGGCGGAAGTGACTTTCATGCTGGTTGACTCGTGAACTGGCCATCCTCCTTACCCGCATGATCCACCCCACTGCCGTCATCCATCCCCGCGCCCAAATTGGTGCGGGCTGCCGCATCGGTCCTTACTGCGTCATCGGCGAAAACGTCGTGCTCGGCCCCGATTGCGTCCTCCATTCTCACGTCGTGATTGACGGCTTCACCCAATTGGGCGCGGCCAATGAGATTTTTCCCTTTGCCAGCATCGGCCTCAAGACGCAGGACCTCAAATGGAAGGGCGGCGTCACGCGCACCGTGATCGGCGACCACAACACCTTCCGCGAATACGTAACCATCCACAGCGCCACCGGGGATGGCGAAGTCACCACCGTCGGCTCGCACAATAATTTGCTCGCCTACTGCCACGTCGCGCACAACGTTACGATGGGCAATCACGTCATCATGTCCAACGTCGGCACCCTGGCCGGCCACGTGACGGTGGAAGATCAGGCCATTGTGGGCGGACTGGCGGCGGTGCATCAGTTCTGCCGCATCGGCCGGCTGTCCATCATCGGCGGTTGTTCCAAAGTCGTTCAGGACGTCCCTCCGTTCATGCTGGTGGACGGTAATCCCGCCAAAACCCGCACCGTCAACAAAGTGGGACTGGACCGCGCCGGCATCTCCGAGGAAGTCCAAGCGGCGCTGCGGCAGGCTTACAAATTCCTGTTCCGCGAAGGCCTCACCAACCCCAACGCGGTCGCCCGGATTGAGAGCGAACTCCCGTCACTCCCGGAAATCCTGCACCTCATCCAGTTCGTCAAAACCAGCGAACGCGGGATCAGCCGATAGGGCTCCGGCGGGCGCCGGCGCCTGACTTCAGCAGGTCACGCTTCCCGACCGTAATCGCATTCACCTTGCGGATAATTCCAGCTAATGGAAGAATTCCCCGCATGACACCGAACCAAAAGGTGACTGCATTTTCCCGCGGCCGGGTAATATTCTGGCTCCTGGCCCTGTTTACAGGCTGGTTCCTCGCCTTCCCCGGAACCTCCATTCTTGCCCAATCAACCATTAGTAACGCCATAACCTCCCCGCTCATATTCGAGCAAATCCTCGCCACCAACGGTGTGGTTCTGATGACCAACGCGGAGTTTCGCCAGATCATTGGTCGCAAAGCCATTTTCAAAGCCAACTCCCTTTCCGTCAGCTTTGACCTTGAGCGACTTGCCCCCGCGGTGCTCGCCCGCTTGCCGATCACTCCGACAAATCCCCAAGCAGTCCCTTCGCCAAATCTCACCACCAACTCCGCTCCCAAGTCGCCTCCCAACCCCAAAATCCCCGGCATAGCCCGAATTCCCGGTGGCCCCTTCACGCTGGGCAATGCCATCGGTGATCCGGACATCACGGACGCCGACCCATTGCCGGTAAACGTGTCGGCGTTTTACATGGATGTTAACTTGGTGACGTTGAGTCGTTGGCAAGCAATCCATGCCTGGGCCACCAACCATGGATATTCCTTCAGTCATCCCGGCGCGGGCAAGGCCGCCTATCACCCGGTCCACAGCATCGATTGGTTCGACGCCATCAAATGGTGCAATGCCCTTTCGCAACGGGCTGGCCGGGTCCCCGTTTATTGCCTGGATCCCGCCCTGAAACTCGTTTTCACCTCCGGCGAGGGCGCGCGGATTTTTGCCAATTGGTCGGCGAACGGTTACCGGTTGCCTACCGAGGCGGAATGGGAGAAAGCCGCCCGGGGAGGAGTGTCCGGTCAAAGATTTCCGTGGGGCAATAAGATCGAGCAAAAGCTCGCGAACTACACTGGTAACCCCGGCAGCTTCGCTTACGACGGTGGACCGGGCGGAAACAATCCCGTGGGCGCCATCGGCGGCAACTCCCCGGCCACGAGTCCCGTCGGCTCTTTCCCACCCAACGCGTTTGGCCTCTACGACATGGCGGGAAACCTGGATGCCTGGTGTTGGGATTTTGGCGGATCTCCTTATGGCGGCGGCACCGATCCCCACGGTCCCGAATCCGGTGCCACGCACATTGTCCGCGGCGGCAGTTGGGGCGACACCCCCGCCATCTGTCGCACCGCCAATCGCAACGGCGGCAATCCCGACGCTGGCTACGACCGCATCGGCTTCCGCTGCGTCCTCAACGCGCCCCAGTAAAGCTCGGCGAAAAGCGGTGTCTTCGTTCAGGCGCCTCTTTTCCGCACCTTATCGGCGATCAGCAAGGCCAGCCGGCTCCATAACTTATTAAAAATCCACGCTGCGCCCAATCCCAACACCAAACCCAGCGTAACCCCCAAAAGCCATCGCCAGGGGGAAGTCCACGGGACTTTCGAAATCCAATTGGCCAGGGAGATCGCCAGCACGCCCCCGCCCATCCCTACGAGCGCTCCCAGCAACAAAAACAGGGTCCGAAAACCATCCGTAATGCTCCGCCGCAAAAACCCCACGAGCACCGAAGTTGACAATACTCCCACAATAATCGCCACCCCCAGCGCGACGAAAAACAGGAGCACTCCCAGCAAGGCAATTCCCAGAAGGACCAGCCCAATCAAGGACATGAATAGGAGGCCGGGGCTAAAGTCATCCGACGTGTCCAACGGTTTTGGTTCCACCGGCGCGCCTGCCCACCGCTCCAGCGCGGGCTGCACTACCGCCAGGGTCAATGGGTTAACCTCCAGCGTTGGGTCACCACCCTTATAAAGTAGAATAAGTTGATTAGTGATAATTCCGTATTCCGATTCCGTGTGGAATTCCATCTCCAGACTTTCCCTCACCACCCCTTCGCCAGTTTGAATCCAGCCCGGTCCCTGATGAATCTCCTGTTCGGAAACCCAGCGGTAGCCATCGACAGACTTTCGAAAACAAATGTTCCGGCTGGGATTGCCCTCAAAATAAAGCCGCCAGAGAGGTTCCTTCCCCCTTCCCTCGATCTGCATCGTGATGGGCACATTGCTGGAAATGCACGAGAACCCCAACGCCAGCCGATCCACCCGGTCCAACGCCGCCAAGAAGGGTTGCAACTTCGGGTCGGTGATGACGACTATTTCCTGTATGGGGCCATTGTCGTGGCAACCAGCCAGGGCCAGGCAAAGCAAGGCCAGGCAATATACAAACCCACCGGTCATTTTGAATTTCATAAAGCCGCTGCAATTATCAGGCCGTGCCATCCCACAAACGAGCCACGGAAGCAGCGAGATTCTTCCTGGCTTGCGCTTCATATTTGGCGCGAAAATATTCGGTGCCATACAAAAAGGGACGGGCCAGAAACCGTTCTAGAATTTCCGCCCGCTTTATTGTAAACACCGCTTCCGGCACCCACTGATACTCCTGCCGGATCTGGCGCTCGTATTCCCAAAACCGTGCCTCCTCCCGCCCCAGGATACTGAGATCAATGTCCACGAGGAGCGGCGCATCCGGGTGCAGTGAACCATCGTGATGTTTGGTGGCCATTACCAGTCGGACGACCACCTCGGCATCCTCCTGCGGCAACCCCAGCGCGGCCAAAAAGTCGCGCGCCAGGTCCGCGCTGCGCTCCTCGTTATCAGCCGCTCGCGGGTCATATACTGCATCGTGATACCAGATGGCGAACTCCACGCTCAATGGCTGACTCGCCAATTCCCGGACGTCCGCAAACTCTTCCAGGCATTCGGCAATGTGATGACCATTGTGGTAGGCGCGCACCGGTTCGGCATAACGCCGCAACAACTCCTCGTAGGTTGCGGAAACCGGACCACGTGCCCCGGCCGAATCACAGAGGACCTGCCACCTTTGCAAGTCAGGCAACTTCAACGGTAGTGCTCCAAAAGTTTTTGATAAACGCCCGGACTCAAGTATTGGCGAACAATCTTCTGCCATCCTCGGGGTCCCACCAAGCCACGCACCATGCTCGAACTCACCTCGGCGATGCCGCGCGGCGGCATCAGGAAAACGGTGCAGATGGCCGGATCCAAATCGCCATTGATGTTGCGCATGGTGCGCTCAAATTCGTAATCGCTCTCCGAACGGATGCCGCGCAAGATATGGGTCGCCCCCACCGATTGCGCGTAGTCAATCAGGTAAAGATTGGAGAAGGAGTCCACGGAAACGGTCCGCTGCCGCTTGACCGTCTCCCGCAGCATCGCGAGCCGGGTCTCCAGGGAAAAAGTGTATTTCTTCTCCGGGTTGACGCCCACCGCCACAATCAACCGGTCAAACAGGCGCACGCCCTGTTCGATCATCCACAAATGCCCGATCGTGGGTGGATCAAAACTCCCCGCGTACACTCCCAGCCTTTGCTTCTTCGCCCTCATGACCAGAACCCTACCACTCCCCCGGCATTTGTCAGTCGCGGAATCGCCTGAGTTGCAGGCCCCAGCCGTTGCCTGTATCAAAGCGGTTTCGGATGTCCCTGGCTTCCTGTAAGCCCCGGGAAAACCTGGATTGAGCTCTCGCTGAGCCGTCAGCTAATGTCCCGCGCTTGAATCAGACCAAATCTCCAACGCCCGAAACAACTCATCCGCCACCCCGTACTCATCCACCAGGTGGGATCTCGTCTCGATCAGATGCTGCAGAAGCAGAACCACCGCCTTCCGCTGCTCCGGGGTGCACGCCAAATGTCTCGCATTCCCCCGACCATCCGAGCAGAGGTGAGAAAGTAACCGAGCGCCATACCAATCGAAGGGCTCTTGGGGCTTGCTCAGGGCGAGCCTGGCGAAGGCGGGCAGGTAATAGGCAAAGCCCTCCGGCGAAATGAAGCAAATCGGATCCTCGCCGACATTGCCCACGTCCTCCATCCGCAGCGTGATGTGGTCACGCGCACGCAACATCGCATCATGTCCCGCGCATTCCTCGCAGTGGTTGAAATCCGTGAAATGCCCGGGTCGCCGGCATTTGGCAAACGCCTGCTGAATCGTTCCGCGAATCTGAACATCGGAGTTCATACTGGGAAAAAGTCGGTTTAGTGGCCCAAAGGTGCCAGTGGATCATTGCAAAGGAAAGCACCTTCACCGGGTGCCGGTCGGGACCCACTTCCGCGATCTCTGGACCGCCACACGCTCTAACCGGCAGCGCACCCAGCGCAGATGCAGGATTGGATAGACATTGCCAAAGACCTGAACGGCCACCATTCCGAGCAGCGCGCTCCACCAATTGATCTTAACCAGGTAAAGGAGATAGGGCAGGAGCAGCAGGGCCGCCCCCCAGTGGGCCGCTTCCGCCGTTTCCAACTGGGCGGGCACGGCGGCGCGCGCGGCGTCCGATGCCGCGAGATAAACCTCGCGGTTCAAAAAGCGGAGGGGAGTGCGCCGGAGGAGGATGCCAAATTGGGGCACCCCCAGCTTCCGATACAGGCGACCGTCGGTTTCCCAGGCCTGCAACACTTGCAAACTCAGCGGCAACGGGAGCAGGTAGAATGGCCGCGCCATCGCCACCAACCCGAGAAAACAGAGCATTACGTCCAAGGCAAACCACGGCGAACGGAAGCCGAAGAAGCGACCGAATTGCGGGAGGGAGAAGGCAAATGCCCCCGCCACCAGCAGGAAGATCAAGAATGCGCGCCGTTTTTGCATGGACTCTGCCCAAACCACCCGCCGGAGGGTCGAGTTAAGGTCTTTCGAATTCCGGGCCCTTCGGATCACGCAGCGCCGGATTCCTGAACGCGCAGCATCAATCCCCTTCCCCGCATAATCAACCTCAATCCGTGACCGTTCCCGGCGGCACCCCTCGGGCCCATCGGTCCGGCTTGCCCGCCGCGCCAAATCCTGCCATTTTTTCACCATGCCAGATGATGCCATTCCCGGCCGGATTCCCGAGGTGCAGCAGTTTCGCACCACCCATTGGAGCGTCGTCCTGCGCGCGAGCCGCTCGGAGAACGCGGACGAGGCGCACCGCGCGCTGGAGGAATTGTGCCGGGCTTATTGGTATCCCATTTACGCTTTCATCCGGCGGCGGGGCACGGGCCTGCATGATGCGCAGGATTTGACCCAGGCTTTCTTCGAAAAACTCCTGGAGAAACAGACCCTCGCGGTGGCCGATCGCCAACGCGGCCGTTTCCGGACCTTTCTTCTGTCCGCCCTGAACAACTTCCTGATCAACGAGGCGCGCGACGCCAAGCGACTCAAACGCGGCGGCGGCGCGGAGGTCATATCCCTCGATCTGGAAACGGCCGAGCAACAGCTGGCTTTGGAACCCGTCAGCGGCGAATCCCCGGAGCGGGTTTACGAACGCAACTGGGTGGAAGTCATGATGCGACGCGTGCTCGACCGCCTGCAGGCCGACTCTGTGACCGAAGGCCAGGCCGAACGGTTCAGCCAACTGCGGGTCTATCTGGTGGGCGAACAGGGCGCCCCGTCCTTCACGGAAATGGCCAACCGCCTCGGCCTGACCGAGGCCGCCGTCAAAGGCCTGGTCCGGCGATTGCGCGCGCGCTACCGGTTGCTTTTCCGCGAGGAAATCGCCCAGACTTTGGGGGATGACCAGGACATCGACGCGGAGATCAAGTATTTGATGACGCTCTACTGATCGCCCCGTTCCTGCCCCCGTGTGGCGCTCCCAAAAAACTGAAATTTATCCCTTTGGCTGCGGTCCCATCCGGCGGAAACGGGGTAGCACCCAATGGAACTGAAACCATTGAACCAAGCTTCGCCATCCTGCCCCGCCTGCGGTCGCGCGCTGCCGGCCACCGCCCCGGGCGGCTTGTGCTCCGCCTGCCTGCTGAGCCGCGCGCTGCTGAGCGCCGCGGAGGAGGATTTGCACGAGGAGGCGCAACAAATCGGCGATTACGAATTGCTCGCTCCCATCGCCCGGGGCGGCATGGGGATTGTCTATCGCGCCCGCCAAAAATCGCTCAACCGCATTGTCGCGCTAAAGCTGATTCTTGCCGGGGACCTGGCCCCACCGGAGCTAATCGAACGCTTCCGCGTGGAGGCGGAAGCCGCCGCCAGCCTGGATCATCCGAACATCGTTTCCGTTTATGAGGTGGGCGAGGCGGATGGCCGCCACTTCCTGACGATGAAACTGGTCGAGGGGGGCAATCTGGCCGAGCGCCTGGCGCGCGGCCAGAAGTTCTCCGTCCAGGAAGCCGCCCGCACCGTCGCCAAACTGGCGCACGCGGTTCAGTTCGCCCATCAACGCGGCGTCTTGCATCGCGACATCAAGCCCACCAATGTCCTGATCGACACCCACGCCGAGCCGGTCTTGACGGATTTCGGCCTGGCCAAACTCATCGAGCACGAGACGCAAATCACCCACACCCTTGCCGTCCTCGGCACCCCCTCGTACATCTCCCCGGAACAGGCCGCGGGGCAGGTCCGCCACGTGACCACCGCGGTGGATGTTTACGGCCTGGGAGCGCTGCTTTACGAATTGCTCGCGGGCGCGCCCCCCTTCGCGGGCGGCACCACCCTGGCCACCATCCGGATGGTGTTGGAGCAGGACCCGCAACAACCTTCCCGCCGCAATCCCCAGGTGGACCGGGATTTGGATACCATCTGCCTCAAGTGCCTGGCCAAGGAACCCGGCGCCCGCTACCACTCGGCGGAGGCGGTCGCGGAAGACCTGGAGCGGTGGTTGCGCCGGGAACCGATCCTGGCGCGGCCCGCCGGCGCGGCGGAACGGCTGGCCAAATGGGTCCGGCGCCATCCCGCGCGGGCGCTTTCGCTGGCCGTGATTGGGCTCGCGCTGGTTTCGGTGACGGTGGTTTCGGATTATTCGCGGCGGCGGGTCAGCGCCGCCCTGGCGGTATCCCAAAAACAAAAAGGCGAGATCGAACAACAGCAGATCGCCATCGCCCGGCATGCCGCGGAAACCGCCGGGCAACTGGCCTATTCGCTCGAGTTGCAGGCGGCGCAACATGCGGCGGCGGGTCGCCACAGTTCCGCCCTGGGCTATTGGGCCCAGGTGCTGCGCCTCAATCCCTCCAACCACGTGGCCGCTTCCCGGATCTTTCAGACCCTCATCCGCGGCGGCTTCGTCCAACCATTGGGCCCGGCCCTGAATAACGGACCTTACGCCCATGCAAGCTCGTTCAGCCCGGACGGCTCGCACCTGGTCATCGCCAGCGAGCGCGGTAAATCCCAACTATTCATCCGCGCCGCGGCCGACGGCAAATTGCTACGGGCCATTGATGCGGGCGGGAGCGTGGCGGCCTTTGACTTCAGCCCGGACGGAACCAAAATCGCCACCCTGGTCGGCCTGGCGGGCTGGGGTAACGGACGCGTGCGCCTTTGGAGCACGGCCAACGGGCAGCCACTGGTACCTGAATTCCTGCTTCCGGATTCCGGCTACCGGATCAACTTCAATGCTGACGGAACATTGCTCAGCGTGCCCTGGGCAATTGAACCGCAGATATTGGCGGCATCCGCCACCCGCCTTGGTCTCCGAACCAACGCCCGGCCGGCGGAAAAACCTTACTTTGTGGTGGACATGGTTTGGGGCGCCGGGCCGGGGCAACTCTTCATTTTGGGTGACGACAAACAAGTCCGCTGGCTGGACGCTTTTTCCGGCACGACCCTGGCCCGGCGGAACTTGAATTTTGCGGAGCTGGCGGCGCAATTGATCATTTCCCCCGACCACCATGTGCTGGCCGCCCGGGACAAGGAAGGTGGGGAGGTGGCATTGCTCGACGCCGCCGATTTACGCATTTTACAGGAATTGCATCATCCACAGCCGGTCACGGGCATGGCCTTTTCACCGGATTCCAGTCTGCTCGCCGTCACGGGCAATGACGCCACCTTGCACCTCTGGTCGGTGGAGGGAACCCGGCACAAATTGCTCCCCACCGGGGCCCCGCAGGCGGGCCCGACATTCAGTGCGGACGGAACCAAACTCGCGGCGGTGGGCTTGGATCACACCGCCCGACTCTGGTCGATTCCCCAAGGGGAACCCTTGTGCGAGCCGCTCCAGTTGGGCCAGCGCGTTCTTTCCGTATGCCTGAATCCAACCGGGGACCGCCTCCTCACCACCTGCGCGGATGGCAGCGCGACCTTGTGGGAAGCCAACCCCGCCCACGCGGCAGAATTGCGTTTCACGGCCGCCCGCCCCATCCTTTCCACGCACCTTTCCCGGGACGGGACGCAGGCGTTCCTGACCACCGACGCGGGCCTCGAAACCTGGGACCTGGAGACCAGTAAGCACCTGACGACTTTGTCCGCCCGACCGGAGTTTCCGATTGATCCGCAATTCAGTCCGGACGATCGCTATGTGCTCCTGCCGATGGCGAAAGCAACGGTTTTTGACTGCGCCTCCGGGATTTCGGCCGGACCACCGCTGGCGCTGCCGGCTCCCGCCACCGCCACCGCCCTCTCGCCGGACGGCCGCCTCCTGGCCAGTGGGGATGAACAAGGACGGGTCCGCTTGTGGAACTGGCGCACCGGGGAATTGCTCGCCTCGCCGGTGGTCCTGGACCCCCAGGAAATTATGCGCCTCGGATTCAGTCCCGACAGCCGGCGATTGTTCGCCACCGCTCGGAATCTCCACTTGTATTGCTGGGATAGCGCGACCGGCAGCGCCACCTACCCCCCGCTGAAGATGGACAACTTTGGGGCGACGTTCGACTTTCTCGGCGATGGCCACCGGTTTGCCGCCCACGTGGGATTCGATGTCCACCTGTATGAAACCGCCACCGGCCGGGCGGAGCCACTCGTCCTCCACCACGACTTACCCAATATGCTGGTCCGGACCAGTCCGGATGGGGAACGCCTCGCACTGGTAGCTGAAGATAACCGGGTCAGCGAGTACAGCACCCACGGACCGGCCCCACTCATTTCCCCCCTGCCCCATGCCGCCCGGGTTTCCGCCCTGGAATATGACGCGGCAGGCCGGCGCTTTGCCACCGGCACGGCCACCGGTGACTTGGAAGTGTTCGACGCCGCCAGCGGTCGCTCCCTGACGGGAGTATTGCACCACGGTCGCGCGGGCCAGCCCGGCGCAATTGTGTCGCTCCATTTTACCACCGACGACCGCCGCCTGCTCTCGGCTTCCGCTGATGGCCTCGTCTGCCTGTGGGACCTCGGGCCGACCGCAGCGGAACCCATCCCTGGATGGCTGCCGGAACTGGCCGAAGCCATCGCCGGCCTGAAGGTGGGCGGCGGCGGGAGTGCTGAAGCCCCCATCGGATTGGAACCGGTCGCGCACGAAAAGCGCCGCGCCATCCGGTTGCAGTTGAGCGAGGTCCCCGGGCAAACCGCCTGGGCCCAATTGCCCCGCTGGCTTTTCGCCGATCCGCAAATCCGCGCGCGCAGCCCATTCTACGAATCCCGCCATCCCTGAGGCGGAACGATTTTGGCTCTTGAAATTTTCCGCGGTCCGCCTGATTTCAAAGGGTGTAAACCTTTGTGAATGCACAATAGGGACTTCTCATTTGCCGCAACCACCGCCCGCCTCCCGGCGGGACGGCAGCCGTAGGCAATGAATCAGTCAGCCCCGGAGTGCCCTCACAAAAACTTGATTCCCGACAACCTATGAAGAAACCCGTTTGGCAAAACATTCTCCCGGCATTCTGGCCCGGCTTGTTACTTCTGCTGGGCACCTTGACTGTGCGTGCGGCACAATTCACCAACTCCAACATAACCCTCCCGTTCACGCTAAACGGCGTCATGGCCGTGGGTGATTATGACAATGACGGCCGCTTGGACCTCGCAATCACCGGCATATCTGAAGCTGGCCTCTACCAAACCAGCATCTATCATAACGATGGCGGCGGCAACTTCTCCCTGGCCTATACGAACGTCAGCGGGGCCAACCAGAGCACGCTGGTTTGGGTGGATCTCGACAATGACGGCCGGCTGGATTTGGTGGTCAGCGGCACGGCGGGCGACACCGCCGGCCTGACCCAGATCTGGCGCAACACCGGCAGCGGCTTTGTCCAGGTCCCGACCTCCCTCCCCGGAACCTTTAACAGTGCGATGGCGGTGGGCGATTTTGACAACGACGGCTTGCCCGATCTGCTGATCGGCGGGGGCACCAGCACCACCTTGTTCCGTAACCTGGGTCACTTTGGCTTCACCACCAATGGCACCCCCACACTTCCGGGGGCCCAGAGTGGTGACGCGCAGTTCGCGGATTTTGACAACGACGGCTGGCCGGACGTGGCGCTCGGTTATCTGAGCAGTATCGCCATCACCACCAACAACAGCTATGTCGCCGGCATATTCGGCAACCAGGGCGGCACCAATTTCAACCTGACTTCCCTGGTGCCGAATGCCGCGGAAGGCCGCATGGGAGTGGCGGATTTCAACAACGACGGCCGGCTGGATATCGGCATGGTCGGCCAGAGTCCTTTCCTGGCCACGTTCCTGGCCAACACCGGCGGCGGCGTCTTCACCCCCACCAGTGTGGTGCCTGTGAGCAACTTCAACGCCGGCTTCCGGCCCACCGGGGTGCTGTTTGGCGATTTTGACAATGCGGGCCTGCTCGATGTCGTCGTCGGCACCCGGCGGGGCCTGATCGAATACCTCGCCAACCAGGGCAATGGCATTTTCTCGCTCACCGACGTGGGCATCGCCACCGGTAACTCCGCCTTCAATCCGCCAGTGGCCATCGGGGATCTTTTCGGCGACGGCCGGCTGGCCGTGATTTATTCCGGTGACGACGCGGCTTATAATCGGGGTACGTTTATTTACCGGAACACCACCCCGGTGACCAATACCCCGCCCACGGCCCCCGACCATTTGTTCAGCAGTCCCGCCACCAACGGCGCGCGAGTTACCTTGTCCTGGACCACCGCCACGGACGCCCAAACCCCGACTGTCGGCCTCACCTACAACCTCCGCGTGGGCACCGTCCCCGGTGGTTGCGACATTGTCTCTCCGCATTCCGATCCCGTTACTGGCAGACGCCGGGTCGTCGCCACCGGCAACGCAGGCCAGCGCCTCTTCGCTTATTTGCAGAAGCTGCCCATCAACACCACCTACTATTGGAGTGTGCAGGCCATCGATGGCGGCCTCGCGGGCGGTCCCTGGGCGCCCGAGGCCACGTTCAGCACCCGTCCCCGGCTCGCGGGCGATATTAACGGCGACGGCATCGTGGATCAGAATGAATTGCGCGCCATCTATGCCAGTTACCTCCAGACCAGTCCCTATCTGACCATGACCAACACCGCCGGTCTCGGCAGTTCCCAGGTGACGTTTTCGGCCGGCAACGACGGCGGCCTGGTGTTCAGCGTGCTCACCTCCACCAATCTCACGGATTGGCAGTACCTCGGGCCCGCGACCACCCAGTATCTCTTCAACGATGTCAACGCCGGCGCCACACCGACGCGTTACTATCGCCTGACGTATCCTTAAGGCCAGAGGTGGGGCCCGGCCGCCATCATCGGTTCCCTTGCGGGGCACCGGGGTGGCGGCCTTTTTATTTCCCCAGGTGTAAACACCTCACTTCAATCCTCGGCGGTCCCCGGCAGGAGCGCCTCGACCGTCGGCGTGCTCGGCCCATTCTCCGTGCACAGCGCATAGCGCACCGGATTTTTCCCCGACTGTCCGTACAACGCCACGCCCGCGTGATCACCGCTTTTGTTTACAATATAGTACGTCACGTTGAAATTCGGTTTGCCCCGCTGGTTGAGCAATCGTTTCTCAACGGTGTTGGCCACCACGCGCTTCATGGCCGCCATACCTGCGTCCTTGGGCGTCAGCCCGTGGCGCATTCCTTCCACAATGAGGAAGGAAATCAACCCGAACAGATTGGCCTCCCCACGTCCGGTTGATCCCGCCGCGCCCACCTCGCCGTCTACGTAAAGTCCCGCGCCCAGGATCGGGGAATCGCCGACCCGCCCGGGGATTTTCCAAGCCAGCCCGCTGGTCGTCGTCACCCCGCACACTTCGCCTTTGGCGCTCACACCGTTGCAATTGATCGTCCCGTAATAGTGATCCGGATCGATCAACCCGTCGGCCACCATTGCCAACCCCGCCCGATGCCCCGCCTCGGCCCGGGTTTTCGGATCGAGGTAGTGCCCTGGATCGGTGCGCCGTTTCCATTCGAGCCAAAGCTGGCGCGCCTTTTCCGTGATCAGATCCGGTTCGATCTTGAAGCCCATGCTCCGCGCAAATTTCTGGGCGTCCAGTCCCACGATCAAATGATGGTCGGTCTCCTGCATTACCTTTTGCGCCACCAGCGAGGGCGTGCGCACCCCTTGAATGGCCGCCACCGCGCCCGCACGCTTCAGCGGCCCGTGCATCACGGAAGCGTCCAATTGCACCACCCCCTCGGCATTCGGCAACCCGCCATAGCCCACACTGGTGTCTTCCGGATCCAGTTCCACAATGTTGACGCCGGCAATCACGGCATCCAGCACATCGCGACCCGCGGTGATCATTTGAAAGGCCCGGGCCACACAGGTGAGTCCTTCGGCATCTTTCGACTGATTCCCGTTGGCGGCCGCCACCACGACGGGTTTCGCGCTCGTGGGGATCAGGATTTGCGGTGCCCCGGTTTGGGCGAGCAAGGATTGGCCACTCAGTGCTCCCAGGCCAACTCCGGCGGAAGCGGTGGCGACAAAGGTACGGCGGTTGATGCGCGTTTTCATAGTTTGCCTTTCTTGCTTTGCCGGGACCAGGGGTGCCCGGCACGGGTTTTTCTCGTGCTGCAGTCCAGCTTATGTCCATCCGCCGCGCCGGGTCCAGCCAGCGATTCAACGTGCGGTGGCGCCGATTCTCCCCTAGCGTTTCCTGCAACCAAAGGGATTCGCAAATGATGACTCGCAGGCAGGCAGTAAGAACAATCACGCTCGCCTCGGTGGCGGGTTGGGCGGGAGTGCCACGGCTAGCCGCCGCCGCTCAAACCAACCTGCCGGCGACCAACGCCCCGCCCGCGGAACCCGCCCCCCCAACACCCTCCCCGCTCGCCCCGGGCGACCACCAGCGTAAGTTGACCGTGGGCGGGCTCGAACGCACGTACCTCGTGCACATCCCCAAGGACCACGACCCCAAGGCGCCGGCCGCGGTCATTCTGGCCCTGCACGGCGCGGCCATGAACGGCCCGCTGATGGCGCAATTCTGCGGCTTGAGCGAAACCTCCGACCGGGCGGGTTTCATCGTGGTGTATCCCAGCGGCACCGGCACCGGACCTTTTCTCGCCTGGAACGCCGGTGGCTTTCGCGGCGAAATGGCCAAAGGGCGGCCGGACGATGTGGCTTTTCTCAACCGGGTAATCGACGATCTCGGCACGGTTGCCCAAGTTGATTCCCACCGGGTTTTTGCCTGCGGCATCAGCAACGGCGGCATGATGTGCTATCGCCTTGCCGCGGAACTCTCCGAACGGATCGCCGCGATCGGCCCGGTCGCCGGCACCATTGCCATCGATGAAAGCAAGCCCCAGCGTCCCGTCCCGGTGATCCACTTCCACGGCACCAAGGACGGCTTCGTGCCCTTCGAAATGCCGGGGAGCAAAGCGCCCGCCTTCATGCGCTTGCGCGGCGTGGCGGAGTCCGTGGCCACCTGGGTCAAAATCAACGGGTGCGCGGAAACTCCCGTCATCGACACCTTATCCAAGCCGGGCGACGAACTAAAGGTGACTCGCGAGACCCATGGCGGCGGGCGGGACGGCACCGAAGTGGTTCTGGTGGTCATCGAGGGTGGTGGCCATACCTGGCCGGGCATGGTGCCCATCGTGGGGTTCATCGGCAAATCCGCCCTGAACATTTCCGCGAATGACCTGCTTTGGGAGTTCTTCCAAAAGCACCCCCTCCCCTAGCCTCGCAAACGCCCCCCATTTTCTCCGCCAAACGGAACGCCTGCAAGCTTGCCGCGCGGACTTGCCCCAGCCATACTACCCCTTCATCTGCTCCCCGTGAGGGATCAGCGACGGTTGAGTTTTATCTATGAAAATTTTGATTACTGGCGGCGCGGGATACATCGGTTCGGTGCTGACGCCGAATCTGCTCGCGCAGGGACATGAAGTGACGGTGGTGGATAATTTCCTCTTCCGGCAGAACAGCCTGCTGGACTGCTGCCAATATCCGAATTTCTCGGTCATCCGCGGCGACTCCCGGGAGGAAAGCCTGATGAAGCCGCTGGTCGCCAAGGCGGACCTGATCATCCCCCTGGCCGCCCTGGTGGGCGTCCCGCTTTGCAACCGGGATCAAATTGCGACCCGGACCACCAATTTTGAAGCCGTCGCCATGTTGTGCAAACTCGCCAGCCCGGCCCAACGCATCATTATGCCCGTGACGAACAGCGGTTATGGCATTGGCGAAAAGGGCAAGTTTTGCACCGAGGAATCCCCCCTCCGCCCCCTTTCCTCCTACGGCATCACGAAAGTCCAGGCCGAGGAAGCCGTCTTGCAACGCGAGAACAGCATCAGCTTCCGCCTCGCCACCGTTTTCGGCCTGGCGCCCCGCATGCGCCTGGATTTGCTCGTGAATGACTTCGTCTATCGGGCGGTGCATGATCGCGCTGTGCTGATTTTCGAAGGCCACTTCAAGCGTAATTACATCCACATCCGCGACGTCGTCCGGGCGTTCGATCATGGTATCGCCAATTTCGAAACCATGAAGGGCCGTCCCTACAACGCCGGTTTGGAAGAGGCCAATCTCTCCAAATTGGAACTCTGCGCCGTCATCCAGAAACACCTCCCGAATTTCGTCTATGTCGAGGCGCCCATCGGCGAAGATCCCGACAAACGCGATTATATCGTGTCCAACGCCCGGCTCCTGGGCACAGGTTTCCAAACGGAATGGGGTCTGGACCGCGGTATCACCGAGTTGATCAAGGGGTTCACCATTCTCCGCAACTCCGTTTACTCCAACGTTTAAGCAATCGCCGTTCCAGGATTTATGAGTGTGGCCCTGAACGAAGTGGCGGCGGTGATTCTCGCGGGCGGGTTCGGTACCCGCATCCGGCACTTGCTGCGCGACCTCCCCAAACCGATGGCTCCGGTGGCGGGCCGTCCGTTCGTGGAATGGGTGGTCCGTTACCTGGCGCATCAGGGCGTCACCCGCGTGGTGCTCTCGACCGGTTATCTGGCCGAGGTCATCGCGGACCATTTCATCGCCCATCCGATCCCGGGCGTCAGCGTGACGTGCGTGCCCGAAACCACTCCGCTCGGGACCGGTGGCGGAGTAATCCATGCCGCCCGTAACGCCGGTGGCACCCCTCCCGCGGCCTGGTTGATCCTCAACGGGGATTCGCTCGTCTTTGCCGACTTGTCCCGGGCAGTCCAAGCCCTCGCGGATTCCTCCGTCGCGGGGGTCATTTTGGGACGGCAGATAGAAGACGCTTCCCGTTACGGCACTTTGGCCACCGACACGGCCGGCAATTTATTGAGCTTTCAGGAAAAACGGCCGGGCAGCGGCGTGATCAACACCGGCATTTACCTGTTGCGCCATGAACTGCTGGATGAATTTCCCGCCCCCCGCCCCCTCAGTATCGAGCAGGATGTCTTTCCCAGCTTGATTCAGCGGGGCCGGCGTTTACAAGTGGTGCCGACGGATGCCCCGTTTTTGGATATCGGCACCCCGGAATCCTTGCCCCAAGCGGATGCCTTTATCAGTGGGAACCAGTCCCAGTTTCTGATTTGAGGCCGGCCGGTGGCGTGGGGCCGAAAACCCGTTCATGCTCCTGCATGGCGTACCGATCCGTCATGCCGGCCAGGTAATCGCAGATGGCGCGATGACGGCCATCCTTGCGGAAACGTTTGCGGGCCCGCTCCCCCACCTCTTTGGGATGCGCCACATAATGGTGGAATAATTCTTCCAGCATCCGCACCGCGCGCAGGTTGGGCTGATGCACCACCGGGTTAAAATACAGGTTGGTGTACAGGTAATCCCGCAGTTCCTGATTGAGCTTCCGATGTTCCGGGCTGTATTGCACCAACGCCCGGGACTGGAGCCGCACCTCATCCGCACTGCGGACTTTGGAGCGCAGAATCCGGGCTTCCGTGGTGCCGACCACGTTCTTCACCTGGACATCAATGATGCAGCGGATGGTAAAATACCGGCGGCATTCATCCGGCAGCTCGCCGTACTCTTTGCGTACCTCGCGCGCGGCCTGGCGCCAGATGCGCACGTTCCGCACGAGATCTTTTTCGGAGAGTAACCCGGAATCCAGCCCGTCATCCAAATCGTGGCTGTAATACGTGATTTCATCGGCCAGATTCGCCACCTGGGCTTCCAGGGAGGAGGATTTGGCATCAAACCCGGCGCGTTTCGCTGGATGATCGTAGGTGGTAAAATGTTTGACCAAGCCCTCGCGCACCTCCCAGCTCAAATTCAGCCCCGGAAAACGGGGATACTTCTGCTCGATTTCCTCCACCACCCGCAGGCTATGCCGGTTATGCTCGAAGCCGCCATACTCCTTCATGAGCCGGTTGAGCACTTTTTCGCCGGTGTGACCGAAGGGGGAATGTCCCAGGTCATGGGCGAGGGCAATCGTCTCGGCAAGGTCTTCGTTCAGTCTCAGTGCCCGGGTGATGTTGCGGGTGATGGCCGCCACCTCCATCGTGTGGGTCAACCGCGTCCGCAGATGATCCCCGCTCCCGTTAAGAAATACCTGGGTTTTGTATTCCAATCGACGAAACGCCCGGGAATGAATCACCCGGTCGCGGTCGCGCTGATATTGCGTGCGCCATTCCGGCGGCTCTTCCACGTACTTCCGCCCCCGCGATTCCGCGCTGAACTGCGCGTATGGAGCCAGGAACTGGCGTTCCCAGGACTCCAATTCTTCACGGGTGCGCGGCATGACGACTACATGAGTTCGCGGACGGAGATACCCCGCAGTTCAAACAACCGTCGGATGGTGTCCTCGATGAGGTTGTTGGGGCAGGAAGCGCCGGCGGTAATGCCGACGTTCAAGCGTCCCGGCGGTAGCCAATCCCGCGTTTCCACTTCCCGGCCCTGGTGCTGGTCGTAATGGACGATCAGTTTGTCGGAAACCATTTTGGCCGCATTCTTGATAAAATACGTAGGCAGCTTGGCCTCGCCCATCTCGGCGAGATGGGAGGTGTTCGAGGAGTTGTATCCCCCGATGACCAACAGAAAATCCATCGGCTCCCGCAGCAGTTTCTCCAACGCGTCCTGCCGATCCTGCGTGGCGCCACAAATGGTATCAAAAAACCGGAAGTGGGCTTCGATCTGGTCGGCCCCATACTTCTGCGTCATCGCCTGCTTGAGCCGGCGCTGCACCTCCTCGGTTTCCCCGCGGAGCATGGTGGTTTGATTCGCCACCCCGATTGCCTGCAAATGGATGTCCGGATCAAACCCCTCGGAAAACGCCCCTTTAAACTTTTGCAGGAATTCGTCCTTCTTGCCGCCGTGCAGGATGTAATTGCAGACGTAATCCGTCTCCGCCAGCGTGAAGACCACCAGGTAATGCCCGCCACCGCTCGTGGTTTGCGAACTGGTCGCCTTCGTTTCCTCGTGCCAGGCCTTCCCGTGAATGATGCTGGTCACCCGGTCCTTGGAATATTGCCGGACCCGCTTCCACACGCTCATCACATCCCCGCAGGTGGTGTCCACAAATTCACAACCCTTGGCTGCCAACTGGGCGCGCGTGGCGACTTCGGTGCCGAAAGCTGGAATGATGACGACGTCCTCGCGCTGTACCTCCTCGATGTCGGCATTCTTCTCCTTTCCGGAGAGAAACCGCACCCCCATCGCCCGGATTTGGTCATTCACCTCGGGATTATGGATGATCTCGCCCAAAATGTAGATATTCCGCTCCGGATAGGCCTTGCGGGCGGCGTACGCCAGATCGATGGCCCGCTCAACGCCGTAGCAAAAGCCAAATTCCTTGGCCAGCTTCACCGTGAGCAGCCCGTCGGCCGACAGCACGTGACCGTTGGCGCGAATCCTTTCCACCAGTTCACTGCGATAGTGCGAAAGGACCTGGGCCTGGACGGCCTCCATGATTTCCGGCCGGCGAAGATTGATCTTCCGCGGCTCTCCCGACGATTCGGTTGACATACCTTGATTTACGATAACACGGGACTCCGACCCGTCCAGCCCAATCCCGGTTGGCGCCGGGGGATTCACTTTTGAGGAAATTTGACGTACAGCAAATAATAGATCACCACCCCGGTGACGGAGACGTACATCCACAGCGGCCAGGTCCACCGGGCAATTTTCCGGTGCAATTCCACCTTCCCTTTGATCGCGCGGCTGAGGGTCATGAAAATCATCGGAACAATCACTACCGCCAGCAGCGTATGGGTCAGCAGCAGGGTCAAGTAAATGGGCCGAAACCACGCCGGGTCTTTGAACACCGTCGGCCCCCGGTGCAGCACGTACGCCAGATAAAAATGGTAGGTCAGGTAGCAGGCGAGAAAGAGCGTGGAGGTCACGAACGCCGCGATCATGCAATTGCGATGGGCGACGATGTTCTTCCGCCGGATAAAAACGTAACCCGCGGTCAGGAAGACCGCACTCAACGCGTTGAGCGACCCGTTCACCGCCGGGAGATCCAGAATGGTCATGGTTTGCTTTTTTCCGTCAGCAGTTGTTTCATCGCGGCAATCGCTTGAGCCACCGCGGCGGGATCTTCGGAATTATAGTAGGCGTGAACCTGCCCATTGGCATCGGTCCAACCCCGCACCTGGCCAAACTTATCCACCACCACGAAAAAGGTGCTGTGAATGAACAAATCATCCGGCGATTCCCGTTCCGCGGGAGTTTTGTCCACCGCCACAAATTTGAAATCATTGATTTCCAAACGGCGGATTTCCGGCTTCGCGCCGCTCAGAAACCACCACCGGTTGGAATCGGCGCCAAAGCGATCCGCATACCGGTGCATCACCGCCGGCGTATCATACTCCGGATCGCTGGTCAGGGAAACAAATCGTAGCGCTTGGCCGGCGGGGAGCGATGATTGCATTGCCGCCAGTTGCCGGGTCATGCGCGCACAGGGTCCCGGACAGCGCGTAAAAATGACGTCGGTCAGCCAAACCTGCCCCCGCAGGGAATCCAGTGAAATTGGCTCCTGATTTTGGTTGGTGAGGTGAAAGTTTGAAATTTGGCCAAGCACGGGCAGGGAAACCGGGTGGTCCCCCCAGCGCGCCCAGGAAAGCACTCCAATAAAAAAGAGCAACCCCACTCCCAGAACAGCCAAAACCACCCGTTCGAGCTGGCGGCCGTTTTGTTCCGGAACCGATGCCGGAGTCGTGGGAAGATCCCCGTTATTCAAAACTGGCGGCCGGCTTGGCCTTGGAAGCGAGCCACTTTTCGTAATCCGCCTGACTGTCGACATACATCCGGCCCATGGCCATGGAGGAATGACCGTTGCCGCAAAGCTGGGCGCAGTTGATCTGGTAAACGCCGATCTTCGTGGGGGTGAATTGCAGCGGGATCATCATCCCAGGGATGGCGTCCTGCGTCACGCGCATGGCAATCACTTTGAAGGAATGAATGACATCCTTCGAGCTCAACCGGATGATGACCGGCTTGTCCACCGGCACATGAATCTCGCCCAACATCGGCGGAAGATCATCCTTGCCCTTGGGATCCGACTTGTCAAAACCCCAGGGATTGTCCGAGCTCACGAGGCTTAAATCTTGTTTGCAAAAGACTCCGTCCGCACCGGGATAAAAAACATTCCAGTTAAATTGCTGCGCCACCACCTTGACCACCGTGGCTTCGCCGTCCTTCGGGAACCCCTCCACCGCCCGACCCCACAGCGGAACGGCAAAACCGACCAGCAGGACCGCTTCCGCCAGCACCACCGCGCCTTCAATCCAGCTCGAAGCGTGGCTGCGGATGCCGACGTAATCCGCTTTCGGATTGGACCATTTGTTAAATTTGGCCAGCGCCACCAGGAAATAAATCAACCAACCAACAAAAAGCGCCCCCATCAGGTAATGGACGTAAATGACCAGCTTGTCGACATCAGCGCCGTGCTTGGACGCGAGGACAGGCAAATTTAAGATTTTCTCCATAAAATTATCAGACTTTATCCGCCGCTTCCGCCGGTTGGGCGACCGCGGCCTCGGCCGCTGCGACCGCAGCCGCGCGCCGGACCAAATAAACTCCAAAACTGGCAAAACCGCTCAACACGGTCCCCACCACCACCAGCAGCGCCAAAATGCCCCAATTCATCCCCGCCGCGAGCGGGGAATCACTCTGCCCGAAACAGGCAGCGCAGGCCAGCGCTGGCCGGGCCGACAAGACCAAACCAAAGACCGGCGTCAGCAGGAGGAATTTGCGGTAAAAGGTGCGGCTCATATATAGCTGACGTTCTTGAACTTCCGCAGAAAGAAGCGCTCGTAAACCACCAGCCCAAGACCCGCTAGAATGGCCACGATGCCGGAGGCCAGATCGGTCCATTCCCCAATGGGCGAAAAATAATTCAGGAACGACCAGGTGGCAAAGCCAAAGGCCATCAGGATCGAAGCGATGATGAAAACCAGATGGAAGGCTTTGAGTGACATATTATTGGTGGATGGCGTTGCCCGGCTGCATCGACCAGATGGTCAAATACATCAGCGACGCCACAAAGAACACGGTGGCGATGAGAATCGAATAAATCATCTTCTTCTCCGAAATCAGATGCATGAAATACCCGGCCACCAGGAACCCTTTGATGGATGCGATAAAAAGGGCAATGGCTACGGTCAGGGCCACGCTTTCAATTGGCAGGTAGGAGGCGCCGACCGTGATGACGGTCCCAACGATCAGGGCGATGAAGACCGCGATGTAGCGTTTGACATGACTTTTGACGTCGTGATCATCGTGACCGCTGTGGTCGCTGTGGCCGCTATGGGCTTGGGTAGGGTGACTCATAGGCTCAAAGGAGATAAAGAACGGGGAAAAGGAAAATCCAGACCAAATCCACGAAATGCCAGAACAAGCCGGAAACTTCGATCCGGTTGGTATAACGCTCAGGATCCGTTTTCCACATGACCGCACCCGGGCCCCACAGGAAGGCAATCACCAGGGCGCCACCGATGACGTGCAAGGCATGCAAACCGGTGAGGGTGAAATAAATCGCGAGATAAGTGGAGTGCCACGGACCATAATTCTCCATGTACTTCACGTCCTCTTTCTTGACGGTGATTTCCTCGTGCTTGATCTCCCGTTCCTGATACGCGTGGGTGACCTTCGCCGCTTCGGCTTTGTTCACATAGTGGGCGTGGTGCAGCACATATTCCGTGGCCGTGGTTTCCTTCAAGTGCCCGTCCGCCACCCGGCCATCTTTCAGCTGGATTTCGTAATGGGAGAACTTGTCGTTGTATTCGTAGGATTTGATGCCCAGGAATCCCAACGCGCAGACCAAGGTGACCGTCTGGTACCGGCGGAAGGCCGCGAAATCCTTCATTTTCAGCGAGGCCCAAGCCATTACCACCGTGATGCTGGAAACGATGAGGACGATGGTATTGATCGTGCCGAGAGGGATGTTCAGCAAACCGTGGGGCCAATCGCCCGGCGCGGCGCCCACGCGCAACAGGATGTAGGAGGAAAACAACGCCCCGAAGAGCATCACTTCCGAGGCCAGGAACAGCCAAATGCCCAGTTTGGCATTGAAAAGACCGGTGTCTTTCCGGGGTTCAGTTTGGTAGGGGATGTCCATGAATCTTGCGAGTGGCCGTTAAAATTAGGCTTGGTTTTGGGGCGTGAAGTCGGTTTTTTGACCGGGAACACTATATTCATAGGGTCCGCGGTAAACGGCGATCGGTTTGACGAAATTGCCATGGGGCGGGGGCGTGGGGGTCTGCCATTCCAGCGTCGTCGCATCCCAGGGATTGTCCGAAGTGATTTCCTTGCCGTGCTTGATGCTCCAGAAGAAATTGATGATGAACGGGATTTGCGCGAGGCCCAGGCCGATGGCCGCGACCGAAACAAATTGGTTCAGCCAGATGATGTTGTCCGTCAGGCCCCCGATGGCACCCGGCACCTTGGCCGCCGAGTAATTGATGCCGCCGTCCGCCATGCGTCGCAGCATGCCGCTCAGCCCCTGGGCGAACATCGGCATGAACACCATGTTCATGAAGAAAATGGAACCGACGAAGTGGACTTTGCCCCAGAACTCGCTCATGAACCGCCCGGTCATTTTCGGATACCAGTAGTAGATTCCCGCGAAGAGCGCAAAAATGGTCCCCGGCGCCACCACGTAATGGAAGTGGGCAATGACATAATAGGTGTCATGGAGATGGAGATCGCTGAAGTTGAACCCGAGCGGCAACCCGGTCAACCCACCAATACCGAACATCGGCAGAAAGGCCAGCGCGAAGAGCATCGGCACGTTAAAGCGGATCGAACCACCCCAGAGCGAAAGGAACATGCAGGTGAGAATAATCACGGACGGAATCGAAATGATCATCGTCGTGGTCTGGAAGAAGGTGCTGATCTTCGTGCCCATGCCGGTCATATACATATGATGCGCCCACACGATGAACGAAACGAACCCGATCACGAGCGAGGAGTAAACGAGGGATTTGTAACCCCAGATGGGTTTGCGCGTATTGTTGGCGATGACTTCGGCCACAATCCCCATCGCGGGCAGGATCAAAACGTACACTTCGGGATGACCCAGGAACCAGAACAGATGCTGCCAAAGCAACGGATTACCGCCGCCACTGATGTGCCCGCCCGCAACCGACAGCCCCGTGGGCAGGAAGAAGCTGGTATGGGCCAATTTGTCCATCAATTGCATGATGCCCGCGGCTTCCAGCGGCGGGAATGCCAGCAACAAAAGGAACCCGGTCACGAATTGCGCCCAAACAAAGAAGGGCAAACGCATCCAGGTCATTCCCGGCGCCCGCAGTTGGATGATGGTGGCGAGAAAATTAACGGCGCCAAGCAGCGATGAGGTGATCAGGAACACCAGGCCCGTCAGCAAAAAGACCTGACCATTCGTTTGAATCGTGGTCGCCAAAGGTGAATAGGAAGTCCAGCCGGCTTGGGCCGCGCCACCGGGGACGAAAAAGCTCACCAACATGATGATCCCGCCCATCAGGTAAACGTGATAGCTCGCCATGTTGATGCGGGGGAAAGCCATGTCGATCGCGCCGATTTGCAACGGCACCACGTAGTTACCGAACGCGGCAAAGGCCAGGGGCACCACGCCGAGGAACACCATGATCGTGCCGTGCATCGCTCCGAACTCGTTGTAAAGATCCGCGCTGATCACGCCTTTGGCCGCGACGTCGCCCAGGATCTTTTCCAACAAACCGCCCACCAAGGGAAGCGGTTCGCCGGGCCGGGCGATCGACCAGCGCATCATCATCATCAGGCTGAATCCAAACAGCAGGAACAACAGCGACGTAATGCCGTACTGGATGCCGATGGTCTTGTGGTCCGTGGAAAAAACGTATTTCCGCAGGAATCCCAATTCCTCGTGATGGGAATCGTGGGCCCCGATATGCGGTAGAGCGTGACTGGATGCCTGCGTACTCATGGTTTCAATTGCTAAATCAACGACGCGGGAAGTGCCTTCACCGGCAACCCGCGCAAAGTTTCAAAGTGCGAAAAATTACCCACCCGTTTTGGCTGTGTCAATGGCAGAAAACGCTAAGAAGCGTGCTTGATTTTGTCCATTACCATCACGCTCAAGAGCAGTGGGAGATAGAGGATCGACACGAAAAACAGCCGGCGGGCCCGGGCCACGCTCAGATCGCGGGAGAAACTCCAGGCATACCACAAATAGGCTCCACCCAAAACGACCGCCCCCACCAGATAAACGGGACCCGCCAGTTGCAGCACAAAGGGCGCCAGGCTGATCGGCAGCAACCCCAGCGTGTGGCTCACAGCTTGCGATCCGGTGCGCCGCCCGTCCCGATCCACGATGGGCAGCATCACGAATCCGGCCTTGGCGTATTCGTCCCGATAAATCCAGGCAATGGCCAGGAAGTGGGGCAACTGCCAGAAAAACAGGATGGCAAAGAGCGCCCAACCGCCCGCGCTGATCTCATTCCGCGCCGCGGTCCAGCCCATCAGGGGCGGTAGCGCGCCCGGAATGGCGCCAATAATGGTGTTCAAAGTCGTCACCCGCTTGAGCGGGGTGTAAATAAACAGGTAACTTCCCAGGGTCACCGCCCCCAAAAGTCCGGTCAATTGATTCACGGCCAATCCCAGATAAATCAAGCCAACGACCCCGCAAGCAGTCCCCACCAGCAGCACTGTGTTCGGCTGCATCCGCCCGGAGGGCAAGGGGCGACGTTCCGTCCGCCGCATTTTGGCGTCCAGGTCGCGCTCCATCAATTGATTCAAGGCGGCTGCCCCGCTGGCCACCAAGGCCGTGCCCAGCATGGTATGGAACAGGCGCCACCAATTGAGATCTCCCGGGGACCCAATGTAATATCCCACCAGCGTGGTCAACAGCACCAGGCAGGTCAGCCGCATCTTGATGAGATCGGAAAACACCGCAAAGCGGGTCTTTTCGACGAGTGCGGGAGCGGGCAGTGTCTGCGCGGTGGCCTTCATTGGAATGGTTCGGATTGTCCGCGCCTGGTCAACTGTTGCTTTAATGGGTCAAATTTACCTGCGGGGCTCCTGCCGGAGCACCCCGATTAGTTCGCGCCACGGTCGCCGGAAGCGAAACGCGGCCGGGGATTAAAACCCGAAACGCGAGGGCGGTCAATAACGCACCGGTTACCAAACAGAGCGCCCCGACCACCACGTGGGCGGTCGCAATGTCCGCCGCCTTGTTCGACCAGATCGTCCAGGCCCCCAGTCCAACCTGCAGCAAAACCAGCCCCAACCAAACGGCCGCGCCGCGCGTCAGGGGATGTCGCCAGGTCAATTGCCGCCACGTCGAGCCGGCAACCCAGGCGATGCCGGTAAAAATCAAAACCGCAAGCAGCCGATGCACCAGTTGCAGCACAATCTGCCCCGCCGTGATGGGATTCACCGCCACGGTCTCGATCCGGTTGGCGTTGTAAGTTGCGACGGAAGCCGGATCCAAGGCGGGCCAAATCTGATGGTAGGCCAGCGGAAAATCGGGAATGGCCAACCCGGCATGTTGATGACGCATCGTCGCGGCCACCACGAGCTGGCAAAAAATCAGGCCGGTGAGCGCCGGCAACCCCAGCCGCAATCCGGCCGCCGCCCCGCGCCCGCGGGAAGATTGCTCCCGGATCAACCCGGCCCACCACCGCCCGGTAAATACCGCAATCAAAGTGACCAACACCAGGAACAGTTGCGCCAAAGCGGCATGAAAAACCCCGATGCCATCCCGGAACAAAACCACCCGCAAACCACCCAAAACTCCCTGCAGCACCACCCCGAAAAAGGCCGCTACTCCCATCCACCGGAGGTGGCGGGCGGAAGGCTCCCGGCGGGGCCAGACAAAACTGGCCGCCAGCGCCACTGCGCCGACAATTCCCAGACTGGCACCGGTCTGGTGCGCGTCGTGGGGCAGCCACCACGGCCGGCTCGCTGCGCCCACCAAAAAGGCCACCCCACCCCACCGCAACAATTTGCGGGCTTTGGTTCCCCACAGCCAAAGGGCCAAAATCGTCGTCAATAATCCCACCCCGGAAGCCAGCAACCGGTGGGTGTGTTCATAAAAAATGCCCCCGACCCACTGGGAAATCGGGAAGAAGAACATGTTGTAGCCATACGTCGTGGGCCAATCAGGCACGGCCATTCCCACCCCATGGCTGGTGACCAATCCCCCCAGGCCGATCAGCCCCAGGGTCACGCCCGCAGTCAACCACGCAAACCGGTGCAAACCAGGTCCGCCGGGGGCGGCAGGCAAAGAGGGCTTAACGTGTGGCATAAAAAAGAAGAGCCGCTGCGGCGATTATCTGCCGCAGCGGCCATATTCAATCCGGTTGGATTACTGGGCTTTCGGCCCATCCAGGGAGAAATCAGCCGTGGCGCCAGCCGCAGTCACTTCGATTTCCTTGGTCACGGGCTTGCCACCGCTGGCTTTGCGATGGGTCGCTTCAATCGTGTACTTGCCCGGGGGAACGTTGGCGATTTTGAACGAACCATCCGCTCCGGTGATCGCGAAATACGGATTATCCACCACGGTCACCCAGGAGAGCATCCAAGGATGGACATCGCATTTGATCTTCAGAAAACGCTCGGGATTGGCAAAGGTGAAGCTGATGTCCGGGCCGTTGGGCATCTGGGACTTGTTGACTTCCTTGTTGCCGCTGTCCGGGTTGGGCGCGGGATGGACTGTGTGCATCACGGGATCCGGGTTCTTCACGACCAGCTTTTGGCCGGTCTGCAGCGCCAGGATCGTCGGGGTGTAGATGCAGCCCGTCTGATCCAAAACTACGGCGGGAGCGGCTTCACCGGTCGATTTGCCGGCCACGCCCTTGAGCGTGATGATGGTGTCCTTCAAACCCTTGTTGGCGTCCACCACGTAAAATTGGATTTTGACCACGTCCTTGTGCAAGGGACCGCAATTCGGGTCGGCCTTGATGAGGTCATTCACTTGATCCGGGGGCGGATTGCCGTTCAGCGTGACCTTGCCCGTGATGTCCCCCGCCGAAGCGGCCTGCAATCCGGCGATCAAAGCCGGAACCACGAAAAATCGTGAATACATTTTCATATGATTAATTCAATTTCTGTTCAGCCAAAAGGTCCACCCAAACTAGCGAGCCTTCCGGCCGGGTGCAAGTGATTTGTGAAAAGTTTCACAAGCGCTTGTCTTGCCCACATCTTTTTGACGCCTGCCCCCTCCCCGGCATTCAGCCCTTTCGCGCCGGTGGCAGGGCGCGCAACAACGCGGCCATCGCCAGCGCAGTTTGGGCCGCCTCCCGCCCCCGGTTGTATTTCCCTTTGAGACAACGCTCCCGGGCCTGCTTCTCGTTCTTCAAGAGCAAAACCTCGTGAATCACCGGCACTCCCTGCGCGATTTGGAGCTCCATGAGCGCGCGCGTCACGGCTTCCCCGATCAAATCCGCATGCGCCGTCTTCCCCCGCAGAATGACCCCCAGGCAAATGATGGCGGAAAGGGGGGGGCTGGATCGCTTGGCCAGCTCGGCGGCGGCCAGGGGAATTTCAAAAGCCCCGGGAACACGAACAACGATAACGTTAACACCGCCCGAGGCTCTTAATTCGGCATGCGCCTCGTTGACCATCGCATCCACGTAGCGGTCGTTATAGATGGAAGCCACGATGGCAAATCGGCCATTGGCGGCAGGAATGTTCTTGGCGGTGACTGGTTTTAGCATGGCGATCGGGTGTAGCAGTTTAGTTCCACGAAAGGGTTTTACAAGAGATGGCCCAATTTTTCACGTTTCGTCTTGAGGTACAATGCGTTATGCACGTTTGGCCGGATCTTGATCGGCACCTGCTCCACGATTTCCAATCCGTAACCTTCCAGGCCCACGACCTTTTTCGGATTGTTCGTCAACAGTCGGATGCGTTTGAGTCCCAAATCCGTCAAAATCTGCGCGCCCAAGCCATATTCCCGCAAATCCATGCCAAAACCGAGTTTTTTATTGGCTTCCACCGTGTCATACCCCTGCTCCTGCAGCTTGTAGGCTTTGATTTTGGGGCCCAAGCCGATTCCCCGGCCCTCCTGCCGCATATAAACAATCACCCCATGCCCCGCCTCCGCCACTTGCTGCATGGCCGAGTGCAATTGCGGTCCGCAATCGCAGCGACGGGACCCAAAGACGTCCCCGGTCAGGCACTCGCTGTGCACCCGCACCAGCACCTTGTCCTTTTTGGCCACGTCCCCCCGCACCAACGCCAGGTGATTCTGGTCATCGAGCTTGGACCGGTATAGGTACAAATCAAATTCGCCATAATCCGTGGGCATTTTGACCACCTCAACCCGTTCGATCAGTTTCTCCTGCGACCGCCGATGCTGGATGAGCGCCTCAATCGTGCAGATTTTCAACCGATGCTTCTTCGCGAATTGGATCAACTCCGGCAGCCGCGCCATGGTGCCGTCGTCGTTCATGATCTCGCACAACACCCCGACCGGCCGGCATTCCGCCAACTGCACCAGGTCCACCACCGCCTCGGTATGACCGGACCGCTGCAACACCCCGCCCGGTTTGGCCCGCAACGGAAACACATGCCCGGGCGCCACGAGATCGGTGGGCAGAGCCGTGGGATCCGCCATGATCTGGATTGTGCGGGCGCGGTCCGCCGCGCTTATCCCCGTGGAAATGCCGTTCGCGGCATCCACGCTCACCTGGAAATCGGTTTTGAAACTTTCCCGGTTGCGACTGACCATCTGTTCAATGCCCAACTGCTTCAACCGTTCGGAATTCGTGGCCACACAAATCAGGCCCCGACCAAACCGGGCCATAAAATTAATTGCCTCGGGGGTCACCCATTGCGCCGCCATGATGAGGTCCCCTTCATTTTCGCGATCCTCATCATCCACCACGATCACCATTTTGCCTTTGCGCAAATCGGCCACGACCGTTTCGACCGAATTCAGCCATTTTTTCATAAATCGACCAGAACGTAATCGCCCCCGAGCCAAATTCCAGCAGCAAATTCGCCCCGACGACGAAGTCGCCGCCTGCAACTGGTCTTCTTGAGTTACGACGCCACGACATCCCAAAACCTGCAGACAAAGTCCCCAGCGCCAAAGGCGCGCCTTATTGCAGCCTGGGGCAAAGCGTCCCTCGCGCCGCCCCAGGAGCCTATCCTCTCAAAATCCCTCAAGCGCTGAAAGTGCGACCCAATCCGTGCTCCAACCTCCTGACTTCCCCAACACCAACGCTGTTGCGCCCTCCAGCCTGTTCCCTTCGCCTCCGCCCACGCGTACCAGCCCTGGAAGGGCGTCGGAGATAAGCCGGTGGTGAAACCACCGGATCCACCGCCCTAAAAGTCACCGCCCCGGCAGGTGGCGGCGCCATCCGCCCCCCACAAACCGAGGAAGGCGGCTTCTCACGCGGAGGCGCGGAGAGCGCGGAGGTCGGAAAGCATTCACACGAAGTCGGCCAAGGTCACGAAGCAGAGTCGAAACTGGATTAAGTGTCCGAAGAGGAGACAGCGCGGGCGGCAGGCGGGGGACCGGACCCCGCTTCGCTCGAAACTACGCTGGGCAAGCCGGCTCCCCGTTTCGCCGAGGTGGCTACGCAGGGCAGGAAAGCCGTGACTCCGAACCTGATGGACGGCGGATCGACCGCGAAACTGGATTAAGTGTCCGGAACCTGGACTCGCAGGAAACTGAAGGGGAGAGAATCAATTTCCGCCGCGGGTGATGAAAAACCCGGGGAATCAAGATTATCGATAACGGCGTTGGCTCGCTCATTGCGTGGACGTTAAGGGGTGGTCGGCCCGGGGCGGCGGGCCGACCACCGGTTGGGACGGCACGCGGCAATGACCACCCACGGGCGACCGCCCGGACTCATCCGCCTGTAATCGCATACACAATAGTTAATATGTCAAAGAGCAGGCCGAGCGAAACTTTGGTTCCGATGGGCCAAAATTCAGGCGTAGCAGGCTCCGCTCTGAGCTTCCCCATTCGCTCAAGAGCTTCCGGCTCCGCTGACAGCTTCCCCCGCCGCTTAAGAGCTTCCGGCTCCGCGGACAGCTCCGCCGGACAGGATGGGGGACACGACGCCGGACACGACGCCGCCAGAGAGGACGCCGGACAGGCGGCAGGCCAGCGGCCGACATTGGGTCGGCTCCCATCCATTCTTAGCACGAGTTGGCGTGCTTTGAATTGCTACGGTAGGAATTAAGCAGCATTTCGTTGGTAACGACCGAAGCGCCTCCAAAGCGTGACCGGAGAGGGCCTTGGCGGGGTAACCGTGACTCTTCGCGACCTGATCCGACACAACACGGCAAAGCTGATTCCATAATTCCGCATGTCCAAGGCGCAAATGTCGCAACGGCACAATCCACTCCCAGCGTAACAGGTCGTTCACGGCGGGCCACGCAAGCAAACCTTTCGAACTGCCAAGCAAGCTGGAATGGACGCTGTTCGCGAACCAAACTATGGGTTGACCCCTTCCAAAAGCACCCGTGGGCCACAGTTCGCAGTCAGCAAGCCAGCATGGTAGCGGCTTCTTTTCCGGAGCGGACGCCAAATTGGACTCAAATAACAGAAGCAGAGTTGAACCAACCCAAGTCGCGCCCAATTAGCAATTCGGTCATCTTCGCATGATGCGTGCTTTTCATCGCGACGGATTTGGCTTGAAATCCAAACTCCAAAGCAAGCGCCGCGATTTCAGGAGTGTTGTCGTAGGTCATGAGAAAATCCCCCTGACAAGCTCGCATAGCTACAAAGAGCCGGCGATGGTCAATCTGCCATTTGGTGTAGAGACGCCGAGCCGCAATTGTATATGGCGGATCAACAAAAAAGACCGCATCCTTGTCAGCTTTCTGCTCATCTAGTAAAATGAAACCGTCACCCTCTACGAAAGTCAGCCGATCCTTGAGTTGGTTAATCTCCCGAATTCGACGCGCAAGCGTTTCAGGATACCACCGGGACATTAGCCCACGTCCGTTTTCGCCACCATTGACGAGCCCCGCTCCGGCCGCCATAATTCCACCGCGCTGAACGCGATTTCGTAGAATGGTCTGGAATGCCTTATCGCGGACCGAATCCGCTGTTGTGTCAAGAATTCTGCGAACATTTTCCAACGACATTTCAAACCCCAGAATCTCCTTCGCCAGCCATTCTGCATTCCCATTCAAGACCACCCTCCAAACAGATGCTACACCGGGATCAAGTTCAGCAAACACCACATGTTTTGCTAACCGTTCAAACGCGACGGTGAGACTCACAATTCCGCCCCCTGCAAACGGCTCTATGAGACGTGTCGGCAATTTCGATTTGCTTTGAAGCCAGTTCCGAAGATGCGGGACGAACCACGTCTTGCCACCAGGGTAGCGAAAAGGGCTTCGCTGGGGAACACTCGCAACGTTGATGGGTCGGTCGGACGTGTACCGGACACGTCGCGGCGAATCAATTTCCAGGAACAATCCATCCGGTTCCTCTCGAATCTTAAAACCGCCCGAAGCGTCGAGAAGGCGGGCGATGTCAAGAAGCTCATTCGCCATGCGAACCGGCACGCGGATAACGGTTGTCTTGCCCGAGTTCCATTTTCGAGGATATGTAGTTGATGAGCTGCCCATTCCTCAAAACTATGACATCGCGCAACGGTTGTCAACCCTGTAACAGGGCTGCTATCCGTGTTACGCTTCGGATACGGAGCACAAACGCTGCGGTTTTTGATATTTTAAACTCGCTCCGAAGGGAAACTTGGCGAAAATATGGAATGGCTTTCAAAGTTACCGAGGTCTTCGGCTACTCCGTGGAGGATAATAGTCCGGAAGCAATTGCCTCACGGACGGAAAAGAAATGTCCTTTTCAGCCCGCTGGCACGCGATGCACCAAGGTCAAAAAATCCGAACCTTTGGGGGTTTGCATGTTCGGCGACAGTCACTTGGGCACTCCCGTGTGCCCTGTCCGATTCAATCAGAAAGATAAGATTTTTGTGGATGTCGCCAAAGCTGCCTTCGGCAGCGGGCGAAAGATTGCTGTCCGTCCAGAATTGAGGATACTGCGGAAGGAAAATGGCAAAAAGGCGGGCAAAGTGGATTACATTATTGCCGCCCTCGATGAACAAGGAAAACCTACGGATTTTTGCGCACTGGAAGTCCAAGCGGTGTACGTCTCCGGAAACTCATATTATCCAATGTTTCGAGAATTTCTCGCCACGGGCATCCCGCCTCGCGAGCAACGAGGAATGGATTGGCTCTCTAGCCGCAAGCGTCTGATTTACCAACTCAACCTCAAAGTCCCGGTTTTTCGACGCTGGGGCAAAAAATTCTTTGTTGCCGTCGATAAACAGTTCTTCAATGCCCTTCCGACAATGAGACGCGTCACAGATATAGAAAACAGCGAAGTGACTTGGGTGGTTTATGATTTCAAACGCCGGGATGAGGGCGCGCGGTTCAGCATTAGTCCACCTGAATTCTACTGCACCGAGTGGAACGACGTGGAGGTGGCCTTGCGCGAAGGCGCTCCGCCGAGCAAACAGGACATCCTTGAAGACGTTTACGCTGCGATGAAGCGAAAAAAGTCGCCGATACTTCCCATTGAAATTTAGCCTTGCCAGCCAATCCCTGCACCACACGCTTCCTTGAACATAAACAATGAACTATTTCCCGCTCGAAATTCCATCATCCCGGCTGCTACTCGACCCGAATAATTACCGCTTCCACGATTTGCCGACTTACCGAACAGTGTCTAATCACGCGCGTTTCGCGGAAGCAGGAGTTCAAGACCGTGCCTTGGGACTTCTCCAAACTACTGATTCATTTGATTTGGAGAGCCTAAAGGATTCCATCAAAACGAATACATATGTTCCGCTTGAGAGGGTCGTGGTCGAGCTATTCGACGGAGTTGGACAGACGGCCCGCTATCTGGTAGTGGAAGGAAACCGCCGCGTGGCAGCCGTGAAAACTTTGTTAGCAGAAGAAGCGGCTGGTGCAGCCGACATCCCGACAGCGACACTTGCAAGCATCACTGCAATACCCTCCATCCAAATTGTTGGGAGGGAAGAAGAACGGCGAGCATACAAGCAAAAGTTAATGGCGATCCGCCACATCGCCGGAATCAAGGAATGGGGCCCATATCAACAAGCCAAGCTGATTGTGGAACTTTATGGGCAAAATGGAAATTTTGGCTTGGTGGCTCAGGAAATCGGAATCACCTCCAGGGAAGTCGCCCGCCGATACCGTGCGAGCAAGGCGCTCCAGCAAATGGAAAAAGACGAAGAGATGGGAGAACACGCTAACCCAAAGCTCTACGCACTTTTCCACGAGGCTATGGCGCAACCATTGGTTCGCGATTGGCTTGGATTCTCGGACGAAACATTCACCGCTACCCATGATGAGAACCGCGAAGCCTTCTACGAGCTTTTGAGTCCAAGGTTAGTCGAGGGTGAAACGCTTCCTGCGAAGCTTTCAACTGCGCGCCATGTTCGTAGTCTACGCGGAATCGTAAACCACCCCGGTGCTTTGGCGGCATTGCTCGAGCCGGAGCGCCCACTCGAAGATGCAATCCGCCAATCAGAAGTAGAAGCCCCACCGGAGGATTTGGCTGCGGGAGAACGAGCCCTTTCTCAAGCGTTGCGCGCTCTTCGGGAACCCGGCGTTGATGTCTGGTTTGATCCGACACCGCGCGCACGAACTCTCCTAGGTGAACTTCACACCCTGGTAGCCAGGCTAAACACGATGATGCGAACGCCTGCTCCTGAAGCGGAATGACTGTCACCGAGCTGCTTGGTCGAATAGAGGTTGCTATCGGCATTCAAGGTCCTCCAAGGGGCTTACGCGAAGTTTTGGAACAGGAAATGCATGCACACTTCCAGCAGCTTCCAATTCGCGCCGCGGAACAAGCAGAACGAATGGAGGAAAGGGTGCGTCAGCGAATCCACGAGAAACAGCAAGAGTTGGAAGAAGTTGGTGCGATTCCTGTCGTCATAATCCACCACGCCAATCAGCGCCGAGTAATGGGTTCTTGCTGGGTAGGGCCTACGGACACCGAAGCGCTTGCAAAGGCGAAGCAGGCACGCGTGCACGTGCAGCAAATCCTCGCCACCATGCGTGCACTAACACCGGACCAATTTGAGCGATTTGGCTCCCGCATTCTCCGCGAGTTGGGAGCCGAGCAGGTCCAGGTCACCAGGCGCTCAGGAGATAACGGTGTAGACTTTTACGGATTTCTTTCGCTTGGCGGAATCATGCAGCACCCGCCCGCTATCTGTCAACTAGCGCACAACATCCAACTATTGTTTGCCGGGCAGGCAAAACATTACCCGGATAACCCTATCGGCCCAGCGACCATACGTGAAATGATTGGGGCAATTTCACTTGCCCGTTATCAAGTATATTCTTCTGAGCCAGATTTTTTTGAGGAATTCAAGATTCTGCCCTTCAATCCTCTTATCGCTTTGCTCTTCACCACTGGGCGCTTTACGAGGGGTGCAAAGGAAATCGCAGAATCAGCAGGTATCATCGCTCGCTCAGGTGAGCAGCTCGCAACATTTCTGGCAGACCGCAATGTTGGAATGGTCATTCAAGATGGCGTAACAACATTTCTGCGAAAAAGGTTCGAGGAATGGCTGAATGGTTAAAAGGTTCGCGGGCCTTGACCTGGCCAGCGACAAATAAAAGTGACCACTAATAATTGTAGTTGACCATTGACCCGCACTCATCAGGCCGTTGTTCGAGGTAGAACTTGTCCCAAAAGCTGAGTTTTCAAATAGAACCATAAGCGGCATGAATGACCAAACAACGCCTAACTAATGGCCTGCCTCCTTTATTGCCGTAAAAGGTAAAAGGGGTCACTCAGGTTCGTTTTCGTTTTCCGCATGCGCTCCAAAACGGTCGTCAGCGGACCTGTCGCGGGGGGGGAGGTGGCGATTCCCCCCTCTCCATTTTACCTGCTCATGAGGCGAAAATGGGTCTCGAAATTGGCACGCTTTTCCCGCCCCGAACCAATTTAATAATCCGTTACAAGGCTCTGACCATCAAGCTCTTCGAGCGACAACAGCAACCGGATTCAGACCTTGCTCCCAAGCGTGATTTTTGCGCCTCTTCGCGGCTAACCGCCTTCCCCGCCAATTTTCAGAATCTCGCGCTAAATTCCTACCGGAGGAATACAAAATCCACAATTCCGTGCTAGAACCAAACCAGGGACCGATCTGCCCGCCGCTGTAGCGGAAGCAACCGCCCCAACCACTGGGGATTTTGTCCGCCGGCCAGCCCTTTCCCGGCTCCGGCGGACGCGCTCTTTGACATATAGCCTTACGTGACACTTTTTGAACACCTTTGTGACACCTTTGCGCTTGCCAAAGAAGGGCCTTGCTTTATTGTGGTATTGTGAACGTCGAAATCCCTGAATCGATTAGCGAACTCCTTCCACGAGACCCGCAGAATCGGGCGCGGAGTATATTGGAGGGCCTGGTCATCGGCGCATACACCGCAGGGGTGATCTCCCGCGGCCGGGCATTTGAATTTCTCGGGCTGAATCATTGGACGGGCGAGGCATTTTTCCGTCAGCGCGGGGTATTTCTGAATTACGACGTCGAGCAATTTCGACAGGACATGGGAGCTTAATGCATGGCGGTCGTTGTTTCCGACACGACGCCACTTCATTACCTCATTTTGGTGGGTCGGGAATCAATTCTCGAAAAGCTCTATGGGAAAGTGATAGTCCCGCCTGCGGTGCTGACGGAACTATGCCACGCTTCGGCGCCGGTTCAAATCTCTGACTGGGCGACAAACCCACCGCCTTGGGTAATTGTCGCGGCTCCAAAGTCGATTCCCTTTGGCTTCGAGGGATTGGATTTTGGTGAACAACAGGCGTTAGCTCTTGCCAAGGAAATCCGAGCTGACTTGGTTTTGCTGGATGACAGAGTGGCACGGCGGGTCGCGCTGCGCGAATTGATGAAAGTCAGGGGCACGCTGGGAATTGTCGCGGAAGCGGCGAAAGCAAAATTCTTGGACTTTGGCGATACGGTGGACCAGTTGCAGCATACCAGTATGCACCTTGACCAGGAGGTTGTGGATGAGGTCAAACGTGAGTATGAGCGCTCGAACCGGCGCCAGGAGAGTTGAGCAAAGCGATCTGCGAGCGCAAAACGCACCCGGATTCGGACCTTGCTCCCAAGCGTGATCTTTGCGCCTCTTCGCGGCTAACCACCTTCCCCGCCAATTTTTTAGAATCTCGCGCTAAATTCCTATCGGAGGAATACGCAATCCCGAATCCCGTGCTAGAACCGAACCAGGGACCGATCCCCACCTCCGCGCTCTCCGCGCCTCCGCGTGAGAATTTCCTTCACTCCGTGTATTTTGCATTTTGGCGCTTACAGACTGGAGGGAATGGAGAGATGCCAGCCCCTCTTGCCATCGTCTCCTACAATCAAGAGGTTCAGCTTCCCTTTGGCGAATCATCAGGCTCCCTGCGGAAAGGATTTGCCTGACTTTGCCGTCAAAATGGGTTAGATTCCCGGACGATGAAAGCGCCCGCATTTCCCCTCCGCTTGTTCGCCCTCAGCGCTGGCGTTTTGCTGGGTTGCAGCAAAGAGACGGTTTCCAACGCTCCGCCGCCCGGCGTGGGAACCAGCTCCGCCACCCCTGCGCCGCCACCACCCGGTTATTTGGGAACTGTCGCCAACGCCCCGTCCAAGGCGCTCAAAGTGCTCGATGTGGCGACGTTGAACCAGGCCATCCAAATGTTTCGGGTCCAGGAAGACCGGTATCCGACCAACCTGGAGGAATTGACCGTTACCGGCCTGATCAACCGCATGCCGGAAGTCCCCCGGGGCATGAAATTGGAGTATGATGCCACCACCGGCCAGGTGGCCATGGTCAGTGAATGAAATGATTCCGACCCGCGGGCCGAGATCGGAATCCGGTCGAATCAGGCGGCCACTTCCTGGGGGCCCTTGCCGCCGCTGACCAGAAAGAGCACCGCCATGCGGACGGCCAGCCCATTCGTCACCTGTTCCAAAATGACCGAGCGCTCGCAATCCGCGATCTCGCTGTCAATTTCCACCCCCCGGTTGATGGGACCCGGATGCATGATCAGAACATCGGGTTTTGCCTTCGCCAGGAGGGCGCGATTCAGGCCAAACAGGCTGGCGTATTCGTTCAGGCTGGGGAACATGGCCTTGCGCTGGCGCTCGTGCTGGATGCGGAGCAAATTGATGATGTCGGCGTCCGCCACGGCCTCGTTCACATCGTAAGTCACGCGGCAGCCCATTTTTTCGAACACGCGCGGCACCAGCGTGGGGGGCCCGCACAGCGTCACCTTCGCGCCGAGCTTGAGCAGTGCCCAGATATTGGAACGCGCCACCCGGCTGTAAAGGATGTCGCCCAGGATCGTGACGTTCAAACCGGCGATCTTCCCCTTCCGCTCCCGGATGGTGAACGTGTCCAGCAGGGCCTGCGTAGGATGCTCATGCGCCCCATCTCCGGCGTTGATGACGCTGGCGTTGAGAAATCGGGAAAGGAAATGCGGGGCGCCCGTCGCGCTATGGCGGATGATGATGATGTCCGCATTGAGCGCCTCGAGATTGCGCGCGGTATCCTTCAGCGTCTCGCCCTTTTTCAGCGAAGACGCCTCCGCGGAAAAATTGATGACGTCGGCCGTCAACCGCTGCGCGGCCAATTCAAAGCTGATCCGCGTGCGGGTGGAAGGTTCCACAAAGAGGTTGATGACGGTTTTGCCCCGGAGCACCGGCACCTTCTTTATGGCCCGACTACCCACCTCCCGGAAGGCCCGGGCGGTGTCGTGGACCATGGTGATTTCCTCCGCCGAAAGCGACTCGATGTCCAACAAATGGTGGCGTTGCCAGTTCATTTTTTCTCCAGGATGACCGCGTCCACCGCATCGCCGCGCTCCAACAACGTCACGCGCACATTTTCCGTCGCGGAGGTCGGGACGTTTTTGCCCACAAAATCCGGTTTGATGGGCAACTCCCGGTGGCCCCGATCCACGAGCACCGCCAGTTGGATGCGCTGGGGACGACCAAAATCAGTCAAGGCATCCAGGGCGGCGCGCACGGTGCGCCCCCGAAAAAGCACATCATCCACCAGCACCACGGTTTTGTCGGTGATGTTGAACGGAATCATGGTGGGATGAATGGCCTGGTTCATCCGCCGCTCCGGATCGTCCCGGTGCATGGTGACATCCAGGCTGCCCAGGGGAACCGGATGGCCCCAAATTCCCGCCAGCAGCACCTCCAATCGTTGAGCCAGCGGCACCCCGCCCCGCTGCACCCCGATCAGCACCACATTGGCACTCACCTCATTGCGTTCGGCGATTTCATGGGCCACCCGGGCCAGGGCGCGCCGGATCGCCGCCGCATTCAAAATCAGGTTAATTTCGGCCATGCCCAATTAAAGCAAACCTTCAATTTCCGGCAAGGACGGGATTTTCCCCGGGAAAAGCCTCCGGCAAAGGCGGAAGTCGGGGCAAACGGATCGGGAAACTCGAAACATGGCGACCTTGGCAACCTCGCGGGATTGCCTTAAAGGCGGGAAAGAGGGAAGCGGGATTATTCGGCACGAACCGAAGTCATCATGCGGTTCTTACGCCAATTCGTTTTGTGTTTGACGATCCAGTCCGTCAAGGCCCGGTCAAACCCGATGTCCCGGCCTTCCTTCTCGGATTCAATCCACTTGTGTTTGAGAATCTCCTCCCGCTCCGCCTGGAATTCGCGATAAAGCGAGGATTTCTTGAGCAAATCGCTCCCCGAAGGATTTTCGTTGGCGTCGTTAGACATAGGTGTCCAAAGTCAGTTTTCACATTTATGTAACAATCCGAAGAAAATGACAACCGAAATTGTTACAAACGGGGCAGAAAAGATTTCAGACCTGAGCCCACGCTCAACAGCATTCACCCAATTCCCGCTTAGGTCAAGGCCCCCATGACCATGCGCGCGACCCCAAGGAAGGCCTGACCAGCCGGGGAATCCGGTGCCGAAACCACAATCGGCACCCCCGCATCACCCGCCACGCGAATCTCCGTAAAGAGCGGCACCTCGCCTAAAAACGGAATTTCCTGCCGCTCGGCTTCCTGACGGCCCCCGCCATGACCAAAAATCTCCAACCGCTCGCCGTTGGGCGTGGTAAAATAGCTCATGTTCTCGACAATCCCGAGAATGGGGACATTGACTTTCTCGAACATGGAAATGCCTTTGCGGACCACGCCCAGGGAAGCCTCCTGGGGCGTGGTGACAATCACCCCGCCATCCAAGGGAACCGTCTGACAAAGCGACAATTGGGCATCACCCGTGCCGGGCGGCAAATCCACGACCAGGTAATCCAGTTCGCCCCATTCCACGGCAGTCACGAACTGCTGAATGGTCTTCATGATCATCGGCCCGCGCCAGATCACCGGGCTGTCCCCCTCCACCAAAAAGCCCATGCTCATCAGTTTCACCCCGTGGTTCACCGGAGGCACCATCTTGGTTTCGTCCGCTGACACGGTCGGTTTCACCCGGATCCCCATCATCAAAGGGATGCTCGGACCGTAAATATCGCAGTCCAGCAAGCCGACGCGGGCTCCGAGATGGGACAGGGCGCAAGCCAGATTGACCGAGGTGGTGGATTTGCCCACGCCCCCTTTGCCGCTCGCCACCGCCACCACCCGTTTGATCCCCGGGACCCGATTCTGGCTTTGCCAGGGGTTTTGGGCTGCCGCCGCCTGGGGACCGGCCGGCATTTTTACCTCCACATGCAGATGGGTGATGCCGGGCAAAACATTCAGTGCCCGCTCGCAACCGGATTTGATCTCCGCCGCCACCTCGGGCGATCCGGAGGTCAATTGCAACGAAACGCTGACGGCATTCTCCCGGGCGCTGATTTCTTTCACCAGGCCGAACGAGACGATATCCCGGCTGAATCCCGGGTACTTCACCCCGCGCAGGGCATTCTTAATTTGGTCTTCGGTAATCATTTGAACATTCGTGCGTCAACTTCGCAATTTTGGCGATCAGCTTCATTCCCCGGCCCGGCTGGTTATCGCCGAGACCAGTGTCCCGCGTTGGAATTCCTCCCAAAGCGGCGACAGCGACCGCAGCCGGCCCACCGTTTCGGTCAGGACGGCAATCGTGTAATCAATATCCGCCTCAGTGTTGTCCCGTCCCAGCGAAAACACAAGATTCCCTTGCGCCAGCCCGTGGTCAAGACCGATGGCCTGCAACACATGCGAAACTTTCAACGCCCGGCTGAGACACGCCGGTCCCGTGGCGGCCGCAACCCCTTGCAAGTCGAGTCGCAGCACCAGGCCCTCCCCTTCCACGAACTCAATCGCCAGATTCACGTTGGTGGAAAGCCGGGCCGGACCCAAGTCAGGACCGAGCAATTGCACGTGCGGGATTTGCGCCCCGATCCCGGCCCATAATCGCGCTTGCAGCGCGGCGGTGAGCCGCCCCCGTTCGGGCAATTCGCCCAGCGCCAACTGCGCCGCCTGCCCGGCTCCGACAATGGCCGGAACATTTTCCGTGCCCGCCCGCCGTCCGCCCTCCTGACTGCCGCCATGCTGCACCGCGACCAAACGCGCCTGCCGGTGCCGGTACAAGACCCCCACCCCTTTCGGACCATAAAGCCGGTGAGGGGACAAGGAGAGTAGCGAGGCCCCCATCGCCTGGACGTCAATGGGCAGCCAACCACCCGTGGCGGTGGCGTCCACGAAAAAGGTCAACCCGCGGTCCTGCGCCAGTTGGCCGATTTCGCTGATCGGTTGCACGGCCCCCAACTCGTGGTTGGCATGATGGACGCAGATCAAGACGGTGTCCGCCGTCAGCGCGGCGCGCACGGCGGCCGGATCCACCCATCCCCGACGATCCACCCCCACGCGCGTGCAGGTCCAGCCGCGGCCCTCCAGGAACGCAATGGTGCGCAGCACGGACAAATGTTCGGTCGCCGAAGCGACGATGTGCCGGCCCCGTTTTTCCTGGGCGTAAGCGGTCCCCAGCACGGCAAGGTTGGCGGCTTCCGTGCCGCCGGAGGTGAAAATAATATCCTCGGGTGAGGGGGCATTGAGGAATTGCGCGAATTGCCCACGGGCCAGCTCCAGGGCCCGGCGGGCCGCCAGTCCGCGGCGGTGGAACGACGCGGGCGCGCCAAACTCCGCGCTGAACCAGGGCAGCATGGCCGTGAGCACTTCGGGCAGGACCGGAGTGGCGGATTGGTGATCAAGAAATACCTGACGCATGGCTGTCGATCGGTGCCGGGCAATGTAAAAGCGCCGGGTTGGAATGCAAAGGCATTTTCCACGCCGCCAAAACCGGCGAAGAGTGGCGAAAAACATTGTGTTCGGCGGGGTGTGGACTATTTTCGGGACCGCACATGACGAAGACATTTGCGGAACTGAAATTTCCGGGCCGGCTGATCGCGGTGGAAGGCCTGGATGGCTCGGGGAAATCGACCCAGATTTACCTCCTGAAACGCTGGCTGGAATTGGGGGGCCTCAAGGTCTTTTTCAGCGAATGGAATTCTTCCGAACTGGTGAAAAGCGCCACGAGCAAGGGCAAAAAGCGCGAGTTGCTCACCCCGACCACCTTCAGCCTGATCCACGCCACGGATTTCGCCGATCGTTATGAACGCCAATTGGTCCCCTTGCTGCGCGCGGGGTACCTGGTGCTGTGCGATCGGTATATCTTCACCGCGTTCGCGCGGGACACCGTGCGGGGTTGCCCGCCGGAATGGGTGCGGGGCCTGTATGATTTTGCGGCCCAACCGGATCTCACCTTTTTCTTCAAGGCCCATCTGGAAGTCTCCCTGCAACGCATTCTGGACGGCCGGCCGGAATTGAAATATTTCGAGGCGGGAATGGATATGCGGTTGTCCACCGATCCGTACGAAAGTTTCCGCATTTTTCAGGGCCGCATTTTGGAACAGTACCTCGGCATGAGCACCGAATTCAATTTCTCGGTGATTGACGCCAACCAGCCGATTGAAACCCAGCAGTCCCTCGTCCGGGAACTCGTGGCCGCCAAGCTGAATCTGGCCTCTTTCGCCACCCCCAACGCGACGGTGAAACGATGAAAAAGAAACCTGCCAAGCAGCTCGGCGATCTCGGGGAAATGCGCCCCATTTCGGTCCCGAAATCCGCGGAACGCCGGTTTTATGGATTGGGCTTGCCCAAAGTGGATTTGCGCCGCCTGGGCGGCAAGCTGATCGTGGTGGAAGGGGCGGACGGCTCCGGCCGCTCCACCCAGATCGCCCTGCTCCGGGAGTGGCTGGAAGGCCGGGGCCATGCCACCGTGCAGGTGGGGTTGAAGCGTTCCACGCTGGTCCGTGAAGAACTCGACCAAGCCCAAAAAGGCAACATTCTGAGCCATACCACGCTCAGTCTTTTTTACGCGACCGATTTCGCGGACCAACTGGAAAACATCATCATTCCTTCCCTCAAGGCCGGGTTCATGGTGCTGGCGGATCGCTACATTTACACCCTGATGGCCCGTGACCTGGTGCGCGGCATGGATGAAGCCTGGTTGAAGAACATGTATGGGGTGGCCTTGGTGCCGGACGCCGTTTTTTACCTGAATGTGTCCCCCGCCCAACTGGTGCAACGCAATTTTGCCAAGAAACACGCCCTGGATTATTGGGAAAGCGGCATGGACCTGGGTTTGTCCCGGGATATGTTCGACTGTTTCCTCATGTACCAGCAGCGCATGGCCGAGGTCTTTCAGCGGCTGCAGACCAGTTATGGCTTTGACATTGTCGATGGGGACCGCTCCCCGGATGCGCTCAATAAGGACCTGCGCAACAAAATTGAAGCGGTTTTGACTCGCAAATAACCCGGCAGATCGCTAGCGTCGCCCTGTCCAACAAAAATCAATATCCGTCGCGGACCTATGCCCGAAGTCAACAGCAAAGCCGAATACCTCATAGGTGTGGACCTGGGGGGCACCAAGATCCTGGCGGGTGTTTTCACGAACTCCCTGAAATGCCTTTCCCGGGCGAAAACCAGCACCAAGGCTGAGCGCGGACCCGCCGCCGTCATTGAACGGATCGCCCGCTGCGCCCAGGACGCCGCGGACGAATGCGACATCGACCTCAAACAAGTCCGGGGTTTGGGCATCGGCTCGCCCGGGGCCATTGACCCCGAGAACGGCCGCGTGATCTTTGCCGGCAATCTGGGCTGGAAAGACATCCCGTTGAAGCGGGAACTGGAAAAGCGACTTGATTTGCCGGTTTTCCTGCAAAACGACTGCAATGTCTGCACCTTGGGCGTCCATGAGGTGGAACTCGAGGCCAGGCCCCGGAATATGGTGGGGGTCTTTCTGGGGACGGGAATCGGCGGCGGATTGATCCTGGAAGGTAAATTGTTTACCGGCTTCAACCGGACCGCCGGGGAGGTGGGCCACATGGTGCTTGAGGTCAATGGCCCGAAATGCACGTGCGGCAACCGCGGCTGCTGGGAGGCCCTCGCCAGCCGTTCGGCCCTTTTTCGCCAGATCCAGGATGCCGTCCACGACGGTCAAAAGACCGTGCTCTGTGACATGTTGGGCAATGATTTGAAGGATCTGCGGAGCGGCGATCTCCGGAAAGCCATTCGCCAGGGGGACAAGTTCGTGGCGCACATTGTCGAGGAAGCGGCCAAATATACCGGCATCGCCATCGCCAATCTCATCAACATCCTCAGCCCGGAAGCGGTGGTGGTGGGGGGCGGCGTGATGGACGCGCTGGAAAGTGAAATGATGCCGGTGGTCATTGAGACTGCCCGGGAACATGCCTTTCCCGGTTCCGACAAGGGCGTAAAAATCCTCGCCTCCAAGCTGGGGGACGACGCCGGCATCACCGGCGCGGCGGTGTTGGCCCGCCGGGAAACCAAATAGCGGGGGGAGGCTCCCGCGCCCGGACGACCTATCCAACCGGCCCATCCTACCCCCGCCATGTCCCCTGCCCCGGCCATCCCCGCCGTTCGCCGCGCCGTCATTGATGTCGGCACCAACTCCGTGAAGGTGCTGGTGGCGGATGTTTACGATCATGTCGTCGTCCCGCTGCTCGAGGAGAGCGAGCAAACCCGCCTGGGAGCGGGCTTTTTTCAAACCCATCGACTGCAACCGTCGGCCATCGCCCACACCGCCCAAGCCGTGGCGGACTTCGCCCGGACGGCCACCGCCCAGGCCGCCAGCGGAATCCGGGTCATCGCGACGAGCGCGGCCAGGGACGCCTTGAATCAGGCGGAACTCACCAGCGCCATCACCGCCGCCTCCGGACTGCCGGTCGAAATTCTTTCCGGTGAACAGGAGGCGGATTGGGCTTACCGCGGCGTGACCACGGATCCGGAATTGGCGAATATCCCGCTCCTGCTCCTGGATGTCGGGGGTGGCAGCACGGAGTTCATCCTGGGCGCGGGCAGCGGCCAGCAATTCCGTCGCAGTTTTCAACTCGGCACCGTGCGCTTCCTGGAGGGCACCCCCCTGAGTGATCCCCCCACCCCGGCCGAATTGGCGGCCTGCCGGCATTGGGTCCGGGATTTTCTCGACCGGGAGGTCCGTCCACTGCTGGCCCCGGCACTGGCGCTGGCTCGGGCGCAACCCGGCCAAAGCCGTTCCCCGACGCTCGTCGGCACGGGTGGCACGACCGCCATTCTGGCCCGGATGGAGGCCGGTTTGGATCACTACGACCGCAACCTCATCGAAGCCACGCGACTGCCGCTGTCCCGCTTGCACGCCTGGGTCGAGGAACTGTGGAAGTTGCCTTTGGCCCAGCGCAAACTGATCCCCGGCATGCCTGGGAAACGCGCGGATGTCATTCTCCCTGGAGTCGTAATCTATGAGTCCTTGATGGAAATGTTCGCTTTTGCCGAACTGCGGGTGACCACCCGGGGACTGCGATTCGCCGCGGTAATGAGCCCCGGAATTTCAGGATAAGTAAGTGACCGCCGGCTAGTCCGGTGGCCGCACCGGCCCCGCTCCGGGCGTTAATTCAACCGGAGATCTTTAAGAAAGGCACCGCTGCCATCCAGAAATAATCGATTGCGTCCGCCCGGGTGGATGGTGCGACCCTTCAGTGCCGCCGGCACCGCCGGAATCGTGGCGGGAAAGTAGGGATCGACCACCATTTCCACATCCGCCGTGCCATTCGGCTGGCCGGCGGTCGGATTATTGGCCAACCGCAAGTCCGCCACGCATTGGAGCGGGGTCTTGCCCCAGAAATCGTCCAGCGGCACGGGGTCGTCGGGCCGGTCAAAGCGCCAGGTCCAATAACGGGTGACCGCGGCGTCCGCATTGGTGGAAACCAACTGCAGCGATTGCACCACATTACCGACCGGCGAAAGTACGGCTGCCGGGCACGACCAAATGTCGCGCGAGGTACCCGAACCATCCAACACCACCGCCGCCCACCCGGCGCGGGGATCGGAAGTCGGCCAATTGTTCCAAGGCTTGTACCCATCCGGAAGGCTTGATTTCAAATCCCGGCGATCCGGAAAACGATCCTCGTGCTCATTCAAGTAAATACTGAAGGCGAGCCCAATCTGGCGCAAATTGGAAAAGCAATTGGATTTCTGGGCTTGCCGCTTCGCCCGACTGAGCGCCGGCAGCAACAATGCCGCGAGGATTCCGATGATCGCGATGACGACCAACAATTCGATCAGGGTGAAGGCCATCCATTCACGCGCCGCTCGCTCGCCCCGTCCCCGCCCGGCATCGGGCAGCCCGCAACCGGGTCGATTCTTTTTGGTGCTGGACAGCATGCTGGGTTGGTTGGCCTCCAAGATACTCCGGGTAACCGATTTCACAAGTTGCAAACCCACCCTGCATCGGACGAAACGCCAATTGCCCACACGCCGCCGGAAGGAAATTCCGCTTTTATCACGGCCGCAAACAATTAGACTGGCGTCGCATGAAGCGTCAAAGCCAGATTCGCCGCCATTTCGCCAGTGATAATTATGCCGGAATTTGTCCGGAAGCCTTCGCCGCCCTGGCAGACGCCAACTGCGCCCATGCGCGCAGCTATGGCGAGGACCATTGGACGGAGAAGGCCAACCACCTAATCAGCGAATTATTCGAAACCAAGTGCGAGGTGTTTTTTGTGTTCAGTGGGACGGCTGCCAATTCCCTGGCGCTGGCGGCCGTCTGTCAGTCCTACCACAGCATTCTCTGCCACGAAAGCGCGCATGTCGAAGTCGCGGAATGCGGCGGTCCGGAATTTTTCAGCAACGGCGCCAAATTACTGCTGGTGCCCGGGGCCGACGGCAAAATCGACCCCACCGCCTTGGCCCGGGTGGTGCAGCGGCGGCTGGACGTCCATTACCCCAAACCGCGGGCCCTCTCCCTGACCCAGGCCACCGAAATGGGCACGATTTACACCCGGACGGAATTGCAGGCGGTGGTGACGGCCGCCCGCGCTTACGATCTGCGCATCCACATGGACGGCGCGCGCTTTGCCAATGCCCTGGCGGCCCTCGGCGTCAAACCGCGGGAAATCACCTGGGAAGCGGGCGTGGACGTGCTGAGTTTCGGACTCACGAAGAACGGCCTGGCGGTCGGGGAAGCGGTGGTTTTCTTCGATGCCGAACTCGCCCGGGACTTTGAATACCGCCGTAAACAGGCGGGCCAACTGGCTTCCAAGATGCGCTTTCTATCCGCTTCCTGGGTGGCCATGCTGGAGGGCGGCGCCTGGCTGCATCACGCCAGCCATGCCAATGCCATGGCCACCCGGTTGGCCGCCGGCCTGCAACCCCTGCCCGGAGTTGACATCGTGTTTCCCGTGGAGACCAATGCCGTCTTTGCCCGGATGCCCGAGGCGGCGGTGGCGGCGCTGCATCAGACTGGCTGGCGGTTTTACACCCACGTCCCGGCTGGCACCTGCCGACTCATGTGCAGTTGGGATACGACCGCGGAAGATGTGGATGAATTTGTGGCGGATGTGAAGCTCTGCCTGAGCCGGGTTTGAGTCCTCCCCGATTGGTTCCTAACCCAGCGAAGGTCGTGGGAAAGCTCCGCTGCAGCGGAAGACTGGAGCGGACTCAAAAACCGGCTCCCTGACGGGGTTTTCGCTTGACCAGCGGCTGATTTCTATTCATCTTCAGCCCACACGGATTTGCGTGCGGTGGAAGCGCCCGGCTGGCAGGGCTTTTCACCATAAAAAGTTAGAGTCACTTTTTAATTTATGGATGGATCCAGAGGGTTGCTATTGTCCCCCAAACAAGAGCCCGGGAGCGTACGTGCATGCGTGCGAGTCACCGATAACTCATTTTCCCCCAGCCGGGCATGAGAAGCCGTTCCTATTTCCTTCGTCGGCTTGGGCGGAAACTTTTCTGGAGTTCGCCTGTGCTCTATCGCCAATTCGGCCTGCTCCGGAACCGGGGCGATTGCTTCGCCAATGACTTCGATCTTTGGATTGATGGTTATCCCCGTTCGGCGAACACGTTTGCCGTGGAAGCCTTCACGCTGGCCAATCCCGGAGCCAGGGTGAGAAGCCACCGTCATATCCCCACGTTCATCATTCAGGCTTTGAAATTGCGCAAACCGGGAATTTTTCTGTTGCGCCGGCCGGAAGATGCCGCCATCTCCTGGGCGATTTTTTGGGATGACCGGCTGGATCGCTGCCTCGATTACTACATTGATTTCCATCGGGTGCTCCGCCGGTATGCGCCGCAACTTTTCATCGCCACTTTCGAAGAGGTGACCACTCGATTCGACGGCTTGATCGGGGAATTCAACCAGCGATACGGCACCCAATACGCCACGGTTCCGCACGACGCTGAGACCGTGGCCAATTGCTTCGTCCGAATCGAACGGGATTACCCCAAGATACCGGGTGGGGTCAATGAAATGCGGGTCTGCCGGCCTTCCGAAAAGCGTACCCCCCACCAGGCCAGATTGCGCGAGCAATTGCGGAACTCCCCCGCGCTGGCCGAAAAACTGGCGCGCGCCGAGGAATGCTACCGGTTTTTTGACAGCCCGGAACCGGGGTTTCGCCGGCCGCAATCAAGCCCGCTCGTCGCTTCGAACCAACAACTGGCATCCTGACCCCGCTGCGGCTTCGGTATTCCCGCTCCAGCGCCGGAGTAGGCCCCACTGTTGCCAAGTTATCAGGATCCCGAATGCTGCGCTCACCCGCCGCAGATACGGACCTCCGCCGCGCCGCGAACCGGTATTTGACCACCTGCCGGGTTTCGGTTAACCATGGGGCAACTCATGAAATTATTTGATCTCTCAGGCGACGTCGCGGTGGTCATTGGCGGCACCGGGGCGTTGGGCGGTGCCGTGGCCGCCGATCTGGCCGCCGCCGGAGCGCAAGTGGCGGTTCTCGGTCGTAATGCCGAAAAAGGCGCCAGTTGTGTCCGCCTGATCCAGGAGCAGGGTGGAAAGGCCGCGTTTTTCCCGGTGGACGCCATGGTGCGCGCCAGTTTGCGCGACGCCCATGCGCGCATCAATCAGGCCCTGGGTGAACCCGCAATCCTGGTGAATGCCGCGGGCGGAAACGACCCTAAGACTACCGTGACCGGGGACCGCAAATTTGAGCACATCGAACTGGCCGACTGGCAGGCGAATTTTGATTTGAATCTCGTGGGCGGCGTCCTGCTGCCCTGCCAGGAATTCGGCCCGGCGATGGTGGCCCGGGGCCGCGGCAGTATTCTGAATTTCGCCAGTGTCTCCGCCGGGGTGCCGCTTTCCCGGGTGGTCGCCTATTCCGCCGCCAAGGCGGCCGTGCTGAGTCTCACCCAGTTCCTGGCGCGCGAATGGGCGCCCCGGGGTGTGCGCGTAAATGCCCTGACCCCGGGGTTCTTCCCCGCCGAACAAAACCGCCGGTTGCTGTTCAACGAAGACGGCACGCCCACCGCCCGGGCGGCCGCGATCCTCGGCCATACGCCTATGGGCCGCTTCGGTCAGGCGGATGAGCTCGGGGGAGCGGCGGTATTTCTGGCCAGCACTCGCGCCAGCAGTTTCGTTACGGGCATTGAATTGCGGGTGGACGGCGGCTTTCTGGCCCAAACGATCTAACCCACTCCCTCCCCGTGCATCCCCTAATCTCCCAGACCGCCCCGGCCGGAGCTGGCCTCAGCGACGACCAGGTCCACCGCGTCGTGGCGCAGGCCTGCCCGGCGACAAAATACACCGGCAAAAAGGTCCTGCTCATTGTCCCGGACGGCACGCGGACGGCTCCCGTGGGCCTGCTCTTTAAAGCCTTGCACCGGGAGATCGGCAGCGCCACCCAGGCACTCGACGTACTCATCGCCTTGGGCACCCACCAGCCGATGAGCGAAGCGGCCATTTGCCAGCGCCTGGAAATCAGCCCGGAAGAACGGGCCGGCCAATTCGGCCGGGTCCGATTTTACAACCACGCCTGGAACAATCCCGCCGCCCTGACCAAGGTCGGGGTGATCCCCGCCAGTGACATTGCCCAATTGACGGATGGCCGGTTCGCGATGGACGTGCCGGTCGAGATCAACAAGTTGGTGTTCGAATATGACCAGGTGATTATTGTTGGGCCGGTATTTCCCCATGAAGTCGTGGGCTTCTCCGGCGGGAACAAATATCTGTTCCCGGGCGTGGGCGGACCGGAAATTCTGAATTTCTTCCACTGGCTCGGGGCCGTGGTCACGAATCCGATGATTATCGGTTCGAAATGGACCCCGGTTCGCAAAGTGGTGGACCGGGCGGGGGCGCTGGTTCCGGTGGACAAGTTGTGCTTTTGCCTGGTGGTGGATCCGGCCAAACAACTCTCGGGCCTCTTCGCGGGCACGCCCGAGACCGCCTGGGATGCGGCCAGTGATTTGTCCCACGAACGGCACATCACTCGCAAGGACCACCCGTTTCACACGATCCTTTCCTGCGCCCCCGTCATGTACGACGAAGTTTGGACGGCGGGCAAATGCATGTACAAACTTGAGCCCGTGCTGGCGGATGGCGGCGAGTTGATCATTTACGCCCCGCACATCACCGAAGTCTGTGTGAGTCATGGCAGCGTCATCGAGGAAGTGGGCTACCATTGCCGCGACTATTTCCTGAAGCAATGGGACAAATTCAAGCATTACCCGTGGGGCGTGCTGGCCCATTCCACGCATGTTCGTGGCTTGGGAACCTTTGAAAACGGGGTGGAACATTGCCGGGCCCAGGTCACGCTCGCCACCCAGATTCCGGAGGAAAAATGCCGTCAAATGAATCTGGGCTACCGGGACCCGCGCAGCATCCGGATTGAGGAATTCGCCGACCGGGAGGACGAGGGAGTCCTCTTGGTGCGGAAGGCCGGCGAGATGCTTTACCAACTCAATCACCCGCCGGCCTGGGCGGGCGGGCCGCCCGGGTCCTGAGGACCGCATTTTTCCCGCGCTTTTTCCCCGACCAGGAGCTAACCTCGCAGCGATGTTGAATTACATCTGGCTCGGTCTGGTGGTGGGAGCGGTGCTGATCGGCGGCTGGAACGGTCGGCTGCCCCAGGTCACCGAAGGGGCCCTGAACATGGCCAAATTCGCGGTGATGAACCTGGCGCTGCCGCTGGCCGGGGTCATGGCGCTGTGGCTGGGCATCATGCGTTTGGCGGAAAAGTCCGGCATGGTGCAGTGGTTGTCCCGGATGCTCCGCCCCATCCTGGTCCGCCTGTTTCCCGACGTTCCCCCCAATCATCCGGCCATGGGGTCCATGGTCATGAACATCGCGGCCAATATGCTCGGCCTCTCCAATGCCGCCACCCCGCTCGGGCTCCGGGCCATGAAGGATTTGGAATCCCTCAATCCCCATCCCGGCACCGCCACGAATTCGATGTGCACCTTCCTGGCCATCAACACCGGTTCCGTCCAACTCATCCCCGTCACCGCCATTGCGGTGCTGGTGGCCAACAATGCGAAGGATCCTTCGGCGATTATCGGCACCGCCTTCCTGGCCACGGTCTGCGCGGCCGTCAGCGCGATTATCGGCGTGAAGTTTTTTGAACGTCTGCCCTGGTTTCAACTGCCCCGCCCGACCACCGCAGCCACGACAACCCCGGAACCCACAACGCCGCCGGAGCCCACCATCCAACCGGCCCCGCTGACGGCGGGGGCCATCCTGCTGTTGGCAGCTTTTGGGCTGGGCTTTGCCCTCTTGTTTCTGCGGACCGCCTTTCCCGGTCTGTTGGGACTCGAACCGGAGGCCGGCCTCCGGCCCGACGGCCCGTTGGTGCGGGTCGTGAAAACCTTGTCGCTGCTGGCGATGCCATTGCTGCTCTCCTTTTTCCCGCTCTATGCGGCACTGCGGAAGATCAAGGTGTATGAGGAATTCGTCGAGGGCGCGAAAGAGGGGTTCCAGGTCAGCATCCGCATCATCCCCTACTTGGTGGCGATGTTGGTGGCGATCGGCATGTTCCGCGGCGCGGGGGGAATCGAGTTGCTCACTGCGGGTTTGCAGCCCCTCATGAAGTTGGTCCATTTCCCCCCCGAACTCCTGCCCATGGCGCTCATCCGACCTTTGAGCGGGAGCGGCTCCCTGGGAGTGTTTACCGATTTGGTCAAGGAGTTTGGTCCGGACAGCCTGCTCACCCGGACCGCAGGCACGATCTATGGCAGCACCGAGACGACCTTCTACGTGCTCGCAGTCTATTTCGGCTCCGCCAACATCAAGCGCACCCGCCACGCCGTGCCGGCAGGCCTCGTGGCCGACGTCGCCGGCATCATCGCCTCGGTCATCATTTGCCGACTAGTGTTCGCTTGATGCGCCGGGTCTTTCATTGCCCCCGCCGCAAGCCCGGGATTCTCCACTCGAAATGCTTTATCGACGCGGAACGGGTGGCCGATTTGATTGGGGAATCCTCCCACCGCAAGTTGTCGGGAACCCGGGCCACCCGGAGGATGCAACCAGCCACCTGATCCTGATTGCTCCCCGCTGACATTCGGGCGAAACTACCCCGGGCTATGAAAACCAAGTACGATGTCGTGATTCTGGGTTCCGGCCATAATGCTCTCGTGGCCGCCGGTTATCTGGCCGGCGCCGGATTGAGTGTGCTGGTGCTGGAAAAGAATGATTACCTGGGCGGGGCCACCACCTCGCAACGCGTGTTTCCCGATTATGACGCCCGGATCTCCCGCTATGCCTACCTGGTGAGTCTGCTGCCCCAGCAGATCATCCAGGATCTGGGGCTGAATCTCCAACTGCGCACCCGCGACACCGCCTCCTTCACTCCCTATGAACGCGACGGGGTTTCGCGGGGTCTCCTTCTGAGCAACCTTTCAGCCAGCGTGAGCCGGAGTTCCCTACGGCAACTCATTGGCCATAACCGGGAATGGGAACAATTCCAGCGCTTTTATCAATTGGCCCGGATCTTCGCCCAAACCGTTTGGCCCACCCTGTTGGAACCGCTCCCCGGGGTGGGTGCCCTCGAGCGGCGATTCCAAGTCGATGATTTGCACCGCGAAGCCTGGCGCAGCCTGGTCGCGGAGCCCTTGGGCGCGGTGGTGGAACGTTATCTGCAAAATGATTTGCTCCGCGGCGTCGTCTTTACGGACGCAAAAATCGGGCTCCTGACCCATCCGGAGGACCCCTCCCTTTTGCAGAACCGATGTTTCCTCTACCATACCATGGGGAACGTCACCGGGGAATGGAAGGTGCCGGTCGGCGGGATGGGACGGGTGGCCGGGGAATTGATTCGCGTGGCGACCCGCCGCGGCGCCGTCATGGTCACCCGGGCCCGGTTGTTGGGATTGGAATTGTCGGCGCGCCAGCGGACCGTCCATTGCGAAGTGGATGGCCAGCCCAGATCCCTCGAAGCCCGTTACCTGCTCGTCAATTTCGGTCCCAATGTGCTGGCCCATTATCTGGGCCGCGGTTATGAACCCGGGCCGACGCATGAGGGCTCGGTGCTGAAAATTAACCTGCTGCTGCGGCGGCTCCCCCGCCTGCGGAACCAGGGCGTGACCGCCCGCGAGGCCTTCCAGGGCACCTTTCACGTTGATGAAGGGTACGAACAAATGAAAGTGAGCCACGCGCAGGCGGCGCAATCCGCGCTGCCAGATCGCGTTCCCTGCGAGGTCTATTGCCATACCCTGACGGATGACAGCATCCTGGCCCCGGAATTAAGCACCCGGGGATTCCAGACCATGACTTTGTTTGGACTGGATACTCCCTGGCGAAGTTTTGTCGGGGATCCCGCAGGCCGCACCCGGGAAGCCGCCGCCCGGTGTCTGGCCGGGCTAAACCGTTGGTTGGCGGAACCCCTGGAGGATTGCCTGGCGCGGGACGCCGACGGCCAGCCCTGCATGGAAATCCGCAACCCCCTTGATTTGGAGGCGGAACTGGGACATTACCGCGGCAATATATTTCACGGCGCCCTGACCTTCCCGTTTGCGGATTCCGCCGAAACCACCGGCACCTGGGGCGTGGAAACGGAATGGACGAACGTCCTCCTGTGTGGCTCCGGGGCGCGCCGGGGCGGGGCGGTCAGCGGCATTCCGGGGCACAACGCCGCCCGCAAGGTGCTGGAACTGGAGAGAGCGGATGGCCGATCATAGCCCGGTTTCCCGGAAAGAAATGTTGAAAGGTTTGCCGGGGACCGGCGAATTCTGTTGAATGAGCGAGCCCTCGCCCACTGATCTGGCGCCCACGCGGCGCAGCCTGTTGACCCGGTTGAAGGACTGGGACAACCAGGATTCCTGGCGGGAATTTTTCAACACCTACTGGCGCTTGATTTACTCCTTCGCCAATAAATCCGGCCTGAACGACGTCGAATCTCAGGAGGTGGTGCAGGAAACCCTGATTTCCGTGGCGGCCGAGTTGAAAGGCTTCAAGTACGACCCGGCCCGCGGCTCTTTCAAAAGCTGGTTGCTCCTGATCACCCGCCGGCGGGTTGCCGATCAAATGCGCAAGCGCTACCGTGCGCGCGAGGTCGGCAAGCTGAATCCCGACGACACCGCGGTGGCGGAGGAGATCAACGCCCGGGCGCAGGAAGATGTGGTCACCGCGGAGTCAACGTGGGATGAAGCCTGGCGCACCCAACTGGCCGAAGCCGCCATGGCCCGGGTCAAGAGTCAGGCCCGGCCGGAACATTTCCAGATTTTTGAAATGTATGTGTTGCGGGGACAATCAGGTGCCACCGTGGCCAAGGCGCTGGGAGTCAGCATCATGACGGTGTACCTCGCCAAGCACCGGGTCGGCGCCCTGCTCCGGAAGGAAGTCGCCCGCCTGGAGAAACAGATGCTCTGAACCGGCCCTGCGCCGCCTGGATCAGGGCAGCGACTCCGCGGTCTTTACGCGGAGCGGCAGCGGGGAGACCAGCAGTTCCGGCATGGGCGGCAGATTCCAGTCCAGCTTCAGCGCGGCCAATTCCCGCCGCAGCGGCCGCAAATTCCAGAGATGAATCACATGCGCCGTGCTCACGCACGCCAATTGATTACCGGACGGACTGAAGACGAAGGAGGCGTAGGGGACGAAATCCGGATGCTCAAAGCGGCCCAAAACCTCGCCATTGGCGGCATTCAACAAGACCGGCACCATGCCATCCCGCAGAACACAGGCCAGGCGGCCATCGGGCGACCAGACCACGACGGAGCCAACCCCGGGCAAGGCGGTTCGCCAGAATTCCTCCCCGGTGTCGATGGATCGCAGAATGACCTCCGGACCATTGCAAAGCACCCGGGTGCCATCGGGGCTGATCGCCACCCCGCCATTGGCGGACTGGGGGATTTGGCGAATCACCGTGCCATCGGCTGTGCTCCAGATCCGCAAGCTATTGGCCACGCCGGCCGTCGCCATCCGCCCGCCATCCCGGCTCAAGGTGAGGCCGCGAATGCCCCCGCCATGCGCAAAATTGGTCTGGCGCGCGCCGTCCAAAACCAGGCTGAAGCCGCCCAGACCCGCGGCCGCCACCACTGCCCCATCCGCGCTCGCCTGGACGTGGAAGTGGAAGGAGCGGCTGACCATTTCCATGGCGCCGATCTGCACCTCTCCTGCCCCCTTCCAAACGAGCGGCCAGCGCGCCAGGCCATCCGGCCCGGCGGCCCAGAGAACGTTCGACCCGGCGGGACAAACCGCAAACCAATTGGTCGAGGCCAGATGGGCCACGGAACGCCCCCGCAAGGTGTCATAAATCCGCACGCCTTCATAGCTGGCGGCGGCCAGCAGCCGGCCATCCGCCAGAAAGGCGGCATTCCAAGGCCCCGGCTCATTACCATCGACCGGTTGCGCTTCCCCGAGCACGCGACAAATCGCCCGCCCCGCAACTTCGTACTGGTGGAGTTCCAGTCCACTCGCATCCCGGCTGACAAACTGCGTGCCGTCCGGGGAAAACCGGCCGTTGCCAAATTCGTGGCGCCCCAGGGAAAAAAGCCGTCCTTCGCTGACCCCCACCAACCGCGTGGTGCCATCCCAGGAACTGGTCAGGCACCAATCGCCATCCGGATGGAATTGGCAAAAAGGAATCGTGTGGGAATGGGCTTGCAACATCGCCCGGGGGGCGGCGGGCTGTTCCAGATCCCAGATAAGCAACCGGCCGCCGCGGGTGGTCACCACCAGCGTTCGCCCTTCCGGATCAAGCTGGCAGACGTACACCCGCTGGTTTTCCGGCAAACAGATCCGCCGCCGGATGGCCCCGGTGGCAAATTCTCGCAGTTCAACAAAATCCTCATCCTTCGCGGCCACCAGAAACTCCCCGGCCGGCCCGGCCAGCAAGGTGGTGATCACCGCGGCACAAGGGAGATCCCGGGAAGTGTTGGCCACGAGATCATGCAAACGGAGTCCCCCGGTCCCGGTGTTTTCCACCAGCCAGTGACCATCCGACGATACCACCCCAGCCCGGCTGCCCGGCAAGTCACGCACCAACCGCCGTTCCTTTAAGTCGAAGAAAGTGCAGCCTCGCTGCGAACGCCAAACAACCAGCCAACGCCCGTCCCCACCGCTCAATTCCAGATTATCAATCCGCTCCCCCGGTTCCCCCAGCTGGTACAACTCCGCGCCATCGGCCTCCCGCACCGCATGGATCACGCCGTTGGTCGCCGCCAGCAGTCGCTCCGTTTGCGTGGCATTGAAGCACTGTCTCGAGTAGCCCTCCGGAAGCGGCCAGGGGCGGGTTTCCCGCAAGTCGGGCACCGCCAGGGTGGTGATGGCGGCGTCCCGCAATGCGGGCGCCCCGGGCCGGATGGCGGCCGCGCTGATGATCGCGGCGAGGCTGGCGAAACGCTGGCCCAACAAGCCGCTCCGGCGCTCGGCGACCGCAGTCGCGGCCAGCGCATGATATAATTGCTCCCGGCCCGCCTGTTCGGCAGTCGTCGCCCGGTTCAACGCCTTTTCCAGCCGTTCACTGGTTTCCCGCGCGGTGCGCGCGCGCGAACCTGCCACCAGGAAGCCCGCCACCGCCAGCAGCGCCAGCACACCCGTCACCGCCCCCGCCTGCCGCGCCCACCGCAACCGCTCCTCCAGCACCCGGAACTTTTTCACCGACCGCCCGCTTTGCAGCAACGCCAGTTCCGCATGCATCTCCAGCGCGGTCGCGTAACGGTCCCGCACCTCAGCCGCGCAGGCCTTCGTGAAAATCGCGTTGATTTCCAGGAGGTCATCGTCCGTGCGGCCCGTGGCCTCGTCATAGGGAAGCGAGGGAAATTCCATCCGGTCCTTGCCCGTCGCCACTTCATACAGCACTTTGCCCAGCGAATAGATGTCCGCCGGCGCCGACCCCGGGCCTTCCGGGGGAATAAAGCCCTCCGTCCCCACAAAACTGCGCTCGGCGTCCATCGCCGCCACCAGGCCGATGTCCGCCAGTTTGGCCACCCCGCCCACCAGGATGATGTTGCTGGGCTTGATGTCGCGGTGGATCAGCCCCGCGTGGTGCAATGCCGCCAGGGCATCGGAGAGCATCAGGAAATGCCGCTGGCACGCCGCCGCCGGCAGCCGTCCCGCCGCCCGCGCCTCGGCGCTCAACGTGCGCGGCCGGTAGGGCTGCCCGGGCACGGCGGCGTTATCCGCCAACTCCATCACATAATAGAAATAGCCCGGCCCCTGCCCCACCTGGAGAATGTCCACGAATCCCTCATGGGAACGCGATACCGGCTCGAACTTGAGCATCCCCGAAAATTCGCGCTCATACGGGCGGTCACTATTGAAACTGGCCCGCCAAACCACCTTGAGAGCCCGCAGCGTGCCGATGCTGTTACGCGCCAGCCAGACATCCCCGTAGGCCCCGGACCCGATCAAATGGAGCATCTCATGATCGGGAACCGCGGGAGCGCCACGCTTTTCCGGTTGCGTTGGGGATGGATTAGGCAGTTGGCTCACTCGCGACGAAGAGACCACAAATCGCCCTCCGGGACAAGCCGGCTTTTGTCGGTGTCAACCACTCCCGTCACGGTTCACGGAATCGCTCCCGTGAGCCGGACGACCGGGACTGAACCCCGGGTGGCGGGAGCCCCCAACGGCGGCTGGTCCCAATCCAATTTCAGCTTTGCGAGTGCGCGGCGGAGCGGTCGGAAATTCCACAAATGAATGACATGGGTGGTACTCACGCAAGCCATTTGATCACCCGCCGCGCTGAAAACCACCGAGTTATAGGGGACGTAATCCGGATGTTCAAACCGCCCCAGGATCGCTCCACTTCGCGCTTCGATCAAAGTGGGGACCATCCCATCCCGCACCACGCAAACCAGGGAACCATCATCCGTCCAGGCGGCCGCGCCGCCCAACCCACCGCAGGAAATCCGCCAGACATCACCCTCGCCATCCACCTGCCGGAGCACAACGGCCCCGGAACCGTTGTCGAGCAGTTGGCGGCCATCCGGGCTCAGGGCGAAGCCACCCCGTTTGGAATCGGCAAATTGGCGCAACACCGTCCCGGTCGCCACGTCCCAAACGCGGGCACCATTCCGCGCATCCATGGTCGCCATCCGCGTGCCGTCACGACTCAGGGAGGTACCCCGGATGGGGCTCAAATGTGTCAGGTTGGTGCGCACGCCGCCCGCGCGGAGAAAACTAAAGTAGTTCGTGCCCGCCGCCACGACCAGCTTGCCATCCGGGTTGGCTTGGATGTCATAATAATGGATGCCGTCCAGGAATTCCATCGGCCCGAAGGTGATTTCGTCCGTGGCCAAACCGCGCACCGGCCAGCGCGCCATCCCGTTCGGACCCGCCGCATACAGCAAATTGTCGCCCGCCAAACAAACCGAATACCAGTTGGTGGAGGGGAGTTGCGCCACCTGCCGCCCCATGGCGGTTTCAAAAATCCGCACACTGTCAAAACTGCTCGCCGCGAGCAGGCGCCCATCCGCCATGAAGGCGGCATGCCACGGTCCCGGAAAGCTCCCCGCACCGGTCCCCGGCTCGGCCAACACGCGGCAAACCTCCCGGCTGGCGGCCTCAAAACGCCGCAAATCCGGCTCATTGGCATCCACCGCGCCAAAGCCATCGCCATCCGGTGAAAACTGGCCCATCCCGGATTCCCGTCGCCCCACCGACAAAACCCGCCCTTCGGTCAGCCCCAGCAACCGGGTGGTGCCGTCCCATGAAGTGGTGAGGCACCAATCACTGTCCGGGTGAATGGCACAGGAGGTGACCGCACTGCTGTGGGGCTGCAGATTTACCGGAGGGACTGTGGGATGGTCCAAATCCCAAATCAGGACCCGCCCCAGCCGGGTTCCCGCCACCAGCCAACGGCCATCCGGACTCGCCCGGCAACAATAGACTCCTTCGCCCTCCGGCAGCTTGACGGACTGCTGAACCGCACCGGTGGCAAATTCGCGGACGGCCACGGTATCCCCGTCCTTCAGCGCCGTGATCAATTTCCCTGCCCCGCCCGGATTTATAATGTTGACGGGCTCATCCGTGGGAACGTCCCAACTGTTCGTGGAGGACAGATCATGCAACCGCAGCCGGTTCCCCGTGACCAACTCGGCCAACCAGCGGTCATCGCGCGAGACCATTCCCCAAAAACTCTGGGGCAGCTCCCGGACGATCCGCCGATTTGCCAGGTCCCACCAGGTGAAACCAATTTCCGCCCGCCGCACGCCCAACCAGCGCCCCGACCCGCTGCTCACATAAAGTCCCAAAATCTTTTCGGGCGGGGTGGGGAGTTGGAATAATAACTGGCCATCCGCCGCCCGGCGGGCGTCGATCCCGCCGTTGGTGGCGGCCAGGTAAATCGTGGCCAAATCCGCGCTGAAGCCCTGCGCCTGGAAACCCGCCGGCAAAGGCCAATGCCCGGTTTCGCGCAAATCCGGCACGGCGAGGGCAGTGATCGCGGCATCGCGCAATTCCGGCGCTCCGGGCCGGATTTCCGCCGCGCTGATGATGGCTTTCAAACTCGCGAAACGTTGCCCCAGGAGTCCGCTCCGGCGTTCGGCCACGCCGGTGGCCGCGAGCGCCTCGTAGAGCCGGTTCTCGGCCTGCCGCTCCGCGCTGGTCGCCCGGTTCAGCGCTTGCTCCAGCCGCTGACTGTTTTCCCGCGCCAGGCGCGCGCGCGAGCCCGCCACCAGGAAGCCCCCCACGGCCAGCAGCGCCAGCACGCTCGCGACCGCCCCCGCCTGCCGCGCCCACCGCAACCGTTCTTCCAGCACCCGGAACTTTTTCACCGACCGACCACTCTGCAGCAACGCCAGCTCCGCATGCATCTCCAGCGCCGTCGCATAGCGGTCCCGCGCGGCCGTCGCGCAGGCCTTCGTGATGATCGCGTTGATCTCCAGGAGTTCATCCTCCGTGCGCCCCGTCGCCGCATCATACGGCAGGGAGGGAAACTCCAGCCGATCCTTGCCGGTCGCCACCTCATACAGCACTTTACCCAGCGAAAAAATGTCCGCCGGTGCCGACCCTGGGCCCTCGGGCGGGATAAAGCCCTCTGTCCCCACGAAACTCCGCTCCGAATCCATCGCCGCCACCAGGCCGATATCCGCCAGTTTGGCCACCCCGCCCACCAGGATGATGTTGCTGGGCTTGATGTCCCGGTGGATCAGCCCCGCGCGGTGCAGCGCCGCCAGGGCGTCGGAGAGCATCAGGAAATGCCGCTGGCATGCCGCCGCCGGCAGTCGTCCCGCCGCCCGCGCCTCGGCGCTCAGGGTGCGCGGCCGGTAGGGCTGCCCCGGCCCGGCGGCATTGTCCGCCAACTCCATCACGTAATAGAAGTACCCCGGCCCCTGCCCGACCTGCAGGATGTCCACGAACCCCTCATGGGAACGCGACACGGGCTCGAACTTGAGCATCCCCGAGAACTCGCGTTCATAAGGGCGGTCACTGGTGAAACCCGCCCGCCAGACCACCTTCAGGGCGCGCAGCGTACCGATGCTGTTCCGCGCCAGCCACACATCCCCGTAAGCTCCCGATCCAATCAGATGGAGCACCTCATGATCGGGAACCACTGGCGCGCCGCGCTTTTCAGTAGGCACCGGCGGGAAATGGGGACTTCGGCTCACCGTTGAAAACAACCATAAATGAGCCGCGCGAACAAGCCGCGACTTCCACTAAAAGTCCCGCTGACGTTGGCCCCGCTTAAAAACGGGTCAAAGCCGCGAGTTCCTTGAACCGGGCATCAATCGCCGCCCGCGTGATGCGGGAGGTGAATTTGAGGCCGAATCCTTCACAGCAAAAAGAAGCCACCACGCTGCCGTAAATCATGGCCTTGCGTAAATTGTCGTCCACCTTGCCGCTGGCGGTCGAAAGATAGCCCATCATGCCGCCCACGAAGGAGTCGCCCGCCCCCGTGGGATCGACCACCCGGTGCAGCGGGAAGGCCGGAGCCACAAACATGCCGCCGTTGCTTTGCGAGAGGATCGCCCCGTGTTCGCCCTTCTTGATGATCACGTATTTGGGCCCGAGGCGGTGGATCTTCTTCAGGGCCGCCATGACATTGTCTTCCTTCGTGAGTTGGCGGGCTTCGCTGTCATTCAGCACGAAACCATCCACGCGCTTGAGGAGTTTCAGCAAATCCGGCAGGGCAATGTTGAGCCACAAGTCCATGGTGTCCGCCACCACAAATTTCGGCTTCCGAATCTGGTCCAACACATGCCCTTGCAGCGCCGGCGCGATATTGGCGAGCAGCACAAAAGGCGTGGTCTGGTAGGCTGCCGGCAGGTGTGGCGTGAATGTCTCGAACACCCCCAATTCCGTGGCCAGCGTCCGCCGGTTGTTCATGTTCACCTCGTATTCCCCGGACCAATGAAACGTCTTGCCCGGCGCAATTTGCAACCCGGTCAAATCCACCTTGTGCTTCTGGAAAAGCTTGAGATAACGCTTGGGAAAATCCTCCCCCACCACGCCCACCAGGTTGACGGGGGCAAAAAAGCTGGCCGCGATCGCGGCATGACTGGCGGACCCACCGAGGAGCCGGGGATTTTCCGCCTTGGGGGTTTTGATGGAATCCAGGGCTGTTGAACCGACGATTAGTACGCTCATGTTAAATGCAATCTGCTTTGTTCCGACTGGTTAAATCAAAATCACTGCTCACGAAATTCCGCGGACCGGGCAGACCCGGCGCCCTCACCAGCTTCCGTCCACCAGCAGTTCGGTGGCCTTGCGGGCCAGGTTTTCCGCCAGCACGGGCTGGGCCATCCGCTCGGAGCTCGTGAGGTCGGGGCCGGCGCGCAAGGTCGTGGTGGCCCGGACGGGTTTGTCCAGCAGCACCTTGCCCGTCGAGCGTTCCCGCGCGGTGATTTGGGCCGTGGCCACGATCTCATAGTCCAGCACCGTCACCACGTCCTTCGCCCCGTAAGAAAGTTCGCTCCGGGTATAGGTTTTGATAACGCCGGTGAGAATGATGTCCCCTTCATCCGCATGGGTCTCGAGCCGGTACGTGCCATCCCGCTGCAGGGTTTTGCGGAGCGCATTCATCACCGAGTCGCTCAAACCGGGCTCCAGGGTCTGGTTGGAGAAGGGCATGATGCGCAGGCTCCGGGCCCCCGCCAACTCCCCGTTGGTCGGGCCGAGTCGGTACCCCGCGCAGCCGGACGCCAGCAGGACGACCAGGGCCAGGCAGAATGAGATCGTGGCGCGCACGGGAGGATCAATGGGCGGCGGCGGCGGCGGCGCGACGGGCATCGGCGCTGGCAATCAACTGGTTGAGGGTCTCAATGCGTTTCAAGGAAAGGGCGGCATACGGCGATCCCGGCGCCTGCGTCACCACTTCGTTGTAGTAAATCCGCGCGCTCTTCCACATGTGGTCCTTCTCGTAAAACTTGGCCGTTTGGAAATTGCCGCGCGCTTGTTCCTCCTTGAGGGAGGCGATGATTTTTTCGCCCTCCTTCACCCGCGGATCATCCGGATACGCCTGCATGAAATCCGTGAAGGTATCGATGGCCTTGCCGGAGGTGCTTTGGTCGTACTCCGCCGTGCGGGCCTGCTTGTTATAGGCTTGCGCCTCTTTGTACAACGCTTCGGCCGCAATCGCCGGACGATCCCGATACCGTTCCGCCGCCAGTTCGTAAGCCTTGGCGGCCTGGATGTACGGGTCGGTGCTGAAATAGCGCGTCTGCTTCTCCCGCGCCGCGCCGATATTCATTTGCGCCAGGGGCGCCACCTCGCTGTACGGCCCGTTCTTGATCAACTTCTCGTACATTGACACCGTTTTGTCCATCGACGGCCCAAACGGAATGTAACCCCAGAGTTTAATCCACTGCCCGGCCAGAAACCGGTTGGCAATCGCAAACTGGCGTTGGATCACCTCGGCGTAATTATCCACCTTGGGATATTTTTCCAAAAGTTTCTGGTATTCGGCAAATGCCTTCTCGTCCTGATGACGGGCCTCGTAGCAGCGCCCGGCCAGGTATTCCGCCTTGGGGGCGTAATCGGACAACGGCCAGTTATAGACCACCCGGCGCGCCGCCTTCAGGGCCAAACCGTATTTCTGCTTGTCAAAAGCTTCCAGGGCGACGTCCAACTGGTCCTTCGCCCGCGTCCGCTGCCAGCGCCCCTCGCCGCCCACCGGCTCGTACGTCCAACCCTCACCCGCCCGGTACACCAGCGGGGCCGGCGAGCGGTACGGAAAGGCCAGCACGAGCACGGCCACCAACGATAGACGAATCAACCAGCGTTTCATCGTGCCACCGTAGCCATGCGCTCCCGGCAAGTCAAGAACCTCAGCCCCGGTACACGATCATCACGCCATAGTCGTTCAACAACTTTTGGCTCGCCACGTCGATATGGCTGAAGGAGATGGTGGTGATGCTCACCAGGTGCTGTTCCCCGATTTTCCCGAGAAACTTGGTGACCGTTTCATCAAACCGGTCATGGCCCACCTCCACGCAATCCACATGCCGGATGCATTTCACCCGCAGTTGGCGGTCCGTCTCTTTGGCCGTCACGTCCAGGGGAGACAGGGGTTTGGCAATGAGATTGTCCGAAGGTCCATCGTGGACGGGCACCGACAAGTGCATTTTCACCTTGGCAGCGGCGGAACTCGCGATGACCGGGGCGGAAAGTGACGCCCAGCCGGTGGCCGGAGGAGCTTCACCCGCCCCGGGCGGAGTTCCGGGAATGCGGATGGTCTGGTTGCACGCCGGACATTCGATTTCCTCCCCCGCACCGGAATCATCCACTTCCAATTCCTGGCCACATTTGGGACATTTGAAAGACAGATCCATAATTCGATAGATAGTTTGAGGTTGTTGAAAGGACTGCCTCGAAATTAGGTCCGCCGCCGCCTGATTGGCGAGGAAAATCGCGCGGCGGACTACCCCTTCCCCAGCGCCCAGGGCGCGCCCCAGCCCAGCCGGGGGCAAAGCGTTCCGCGCTGCGCCCCAGGAACCCGGCCCCTCCAGCATTCTCCAGCAAAAGTGCGCAACAATCAAAAAGCCAACCTGCCACCTCCCGGACTCCCGACAAAAAGGGGGCCGAAAGTATGCGTTCTCCCGCCGGACGCAAAACAACGCGAGGATCACCTGGCGGTAATCCTCGCGCCGGGGCTGGGTTATGCGCCCTTTTCCAATCTGATTAAATCAAGGAATTATGAAACCATAGCTTTTTTGTTGCGCTACTGGTCTTCGCTTCAATTGATCTCGATTTTGCTGGCCAGTACAATGGCAGTGGTTTTATCGCGCAGGCCCTTCCATTCGGCCTGATCTCCGACATAGATCGCTTTGGCGTGGTCATCGATGTTCAGGATCGTGGTCGGGCCAAACTTGATAATCTTGTTCCCCACCCGGATGTAGTCCGCTCCGACCTCGGTGACCCGCCCCTGGCCTTCATCCTTGACCGTGAAATTCGCGACCGGCGCCGGGTTGATGAGAAGGGTGAGCGTGACGACGACCGCCGTACCCACGCTATCGGTGGCGGTCAAGGACACCGGGTAGCTCCCGGAAATGGCGGGAGTGCCGGAAATGGCATTGCCGGACAATTGCAAACCGGCCGGCAGGCCGGTGGCGCCAAAGACGATGGTGCCATAGCCGCCATTTGCCGTCAGGTTCGCGGAATAAGGTGTGCCCACCTGACCAGTCGTCAGAACCGGTGAGAACTGGATCATGCTATCAACAACGGTAAGGGTCAGCACGTTGGTTTGGCTGACGCCGCGGACATCCGTGGCGATGATGGTCAAGGCGTCCACGCCCAGAGCGGTGGGAGTCCCCAGGATGTTCGTGCCATCGAAGCTCAAACCGGCCGACAGGCCGGAGACGGTCAGGCTTAAGGGGGCCAACCCGCCGGTGGCCGTAATTGCGGCAGAGTAAAGCACGCCGAGACTGGCGTTGGCGAGTGTGGTTGGGCTGATGACGATCGGGCCGGGAGCCGGCTTAACCACCATCGTAATCGCTTGGCAGGCGCCAATCGCGTCGAGGGTGCCCGTATAATCTACAATCTCGCCCAGGGCGAAACCCGTGGTGCCGCCGGTAAAAGTGGTTCCGGCTGGAGTCGGAGTGTAGAAGACGTGGTCCCAGGGATTCAGCCCGCCGTTAACCACGATGAAATTACGACCCACCGAGGTAATGGTGGTGTTGGTGGCCGAGAAAGACTGACCCGTGATGTTGATGGTGGCTTGCACAGTCTGGACCGCACCGACGCCATCCGCCGCAGTGAGCGTGGCGGTGAAGCTCCCGGGAACGGTGGGTGTGCCCGCGATGGTATCACCCGTCAGGGTCAGGCCGGTGGGCAACCCGCTGGCGGAGTAGCTGATCGACCCGGCCCCGCCCGCGGCGGCGATCACGGAGGAATAGGGCACCCCGACCGTGCCGCTGTTCGCGGGAAGCGTGGTGAAGGCCAGGGCAGTGCCATCCGCAACAAATGTCTGGAACACCAGATCAAAAGTCGTCGGGTAAGTTCCCGAGGGGTCGTTGAGCCCCATGACTCCACCGGCGTAGGGATTGTTGGCGCCAATCGCGACGCCGTAAGGATCCGGCAGCGTCAAACGATCGGGGGTCAATTCGAAGGTGTATTGCTGCCCGGCCGTCACCGCCACATTCACGGTCCAGGCATTCCAGGTGACCGGGGTCTGGGTAATCCCAACCACCGGCACCGTCAGCGTTTGCAGCACCAACCCCTTGGTCCCGACCCCCGAGTAAATGCGGAGGGTGCCCTGGCCGGACATATTGTTGAAGAAGCCCATGTCAATCTCCACCAGGGTGCCGGTGCGCCCGGCGGTGAATGATTGCCAGACGGTATAGCCCGGCAGGGTCCGGGCACTGGTGCCACCATTGTAAACCAGTTGTTGCTGATCCAGCACGGTGGCCGCGTTGGCACTGTTGCCCGGCAGGAGCAGCGCGAGCAAGGCCAGCAATCCGGCGAGCCGGCTGCTGGTGGAGCGCAGGAGGGAAATCATCCTCCGGGCTTGCTTGGGCGGGGTGGTCAAGGCCGACGTTCCTCCAATTGCGCAGGTTTTGCATCCTTCACTCAGTGTTTTCATCATGTTGGTCGTTTTGCTGTTATTAGGTTCGCTCTGTTAATGTCGCTTTTTGCAATAGTCGTTACCTTTCTTGCAAGCGACCCGGGCAGCCTCGCAGGGTGAAATGAACCCACGATGAATCCTGAATGAAACGTTGTTCATGAACGGGCCCCGGCCTGCCGGCCACCTGCCCCGCGACTTGCCCCCCGTAGCTGCCGCAGCGAAGGGGGGAGCTCCCAGCGAAGCCGGGCGGAATCGCGGACGGTCGCGTTGTCTCATGGTGCGATTTGACAGCGCCACCCATAATCCTCAAGCTTCAGCAGTCGTTTATGGAACAAAAAAGCCCATCCCCAATCGATATCAAACCTGGCGCCACCGGCGCCCTGCCAAAGACTTCTTCCATTAACTGGACCGAAATCGCCGTCTTCTTCGTGATTGCGGTGGGGGTATCCGCTCCGTTCCGGCTCGATTGGATTACCCCCGCCAAATGGCTGCCGTTCCCTTATGGTTTGGACATTTTTTATGCAGTGCTGCGGGGAATCGGACCGGCCTGCGGGTATTTGGTGGTCACCCGCTTCCTGAAAAGCACCGTGATCCGGGACATTTCATTTTGGGGGGTGAACGGAATGATCAGCTTCCTGGCCATGCTGATTCTCCCCGTTATGATGGCGATCGTTGGCACCACCGAAGCCGCCGCGCAAAACAAGCATTACCTCGGCTGCCTTTACGGCGTGATGCTGGTGCTTTACGCGCTGGGTGAGGAGTACGGCTGGCGCGGTTATCTGCAACCAGCTTTGGCGCCTATGCGGCTCTTCCCCAAAGTGATGTTGATAGCGGTTTTATGGTACCTGTGGCACTTGAATTTCCTGCGCCCCGGCATCAGCCCGAAAATGCATCTCATCCACTTCCTCTCCCTGGTTGCGGGATCCTGGGGACTGCTCAAAATCGCGGACACCACCAAATCCATTTTGTTCACCGCGGCGGTGCATTTGTCCTTCAATGTGCTGGCGGATGGCACGGGACGGATTAATAGCCCCCTCCTCATCATTGGCGTCGCCGGTGCGCTCTGGTTCGCCTTGATCCGATTTGGGATAATCGGCCGCGCGGTCGCGGTGAAAGAACGTTGAACTTTCGCTCCGTTGTCATCTCACCAACTGCCTAGTTCTTTAACTCCTAATGCGACACTCCTGCGCTTGATAATCTCCTTGAAAATGATCCTCAGTGCCACGACCGTGGTATCTGTCAGCAATGCCTGTTGGCGAGGTCAGGAGTTTTACGCGACTGAACTATCGGGCTCGTCGGTGCTTGGGGGCTGATTCTTGTGCGCCCTGATTATGCCGCTCAAACCTTCTAAACGCCGGCATCAAGCCACAACGCCCCCGCTTCCCGCTAAAGCCGTGCGGCCACCTACGTTTGGAGATTTTAAGCGAACGCTCAACTGGAAAATATTTTTCATCTGCCTGGCCGGCGACGCTTTGATTTGCGCGCTGGCGTGGCTGCAAGGCGCCCGGTTGGGCAACATTGCTATTTCCCTCTTGATCTGCAGCGGCTCGGTGATCGTGGTTTTGCAGTCATTGCAGCGGCAATCGATCATTTCCTCTGGGCGACCGCAAATTTCCCGAACCGATCAGCCGGTGGCGTTTTGGATCCATGTTTTCGCGATTGGATTGGCTCATGCGATTTCTCTGGTGTTTCCATTTATTCTCGGAAAGACATATTGAAGCATGGCTCGCAAAAAAGAATTTGATACTTCGTTAACTCTGGTCGCGGCGATAGCTTCCCGAGACAAGCTGGCCTGCCAACTGGCGTTGAGCCTCCTCGACCAGGCCGGAATCACGTATTCGGCGCAGGAGGAGGAAGGCTGGATCAGCGTCTCCGACGATCAAGTTGCCACCGTGGTGGCGCTGTTCAAGAACGAGGCCGCGTTGGCCGGGAAGTTTTGCTTTTTGAATGAACCCGTGGATCCAGGCTCTTATTTCGTTGCCGTCGCGGCGCTAAAATTGAATGACCAACCGGCTTGGGAATTAGCGCTGAACATTCTCAATCGGACAGGGTTTTTCTGTTCCGCTTATAGCGGGGGTGGAACGATCAAGCTTAGCGTCGAGCCCGATCGAGTGGAAGCGGTTTGGGCATTATTGCAACAGGAGCCCGGTTTGGAAGGGAAGTTTTGCTTGTTGAACAAACTCCGGCCAGAAGGCTTTGATTTCGTAATTGTCGCAGTGCTGAAATCCAACGACCAACCAGCGAGGGCGTTGGTGTTGGGAATTCTCGATCGGGCGGGATTTCTCTGTTGCACCAATTATGGGGGCGGAACGATCTACATTTGCGTGGCCTCTGATCAAGTGGAAGCGGTTTGGGCATTATTGCAGCAGGAGCCAGCTTTGGCCGGGAGGATTATGTCCCGAAGCGAATACCAACAAATAAGCTCTACTCTTGTGGTACTCGCGCTGCTGAAAAATAAAGACATGCCAGCTTACGAATTGGCAATCCGTATTCTCGATCAGGCAGGAATTATGCATTCAGGCGATGGTGGGATGGGTCTGATCGAGATCTGCGTCCCCCACGATCAATTGGAAACCGCTTGGGGATTGTTGCAGCAAGCGCCCGCCTTGGAGGGGAAGTTCATGTCTTTGAGTGAACATGAGCAAAAGATTCGAGACTTCAAGCGTTCCCACGGGATGTAGCTTTCCGCCGCCGACCCACCGCGCGAACTTCCATTCTCCCCGGCGGCGCTTCCTCTTCTTCAGCGCCAACGGCGCACCCCAACCCAGCCAGGGACAAAGTGTCCCGCGCGACGCCCCAGCAATCACCCCCATCGAACATTTCTGAGCGCTGAAAGTGCGGCCTCGCCCAAGCGGTCCCGTGCCGCTGATCATGCCCACTTTTGGGCTGTCTCCCACAGCGGCGATCCACGCGCTATTAGGGGGAGATGAAGATCCAGGCAACGCTCGTCTGCCGGGGCCGAGCGGTGGCGTTTGTCCCCGCTAGTTTGTTGCCTTGCTTGCACCCGCCACGGGCCGCGAGAGCCAAGAGCCGTGACTACCATTCCGAATGTTTGGACATTTTGATAATCGGGCTGTCCCGGAGCCTGCCAACGAACCAGAAGCATCTTGGAAATAAATCTTGGAAATAGGGCTTGCAAGGCGCTCATGCAAAGCATTACATGCTTTTCATGAAATACCAAACTCTAGTGCTAGGGGCCTCGTGCAGTCTTTGTCTTTCATCAATACCATCGGGGGCAAGTGTTTTTTCGCAACCTTGGGACGGTACCAGCAATGCGTATGCGAGCCAAAATGATACCGGTGGTAGCGCATTAGGGAATTTCGGCACCGTCTATGACAACTTTGAGTTGGCTGGCAACTACAATTTGACCAGCGTATCCTGGGTTGGCCAATATTTTAATGGGACTCCGGCAACGATTACTGGCTTTACAATTCAGGTTTACGCCGATAATGCCGGGGCACCCGGAGCTTCCGTCTATTCTACCCACATTGCCGGTAATGCGGGCGAAACTCTTCTCAGCGGTGTTGTCTATTCTTATTCCGACACTATCGCTTTTTCCGCCGCCGCTAACACGCAATATTGGTTGTCCACTGTTCCGGACCTTGCTTTTCCGCCCCAATGGGGCAATGTGACCGCCACGGGAGGCGATGGGACAATGTATCAGAACTTCCTCGGCACTTTGAGTTCCTTGCCAGCTGATGCGGCTTTTTCGCTGAACGGCACGCCAGCGTCGGTTCCAGATTCTGCCCCGACCGCCCTCTTCTTTGGCATTGCGATTGGCGGGCTGGCTTGCTTCCGGAGGCGCTTGAGTCCGCTCGTTTGAGCGATTGGGCTTAACCGCTGTAATGGCTGCGGCTGAGCCAATTTTGCGATTGCTTCTTTTTTCCTTTCTGCCCGCTCCATTTTAGTTGAAGCGGGCAGAAAGGGGGGTACGGCAGATTTTAAGAGTTCCACTCACTGGAGAGTGTTCACGTCCCCCTTTCCGGCGGCGGCATGATCCCGCCTATTTCCTAATCGCCAGTATCGGAACGAAAGTTTGGTTCTTTGCAGGAATTCGCTCAAAAAAGCGACCCCGAATTCCTTCGAAGTGGGAGTAAATTACCACCGCGCTCTGTCTCGCATCGCTCCCACCAGCGGTTCCCTTCCCCAGCGCCAAAGGCGCGCCCAAACCAGCGGGGGTCACAGCGTCCCGCGCGACGGCCGAGGAACCCGGTCCCGTAAACATTCTCAAACGCTGAAAGCGCGCTCCAAGCGGATCGACACCCCGCGTGCTTGCCCCGCCGCTCATCTGGGCCAACCGGGTCAACCAAGGTCAAATCCTCCCGGTGCCACTTCAGGTCGCGCCAATACTCCCAAAGGTGAATTGTGCGCTGCCCCGGGATGTCGGAGACTCGGGGGCATTCGCTGACCGGCACTCGCATGAGTGCGGGAAGCGGCCAGAACCGATTAACCGTCAGCGGCAAGCCTGAAGCCCCGCACAGCAACACCACGATTTCGAAAATATGACCGGCCACGTCCACCCATGCTGGACAGCACCTGGTGGTTGGCGGGTTGACATTTTAGCGGGCTCAGCTCCGCACGCCAAGGGAGATGGATGCAGTAACATCAAGCTCCCCGAAGGGGTTCAATTCCCCCCGGAGAGCATCGTGCAGCACCAGTTTCGCCGGCGGCATTGTGTCGTTGCGGATTTTTGGGATACTGGCGCCACTCAATGACCGCCCGTGGTAAACATTTAAGCGCCGGGTTTCGCGTCCAAATCGGGGACCAATACCCGGCCGCCGGTTTCTTTCCGCGGCGGACCAAGAGGTGGCTGCTCGCGGGAATGCGCGCGCTTGGGCTCCTGACCCTAATGCTGCGGGCGACCGCCGCACCTTCCCCGGCTCCCGAACCTGGGTCGCTCGACGTGCTGACCAATGCCCAGCAAGTGCTGGCCTTGGGCATCGACGGCGCCCGGCAGTCGCCACACCCGGTGCACCTGCGCGGAGTCGTGACCTACCCGGTGATTCGCCGCCCCTGGTTTTACATGCAGGACGCCACGGCCGGCATCCTGGTCGTCTGCACCAACTTGCCCAATCCACCATTGGCTGGCCAGGTGGTGGACGTGGTCGGCCAGTCGGGCCCGGGGTTGCAGGCGCCGCATGTGTTCTACGCGGACTACCGCGTCGTCGGCTCGGCGCCGGTGCCGGCCCCCCGCTACACGGACCCAACCCGCCTCGCGTTGGGCGAGGAGTTCGGCCAGTGGGTTTCATTGGAAGGTAATGTTTTGGACTATTTGGTTCACCCGGATCAGCTCTCGCTCCTGCTGCAGGAAGGCGACCATCACTTCGTGGCTAACATCAGCTTGCACGAACCGATGACTGTCCCGGACCATTGGCTGGGCGCCCGGGTCGAGGTGCGGGGAGTCTGTTGGACGGAAGCCCTGGAGGACGGGGTCCCTACGGCCTTCCGCATTCATTCGCCGGGCACCAATACCCTCACGCTGTTGCGGCGGGGCCCGACCAACTTATTTGGCTGGCCCCTGCAAACGGCGCGGGCGCTTCGCAATCAAACCAGCGCCCGGGACCAGCGCGTGCGCGTAGCGGGCACCGTGACCTTGCTGCTGCCGGATGAAACCCTCTTCCTCTTCGACGGCACCGGCAACATCCAGGCCCGCCTGCTCAAACCCATTACCGAGCGTCCTTATATTTCCAGCGTCAACGCCGACACCTTGTTTGTGACCCTACCTCCGGGCCATTCCCGGACTGAGTACGGACGACTCCGTCCCCATATCGAGCCGCTGCTGCCCGGCGACCGCGTCGAAGTCATCGGCACCACCACGTCGGCTGAACTGGGCGTGGTGCTGGCCGATGCGGAGTACCGCCGGCTCGGGGGCGGAGAAGCGCCCACCCCGGTGGCGGCCACCGGAGCCGACCTTTTCGCGGGGCGGCATGAAAATCAGTTTGTGACGCTTCAGGGTCGGCTGCGCGATCGGCAAACGCATACGACCGCTTATGCCGTGGAGGACGTGCTGATGTTGGAAGTCGATGGCATCGCGTTGCAGGTGTGGTTCACCTCCGAGCGGTCGCGCGCCTTGCCGCCGCTGCCCCGCGGGGCGCTGCTGCAAGTGGCGGGCATTTGTTCCACCGAGATCGGCGAATGGAAGGCGATTCGCACCGTCCGGATCCTGCCCCGCAGCCGGCAGGATGTGACCGTCCTGGCGCAACCACCACCCTGGGACTCCTGGCATGTGGGCCGCATCCTGCTAAGCGGGGCGGGACTGGGCATTGGGGCGCTGGCCTGGATTGGATTTCTGCGGAATCGGGTCGCGCGCCGCACCGCCGAACTGGCTTTGTCCAACACCCGCCTCCAGGTCGAAGTCGAGGAACGTCGCAAAGCCCAAAATGATCTGTCCCACGCCCTCGAAGCAGAAAAGGAAATGAACCAGCTCAAGAGCCGGTTCATCGCGATGGTTTCCCACGAATTTCGCACTCCGCTCGGCGTCATTCTTTCCTCGGCGGATCTCCTCTCGGATTATCTGGATACCCTGACGCCCGCCGAACGGGGTGAACAAATTGCGGACATCAAGCAGTGCACCCGCCACATGGCGGCCCTCATGGAGGACGTGCTGCTCCTGGGACGGGTGGAATCGGGGCGCATGGGCTACCACCCCGGTACCTTCGATCTGCGGGAATTCTGCCACCGGCTCATTGATGAAATGCGTTCCGCCACGAACGGTCGCTGTGCGCTCGCGGTCACCGAAAAGGGGACGGAGCACGCCGCCCGGGGCGACGAGACCCTGCTCCGCCATATCTTTCACAATCTGCTGGCCAATGGGATCAAATACTCCGCGCCCGGCCAAACAGTGCGACTGATCGTCGAGCGCGCGGGCGAAGACGCGGTGTTCCAGGTTGTCGATGAGGGGATCGGGATTCCCGCGACGGACCAAAAGTATATTTTTGAGGCTTTTTACCGGGGCAAGAACGCTTCCGACCGGCCGGGTAGTGGTTTGGGTTTGGTGGTGGTCAAGCGTTGTGTGGAGCTGCACGGAGGCAGCATCCAACTGCACAGCACGGAGGGCCAGGGCACCATCGTTACCGTGCGGCTACCCCTATTCCACCCGCCCGGCCAGACGGAATTACTCAACCGCACCCAGACAACCGCCGCTCCCCGGCCATCATGAAAAAAATTCTAATCATCGAAGACCAGCCGCTGATGCGGCGCAAACTCGCCATGATTCTCGAGCGCGAACATTTCCTGGTCGCCACCGCTCCCAATGGCCTGATCGGCCTCGATCTGGCCCGCAACGATCCGCCCGACCTCGTGGTCTGCGATATCATGATGCCGGAACTGGATGGCTATGAAGTGCTCGCAGCGCTGCGCGCGGACAAGGCCACGGCCACCATTCCCTTCATTTTTCTCACGGCCAAAGGCGAGCAGGTGGACCAACGGGCCGGCATGAGCTTTGGCGCGGACGATTATCTGACCAAACCGGTCCTCAAAGACGACCTATTGGGCAGCATCCACGCCCGGCTGAAGCGTCGCGAGCGGGAGGAGGAACGTTTGCGGGAGAAAATGGATGAAGCCAGCTTCAACCCCGATTTCAACTCTCCGGCCCGATTGGAAGCACTCGGCATCTCGCCGCGCGAGGCCGAAATCCTCAATTGGGCCGCCCAAGGCAAGAGCAACTCGGCGATCGGGACGATCCTGAGCATCAGCGAAACCACCGTCAAAAAGCATCTCTGCCACATCTACGAAAAGCTCGGGGTGGATGGCCGCCATTCCGCCACCATCCTGGCGTTGGAGGTGCTCAGCCGGCCGGCCAGCCCGGCGATCCCGCCGCGGGGCCCCGGGGCGCCCGGCGGTAACTAAAGCGGAGTTCGAACAATTGCGCTAGCAGCGCGTTTGCACCACCTGGCGGCGAAAGCCAGAACCTGGGTTGTAATTGACCGCCAGAATCACGCGGGTATTTTTGGTCCGACAAACGCCGTGCGCACCACGCCATACATTGCAACCAATGAACGTATTCTCGGTGGATTATGGGGTTCTCTCGTTGGCGATGCCTTGGGTGTGCCCGTCGAGTTCCAAGACCGGGCCTCCGTGCAACTGGACCCGGTGCGGGACATGCGCGGATTCGGCACGCATGCGCAGCCACGCGGCACCTGGTCAGACGATGGCTCCCTCCTGCTTTGCACCGCCGATAGCCTAGTGAATCACGAGTTCAGTCTGGCGGACATGGGAGCACGCTTTGTGCGTTGGATGAACGACGGCCTCTGGACGGCGCATGGTGCTGTTTTTGATATGGGATGAAGTCCATTCCGGCGGATTGGATTCACGCGCTTCCGCGCCCAGGCGAGGTGGATCGTTTGTTCCAGGAGTTTACTGAGGTTTGCGATAACCACCGAAAACACCAGTAAGCATCCAAACGGATCATTCCTGAATTGCCAGTCGGTAACCCACCCCGGTTTCGGTCACGAATAGCTTGGCCGGTCCGGTCGCAACCCCCAGCTTTTTACGCAGGTAGGTCAGATAAACCCGCAGGTAGCTCAACTTGGCGATGCCGTCGGATCCCCAGATTTCCTGGAGGATGTGTTCGTGGGTCAGGACTTTTCCGGCGTGCCGGACGAACAACTGCAGGAGCGAATATTCGGTGGCGCTCAGCTTGATCGGCCGGCCGCCGACTTTGACGTGCCGGTGAACGAGATCCACGGTCAGGTTGCCGGCGCGGAAGATTGCCGGTTGGGCCGGGAGGGGCGGGCTCCGCAGCGCCACCCGCAAACGGGCCAGTAATTCGCCCGGATGAAACGGCTGCAAAATGTAATCATTTGCGCCCGCGTCCAACGCGCTGATCTTCTTCGTCGTCGTGTCGTCGGCGGAAACCACCAGGATGGGAACCTCGGTCCATTCGCGCAACCGGCGGAGCACCGCCAAACCGTCCTGGCCTGGCAGCTCCGTGTCGAGCAGGACCGCCGCCGGCGATTGGTCCGCCGCCTGATCGATCCCGTCGTCCCCGCTGGCGGCTTCCGCCACCGCATAACCCGCGCGCTCCAGGCATCCCCGCAACAGACGCCGGATTTTCCCGTCGCCGTGGATCAGCAGCACCTTGGTTTTCTGGTTAATGGCGGCCACCATGATTGTCCTTTCGACACTCTCACCTTCGCTGAAAGTAAATTGCGGCATGGACCACTCAGCCCACACCGCAAAAGGCACGTGGAAATATGACTAGTAAAACCACGCGCAAATTCTGCCCCCGCCGGGAAACCGCAGGGGCCGGGGACACCCTGGCGGTTCGGCCTGGGCCGAATCTCCGCCAGGGCGCCCGGCGGACCGATCACCCTTGCGAGTGATAGCCTTCTTCCCCATGTTCCGCCAGGTCCAGCCCGGCGGTTTCCACATCCGCGGTCGGACGCAGCCCGACCAGCGCTTTGACCACATACGCAATGACCACCGTGCCAACGATTGCCATTACCAGTGTCAGGCCGATGGCTTTCAGTTGCTCGACCCATTGCATGTGATCCGCCACCAGCTTGGCCAGGCCGTTCTTGGTGGCCGCATTGGCGGACGCCGCATCCTTGATGAAGCTGAGGTTGCCGTTCACCTTGTCGGTGACCAGAAACCCGGTGAGGAGCGCCCCCATGGTGCCGCCGACGGCGTGGACCCCGAAGGTGTCCAAGGCATCGTCATAACCCATCATCGCCTTGAGTTTCCAACAGGCGAAGTACGGCACCAACCCGGCGGCGATGCCGATGATGACCGCCCCATTGCTGTCCACGAAGCCGCAGGCGGGGGTGATGACCACCAACCCGGCCACGGCGCCGGAGCAGAATCCCAGCACGCTCGGCTTGCCGCGCGTCGCCCACTCCGCCATGGCCCAGACAAAGGAACCGACCGCGGTGGCCAGCGTGGTCGTGGTGAACGCGTTGGCGGCAATCACGTCGGCCGCCACCGCGCTGCCCGCGTTAAAGCCATACCAACCCACCCACAGCATCCCGGTGCCGATCATGCACATCACCATGCTGTGCGGCTGCATGGGCTCTTTGCCAAAGCCCAGCCGCTTGCCGAGGATCAGGCACAGGATCAACGCCGACCAACCGGAAGACATGTGCACCACGGTGCCGCCGGCAAAATCGATCGCCTTGATCGAAGCCGTGGGATTCCAGACGCCGTTCATCAGCCCGTCCACGCCCCACACCATGTGGGCCAGCGGGAAGTAGACCACGAACATCCAGAGGGTGACGAACAGGATGATCGCCTTGAACTTCATGCGTTCCGCAATCGCGCCAATGATCAGGGCCGGGGTGATGATCGCAAACATCAATTGGTACATCGAATACACGTTATGGGACACCCAGGCGCCGTAGTCGGTGTTGGGATTGGAATCCACGCCGTTCAGGAATTTCCAGTCCAGCGTGCCCCAGAAACCGTTGCCCGTGCTGGCATGGAACGCGATGCTGTAGCCGCACAACCACCAGAGGATGGTGACCAACCCGGCAATACCCAGGCATTGCGCCATGACGGAGAGAATATTCTTGCGCCGCACCAGGCCACCGTAAAACAAGGCGAGTCCCGGCAGCGTCATGAACAGCACCAACGCCGCGCAAATCATTTGGAACCCGTTATGGCCCGGTCCCGGGCCGCTGACTTTGGACGTCACGTTCGTGTCGCCGGACATTACCCGAGCCCCGTTGCCCACATAGGCTTCCAGGTCCGCGAGGCGTTGTTCCAAGGTGGGATCCTTCGGCGTCTGGGCCGCCGCGGTCAGGTTGGTGGCGAGCGCTACGGCGTTGGTCGGCGTTCCCGGGGTTTGGCCGGCGGCCGGCTGGGTGGAATCCAGGAAGAGAAGCGCCGCGAGCAGCAGCGTCAGAATGGCTGATAGTTTCATTGTTGGGTTGTTAAAGTTTCGGCAGTGCGCTGGTTAAACGGCTTCCTCGCCTTTTTCGTCGGTGCGGATGCGGACGGCGGCTTCCACGTTCACCACGAAAATCTTGCCATCCCCGATCTTGCCGGTTTTGGCCGCCTTCGCGATGGCTGCGATGGCACCCTCCAGGGCGGCATCTTCCAGCACGATCTCCAGTTTGATCTTGGGCACAAAATCCACCGTATACTCACTGCCCCGATAGATCTCGGAATGTCCCTTCTGTCGGCCGAAGCCTTTGACTTCCGAGACGGTCATGCCCTGGATACCGACCTGGCCCAGAGCCTCTTTCACATCCTCCAATTTGAATGGTTTGATGATGGCTTCGATTTTTTTCATTTATTAATGGTTTTTTCGTGGGTCTGCCGCAGCGATTGGCTGACGATCCCATGCGGAGGTTGCGGGCCGCCGGGTCACCCAACCCGGCGATTGCGGGTTTTTGATCCGCCGTCGGCCGAAGCCTTCCCCACGCGATCCCGATTCAGATTCCACCAAGGACTGAGCATGCAGCCGGTTCAAGCAGGAGGAATGCCATCTTGCAAATTTCGTTAACAAAACGTTAACAAGATAATAACACGCAGGAACCAGTGAAGAACTTCCGACGCGCCGTCCCACCCCCGGGTGTTTACCGCTGCCCGGAATTGCGCAACCTGTGGTTTTTTAATCAGGAAGTGTATTATATCCAACAAATATGGGCGAAATCGCTGCGATCTGGCCGGAAACGCCCCCCTCTTCGCACGGCCTGCGGCCGGCTGCGGCACCCGGTTTGTGCCCGGGATGCCCTGCGTCAATCTGTTAACAAACTGTTAATATGTTAGAAAACCGCTATCACAACGCAACCCCGGTTCGACCGCGATCCGGAGCTTTGACCGGGCGGACGCCCTGGGTTGCGCCGTGATTTCGCCGCCGGCTGAGGACTCCTGAGCCCGGACCTGGAAGATGGGCGGACGTGGAAAATGGATGATCCTTTCCCCGGCGGGCAATCCGGGCGCAATCCCCGGCGTCCCCCGCAGCGGAGCCCGCCGGACGGCAATGACTCAATTCCAAGCCAACCGGTAACCCACGCCGGGTTCGGTGATCAGCAATTCCGGTTTCGCCGGATTGGTTTCCAGTTTTTCCCGTAGATAAGTGACATAGACCCGCAGGGGACCGGTTTTGGCCACATCGTGGGAATCCCAGATCTCCCGCAAAAGCTGGCCATGCGTCAGGACTTTCCCGGCATGCTGGACGAAATAGTGCAACAACGCGTATTCGGTGGCGGTCAGGCGCACGACCCGCCCGCGCACCTTTACGGTGCGCGTCGTCAGGTCAACCTGGAGGTGACCCGAAGTAAACACCGTCGCGTTCGCCGGGGGCCGGCCGTAGCGCTGGATGACCCGCAACCGGGCCAGCAATTCCCCGGTGCCGAATGGCTTCGTAATGTAATCATTCGCCCCGGCGTCCAACGCCGTGATTTTGTCATCCTCCCGCCCCCGGACGGAGACGACCAGCACCGGGGCTTGCGTCCATTCCCGCAGTCGCTTGAGCACGGTCAGACCATCCATATCCGGCAGCCCGAGATCCAGCAGCACCACCTCCGGCTGGTGCGCCACCGCCTGTTCGATTCCCGCCTGGCCGTTCGCGGCTTCGCTGACTTCGTAACCGTTCAGTTCGAGACAGATCCGGAGCAGCCGGCGGATTTGCGCTTCATCGTCCACCACCAGGACATGGGTTTTTTTGTCGGCCGGAGTGCTCATAGATTAACGCCTGTGGGAAAGGGCCGCTCCAGGGGGAGCGCGATGGTAAAAGCCACGCCGCCACGGCGACGATTCGCCACCTTGACGTGACCGCCTTGCGCCTCGACAAAGCCCTTTACCAGGGACAACCCCAGTCCGGTGCCCCCCGTGGGCGCCTTGGGTCCCCGATAAAACTTGTCAAAAACCTGGGCCAGGGATGCGGCCGGAATTCCGGGCCCGCGATCCGCCACCTCGAAGATGAGCAGCGGACGCTCCATCCGGGCGGTCAATTCAATGGGGGTCCCGGGCGGAGTATGCACCGCCGCGTTGACCAGGAGATTCATCAGCGCCTGTTGCGTCAGCACAAAATCCATCGTGACGACCGGCAAACCGGGCGCCAAATTCACGGTCAGCGGGTGCTGGACGAGTTGGGACTCGGTTTCGGCCACGGCCACATTCACCAGATCTTGCACATCACATTCATTGAATTTCGGCTTCACGCTACCGGAATCCAGCCGGGTGATGTCCAGCACATTCCCCACCAGCCGGTTGAGTCGATTCGTGGCCTCCTGAATCTCCGCGATCATCAGGCGCTGACGTTCCGATTGCCCGGTCTCGGCAAACTGGGCGAGATTGCCCGCGGCGCCATGGATGGCCGCCAATGGGGTGCGGATTTCGTGCGCAATCCCGTCGAGCATGGTTTTGGCCAGGCGTTCCGATTCCGCCAGCAACCGCGCCTGCTCGGAACTGGCCTGCAACCGGTCCCGGTCCAACGCCAGCGCGATCTGGCGCGCAAAGGTTTCGAGCAGGTTTCGCTGGTGCACGGTGGGCGGTTCCATCTGCGCCAGGTTGAGCCCCAGCACGCCCACCACCCCGCCGGCGCTCGTCAACGGCACCCACAGCACCTCGACGCCGGGTTGGGGATCAATGAATTTTCCGGCCCACTGATTATGGCGAAAGACCCAGGTCGCGGTCGTCCGGTCTGCGGCGCTGAGGGAAACATTACTGGCCGGGTGGGGCGACTGCAGGTTGCCCGTCGGGTCGGCCAGCAGCACCGCGACCCGGGCTTGAAAAACCCCGCCCAGCTCCCGCACGATGTTGTGCAGCATTTTATCCCGGTCGGTTTCCTCGGCGAGTTCGCGTGTGAGGACGTACAAGGCCGTGGCCCGCGCCTCGCGTCGCCGTTCCGCTTCCTGCTGGGCGCGGATCCGCGCGGTCAATTGGCCCAGAACAATGGCCACCACAAAGTACATCCCCAGCAGCATCGCATCCTCGAAATGCTGAATCCGGAAGGCGAAGGCCGGGGGCAGGATGAAGTAATCCCAAAACAAGGCGCTCAGCGCCGCGGCCAACAGGGTGGGCCCGCGATTTACAAACAAGGCGAGCAGGACCACCCCCAGGAGATACAACAAGGCCGCCGAATGGACCCCGATGATCGGTGCCAGAAAGGCCGCGCCGATGGTGATGGCACCAATGACGATCGCCACCAGGCCATATTGGCGGAGCGGAGCGGGCGCGCTCTTGGGGTGACCCGACCGCGGCGGGGACTTCCCGGGGGTCCCGCAGGGCACGGCATGGATTACTTTTTCGCTCCCGGCCCGCAACAACCGCCCGACCATCCGGTCGCGGCGGAAGGGTGACCAGGCGATCGCCGGTCGGGGATTGCCGATGACCAGTTGCGTGGCGTGGCGCTCCGTGGCCACCCGGAGCAGGCCCTGCACGACATCATGGTCCGTGGTGGTGACCACCTCCGCTCCCAGCGCCCGCGCCAGATCCAGATGGCGGGTGACCGCCCCTTCCGCCGCGGTGGCCAGGGCGTTCGGCCGCTCCACGTAGAGCGCGAGCCAGGGACAATTGAGGCTGTCGGCCAGTAGTTTCGCCGCGCGCACCACGTGGTCGCCTTCCGGTCCCGGTCCCACTCCCGCGATCAGGCGATGGCCCCAACCGGAGCCGGATGGGAGTTGATTTTCGCGGATAAAGGCGTTGGCTTCCCGACTGGCGCGGTTGGCCGCCAGTCGCCAGGTCATTTCGTGCAGCGCCAGGAGTTTGCCCTCCTGGAAAAAATTGGCGTGGGCGAAGTCCGGGTGACGGGCGGCGGACACCTGGCCGTCGCTGATTCGCTGCAGCAATTTCCCGGGGATCAAGTTGACGAATTCGATGGCCGCCTCATCCACCAACCGGTCCGGCACCGTTTGCCGAACCGCCATGCCTGTGATCTTTTCGGCAGCCACGGCGCGACTCGCCACTTCATAAATGTTCAGGGTCGCAAAAACGTCGCACCCGGCCGCCAGAAGATCGAGAATCTCCTCCGACCGTTGCGCGCGCCGTGCGCCCGGCGGATTGCCCTGCGCCAACTCATCCACGATCACCAAATGCGGCTGCCGGGTCAGCAGGGCCGCCCGGTCCAATTCGAGGATCGTATCCGGCGCGGACGCCACTCGACGGGGCGGTATCTGGGGCAAGCCCCGGAGGAGGTTTTCCGCAAATTTCCCGCTATGGGTTTCCACCTGGGCTACCACGACATCACGGCCACGTTGCTTTTCCGCCTGGGCGGCTTGCAGCATGGCACAGGTTTTACCCACCCCCGGCGCCATGCCTAGAAAGAGCGTGAGCCGCCCGCGCGGCGGGCGGGGGACCGCGGGCGGGATCAAGCCGGGTTCCGGCCCGGAAGCATCCTCAAAGTCCCTGGCATCCTGTGCTGGCATTTGTTTATAGGCAGAAATTGGGTGCCGAAAATTCCGCAACGGCGCGCTGGCTCAACCGCATTGTGGGCACCAGCTGGCCAACTGGCGTTCGCCCGGCATCGGAAGTTACCGTCATGGCTTAATTGACGCCAGACCTTTGCGCAGGCCCCGCCCCCCGCCCGGGAGGGACGGCCAGGCATCTCGGTCCGTCCTTCATTCCCTATCCCACCACCAGCGCGGGTCGCTCAGCCCGTTGCCGCCCCACTTCAGGCTGCCGGTCGCGCCGTTGACCCCGGGCATGAATTGCCGGCCCAGCGTGCTCACCCGCCCCCCAATCACAGGGCCGTCCGCAAAACCCAGGTTGCCGCGGCCTTGGTGCCGGTTCACCGTACGGGTGGGCGCCGAGTCATAATAGTCCCAATTGTTCGGAGTGCGATAAACCAGCATCAGCCCCTGCCGGGGATCCTCCCGCCACCGATCCGGATTGCGTTCGGCCGGATTCGCGATCCACCCCGTGTCCGCGAAGGGTACCGTATCGGCACCCGAATCCACTCATCGGACGCCTTTGAGCAGGCTGGAGATCGCGTTACAGGGGTTGCCCATGCCCCAGCGCTTGCCCGCTTCGTCACCTCCCCCAATGTTAAGAGCAACAACTTCGCCAACCCGATTCAGCACCGGAGCGCCACTGGTTCCTGCCAGGTTGATGTCTTTGTCGTCGAAAGTATATTCAAATTCGGAATCGGAGGATTTCCGCACCACGGCCCGCAGCATGTCCAAAGTTGATTTTCCGCGCTGGCGGGCATACAGATAAACCGGCTCTCCAACTTTCGGCCGTTCGGCTGCCATCCGCAATGCCGTTACTTTTTCATCCACGCGATAAGCTGCCAGGTCGTGGTCATAACCAGAATTGTCGAGTGCGTGCCCGCCGGGAATGGCCAGAGGCTGGGTTGAGGTGATGAAATGTTTTGGTTCGCTGATGGATAATGCTGTCACCACAATGAACGTTTTTGGCACCTCTTGCCAGGTCAATTGCCGCTTCAAACCGCAAGCCGGCCCGAAAAGATGCTGGGCCGTGAGCAGGAAAGCGCCCTCGACTCCGGGAACCGTGCATAAAAACGCCGTCCCGCCAGAGAAGGAATCGTAGCCGGTCATGAAAGTGGGTTTAAGCACCACATCAGCCGGGACTTTGGGCAGTGTTTCATTCGGAGCACCCAGGGCGACGGATCTCAGCGTGAGGAGGATGAGCAGTCCGCTCAAAATTGTGCGGTTCATTCTGGTTAAAAATAACTCTGGAAGGAAGGGATTCGACCGGTCCAATGTTTCTACTTTTCTCATATTGAGCGATGCCTCGTGATTTTGACATTCATTCAGGCTGCCGTTGGCCCAGGATTTCTTTGCCTTCATTTCGGATCCGGTCGCGTGACGCCACCAGGAAAATGGCACCGCGGTCGGGCGTTAACCGGATTGCCACACTTGGGAAAGTCAGGGCGCGCGCAGAGCAACGGATGGATGCGGCTTCCCAATTAAATTGAGGAAGTCGGTTCTGTCCATCCCCCCCTCGACCCGTTCCAGGACTTTCCCTTGCGGGTCAGTAATAATCGTGGTGGGCGTGCCGCGGACTTGGAAACGACGCACCGTTTCGGCCGCGCTCGGATCATCCAAGTCAATCATCTCGGAGATGAACCCGGCTTTGACCGCGGCCTCAACCTGCTTATCCGCCCAGACGCCGCGCTTCATGATGCGACAGGGGACGCACCACTTGCCGGTGAAGAAGAGGATAATGGGCCGGCCGGAATGGGCGGCGAGTTGTTGTGCCGGGGCGTAGTCCCTGACCCACGCGATGTGGTTGGCGGGAACGTAGAAGTCGTGCCATACCCAGACGAGCGAGACCGGGATGGTCCCGAGCCAAAACCAGCGCCAAAAATTGAACTTGCCGCGCTGGGGCGGTGGCGCGGCGTCAGGGGACAATGGTGATGGGGATGGCGCGTCGATCATAGTGAATGGATGACGTTTATCAAGGCGGGGGACTCGTAGGACTCAATTCGATGGTAAGCGGTTCGCGGTCTTGGCGACGACGCGGCCATGCTCCAATGGGACGGCAAACGCCGGATGAATCATGCCGCCAAACTAGGCGATCGCCCCGCAGGCCGCAAGCGCGGATCGGTTGCGTAAGCAACCGAATAAACCAAGCTTAAATTCCTCCCGTAGGAATACACCTGCCCCGGTTCCGTGGTATTCCTTGAATCGGGAGGGATCTGACCTCTCCCCCGCCGATTTGGACCGTGGAGGGCCGCATCCCCCGCGGCCCTGCTCTTTGACATATTGCAGATTTTGGTTTTCGCCCCCGCCAAGCCAGCCGAGGCCGCGCGCCGTGAACCGGTGCGCGGCCTTCCGGCCATTGCAGAACTTTGGTTCATTGGCTCAGTTTAATCATCAAAGAAATTCTGGCACACCAAACCTCGATCAAACTGGTCGCATATAGCCCCTCTGCCCACCACCGATTCCCTATTTGGGTTTCCTTCATTCATGCCTTCGGGTCGTGGGCCAAAGCTTTCCCGATGGTCGAGTCCAGGTTAAACAAACTTAATCCAGTTTCCGGACAGTTGATCCACGCTTCAATCACTTAACCGGTCGGGTTGGATGGCAAGTTCGATCCTGCATCCCGCAGGAAGCGGGATACCACGAGGCGCAATCATGACCGACGGCACGTGAAGGTGACCGACTGCAGGATCGCACACGGGCTGGTGGTGGCGTGGCCCTACAGGCCGCTCTTACACTAAAATGACCAAACCCAGGCTGCCAGCCTGGGCTGAAGAATCGCGCACCTTTGGCGCGCCGGACGGGACGGCCCAACGGGCCGTGATTCTTCAGCCCAGCCCAACGGGCTGGGATTTATGGTGATTTTAAGCCGGCGCCCTGAAAGTGGCGCGATTCCTCCCCGTATTGGGCATCGGGCTGCCCGACCCTGCCGCTCGAGTCCAGGCTAAACAAACTTAATCCAGTTTCATTTTCGCGGCTTTGTGGCTTCCTGTGAGCTTCTTCCCGCACCCGGCACAATCCAGAACGCCAATTCCCCGGCTCGGAGTTCCGCCTTTCCTGTCCCCATAGCTCTCGAGCGAAGGGGGAAGGCGGTCGGGTCGTGCTCCTGGGTGTCCCGCTGCTCGAGTCCAGCTTCCGGACACTTAATCCAGTTTCATTTTCGCGGCTTCGCGGCTTCGCGGCTTCGTGACTTCGTGTGAGCTTAATCCGGCTTCCATCAACCCCGCGCGTGCCTTTCCCGCCACCCCAAAACCGGCCGAGTCCAGCTTCCGGACAGTTAATCCAACTTCGGCACTCCGCCGCCCACCACCGTACCGCCCCAGAAATCGCGTTCGGTTTTGCTTGCCGGGGAGGGCGGGAGGGGCTTATGTTGCCTCCCGCAGTATGCAAAACGGCTGCGCGTGTAGCTCAATTGGATAGAGTGACGGCCTCCGAAGCCGCAGGTTGTGGGTTCAACTCCCGCCACGCGCACCACTTTCCGCCCGGTCGTCCGGGCGGTAACCGGCCCCATCGGCCGGCGCGGATGAAATCATATGAAATCACTCATTCCGTGGGTCTGCGTCGTCGCCCTTCTGGCGGGCGGCTATTTCCTTTATTCCGCCGGACAGGCGAAAGAGGTCGAACTGGCGGTGTTGCGCGCCCAGGTGGAAGAATTGAAGGTGGTCAGGGCGGAAAATGAGGAGCTCAAAAAGCAGATTATTCCCGCGGCGGAACTGACCAAATTGCGCAAGGACAACGAGGATTTACTCCGGTTGCGCGCGGAAATCCGCCAATTACGCGAAACCAGCCGTGAACTGACCAATATGGTCGAGAAGGTCGCCCGCGTTCAGGTCGGCCAGGCGCAGGCGTTGGCGGCGGAGAATGCCGCTTTACGCACCCAAACCCAGCAATTGCAGGATGCCAGCGCCCAAGCGGCCCAACAGCAGGCCAACGCCGCGCTGGCCCCGGCGTGCATCGCCACCTTGCGCACCGTCGAATTGGCGAAGCACATGTGGGCGGCGGACAATGCCCGGATCGCGGGGAGTGTGCCCACGTTGGCGGACTTGCAGCCCTATTTGCGCACGGTCGTCCCCGCCTGCCCGAGCGGCGGCACCTACTCGATCAATGCCGTGGGGGTTTTCGCCACCTGTTCGATCCCGGGCCACGTCTTTAATGGGAAATGAGGCCCCTTCCGAGCGCGGGAGGGTTGCGGATGATCAGGCGGAATGGTGGGAGTTGTTTTTTTGGGAATTTGAGCCAGATTGTTGACGGCAAATCGCATGAGTCAGGAAGCGCACTATTTGAAGGGGCAATTGCTGCTGGATAGCGGCCAGTTGCGGGGATCCTATTTTCAACGGACGGTGATCCTGCTGTGCGAACACAACGCCGAAGGGGCGATGGGGCTGGTGCTGAACCGGCCGAGCGGCAAACAACTGGGCGAAATGGTGGCGGTGGATATGCCCGCGGCGTTCCAGGATCACCCGCTTTATTTGGGCGGTCCGGTGGAACTGGCCGCCTTCAGTTTTCTCCACACTGATCTCTATCTGCCGGACGCCAATGTGATTGCCAACCTGAGCGTTGGGCATTCCCTGGAAGCGCTGGCGGAACTGGGGGGATCGGAATCACCCCGTCAGCAGGTGAAAATGTTCGCGGGATATGCCGGGTGGAGTGCCGGCCAGTTGGAAAGCGAAATGGAGCGCGACGCCTGGCTGACCTACCCGGCGAATTTGGACCTGGTTTTCCACGCCGATCCGGAAAATCTCTGGCGGACGGTGCTCCGGCAAAAGGGCTGGAAATACCGCATCCTCGCCGATATGCCCGAGGATGTGTCTTTGAATTGAGTCGGGCAAACCGATTCAGTACGCCGAGCGGCCGCCTTTGCGGCCCTTTTTGGCACCCCGCCCATAGCTCACGCGCTGCGGGGCCGGCGTGGAGGTGCCATCGCCCGTGGACCGTTTTAACTCGCGAATCTGGTCACGCAGGAGGGCGGCCTTTTCAAATTCCAGGTTGTTGGCCGCGCCAATCATTTCCTCCTCCAATTCCCGCACGGTCTCGGTCACGTCAAAATTGCCCGCGGTATCCCGCAGCAGGGAACCCGCCTGATTCACCACTTCCTGGTGCGAGGAAAGACTTTCCTCGACCGCCCGGCTCACACTGCGCGGGGTGATTTTGTGCTCTTTATTGTAGGCCAGTTGCCGGGTGCGGCGGAATTCCGAAACGGCCAGGAATTTCTGGATGCTTTGGGTCATCACGTCCGCATAGAGAATGACCTCGCCATTGAGATGGCGCGCGGCCCGCCCGGCGGTCTGAATCAGGCTCGTGGTCGAACGCAGGAAGCCTTCCTTGTCGGCGTCGAGAATGGCCACCAGGGAAACCTCGGGAAGATCCAGGCCCTCGCGGAGGAGGTTGATGCCGACCAGCACATTGAATTCACCTTTTCGCAAGGCGCGCAGAATTTCGACCCGCTCAATGGCATCGATCTCGCTGTGCAAATAGCGGACGCTGACACCGATGCCGCGCAGGTAGTCGGTCAGTTCCTCGGCGGTGCGTTTCGTGAGGGTCGTAACGAGTACACGTTCGTTCAATTCCACCCGTTTGCGCGCCTCTTCGATCAGGTCATCAATCTGGCCGGCGAGCGGCTTGACCGTGATCCGGGGATCCACCAAACCCGTGGGACGGACGATCTGCTCGATGATCCGGCTCTGCGACCAGCCGAGTTCCGCCGGGCTCGGAGTGGCGCTGACGTAGAGTGTCTGATTTTGGTGACCCTGGAATTCCTCGAAATTCAACGGCCGGTTGTCCAAGGCGCTGGGCAGACGGAAGCCGTGGTCCACCAGCACGGTTTTGCGCGAACGATCGCCGGCCGCCATGCCGCCGATCTGGGGAATAGTGACGTGCGACTCATCCACCACCAGCAGGTAATCCTTCGGGAAAAAATCAAAGAGGGTGCACGGACGCGAACCGGGCGCCCGGCCGCTGATATGGCGGGTGTAATTCTCGATGCCGGAGCAAAAGCCCATCTCCTCCATCATTTCCAGATCGTACTCCGTCCGCATTTTGATCCGCTGCGCCTCGATGAGTTTGCCGTGCTTTTCAAACCAGGCGATCCGGTCGCCCAATTCTTCGCGGATGGAGAGGATGGCGGGCTTCATTTTTTCGCCCGGCGTCACGAACTGCTTGCCGGGATAGATGGTCACCGCCGTGAGGGCTTCGGTGGTGTTGCCGGTCAGGGGTTCGAACCGCGTGATGCGCTCGATTTCATCGCCAAAGAATTCCAACCGCAGGGCATCCTCGCGGCCGGCGGGGCACAATTCGACGGTGTCGCCCCGAACCCGGAACTGGCCGCGGGTGAATTCGATGTCGTTGCGGGTGTATTGCAGATCGACGAGCCGGCTCAGGAACTGGTCGCGGGTGATCTCCATCGCCACGCGGAGCGGGATCACCATGGCCTCGTAATCCTCCTTGCTGCCGATGCCGTAAATGCAGGAGACGCTGGCCACCACGATCACATCCCGTCGGGCGAACAGGGAACTCATGGTGGAGAGGCGCAGGCGTTCGATTTCCTCGTTCACCGCCGAGTCCTTTTCCACGAAGGTGTCCGTGCGCGGGATGTAGGCTTCCGGCTGGTAGTAATCGAAATAGCTGACGAAATACTCCACCGCGTTGTTGGGGAAGAAACCCTTGAACTCGGCGTATAACTGCGCCGCAAGCGTCTTGTTGTGGGACATCACCAGCGTGGGCCGGTCCACATTGCGGATCACGTTGGCCACGGTGAAAGTCTTGCCGGAGCCCGTCACGCCAAGCAGAGTCTGATGCTTGGCCCCCGACAACAACCCTTCCGTCAGCTTCGCAATCGCTTGCGGCTGATCCCCGGCCGGCGAATACGAAGATACCAGTTCAAACACGGGCAAAACCTAAAGTCCCCTACCCCGGGTGTCAACGGCTCGAGTCAATCCACCTGCGCAGGTTGGAGCGCAGGGTCGTCCAGATCCAGGCGGTAAAGGATTTGGTTGTAATCGTACCGCGGCGTGGGGGGAGGGTGTTTGGCGAAGGTCATGGTGTAGGTGCCTTCAAACAGCAGAACGGGCGAGTCCGCCGAGGTAAATTCAGGATGGAGGCGCGGGTTGTAAAAGGTGTAGTTCTCGTGACTGACAACTTTTACCGCGGGCCCCCAGGGTCCGGTGAGAGTGGGCGCTTCGGCGTACCACAATTCGCCAAAGTCGGAGCTTTGGCCGCCGTTTTGCATGAACACGGTCACCCAGCGTTTCCGCCAGGCATTCCAGGCGAGGGAACCGGTGTGCGGTTTGACCATCCCACCACCCTTGGCCGCGGACAGCGTTTTGGGCGGGGTCAGGGTCTCCCAGTTGGTAGGATTCTGCCAGGCTTCAAAAGTGGCCGGGCACCGCAAGGTGGGGAAGGGATTGCCAAACATCACCCACTCCTTGCCGGCGGGATCCCGCCAAAGGAACGCGTGGCCCTGCGGCACCGGCGGGGCTTGGGGTTCGGCGGTCGATTTCGTCCAGACCGTCTTGAGCGGTTCGAAGCCCGCGGTTTGATCGTTCCAGACGCACAAGCCCCAGAGATACGCGTCGAGCGGCGGCTTGATTTTCATGTAGCTGCCGACCAGCTTCGGTTCCCCGTGCGCATCCGGCAGCGTGACCATGCCGGCGATCCAGGTGGGGCCGGTGCCGGGCATTTTCACAACGCCGCGGGGTTGCCCACGGGGATCGGTGAAATACTCGTAGGGAAACCGCAAAGGAGGTGCGAGTGGGGGAAGAGCGGTCGCGGGGGTGGTGGCCCCGGTGCCGTCAAAGATGCCGAGGGGATAGCGCGCCAGGGTGGTATCGCCCCAGACCCAAAACAGTTTACCGCGGTAGATCGCGTTCTGGATGGTGTCGCAACCCAGCACCCCGGTTTCCCGCCAGTCCTGGTTCTCGCCCAGTTTCTGGCTTTCGGCAAACAAGCCCGCCCCGGTCAGCCGTCCCAACCGGCGGGCGATGATGGTGCGCCGCACTTCGACCTTCAGTGATTTGCCCGGTTCGGGGACGAGACGCACGCCGCGGTTGCCGAATCCGTCTTTGGGAATTTCATACCCATGGCCAATGACATCGAACCAGGTTTCCTGACCCATTAACTCCGGGAGATCGAAGGCAATGACGCCAGCGTTATCGGTGACGAACCGGACCTGGTGCGTGGTTCGCAATTCCACCAGCGGCACCGGCCAACCGGTCCCCTGCTCCACCACGGTGATCCGGCAGGGTTGGGCATCGGCCAGGCGGGCGGAGAGGCAGAGGGCCAAAAAGCAGACGGCCAAGCGATGGAGAATCGGGAGGGCAACGGGCGACATGGGAAAATGCTGCCAGACCGGCGGGGTGACGTCAAATCGGCGGCGGGGGCATATGCCGCGTTGAGTTCCCGGAGACGGTCGTCTACTGCCGGGCGGGCGTTGACCCCGGGCATGGGGTGGGTTAAGCTCTGCAAACGGAATGGATACGGCCAAATTAATTCAACTCAGCCGCCGGCCCACGGCGTGCATCCTGACGCTGGCGGTCGGCGTGCTGTTGCTGGATCAACTGACCAAGACATTGGTCATGCGTTATCTGCCGGCCGGGCAGGAGAAGATCCTGCTCGACGGGTTCTTCCGGTTCGTAAACTGGCACAATACCGGGGCGGCTTGGAGTCTGTTCATGGGGCGGAACCGCGCGCTGGCGGTGGTGGCGATTGCGGCCCTCGTGGTGCTTTACCGGAGCCGGCATTTTTTTGACGCCCACACCCGGCTGGGACAACTGGCGCTGGGATTAATTTTCGGGGGCATTGTGGGCAACCTGATCGACCGCCTGCGGTTTGAATACGTGGTAGATTTTCTCCGCTTTTACATCCTCCCGCGCGGCGGCGAGGAAATCGGTTTCCCGGCATTTAATATCGCCGATAGCGCGATTTGCATTGGCGTGGGGCTGATCTTCATCCTTTCCTTCAAGCCGACCCCGCCGCCGCCCGAAGCCGCCCGACCCGCCGCGTGACCACGGAACGCAAAGATTCGGTGACGGTCGAGGCGTCGCTGCCGCAGGAACGGCTGGATGCGTATCTCCGCACGCGTTTTCCGGCGGTTTCCCGGGGCACGATCCAACGGTTGATCGAAGAGGGCCACATTCGGGTAAACGGGGAGAAAGTGAAACCGACCCATCGCCCGCGCAGCGGCGAAGTGGTGGAGGTGGTTTGGCCCGAAGCCCGGCCGGCGGAAGCGCAACCGGAGGAAATGCCGCTCACCATCCTGTATGAAGATGCGGAGATGCTGGTGCTGAACAAGGAGGCCGGAGTGGTGGTGCATCCCGCGGCGGGCCATGAGGAACATACCCTGGTCAACGCCCTGCTCCATCATTGCGCGGGGAAATTGAGCGGCATCGGTGGGGTCGCCCGCCCCGGGATTGTGCACCGACTGGACAAGGAAACCAGCGGCTGCCTGGTGGTGGCCAAGACGGACGCGGCGCATCAGAATTTGTCCGAACAATTCGCCGGACGGACCCTTGAAAAAATTTACCAAACCATCCTCTGCGGCGACCTGCCGCGGGAAAAGGGCGACATCAAAGCGGCGATCGCCCGGCATCCCAACCACCGGAAACGCATGGCCGTGACCGATGGCGGCGGACGCGAGGCCTGGACCGGTTATCGCATCCTGGCCCGCTTGCGGCATGCCACCCATGTGGAGGCGCTGCTGCACACCGGCCGAACCCACCAAATCCGGGTCCATTTTCACCATCTGGGTTTTCCGGTGGCGGGGGATTCGGTTTACGGTGCGCGCCAGAATCAGCGGTTGGGGGAATTGACGAATTACCGGCCCGCGCGCCAGATGTTGCACGCGTGGAAATTGTCATTGCAGCATCCCGGGACCGGCAAGAAAATGGCCTTTGTGGCACCACTCCCCGAAGATTTTCAAGCGGCGCTGAAGGCGCTGGCACCAGTGGGGAAATAAGGGATCGGTCATTTACCACCGACCAAGGCGCTGAGATCCGGATGCTTTTTGTGGAAGCCGGTCGCTTCCTGGTAGGCTTGAGCCACCATCAGGGTTTCGGCATCACGGAAGAGGTTGCCGAGGAAGCAAATGCTGGTAGGCGCGCCATCCTTGGTAAAGCCGTCGGGAACAACCACGCAAGGATGCCCGGTAAGATTGCTGATCAGGTGGCACTCGCCGGTAAACGGGGGCGCGAGGAACACATCCACGTCCCGCAACGCCGCGGCCGTGGCCTGGATGAGGAGGTAGCGGATGCGGTTGGCCTGCAGATACTCCACGGCGGGCACCAGCTGGGCCGTGCGGAAAATGTTGGGCCACGCTCCACGCGATTGGCGGGCCAGCAGGGCATCCTGACCGCTGCGCGTGAGCTCATCAAACTCGGCCGCTCCTTCCACGGAGAGGACAAAGGAAATGGCGTTTGCGGGTAGTTTAGGAAGGCTGACCGGCACGAGCTTTGCGCCCAACTTCCGCATTTGCTCAAGCGCGGCGAATTCGTTGGTGCGACGATCCCCGCGATCGCTTTCAAAGTCGTCCCGCAAGTAACCAATCCGCAGGCCCTGCCATTTTTTCGTGGCGTCGTAGTTGAAGGGCGCGTCGTAGAGCGTCTGGTCAATCCCGTCGGGTCCCTGGATGGCTTGCAGGATGATCGCACAATCCTCAACGGTGCGGGCGATGGGGCCGATCTTGTCCATGGAAGGGCTGAGGGACATGGCCCCGGTGCGGCTGACGCGGCCGTAGGTGGGGCGCAGGCCAGTGACACCACAGCGTTCGCAAGGCGAGACAATCGAACCGTGAGTTTCTGTGCCGATGGCAAACGCAACCAATCCGGCGGCGGTGGCGGCGGCCGGACCGGCGGAGGATCCACTGGAACCCTGGCGCACATTCCAGGGATTGCGGGTCGTGCCGCCATACCAGACATCGCCCATGGCCAATTCGCCGAGGGTAAGCTTGGCGACCAACACGGCCCCGGCATCGGCGAGGCGTTTCACCACGGTGGCATCGGCATCGATCACCTGGTTGGTATAAGGGGCGGAGCCCCAGGTGGTGCGGATGCCGCGGGTGGCGAGCAGGTCCTTGACGCCATAGGGAATGCCGTGCAGCGGGCCGCGATAATGGCCGGCGGCGATTTCCCGGTCCGCGCGCCGGGCCTGCTCCAGGGCCAGATCCTCGGTCAGCGTGATGACACATTCCAACCGGGGCCCATATTGCTTGAGGCGCCCGAGGTAGAATTGGGTGAGTTCCACGGAAGTGATTTGCCGGGTCTTGAGCAATGCCGCCAATTCAGTCACCGAACAAAAAGCCAGGTCATCCAACTGCGCCGGACGTTTGAATTTGGGCAATGATTTCGCTCGGAAAGGTCGATGGGTGGTCTCGAACTTGAACCCCACAGGGAGCGGATTGAAGAGCATCGCGGAGGGGACGGCATTGGAGAGCGGGAACTGATGGATAACATCGTAGTCGCGGGCTTGGTCGCGCAACCCCGGCAACATCTGCTCGTTTTGCTCGGGCGTGAAATGCAGTCCGAAAAGCTTTCCGGCCGCAGCGGCATCCGCGGCGGTCAGCGCCGTGGGGGAATTGGTCTGTGCCCGCAGGGAAAGCTGAGCGAGGAGCAACAGGAGGGCCGGAAGGCAAAGCAAGCGAAGCATCATGCGCGCTATTGGCGCAAAGCCGCGCGTTTTTGGCAATGGCGATTTTTTTCAGTTCTCAAAGATTGCCATTCGTGTTGCAATGCGCGCCTCCAGATGAAGACACGCTGCCGCTGGGCCAACAACGAACTGGCCATCGCCTACCATGACCAGGAGTGGGGCGTGCCGGTACATGATGACCGCGTCTGGTTCGAGTTCCTGATCCTGGAAGGGGCGCAAGCCGGACTCAGTTGGGATACCATCCTCAAAAAGCGCGACTGTTACCGGGCAGTCCTGGACGGCTTCGATCCTGTGAAAGTGGCCAACTACGATGCGCGCAAGGTGGCGGAGTTACTGGCCAACCCGGGGATTGTGCGCAACCGGCTTAAAATCGCCTCCACCATTGGCAATGCGCGGGCCTTCCTGGCGGTGCAAAAGGAGTTCGGCAGTTTCGACGCCTATGTCTGGCGATTCGTGGGGGGCCGCCCCTTGCAAAACCAACGCGCCCATTTCGGCGAAGTCCCGGCGCGCACCGCGGAGTCCGACGCGCTCAGCAAGGATCTCCTGAAACGTGGGTTCAAATTTGTGGGCAGCACCATTTGTTATGCCTTCATGCAGGCCACCGGGCTGGTCAACGACCATACGGTGGATTGCTTCCGGCATCGGCCCCTGGCAAAAGCCAAGGCCGGCAACCATCCCTCGGCCAACGCAAAACCATCATGATTGTCAAGAAACCGGAATTGAACCTCAAAAAGCAGGGCGGGTTGAAATTTGTCAAACTCAACGAGCGTTTGTATACCTACCTGAGCGATTGCCGCAGCAAGACCGGCGACAAGGTGCTGGACGCGCTCCGCGCGGAGACCGTCCGCAAATTACCGGATTTCGCCCAGATGCAAATCGGGCGGGATCAGGGAACTTTTATGACGATGCTCGTGGCGGCGACCGGCGCGAAAAACGCCATCGAGATTGGCACTTTTACAGGTTACAGCGCCATCTGCATCGCGCGCGGGCTCCCCGCGACCGGCCGCCTGCTCTGCCTGGACATCAGCGAGGAGTGGACCAACATGGCCCGGAAATACTGGGCCAAGGCCGGGGTGGACCAGAAGATCGAATTGCGCCTCGGTCCGGCCGTGGAATCCCTGGAAGAAATGGGGCCCAAGCCCGTGTTTGATTTCGCGTTCATCGACGCCCACAAACCCGAATACGACGACTATTACGAACGGCTCCTGCCGCTGATGCGGCCGCAAAGCCTGATCCTGTTTGACAACATGCTGTGGGGCGGCCGACTGGGCAAGCCGGGTCCGATCAAGCATGAGAATGGGCGGGCAATCGACAAGTTGAATCGGAAACTGGCGCGCGACCCCCGGGTGGAGTCCGTATTACTTTCCCTGGGGGACGGCATCCATGCGTGCCGGGTACTTCCGGGTCCAGGAAGAGCCGGGTAACGCGTCGGCCAAAGCCCGGCCGCCCACCATGACCGAGCCATCGCCGCGCAGTTCATTGGTGTGAATGGGGCACCGGACGATGACCCGGTTGAGAACCTGATCCTGGGGGACCCCAAAACCCAGGAATTCATAACTGAAATTGGCGGGATTCCAGTCCACGGGACTGCCGTCGCGCGCACGGGCATGAAGGTGATCCGCCGGGCAAATGAGGAAGTCGGGAGTGCCCAGTTCATTGGTGAGATCCAGAATTGAGTGGGGAAGGTTGTTCGTGTGATCATCGGCCCAGATGCGATAGGCGAGGTCAATCGACATCAGACGGCTAACGCAATTAATTTGCTCGGCCTTGTACTTGGCTCGAGCGAGGGCGGGAAGGAGCAGGCCCGCCAGAAGCGCGATGAAGACCAAGGCGCAGCCGAGGATCAGGCTGGTGCGGGTCAGACCGGACGAAGGAACCTGCAAAGGCGATGGCCCGGCGGCAGGAGGGACCGGTAAAGGGTTCCCATCTTGTGGGCAAGTGGTCATTTGGTCAGGGTACTCTTTGCCGCAATAAGCGCATTTTTTCATGTTTCTTCCTTGGGCTGACCTACCGTATTGACCTACCAAAACCGTCGCGAATAAATTCCTTCCCGATGGACAACTGTGCGGGTGGCGGCGGTCCTGGTCACCGCCGCCACCCCATTAAATGACTAGATTTCCCAGCCTTTACGGTATTGGGCGTGGATGTATTGGTCGGCTTCGGGCAATCCTTTGGCCTTCATATTGACACCGTCCCAGTCGATCTTCTTGCCAAGGCGCAAGGCCAGGTTACCGAGCACAACGACTTCCGTGAAGGGACCTGAAACGTCAAAATTCGAACAAGCGGGGGGACCGCCTTTGCACGCGCGAATCCAATCCTTGTAGGGACTGTTGCCGGGCACCCGGGGAATGGTCTGGGTCGGCCGTTTATATTCCGCCATGCTGGATTCCGGAAGGAGCCGCGGCCGGCCGATATATTCGCCGCAGAGGATTTTGCCCTTGTCCCCGATGAACAGGGTGCCGCTGGATTCCCAGTTTTCCGCTTCCATTTCCTTGGGGCGCTCGGGCTTCTTGCCGCCGTCATACCACGTGTAGGTGCAGGGGGGCAAACCCTCCCGTTCGGGGAATTGATACCGGATGATGGACCAATTCGGAGCCATGTCCACGCTGACCGGGGAGGAGTCCACCAACTCGACGCTCGAGGGGGAACCGAATTTCAGAGCCCAGTTGGCCCCGTCCATCACATGACAAGCCATGTCGCCGAGGGCGCCACAACCAAAATCCCACCAACCCCGCCAGGCAAAGGGATGATAGATACGACGATCGCGCATTTTGTCATCCGGCCATTGGGAGACAAAAGGCCGTTCGGGGGCCGGTCCCAGCCACAAATCCCAATCCAGATTGGCGGGCACGGGGTCGGTGGTCTTGGGCCGCACCAGGCCCTGGGGCCAGATGGGACGGTTGGTCCAACTGTGGGCCTCGCGGACGGTACCGATGGCGCCGGACCAAATCATTTCGCAAAGTTGCCGGATGCCTTCGTCCGAGTGTCCCTGGTTGCCCATCTGGGTCATGACTTTATACTCCCGGGCCGCCAGGGTGAGGGCGCGGGCCTCGGAGACCGTATGGGTCATGGGCTTCTGGCAATACACATGTTTACGGGCCTTGATGGCGCGCATGGCGGCGGGGGCGTGGTGGTGATCGGGGATGCTGACGGTGACGGCGTCCGCGGATTTTTCCTTTTCGATCATCTCGCGATAATCCCGGTACTGCTTCGCGTTGGGCCATTTGAGGGCGGCCTTGGCCAGATTCTTGGCATCCACATCGCACAGGGCCACGATATTTTCCCCGGCATTTGCGAGGTTGGTGGAATCCACCTGACCTTTGCCGCCACAACCGATGATGGCGATGTCGAGCTTCTCATTCGGCGACTTATAAGCGCGCCGGGGGGCGGCGCGGCCGACCAGGGCCAGCGAACTGGCGGCGAGGGCGGTGGTATAAATAAAATGACGGCGGCTCAGGGAACGCAATGGGATTTCGAGACGCACGGGGGCGGAGGGGGATTTCGGGTTGGAATTGGACATGTTTTTTTTCCTAATCCTTTGCCCGCCGCAAGACAAGGAAAAAGGTTGTAACTTAAGACTTGCGAGCGCGGTCCAATAGGCGTATCGAATGTTTTTTCGCGTGAAAAAAACCGAGTTACTCCCACCTCCTCCCGGCCCAATTGTCGGCGGGCGGCCCACTCCCCGGCGGCAGCGGTTTGCCCGTTCCGCCCCATCCCTGCTAAGCAACCAAAACCTATGGTAATACCCCTCCCCACCAAGCCCACGATCCGCGCCGCCTTGATGGCCGGTTTGTGCCTGCTCGCGTCCGGTCCGCTGGGCCGCGCGCAAACGCCGCCGCCCAAGGAAAAACTAATCGAAGACATTGAAAAGCAGCTGCAATCGCTGAAGTCTTCGGTGGAGGAGTTGAAGAAAGCCCCGGCCGAAGCAGCCGCTCCGGTCACACCGCCGGCGGCCGGCGGGGGTTTTTCCAGTCGGTCCACCAATACGAATGATCCCATCGCCCGGATCCGCGAAGAGGGCCTGAATCATTCGCAGGTGATGGACACCCTGAGCTATTTGACGGAAGTGATCGGGGCGCGGTTGACGGGGTCCCCGAACATGAAGCGGGCGAACGAGTGGACGCGCGAGCGCCTGACCACCTATGGCCTGACGAACTCCCACCTGGAAGCGTGGGGCCCGTTTGGCCGGGGTTGGTCGTTGAAGCGCTTCTCCGCCCAAATCACGGAGCCGCAAGGCATTCCCCTGATCGGGTTCCCGGCGGCGTGGTCGCCCGGGTTTGAAAAACCGATCGAGGGCAAGGTGGTCTACTTCAACCCCACCAATGAGACGGATTTGGAAAATTACAAGGGCAAGCTCAAGGGAGCCATTGTTCTGATCAGCCCGATCCGGGAGGTGACCCCCCATTTTGATCCGCAAGCCAACCGTTTGGTGGAATCCAACCTGCTGCAAATGGCCAACGCCGACGTGCCGCGGGCGGGCGGTTCTACTTTCACACCCGGATTGCTGGGGCCGATGGGCGGACCCGGGGGCCGACGCGGAGGCCCCGGCGGGCCGGGCGGTCCCGGAGGAACCAACGGACCAGGCGGCCGGTTTGGCGGTCCGGGACGACGCGGTGGCCCGGGCGGACCCGGGGGAGCGCGTTATCTTTCCTTCCTGGCGAAAGAGGGTGCGGCGGTCATTGTCAACCCGAGCTCACAGGGTGATGGCGGCACGATTTTTGTGATGAGCGCAACGGTCCCGCCGCCGGACACGACAACGGCCACCAACAGCACGATGTCCCGCACCAACCGGTCCCGGGCGTCGACCACCAACCTGACGACGAGTGCCACGACCAATGCGCCGGGCGAGGTCGCCGAGGGCCGGGGCGGTCGCGGCGGTGGCCGCGGTGGATTCGGCGGCTTTGGGGGCGCCCCGCGCGTCTCGCCTTATGCCACGAATGCGCCGGTGATTCCGGCCCAAATCACGCTGGCAGTGGAACATTACAACCGCCTGGTGCGCATGGCCGAAGCCGGCGAAAAGATGAAAATGGCGGTGGATCTGCAGGTGAAGTTTCACAGTGACGACCTGATGTCTTACAACACGATCGCCGAGATTCCCGGCACGGACTTGAAGAAGGAAATCGTGATGCTGGGCGGGCATATGGATTCCTGGCAATCGGGCACGGGCGCGACGGACAACGGCGCCGGCGTGGCGGTGGCCATGGAAGCAGTGCGCATCATCAAGCAACTGGATTTGAAGCCGCGCCGCACCATCCGCATCGCCCTGTGGAGCGGGGAGGAAGAAGGGTTGCTGGGCTCAACGGCCTATGTGAAGGAGCACTTCGGCTATTACACCAACCTGACTACCGCTGATTCCGACACCCCCAGCCGCAAACTGATCAAGGGCAAGGAATACGACCGGCTGTCGGCCTATTTCAACCTCGACAACGGCGCGGGAAAGATCCGCGGGATCTTCCTGCAGGGTAACGAGGCGGTGCGCCCGATGTTCCGCGAATGGCTTTCCCCGTTCCGGGATTTGGACGCTTCCACCATCACCCCGAGCAATACCGGATCGACCGACCACGTCGCCTTCGACAACATCGGCCTGCCGGGATTCCAGTTTATCCAGGATCCGCTGGAGTATGGCAGCCGGACGCATCATTCGAATGCGGACGTGTTTGACCGGGTGCCGCCCGAGGACATGAAGGAATCCTCCGTGATCATGGCGGCATTTGTTTACAAGGCCGCCATGCAGGACGAAAAGCTCCCGCGGAAACCGACCGAGTAATCCGCGGACAATTCAATTCAACACCGGGCGTGGAGCACCCTCCACGCCCTTTTTTTATGCTTTGAACGCGGTGCGGGTCGCGGAAACAAACCGCCCCGAGGACGTTCCGCAGTGGCTTACTCCCGCGGCCGCAATTGCCCGCCCAACTGGTACTTGATGAAAACGTCGAGATCCTCGGGCGTACCGAGGCTGTGCATCGTGCCTTCCGGCAGATGGTGGGTGCGCACGTTTTTGCCCGCCAGGATGAGCTCGTTGTAAACCGGGCAGACAAAGAACTGGCCGCTGGTGGTGAGCCCCTTGAGGATCATCCGCTCCGAGGCCTCCACCAGGTCGCGCGCGCGCCGGAAATAATAAAGTCCCACGGTGGCCTGTTTGCTGATGGGCCGCTTCTCCGCCACGGCGATCACCCGGCCAGTCTCATCGGTGCGGGCGAAGGACCAACGCGGATGGGTGGCGGTGAAGGTGAGGATGCAACCATCGATGCCGGGCTGGCGGCAGGCGGAATAAAAAGGGTCCAGACTGCTGGTGATAAACTGGTCCCCATTGGCGATCAGGATTTCCCCCTCGAGATCGAGTTGATCCACCGCCAGCAGAATAGAACAAAGAGCGCCGGCGGTTTCATTTTCCAGCGACACCACGCGACAGCCAGGGGCGAGCAAGCGGAGCATATCGCCAAGGTAAAACTGCGAGAGGTGTTCCTTACGGCAAATAAACGTGTATTGCACCGGCGCCGGGGCGGCCAGATTCTCGAGCACCACCTCGATCATCGAACGGTTGCCGATTTCGTAAAGGGGCTTGGGAAAAGTGTGACCCCGTTCCTGGAAACGGGTGGCTTTGCCGCCGAGCGGGATGACGACTTGCAACATAAATTCAGCCGCCGTTATCGAGGGAGCGGCGGATGCGGGCATAATCCACCTCGTTGAATCCGGTCACCTGGCAGACCACTCCCCCGCTCCGCCGGGCTGCTTCCAACCCATGGGGGGCGTCCTCGACGATCAGGGCCTCGGCGGGTTGGATCCCCAGGCGCTCGCATGCGGCCAGGTAAATTTCGGGATCGGGCTTCGCATGGGTGACATCCTCATTGCTGAGCACCAGGTCAAAGAGGTCATAAATGCCGCTGCCGCGGAGCATGAGCTCCACGCTTTCGCGGATGGAATTGGAGCAGACGGCCAGTTTGAAACCTTCGCGCTTGAGCTGGTGCACCATGAACTCCTTTTCAAAATAAGGGGTGCAACTGCGGAGGATCTCCTCCCGGGTGTATTTCTGTTTGATCTTGTTGACCAGGCTGTGCAGACCCCGCGGAAACCCCTTCTCAATGGAAAGCATTTCCAGCTTCTTGCGCGTGGGCAGCCCATTGTAGGTCGTCAGGTGCTCATAGCGGGCAATGGTGTAGCCGAAAAGTCCCAAGGCCCGGTTCAGGGCCTCATAATGCCACTCGGTGGCATCCACCAGCACCCCGTCCAGATCAAATAATACAGCCCGGATTTTCATGCGGCGGGTTCCGGGCAGGGATATTTGTCGCCCTTTACGCAAGGCATTTTCACCACTACTGTTACGGTATCTTCGAGCGGAATGAAGTCGGTGGCCTGCCCCGGCTCGATCTTGATGATCTCCCCCGGTCCAACTTCCTCGCCGCTCATGCGGACGCGACCGGAGACGATCAAGGTCAACTCGGTGGCGATCCGGTGGAGGTGGGCGCTTTCCGACTCGCCGGCACGGTAATGCTTGACGGCGATCTCAACCGCACTGGTCGGGATGATGGTCGGCGAAAAATCGCCGACAAACCAGCCCTTCGTGAAGGCGTCCAATTGGTAACGTTGTAACGGCATAACAAAACCCGGTGGGACGGAAATGGTCCGCCCGTCTTCAGCTTGGCCCGCCCCCGGCGGTCGCTTCAAGGTAAAAACCGCCCTTAAAGCCCGAAAAACTGTCGTGCTTCCAGCGGATAATCCGTGCACAGGCCGTCCACCTGCCAGGCCTGGAAATCCGCCCAACGCCGACGGCGGGCCGCGGCATCGAAACCATGGAGTTCCGGGGAGATGACATAGAACTGCCGGCCGGCCGCCCGCACCCGCCGCACTTCGTTTTCGGTAAGCCAGAGGGAATCGAATTCATCCGCCCAAACAATTTCCCCGGGGAGGGCGAGGCACTGGGCCAACCCCTCCCCGCGGTCACTCAAGCGGGAGGCCAGTCGGACCCGATCGCCACCGGCCACGGCACGAATCCGACGTTGGGCCGATCCGGGGGAAGCGGACTCGAGGAGTTCAAAGTCGAAAAAGAAACTCGTGGCGCCCAGGCCGCCGCCGAGCATCAAATCCACCAGGGCGGACTCGTAGCCCAGTTCTTTGACATTGATGGCCAATTCCGGTCCGGAATACCGGCGAAAGAGTTCGGAATAAGCCGCCAAATCGTTTTCAGCAGTGTGGGGATGAGGATCGTGGCTGATGTAAAACCGCCCGGCCGGATCCCGGCGCAGGTCGGTTTCCAGACCGAAACCAAGAGCGAGGGCCTCGGCGCAGGCGCTCAGGGAGTTTTCCACGACGGAGTGCGGTCCGCTGAGGTTGGCGCGATGGGCCAGAATTTTGATCATGGGGGGAGGAATGGTTATTGGCCGACAGATCCTTTACCAAGCGCGCGCCATTTGGACGGGCGGGACCACGGCGGCGCCCCGGCCGAGGGCATGGGCCGCGCGCAACGGCCAATTCGGATCCCGCAGAAATTCCCGCGCGAGCAGAACCAGATCGGCGCGACCGGAACGGATAATCTGGTCAGCCTGGGCGGGATCGGTAATCAAGCCAACGGCGGCGGTGGGGATACCCACTTCGTCGCGAATCCGCTCGGCAAACGGCACCTGGAAGCCGGGGCCCACGGGAATGCGCACGGCGGGCAGGATGGCGCCGGAGCTGCAATCGATCAAATCGACACCAGCGTCCTTGAGACGGCGGGAAAGTTCGACACTTTGATCGGCATCCCAACCGCCGGGTACCCAATCCGTGCAGGAAAGCCGGACGGTGAGCGGGAGCCGATCCGGCCAGACCGTCCGCACCGCCCGCGTGGTGTCGAGGAGGAACCGGATGCGATTCTCAAAACTGCCGCCATAGTTATCGGTGCGCTGATTGGCGAGAGGCGAAAGAAACTCGTGGAACAGGTAGCCGTGGGCCGCATGCAATTCCAGCCACTCGACCCCCGCCGCCAAACAGCGGTGCGTGGCGGCCACAAAGTCCGCCTGCACCCGGGCGATCTCGCCCAGGGTCATGGCGTGCGGTACCTTGCCCAACTCCTCACCAAAGGCAACGGCACTCGGGGCAAGGATCGGCCAACCGCCTTCGTCGTCCCCCAGATGCGCGCCCCCGTCCCAGGGCCGCGCGGCGGAGGCTTTTCGCCCCGCATGGGCGATCTGAATGGCCGGCACCGCCCCGAGTTGTTTCACCAGACGATTGATGCGGGCGATCGGCTCCACCTGGTGGTCCGCCCAGATTCCGGCATCACCCGGGGTGATACGTCCTTCCGGGGCAACCGCCGTGGCCTCGGCGATAATCAATCCCGCCCCCCCGGCCGCCCGGGCCCCTAAAAACATCAGGTGCCAGTCGTTGGCCACCCCGTCCACCGAGGAATACTGGCACATGGGGGAAACCCCAATACGATTGCGCAGGGTGATGGAACGCAGAGTGAACGGGCTGAACAAATCGGCCGGTTCGGTAATGGTTGAACTCATACAGCCTTTTTATAGCAATCCCGCCAGCAAAAGAAAACTGTCATCAAAACTGACGACAATCGGCGGGCGGCTAATTACGTTATGGCTTAATCATGGCAATCTCAGTGTCCATTGTGGAAGACGACGGTGAGGCGCGCAAGGTCCTGACCGACTGGATCCGGCGGGCGGAGGGTTTTTCCGCCGGCAGCGATCATGGCTCGGCGGAAAGCGCCCTCGAAAGGTTGCCGCAGGAACGCCCGGCAGTGGTCTTGATGGACATCAACCTCCCCGGCATCAACGGAGTCGAATGCGTGCGGCAATTGAAGGCCCTGCTCCCCGACACCCAATTCGTCATGCTCACCGTTTATGAGGATGCCGACCATATTTTCAACGCCCTGGCGGCCGGTGCGACCGGTTATCTGCTTAAACAAACACCCCGGGAAGACCTCCTGGCCGCCCTCCGGGAAGTCAATTACGGCGGCTCCCCCATGGCCAGCAACATCGCCCGTCGCGTGGTGCAATCGTTCCGCACGCCGGTGAACCGGGCCCCCGAAGCGACGGAATTGTCCGCCCGGGAGCAGGAAGTGCTGGAATTACTGGCCGGAGGCTACCTGTACAAGGAAATCGCCGAGAAGCTCAATATCAGCGTCGCGACGGTGAATACCTATATACGAAGGGTGTATGAAAAACTGCAGGTCCGATCCCGCGGGCAGGCGGTGGCCAAATATACGCACTTTACCCAAAGGGGCGCTCGAGCGGGGCAAAACTGATCGGGGGAACGATGTCATTAGTTTTGGTGACATGACTTCCGGCGATTACTGTGCGATGGTTCTGGCAGCAACCCTCTTTGATGGCAGCCCGTTTTGACTGCCCCCCGAGCGGAGTTGTCGTCCCGACGGACCGGGGCGCCTGAACCGAGGCGGCCGGAGCCGGCGGAATGAAACTGTCCTGCGACCAGATTAATATAAGAAAATTGAACTTCACCATGAAACTCAACCGCTCCCTGAAACGCCCATTCCTGGCGGCCATGGCCTTGGCCATGACCACCGCGGGAACCGCTTTCGCCCAGTCCACGCTCGACGACACCGTCACCTACACCAACAGCTTTGACTCCAGCAGCAGTGTCGCCTCCTGGATCTACTGGTATGGCGTCAACCCCGGCAATTCGCATATGACGTGGGATGCCAACGTGGATGCCAACAACGACCCCAATTCCGGGTCCCTCTATTTTTCAGCCACCTTTCCCGCCAATAATCAGCAGGCATTTTTCGGCACCTTTAACAACCGCTACGGCTATGATACGGGCGGCACCCATGACGCCACGAAGTATACGAACATCACGGTGGCCATCCATGTGGACCCGAGTTCCACGCTGAGCACGGCGGGCACCTATGGCAACCTCCAGATGGGCTTTTACAGCGGAATCTTCCTCGGAAGCCAGACCATTCCCGCCAGCGCCACCAACGGCTGGGTAACGCTCACCCAACCGATCGACCCCAGTACAACTGGCATCGGAACCGTGCCGGGCATCAATTTTCGCATCCAATCTTACGACAATTATCATAACCCCGTCGGCCCGTTGAACTTCTGGCTCGATAATCTCGCCATGAACGTGTCCCCGGTGGAAATCCCGCCGCCCACTCTGGTGCCCCCGTCGGTCCCGGTGGCTGGCCTCAATCTTTTTTCGGCCCCCAGCAATGGGGACCAGTATCAGCGAACCAGCATCCTGGCCCTGAACAGTGCCGGAACCAGCTGGGTGGGGGCGACGGACCCCGTGACCTATGCGGTCACGATCAAGCAGGCGCCGCAGGCGGCCGGCTACCAGACCCATATCTTCCTCGTCACGGGAAACGCGCCGAATGAAACGGCGCCGGACTACAACGAAACCAACCTGATCTGGCTCGACATCGAAACGGATGGGAATGGCGGCGCCAATGCCAATTTCCGCTACAAAATCAATGAATACAGCTCCAACAGCAATCTGTTCGGCGCCGAGTTTATCGGGCCGGCTTCGGCGGGCACGTTGAAAACCATCCACTCCGCCACCGTCCTCGGCAAGTGGGCGTTAACCTTCAATCAGGATACCCAGGTCACGGTCACCGCCCCGGATGGCACTTCGGCCAATTTCAGCATTCGCCCGGAGGTGGCGGCCAATTTTGCCGATCCGTATTCCGACGGCAACCCCAATCCCATCCATATTTACGTGGGCGCCCAGCCCAATGGCGACGCCAAGGTCGGCCTGGACGTGGTCTTGAGCGGCTTTTCCTACAGCAACAGCTTGGGCGGGGCCAGTTTTAGCGACGATTTTTCCGCCGCCGCGCTGGATCCGCTGGTTTGGAAGCTGGCCACTCAGGATCGCAACGCCGTGCAACAATTCCCCGCAGGTCCGGCATACCTGGTGGCGTGGAGTCTGCCGGACGGAGGTTTCAGCCTGCAAACCACGAGCAACCTGCGAGATCCCAATTCTTGGAACACTTTGACCGGCCCCAGCCCGACCGCGGGCCCGGTGCAAACCTTTGCCCTGCAAGGAAAGGATACGGCCTACGTTCCCTTGAGCGTTTTGAACTCCAGCGCTCCAAATTTCTTCCGGCTAATCAAGGATCACTGAAATTGCAGCTGATAATTTCCGCTTGTGGTGGTTGCAAGCGGTAGTGGTGGGGGCTCCGGAGCAATCCGGAGCCCTATTGCATTGTGGCCGGCGTTGCCGGGAGTTGGAAGATGGAAAACAACCGCCGCCAAAGAAATCACCCTGATCCAAGCAAAAAAACGAGCATTATATCGTTAATAATTCCTTTCGTTTACAATTGAGCGCTGTTGGTCAGGGCTCCAAGGGAGGCGCTAACCGCCAGGGCGCGAGGTGAAGCCGACTACCCGGAAAAGCCGCCCCCCCCGGGGGATTTCCCCTCGGTTAAATTGATACTAGCTTTGCTTGCAGACGGGAATGAGAAGTGCTAGGATCAAAAGTGCTATCAATGTGAAAGAGGAAAGGCACTGGGCAAAATGCTGCCCGGCAATAGCGGTGTCGCGGATTAAAAATTGAGTTTATAACTTATGAAAGCACTGGGGAATTTGACTGTTGTGGATAAATCAATGAATTGGAAAAACCGCATCACGGGCATGATGGGGATCGGGGTATCGTTGATTTTTGCGGGTCCCGCGATCGCCGGAATAACTTTCACGGATCTGTACCAATTCAAGGCAGTTTCGCCGGATATTTTGCTCCAGGGAACGGACGGCAGCTTTTATGGCACCTCCCCGGTAGGGGGAGACTTCGGGCTGGGCATAGTTTTCCGCGCCACTCTGGATGGTCAAATGTTTGTTTTGGCTTCGTTCAACGGAACGAATGGCGCGACCCCGGCGGGAGGTTTGGTGCAGGCCGCGGATGGGACCCTGTTCGGAACCACCAAACACGGTGGGACCAACGGTGGTTTTGGGACCATCTATCAATGCACCACGAATGGGACACTCACATCAGTCGCCTCTTTCAACCAAACGAATGGCGCTTCACCCAATGGCTTGATCTTGGATCCGGATGGAAAGTTTTACGGAACCGCCGCCGCGGGAGGCGATTTCGGAGTCGGATTGGCTTTCCGTTTCACCCTCGCCGACGGAATCTCACCCTTGGCCGCTTTCGGGGGATCGAATCCCGCCAGCGGAGCGGTACCTACTTCGCGGTTGACCCGCGGGACCAATGGCAATTTCTATGGTACCACCCAACAAGGCGGGCTGGCGGGTTTGGGGGCTGTGTTCCAATTGACTCCGGCGCAGGAGTTGACGACTTTTGTTTCGTTTAATGGCACCAATGGGGCCTCACCGAATGGTGGTCTCGCGTTGGACCCGGACGGGAGATTATATGGATCCACCACTTCGGGGGGAGCCAATCAATTGGGGACCATTTTTGGACTCTCTCCAGACGGAAGCCTAACCACCCTCGCCGATCTGGACTCGCTTACCGGGGCACCCACGGGTGGTTTGGTATGGGGGCTGGACCACGCACTGCATGGAATTGCGTCAGATGCCGGAGCCAGCGGCAACGGAACCGCGTTTCAGTTGACACCCGGGGGGTCGTTGGCGGTCCAGGCGTCCTTTGGTGCGGCAGTCGGCACTGCGCCGGTCACCCTGATTCAGGGGACGGATGCCAATTTATACGGCCTGACGAAGGCGGGCGGCAAAGCGGGCTCGGGGACGCTTTTCATGCTGACGCCCGGTGGGACATTGACGAACTTGGTTACTTTGGTGAATCCGATGGGCTTCATTCCGGTGGGTGCTTTGGTGGAGGGACTGGACGGCGGGTTTTACGGCTTGAACGTCGGCGGCGGCAGCAATGGGTTGGGCACAATCTTCAGAACTACCCCCTCTGGGACGGTGACTTTGACAACCACCTTCACAGAAGGACAACCGACCGGCGGGTTGATTCGCGGGACGGATGGCAATTTTTACGGTGTGGCACAGGGGGGACCGTCCAACACCAATGGCTCGATCTTCAAGTCCACCCCGGCCGGCATTGTCACCACGATTGCGGTTTTCAACGGCACCAATGGTGACTCCCCCACGGGCACCCTGCTCCAAACCGCGAATGGCAATATTTACGGAACTACCGTGGCCGGTGGGGCATACGGCTTGGGCACCGTTTTCCAGTTGACGCCGGGCGGGATACTCACCGCCTTAGATTCTTTCGATGGCACGAATGGGTCCCTGGCCACTGGAGGCCTCGTCATGGACGCCGCCGGCAACTTTTACGGAACCACCACGACCGGCGGAGCGAATGGGATGGGCGCAATTTTCATCCTCCCCCCGGGCGGCAAAATCACCAGAATATTTTCCTTCTCCGCCACAACGGGCAGTTTTCCGATCACCGGATTATTGGCCGGCAACAACGCCAACTCGTTTTATGGCACCACGCTGCTGGGCGGAACCGCCGGACAGGGCGTGCTTTACCGCATCACCACGCGAACAAACTTCACGCTCATTACTTCGTTCAGCCGTCCCTCCTCTGCTCCCATTTTGGGCAAAGATGGCAATCTTTATGGCGTGCTGGCGGCGGGTCCGGGAGTGCCTTCCGGGGAGATCTATCAGGTGAATGCCGCCGGAACTACGACAACCGTTGCCGCCGTGCCCGAAAACTTTGGCAACTCCCCCAATCCCTTGCTGGCGGCCAGCGATTTGAGTTTTTACGGCACAGCGGCGCTCGGGGGTATTGACTCAGACGGCAGCATCTACCGTATTTCCAATTTGGGGGCCAGCATCACCAATGAGCCCACAGGCTTGGTTTCCTTGGCCGGTGCCACCGTAAAATTTCAAGCCGCCGCGGACGGCATGCCTCCCCTTGCCTACCAATGGCGACTGGGCGGGGTGGCGATTCCGGGGGCGACCAACGCCCGGCTTACCCTGACGAACGCTCAACCCGCCCAACAGGGAGACTACACCGTCGTGGTGACCAATTACTTTGGCTCCGACACCAGCAGCGTGGCCAGTCTGGAACTGACCCCATTCCTGTTTCTGACGGCCCCCGATAGCCTGCAGTTGCGCCCCGGCGGTTTTCACATCCAACTGCCAGCTGCATCCGGCTCCTCTCCCCTGGTGCTGAGCGTCTCCTCAAATCTGGTGAACTGGATCCCCATCTTCACCAATCCGCCTGGAGCCGGGCCGCTGGATTACCTAGATCCTGCCGGAACCGGTTTCTCGGCACGGTTCTACCGGGCTGCAACCCAGTAACTCCGATGGTGGAGGTCTGAACTTGTCACCCACGATGATTCGGCAATGATTTCATCTGGGTGAATTTTCGAAACAAGATCATCAAACTGGCGCAACTGACCAGGTGGCGCACCACCCTGCGGGAGCAAAGCCAGATCCTGGTGGTGACCAACGGCTGCTTCGATCTGTTGCACCTTGGGCATGTCACCTATCTTGAAGCGGCCCGTAATCTCGGCGACGCCTTGTTGGTGGGCCTTAACTCGGACCGCGCCGTACGCGAACTAAAGGGTCCGGAAAGGCCGGTCAATGACGAAAACGACCGGGCGGCGGTGCTGGCGGCTCTGGCCAGTGTGGACGCGGTGACGATCTTCGATGATCGCACCGCCGTCAATTTCCTCACGGTGGCCCAACCTGATATTTATGTGAAAGGCGGAGATTATACGCTGGCAACCATTAATCAGGCGGAACGAGCGGCAGTGGAACAGGCCGGAGGCCGGGTGATCATTCTGCCGGTGGTAGCGGGTAAATCCACCACCGCTCTCTTGAAGAAGATCGCGCATCTTTGAGCCAAGCGTGCCCCAACGCGATGAACCCGCACCGTCGCAAATGCTGGAATTCACCTAAAAATTTAGGTCAAAGGTCGGGGGCGGGTTGGTTCTGGCTGCTCCTTTTTCTGGGCCTGGGATTTTCCCCATTGCGGGCGGAGGCCACGCCTCCTTTTGGACTTCCTGCCCACCGGGGCACGCCCGCCTACCTGGCCATGCCCGAACAGGCCAAGGGATTCATCCCGAAGCGGCTTTCCGAAACCGGCGCTTTTTCGCGAACCACCACCCTCACCACCGCCCCGGGATTGATTCCTTACGAATTGAACGTCCCGTTTTGGTCGGATGGCGCGGCCAAGACCCGCTGGGTGGCGGTGCCGGAATACGCCTCGGAAGTCGGGCCGAGGATCGGTTTCGCCGCGACCGGGACGTGGACTTTTCCGCCGGGAACGGTATTCATAAAGCATTTTGAAATTTCGCTGGATGAGACCCGCCCAGGGGTGAACCGCCGACTGGAAACCCGTCTCCTGGTGTGCGATCGCGCGGGAGGTGTGTATGGCGTTGTTTACAAGTGGCGGGCCGATGGAACAGACGCTGATCTCCTCCAAACCAATCTGACAGAATCCCTAGTGATTCGCACGGCAACGGGCACGCGAACGCAAAACTGGTATTATCCCAACCGGGCCGACTGCCAGATGTGTCACACCGAAAAGGCGGGCGGAGTACTGGGGTTAAAGACCTCCCAATTGAACGGGGTAATGACCTATCCGGGAGGAATTTCAGACAATCAATTGCGGGCATGGAACCACGCGGGCCTGTTCACTCGGGTCCTTTCCGAAACCGAACTGACTGGGTTGCCCAAGCTCGCCCGGGGCGAGGATGAATCCCAAAGCCTGGAAGATCGGGCCCGCTCATTTTTGGATGCGAACTGCGCCCAGTGTCATCGACCGGAAGGGACGGTGGCCAACTTCGACGCGCGTTTCGAAATTCCCCTGGCGCGACAAAACTTGATCAATGCCCGGGTGTTGATCGACGAGGGTGTGGACGGTGCCCGCGTGGTGGCCCCGAATGACATCTGGCGGTCCATTCTCTTTTTGCGGGCGGGCAGTTTGGAGGGGATGAAGATGCCCCCGCTCGCCCACGAAACGATCGATACCAAATCGCTGACGCTGCTTCGGCGCTGGATCGAAAGCCTGCCGGGGCCGCCCGTTCTCGCGCCGCCCGTGCTTTCCCCCGCCGGGGGAGATTTCCGCACCCCGGTGATGGTGACGATCACGGCCCGCGAACCAGAGGCGATCATTCATTATACCCTGGATGGCAGTGTGCCGACCAAGTCCGATCCGGTCTACCGGGGACCAATTTCTCTCGCCACCTCCACGGTGGTACGCGCCAAAGCTTACCAACCCGGATTTACCAAAAGCATCACGGCCCAGGGCATTTTCATCGTCGGGGAATAAGCCGGAAATTCCTGGCGACCGGCCGCTTTATTTGGCCGTCGGCACGAGCACCACTCCCCAGGGACTCTCGCCGGTTTTGATGCGGGCGACTTCCTTCCCGGCCGGCACATCGACCACCGAAATGTCATTCGAAGGTCCATTTGCCACATAGAGCACTGCGCCATCCGGGGAGATCGCCATCCCCCAGGGTCGGGGGCCGACTTTGATTGAATTGAGTATCGTTTGATTTTGGGCGTCCAACACGATCACGGTCCCGCCCCGGCCGGTACTGACATAGACTTTTTTCCCATCGGGCGAGACCTTGACACACATGGGCCGCGCGCCGGGGGGCAGCGAGATGGTTTTAAGCACCGAGTAATTGGCAGTGTCAATGACGTGCACTTGACCCGCCGATTCGGAGGGAATGAAAACCCGGCTCCCATCTGGCAGAAAGTCCGCCGAGCGCGGACGACCGCCGACATTGAAATGCCGAACCACTTTGAAGGTTGCCGTGTCCACCACAAAGATCTCCCCATCGGATTCACAAGTAACCACGAAAACCTTGCCGTCCGGGCTGGTGGTGACACCCTCGGGCTCGCGATGAACAGGGATGATGTGCTCCACCCGGCCGCTGGCAATGTTCATGACACTGGCGGTGCCCACGTCCTCATTGGAAACGAACAAACGCTGCCCGTCGGCGCTGATCGCGAGTTGTTCCGGGTCGGAGCCGATCGGCATTTTGCGCAGAAATTTCCCCTGCCGCACATCCACCACGGCAATCCCGTCCGCGGTCTTGTCCCCTTTTACCTCATCATCGTCGTCATCCGCTTTGCCCCTGGCGAATATGGGATTTCCCTGGGCATCCAGTTTCGGCGGCGGCGCTATTGGAGTACCGCTCACAGCCACAAAAACGGTGGTTGCGTCGGGGCTCACTCGAAGACCGCGCGGCCGTTTGCCGACGGGAATCGTGGCCAGAGATTGCCGGGTGTCGGGGTCGATGATCGACAAGTCGCCTGACTTCTCATTGGAAACCCAAACGCGGTAGCCGGAATTCTGGCCCGGGCAAGCGATGGGCGAATGGCAAATGGCGACCCCGAAAGCGAGAATAGCCCAAACCCGGCGACAATTGGTATTCATACGGCGGCAAAATATTATTGCCAGTAATATGCAACCGCACCCGGGTTTTGCAACTGCAAGCGTGGGGCACCAGCGATTCCGCATGGTGGTCTGGATTTCTGGTTCAGGTGCGAGTTTCCTTTTTTAACGGACGCTGGCTCTCGCATAGCCGCGCGTTCTTTCTCCTGTTCGAGGGTAAGCTCCGCCGCCGGACCTGGCAAAGGCAGTCCG